>NZ_MUZA01000038.1 GCF_021442385.1 Micromonospora sp. MH99
AGCTAAGCCCTCCAGCGCCGATGGTACTGCACTCGTGAGGGTGTGGGAGAGTAGGACACCGCCGGACAATCTTCCAGAAAAGGCCACCCCCATTGGGGTGGCCTTTTCTGCGTTCCCCGATCCGGTGCCGCTGACATCGGGGCTTTTGCTGTCATCGGACAGCCCCGACACGGGACGGCCAGGGGGCACCGAGGATCCGCCGCCCTGACGAGCGCGGATCAGTCCCGGGTCTGCATGTCCCCGCGAAGGTCACGGAACAGGGCGCCGGCGTCCGTCACCGACCTACCGGGGAACATCGCCATCACGACGCTGCCGTGGTCCGCCCAGCCACACACCGCGAAGTCGCCGCCGTCGCCACTGGTGCTGCCGCATTTCATGACGCCGCCCAGGTCGCCCGCGGGCACCTCGCGCAGGCCGGTCACCGCGCCGGTCTCGTCGGACATCAGGCCGAAGAGGCTGTCCAGATCGCGCTCGGGCTGCCAGAGCAGCGTGGTGCCGCCGAAGATCAGCACCGAGCGCTTGTCGTCGGCCGGGTCGCGGTAGACGGTGCCGAAACTGCGGTCCAGCTCGATGTCGGCGGCCAGGCCGCTGCGCAGGTAGTCCGCCGTGCTCCTGGCCCGCTCGCTGTCGTCCCGGGTCAACCCCGCCACCTGGTCCGGTGAACTCAGCCGGGTGTCCTTCTGCTGCGCCACACGCCACCCCCCGACTCCCAGCACGCTCGCGCCCGCGAGACCCACGACCAGCGCGACCGTCCAACCGATCTTGCGGCGCCGGGACCAGCCACCGGACCGTTCGTCGGGGTCGCCCCCGGTGTCCCGGGTGCTCAGCTGGATCGGCTCTTCGGTCAGCAAGATCGGCTCGTGACTGTCGTCGAGCGGACGTTCGGTGAGATGTGCGTCGGACATAGCCGACACCGTACGCGAACGAGAGGTGGCGCACGTCAGGTCCGCGGAAGCCCTCCGTAGACTTGTCAGGTGACCGAGAGACTGGATGCCCGACGCCCCGACGCCCCGACCCTCGCCGGCCAGTACCAGCCCGGCGAGGTAGAGCAGCGACGGTACGAGCAGTGGGTAGCCGCTGGGCACTTCCGGGCCTCCGCCGACAGCGACAAGCCCCCCTTCACCATCGTCATCCCGCCGCCGAACGTCACCGGCTCGCTGCACATGGGCCACGCGTTCGAGCACACGCTCATGGACGCGTTGACCCGGCGTAAGCGGATGCAGGGCTTCGAGGCGCTGTGGCTGCCCGGCATGGACCACGCCGGCATCGCCACCCAGAACCTGGTCGAGCGTCAGCTCGCCGCCGAGGGCCTGTCCCGACACGATCTCGGCCGGGAGAAGTTCGTCGAGCGGGTCTGGCAGTGGAAGGCCGAGTCCGGCGGCGCCATCCTCGGCCAGATGCGCCGCCTCGGCGACTCCGTGGACTGGGACCGTGAGCGCTTCACCATGGACGCGGGGCTGACCCGCGCCGTCCAGACGATCTTCAAGAAGCTCTTCGACGACGGCCTCATCTACCGGGCCAACCGGATCATCAACTGGTGCCCGCGCTGTCTCACCGCGCTCTCCGACATCGAGGTCGAGCACACCGACGACGACGGTGAGCTGATCTCCATCCGCTACAGCGACGAGGTCGTGGTGGCCACCACCCGGGCCGAGACGATGCTCGGCGACACCGCCGTCGCGGTGCACCCCGACGACGAGCGCTACCAGCACCTGATCGGCACCGAGGTCGAGTTGCCGCTCACCGGCCGGCGGATCCCGATCGTCGCCGACGCGCACGTCGACCCGTCCTTCGGCACCGGCATGGTCAAGGTGACGCCCGCCCACGACCCGAACGACTTCGAGATCGGCCAGCGTCACGACCTGCCCGCGTTGACCGTGATGGACGAGCGCGGTGTGATCACCGTGCCCGGCCCGTTCGAGGGACTGGACCGGTTCGAGGCGCGACCGGCGATCGTGGCCGCGCTGCGTGAGCAGGGCCGGATCGTCGCCGAGAAGCGGCCGTACGTGCACGCGGTCGGGCACTGCTCGCGCTGCAAGACCACCGTCGAGCCGCGGCTGTCGCTGCAGTGGTTCGTCAACACCGCCCCGCTCGCGCAGGCCGCCGGCGACGCGGTGCGCGACGGCCGGGTGCGCATCGAGCCGGCCGAGCTGGCCAAGCGCTACTTCGCCTGGGTCGACAACATGCACGACTGGTGCATCTCCCGCCAGCTGTGGTGGGGGCACCGCATCCCGGTCTGGTACGGCCCGGCGGGTGAGATCGTCTGCGTCGGCCCCGACGAGGAGGCACCGACCGGCGAGGGCTGGCACCAGGACGAGGACGTCCTGGACACCTGGTTCTCCAGCGGCCTGTGGCCGTTCTCCACCCTCGGCTGGCCCGAAGAGACCCCGGACCTGGCGAAGTTCTACCCGACCAGCGTGCTGGTCACCGGGTACGACATCCTGTTCTTCTGGGTCGCCCGGATGATGATGTTCGGCCTGTACGCGATGGACGGCCGGCCGCCCTTCGACGTTGTCGCGCTGCACGGCATGGTGCGTGACCAGTTCGGCAAGAAGATGTCGAAGTCGTTCGGCAACGTGGTCGACCCGCTGGACTGGATCGACAGGTACGGCGCCGACGCCACCCGGTTCACCCTGGCCCGGGGCGCGAACCCCGGCCAGGACGTGCCGGTCAGCGAGGAGTGGTGCCAGGGCTCGCGCAACTTCTGCAACAAGCTCTGGAACGCCACCCGGTTCGCGCTGATGAACGGCGCGCACACCACTGGCGACCTGCCGCCGGTCGAGCAGCTCTCCACAGTCGACAGGTGGATCCTGTCCCGGCTGGCGCACGTCACCGCCGAGGTCGACGAGCAGTTCGAGGCGTACGAGTTCGCCAAGGTGTGCGACCTGCTCTACCACTTCGCCTGGGACGACGTCTGCGACTGGTACGTCGAGCTGAGCAAGCCCGTGCTCGCCGAGGGCGGCGAGCGGGCCGACGCCACCCGGAGGGTGCTCGGGCACGTGCTCGACCAGCTGCTGCGGCTGCTGCACCCGGTCATCCCGTTCGTCACCGAGGAGCTGTGGCTCGCGCTGACCGGCGGCGAGACGGTCCAGGCCGCCGCCTGGCCGGCGGCCGACCGGTCGCTGATCGACGACGCCGCCGAGGCCGAGCTGGCCGGCGTGCAGCGGGTGGTCACCGAGATCCGCCGGTTCCGTTCCGACCAGGGGCTGCGCCCGACGCAGCGGGTGGCCGCCCGCCTGGACGGGCTGGCCGGGGCCGGCATCGCGGCCCACGAACCGCTGATCAGGTCGCTGGTCCGGCTGGACCCGGCCGGGGACGACTTCCAGGCCAGCGCCACGCTGGCCATGCCCGGCGCGGTAGGTGTCGCGTTGGACACCCGGGGGTCGATCGACCTGGCCGCCGAGCGGGCCCGGCTCACGAAGGACCGCGCTGCCGCCGAGAAGGAGGTCGCGCAGGCCCGGGCGAAGCTCGACAACCCTGCCTTCATCGGCAAGGCCCCCGAGCCGGTCGTCGCGAAGATCCGCGACCGGCTCGCCACCGCCGAGGCCGACCTGGTCCGGATCGACGCTGCTCTGGAGACACTGCCCTCGTGACCGACCGTACCGATTTCGCCGCCGCCGAGGCCGAGCTGAACGCCCGCGGTTTCACCCGCATGGTGTTCGAGCTGGACCGCATCGAGTCGCTGCTCGATCTGCTCGGCAGCCCGCAGCGGGCGTACCCGGCGATCCACCTGACCGGCACCAACGGCAAGACCTCCACCGCGCGGATGATCGACTCGCTGCTGCGGGCGTTCGGGCTGCACACCGGCCGGTACACGAGCCCGCACCTGGAGACAGTGCGGGAGCGGATCAGCCTGGACGGCGAGCCGGTCAGCGAGGAGCGGTTCGCCGCCGTGTACGGGGAGATCAAGCCGCTGGCCGAGCTGGTCGACGCCCGGTCGGACGAGCCGCTGACGTACTTCGACATGACCACCGCGCTGGCGTTCGCCACGTTCGCCGACGCGCCTGTCGACATCGCAGTGGTCGAGGTGGGGCTCGGCGGCGCCGAGGACGCCACGAACGTCATCCAGGCCGGGGTGTGCGTGATCACCCCGATCGGTCTGGACCACACCGAGTGGCTCGGCGACACCCTCCAGGACATCGCGCTGGCCAAGGCCGGCATCATCCACCCGGGCGCCACGGTGATCGCCGCGGCGCAGGAGGAGGAGGCCGCGCGCCCCCTGCTCGAACGGTGCGCCGAGGTGGGCGCCACCATCGCCCGCGAGGGCGGCGAGTTCGGGGTCCTGAGCCGCGCGGTCGCCGTCGGCGGGCAGGTGCTCAAACTGCAGGGCCTCGGTGGCGTCTACGACGAGGTGTTCCTCCCGCTGCACGGCGCGCACCAGGCGCAGAACGCCGCGGTGGCGCTCGCCGCGGTGGAGGCGTTCCTCGGTGCCGGGGCCCGACGGCAGCTGGACATCGAGGCCGTCCGGGAGGGCTTCGCCACGGCCAGCTCCCCGGGCCGGTTGGAGCGGGTCCGCAGTGCACCCACAGTTCTGCTCGACGGTGCGCACAACCCGCACGGCATGGCCGCGACGGTCAACGCCCTGCAGGAGGAGTTCGCGTTCAGCAAGCTGGTGGCGCTTGTCGGGGTGCTCGCCGACAAGGACGCGGGCAGCCTGTTGGAGCTGCTGGAGCCGGTGGCCGACGTCGTGGTGGTGACCCGCAACAGTTCGCCACGGGCGATGCCGACGAAGGAACTCGCCGCGCTGGCCGCCGAGATCTTCGGCGAGGAGCGCGTCGAGGTGGCCGAGGAGTTGCCGGACGCGATCGAGCTGGCGGTCGCGCTGGCCGAGGAGGACGTCCCCGGAGAGCTCAGCGGCGTCGGGGTCCTGGTGACCGGTTCGGTGGTCACGGTGGCCGACGCCCGCCGGCTGTTGAAGCGATGACCGGCCCCGAGCACGGCCCGCGCGCCACCGACGACCCGACCCTCCCGTCGGACGGCGAGGCGGGCGGGTCCACCGGTGGTCAGGGCACGACCGGACCGTCGGTGGGGGAGTCGGAGGCCGGGCAGCCGCGCCGGTCCGGGCTGCGCAACCCGGAGCGGGCGGTACGCGGCCTGGGCGCCGGGACGCTCAGCCTGGAGGCTCTGGTGCTGCTGCTGGCCATCCAGCCCATCCGGGTGGTCGGTGGCGACCTCGGCGGGGCCGCGATCGCGGCGGTGGTGGCCCTGGCGGTCGTCGCCGTCCTGCTCGCCGGCATGATGCGCCGCCCCTGGGCCTGGCACGCCGGCACCGTGCTGCAGGGCCTGCTGCTGCTGGCTGGTCTGCTGCACTGGTCGCTGCTCGTGCTGGGCATCATCTTCGCCCTGGTCTGGGCGTACGCGCTGCACGTCCGCCGGGTCATCCTCGGCTAGACGCGCCGACGACCCGGCCGGGTCAGGCGTCGGCGCGTTCGCGCCACTGGGTGAGGGCGATGCCGTGGCCGTCCGGGTCGCGGAAGGCCGCCGCCCACACCTCCAGCCGGCTGCCCCGGTTGACCACCCGGGGCGCGTACGTGAAGCGCACGCCGGAGTCGCGCAGCCGGCCGTACGCCGCCTCGATGTCGTCCACCTCGAGGTTGACGTGCACCAGCCGGCGGCTGATCGGCGCGGCTCCGGTCACCTCGCGCAGCACCAGTCGGGTCGTGCCGAAGGCGAGCACGGCATTGCCGGCGCCCTGGTCGACCTCGCTGAAGCCGAGCATGTCGCGGTAGAAGGCGAGCGACCGGGACAGGTCGGTGACCAGCAGGGTCAGGCCGACACCGCTGATCGGGCCGGCCGGATCGGCCGCGGACGCGCCGTCGTACCCGAAGATCGCCTCGTCCAGGTCCTCGGCGGTGACGGTCTCGCGGGCCGTCCCGGTCGGGGTCGGATCGTCCAGCGGCAGGTCCAGCGGGTCCAACGGGTCCATGGCGACCGGGCCGGTGCGCTGCGCCGGAGGTGGATCGACGCGCGGCGCGGCGGGCGCATCGAGGCGGGCCTCGGCGGTCGCCCGCCGGTCGTCGGTCGTCGGGTCGATGCGGTCGTCGATCGGGGCGAGCGGGTCGGCGTCGGGCTCGTCGAAGTGCTCCTCCGCCGGTGGACGCGGTGCGGGGGTGGCCCGTCGGGGCAGCCCCGAACCGGGCTGCGGCTCGACGACGACGCCTTCGAGCACCACCGGACCGCCCGGGCTCTGGCTCATGACCACCGGCTCGCGCTCGTCGGGCGCGAGCGCCGGGTCGTCGCGCAGCGGGTCGGGGCCGCGCGCGTCACGGAACACCTCGGGGCCGCGCGGGTCGCGGAACGGGTCGCCGTCGCGGGCGTCGCGGAACGGATCACCGTCGCGGGCGTCGCGGAACGGGTCGCCGTCGCGGGCACGCGGGTCAAGGAACCCTTCGGAGTCGCGCCCGTCCCGGAAGTCGTCGTCGGCAGCGCGGTCGGCCCACGGCGGGGCGTCCTGTTGGATGATCACGTCGTCCACGGCGTCGATGTCGCCGAACTCCGGTGGGAGGTCGGCGACGGCCGCCGCGGTCTCGGCGTGGGTGGGCACCTCGTCCCAGAGGACCTTGACGTGCCGCTGGTCGTCCAACGCGACCCGGATCGGCAGGGTCTGACCCAGCGACGGCCACTTCGAGACCGGCACCCGCGGCTCGATGATCTTCTTGGATCGGGGTGGCAGACCTGGCGCGTCGATGACCAGTTGCAGCTCGCACCGGCCGAACGCGTACTGGGTGGGTGGTTCGGAGGCGCTGTGCACGTGCGCCACGCCCACCACCCAGGTGCGCCCGCCGCCGCGTACGGTCGCCAGCGCGATCGCCAGCACCAGCAGGGCGACCCCGAGGGCCACGATGGCCCAGCTGGTCATGCCCAGCCCGAAGAGGACGACGAAGGTGGCCACGGTGCCGAGCACCGTGCCGATGAGCTTGCGTACCGGCGCGATGGGCCGGTTCCCGCCATTCGCCACAGTGGACCTCCCGGGGGTCAGGGCCAGGCTAGGCCGGATCGGCCACCGGGGGAAAGACCGGCCGCCGCGCCGGCGCCGGGACCGGGTCGCTAGGCTGACCGTACCGAGCCCAAGCGTTCTGCGCGTACAGGAGGAACCCAGCGTGTCCAGCAACAGCCCGGATGAGCGCAGCCTCGTGCTGATCAAGCCCGACGCGGTCCGCCGCGGTCTGGTCGGCGAGGTCCTCTCCCGCTTCGAGCGCAAGGGGCTGCGGATCGACGCGATGGTGCACCGGACGATGGACGCCGCGCTCGCCGATGCGCACTACGCCGAGCACGTCGACAAGGCGTTCTACCCGCCGCTGAAGGACTTCATGACCGGCGGCCCGCTGGTCGCCCTGGTGCTCTCCGGCGACCAGGTCATCGACGTGGTCCGCGGGCTGGTCGGCGCGACCGACGGCCGCAAGGCAGCCGCCGGCACGATCCGGGGCGACCTGTCGCTGTCCAACCGGGAGAACCTCGTACACGCCTCCGACTCGACGGACAGCGCCAAGCGCGAGATCGGGCTCTGGTTCCCCGAGCTCAGCTGACAGCGCGGGGGTTCAGTCGACCGGCGGCAGCTTCTCCGGGTTGCCCACGACGTAGATCCCGGTGATCCGGCCGGCGTCGGCGGTGACGGTCATCGTGTACCGGCCGCCGTCGGAGCGGCGGGTCAGCAGGATGGCCGGTTCGCCGTTCATCTCGACCCGACGCGCCGTCCACTCGCGGCCGGGGCCGTAGATCCCGGCGTAGAACCGGGCGACCCGGTCGGCGCCGTGCAGCGGGTTGCGGGCGGAACGCACCCGGCCGCCGCCGTCGTTCCACGCCGTCACGTCCGCAGCCACCAGACTGGTGAGCGTCGCCAGGTCGCCGTTTCGGGCGGCGGCGAGGAACGCCTCCAGCAGCCGCTCACGCTCCGACCGGCTGGCGGTGAAGCGGCGGCGCTCCTGGCGTACCCGGGTGGCCGCCCGGTGGTGCAGTTGCCGACAGTCCTCGGGGCTCCGGTCCAGGATCTCCGCGATCTCGGCGTACGGCAGGTCGAACGCGGTGTGCAGGACGTACACCGCGCGCTCCGGCGGGGTGAGCCGCTCCAGGACGTGCAGCAGGGCGGTGGACAGCGAGTCGCGCAGCTCCGCGCGGTCCAGTGGCCCGAACGGCGAGGGCTCGGTCGGCACCGGCTCGGGCAGCCATGGCCCGACGTACGTCTCGCGGGCCGCCTGCCGGGTCCGCAGCCGGTCCATCGCCAGCCGCGTGACCACCCGGGACAGGTAGCGGCGCGGCTCGGCCACTGTGGCGCGGTCCACGCCGAGCCACCGCAGGTACGCCTCCTGGAGCACGTCCTCGGCGTCGTGCCGGCTGCCGAGCAGGCGGTAGGCGAGCCCGAGCAGCATCGGCCGGTGCGCCTGGAGCGCACCGGCCGCCTCTGCCGCCTCGGTCGTCACACCTGCGCCGGGGGCTCCGTGTGCGTCGTCACGGCGATACGATTCCACACGTTGATTGTGGCGATCGCGAGGACCAGATCGGCCAGTTCCTTCTCCGACCAGACCTTCGCGGCGGCGTCCCACACCTCGTCCGACACGCCGTGCTCGCCGAGCCGGGTCACCGCGTCGGTGAGCGCTAGCGCGGTCTGCTCCCGCTCGTCGAAGAACGACAGCGCCTCCCGCCAGGCGGACACCGCGAACAGCCGCCGGCTCGACTCGCCGGCGGCGAGGGCGTCGCGGCTGTGCATGTCCACGCAGTACGCGCAGCCGTTCAGCATCGACGCCCGCAGCTTGACCAGCTCCAGCACGGTGTGGTCGACGTTCGCCTGGACGTACTTCTCCAGGCCCGACACGGCCTGGTATCCCTGCGGCGCGACCTCGAAGAGCCTCATTCGTTGCATGACCAACTCCCTGTTCGATCCGACACCGCTACGACGGTCCGACCGGGGTCTGCCGTGACAACCGTCGTGGTGACCCCGGTCACGCGTGGTGGGCCGGCCGGAAGCGTTCCGGCCGGACAGCAGGCGTTCGGGCCCCGGTCATCCGGGCCGCCGGTCGCGGTCATCTCCGCCGGGTAGACCGACGGGGTCAACCCATGACCGGGAGGAAGCATGACCGAGCTTGATCGACGTACCCTGCTGCGGGCCGGTTTGGTGGCCGGGGCCGGAGTCGCCGGCGGTGCGCTGCTGGGCGGCGGCGGCGCGAACGCCGCCCCGGCCTGGCGTCCGGCGGGACGCCCCGTGCTCACCCACGGCGTGCAGAGCGGCGACGTGACCGCCGATTCGGCGCTGGTCTGGACGCGGGCCGACCGTCCGGGCCGGATGCTTGTCGAGGTGAGCCGGCGGCCCGACTTCCGGGGCGCCCGGCAGCTGCGGGGTCCGGTGCTCGGCCCGAGCGGGGACTTCACCGGCAAGGTGCGGCTGCGGGGCCTGCCGGACGCCGAGCGGCTGCACTACCGGGTCCGGGTGGAGAGCCTGGAGCGGCACGGGGTGGTCAGCGAGCCGCTGACCGGGTCGCTGACCACCGCGCCGGGCCGGCACCGGCGACGCGACGTGTCGTTCGTGTGGACCGGGGACATCGTCGGGCAGGGTTGGGGGATCGACCCCACCTACGGCGGACTGTCGATCTTCCGGGCGATGCGGGAGGTCCGTCCGGACTTCTACCTGTGCAGCGGCGACACCGTGTACGCCGACGGGCCGCTGGCCGAGTCGGTGACGCTGCCCGACGGGCGGATCTGGCGCAACCTGGTGACCCCCGAGAAGAGCAAGGTCGCCGAGACGCTCACCGAGTACCGGGGACAGTTCGCCTACAACCTGCTCGACGCGCACCTGCGGGAGTTCGCCGCGGCGGTGCCGCAGATCAACCAGTGGGACGACCACGAGGTCCTCAACAACTGGTACCCGGGGGAGATCCTGGACGACCCGCGCTACACCGAGCAGCGTGTCGACGTGCTCGCCGCGCGGGCCAGTCAGGCGTTCCACGAGTGGCTGCCCGTGCCGGACGACGGGCCGCTGTACCGACGGATCCCGTACGGGCCGCTCTTGGACGTGTTCGTGCTCGACATGCGCACCCACAAGGACCCCAACGACGGCAACACGTACGCCGACCCGAAGCGCGGTCTGCTCGGCCGCGAGCAGCGGGAGTGGCTGATCCGGGAGCTGAAGCGCTCCACGGCGACCTGGAAGGTGATCGCCAACGACCTGCCGATCGGGGTCGTGGTGCCGGACGGTCCGGGGGCGCAGGAGGGTGTCGCGCAGGGCGACAGCGGTGCGCCGCTCGGTCGTGAGCTGGAGTTCGCCGAGGTGCTGCGGGCCACCCATCGGGCCCAGGTGACCGGCATGGTCTTCCTCGCCGCCGACGTGCACTACTCCGCCGCGCACCACTACGACCCGTCCCGGGCGGCGGTCGGCGACTTCACGCCGTTCTGGGAGTTCGTCTCCGGCCCGGCGCACGCCGGCGCGTTCGGCCCGAACGCCCTGGACGGCACGTTCGGCCCGCAGGCGGTCTTCGTGCATGCCCCGCCGCGCGCCAACACCTCACCGGCCGAGGGCTTCCAGCACTTCGGCGAGGTGTCGATCGACGGCGAGTCGGCGGCCCTGACGGTCCATCTGCGCGACCGCGACGGCGCCTCCCTCTGGAACACCACCCTCCCCGCCCCGTAACCCCACCCCGGCCCCGGCCCCGGCCTTCGGTCGATCATGAAGTTATTGCCCGCCGCAGCGGCGTGTCGCGGCAATAACTTCATGATCACCGGGGGTGGGCGGGGGGCTACAGGGTTTCCAGGGAGGCTCGGCGGCGGGACTCGGCTTCGAAGACCTTGAGCAGGACGGCGGCCAGGATCGCGTACGCGACGGCGATGGCCAGTTCGGCGGCGAGCTGGGGTGCGGCGGCCCGGAAACCCTCGCCGGCGACCAGCCGGCGGGCCGCCTCGGCCGCGTGGGTGATCGGCAGCAGCTCGCCGGTGACCCGCATCCAGGCCGGTAACCCGGCGGCGGGCACGTTCACCCCGGTGAGCAGGAGCAGCAGGGCCACCGACACGTTGGAGACCAGCCAGACGTCGCGGAACCGCAGCCCGATCGCACCCAGCGTCAGGCCGAAGAACCCGCACGCCAGCGCCGCCACCGCCAGGGTGAGCAGCAACCCCGGCAGCGCGTCGACCGGCACCCGCAGGCCCAGCAGCAGCGACGCCGCGGTGAGCGTGGTCACCGCGATCAGCAGCCCGTTGCCGGCGTACGGCAGGACCCGGCCGAGGAACACCGCGGTGCGGCTGCGGGGGGAGAGCAGCACGTGCCCGAGGGTCCCGAAGCGCCGCTCGTTGGAGACGGCCATGGTGCCGCCGAACACGCAGGCCAGCGAGGCCGCCAGCACGGCGTTGCCGGTGATGTAGAAGCCGTCGTCGGCGACGCCGAGCTGCCGGCCCAGGTAGGCGAAGAAGAGCAGTTGGAACAGCGGGCCGACGAGCAGCGTGCCGACGAACATCGCCGGGGTGGTCCAGTTGAACAGGGCCCGGTAGGCGATCACGCCACCGGTCCCGATCAGGCGCAGCAGTGCGGTCATCGTCGCCTCCTCAGGCCAGGGCGAGGGTGGCCGCCGCGCGGGCCCGCCGCTCGACGTGGGTCATCATGAGCGCACCGAGAGCCAGGCAGGCCACGCTGATCGCGAGGCAGATGCCGAGCGAGGGCCAGACCGGCCCGCTGCCGGTGGCCGCCTCACGGACCGCCCGCGCTCCCCACGTGGTGGGCAGCACGGCGCCGATCGGGCCGGTCCAGCCGGGCAGCGCGGTGATCGGGATGAGCATCCCGGAGACCAGCCAGATCGGGTACTCCATCGTGTTGGTGAGCGCGTTGGCGTTGCGCAGCAGCACGAACGTCGAGGCGAGCAGCAGACCGAACATGCCGAGGCTGATGATGCAGCCGGGCACCGCGACCGCGAACGCCAGCGGGTCGGCGAAGGTCAGCGGGATGCCGTACAGCAGGCGACCCCAGGCGAGGGTGGCGAGCATGGCGTACGTGCCGGTGAGCGCGGTCGCGAGGGTGATCGGCAGCACCACCAGGGCCGGCGGGCGAGGTGCCAGCATGATCATTTCCAGGGTGCCCTGCCACCGCTGGTTCTGGATGGCGCCACCCGAGCCGAACAACACCGACGACCAGATGCCCATCAGGCCCGCCCCGACCGCGGCCTCCAGCAGCCGACCCGGCTCACCGCCGGCCCGGAAGAGATAGACGGCCAGGGTCGCCTGCACCACCGGCACGATCAGCGCGGTGGCGATCTCGAACGGCGAGCGGCTGAGCTGCTTGGCGTGCAGCAGCGCACCGACGGCGATCATGCGCAGCGTCCTCACACCCCCACCGCCTCGGCGGGTCGGGCCTGGGCGTCGACGCGGTTCACGATCGCCACGTACGCGTCCTCCAGGGTGGGCCGTCGGGCCGTGACACGACCCAGCCGCACCCCGTCCAGTGCCCGCAGCACGTCCGCCTGCACGTCCACCCCCGCGTCGGACTGCACGGTCAGCACCTGCGCCGCGCCGGTGACGACCACGCTCGCCTCGCGCACCCCGGGAAGGGCGTGGATGAGCGCGAGCTGCGCGTCGCTCACCCCGTACGCCTCGACCTCCAGCACCTGCCGGCCGTCGGCGTGGTGCCGCAGTTCCGCCGGGGTGCCGAGGGCCTGGATCGCCCCGTTCGCGATCACGGCGATGCGGCCGCACAGCTCGTCGGCCTCGGCCATGTAGTGGGTGGTGAGCAGCACTGTGGTGCCGGTGGCGGCGAGGTCGGCGACGGTCTGCCGCAATTCCCGGGCGGCCACCGGGTCCACCCCGATCGACGGCTCGTCGAGGAAGAGGACACGCGGCCGGTGCAGCAGGCCCCGGGCGATGTGCAGCCGCTGCCGCATGCCCCGCGAGTAGCCCTCCACCCGGTCGTTCTCCCGGCCGGTCAGGCGGACCAGCTCGAACAGCTCGGCGATCCGCCGCTTCTGCTCGCGCCCCGGCACGCCGTACAGCTCGGCGAAGTAGCGCAGGTTGTCCCGCGCGGAGAGCCTGTCGTACAGGCCGCGGTCGCCGCCGAAGACGTACCCGATCCGTCGGCGTACCTCCCGGGTCTGCCGGACCACGTCGAACCCGCAGATCCGGGCCTCACCGGCGGTCGGGATGAGCAGCGTGTTCAGCAGCTTGATGGTCGTGGTCTTCCCAGCGCCGTTCGGCCCGAGCAGGCCGAACAGCTCCCCGTTGCCGACCGTCAGGTCGACGCCGCGGACCGCCTGGACCTCCCGGCGCTGGGGTCGTAACCACCCGGTGCGGCTGCGGTACGTGCGCCGCAACCCGACCGCCTCGATCGCGTGTTCGCTCATGTCGGGAGGTTAGGAGTGGCCGGGGTGGGTGGGAAACGAATTCGGACCGGGCCGAATCCTCAGGCCGATGCGGTCGTCGGCTCGTCACCGACGAGCTGCACCAGGGCCACGCCGGCCGGCTCCAGGCCGTACAGCACCCGACGGCCGACCCGGCGGCGGTGCACCACCCCGGCGGCGAGCAGCGCCGAGAGCTGCTCCGAGACGGTGCTCGGGGCCAGCCCCAGGGTCGCGGCGAGACCGGCTGTGGTCGCCGGTCGGGTCAACGCCCGCAGCACCTGTGCCCGACCCCGACCGACCAGCACCGCCAGCCGGTCGGTGGTCGGTGCGGCACCCGGCGCCGGTACCGGCCCGCCCTCGGCGAGCAGCACCGCCCCGCGCGCCTGGTACGAGACGGCGACGATCTCGGGATGGTCGGTGGAGCAGGTGAGCGCACCCCGCGAAAAGATCAACGGAACCAGCAGCAGGCGCTGGTTCACGGCCTCGAAGCGCTGCTCCAACGGCTTCACGAGCGTCAGCACCGGCTTGTCCCAGCGCACCCGTTCGTGCAGGTCGGCCAGCAGCGCGTCCGGGCCGTCGGCGGCGAGCGCCCGCGCCCGGTGCAGCACCTCCTCGTCCAGCGCCGCCCGCATCGCCGGCCACCAGGGCGCGATCGCCGCGTCCCAGTACGCCTCGATGCCGTCGGCGAGCCGGTCCAGGGCGGCCTGCCGGTCCGTCACGAACGGGCTCAGCCACCCGGGCAGGTCGTCGAGGCGGTGGTAGCGGGGGATCTGTTCGGCGATCACCTCCGCGGGTGTCGCGCGCAGCTCGGCGAGCTGCTCGGCCAGCGTCGGCGCGGCGGACGAGGGGACGGGCGTGAGGAAGTCCGGCGCACGTGAACCGATCGTCAACACCCGGACCGGCGCCGTCGCCGGCACCTCGGCGAGCACCCGCCGCGCGTGCCGCGCCCAACCCGTGTACGGCCAGGGCGCCTCGCCCGGATTGCGGTGCAGCACGTACAGGCTGGTCAGCACCTCCCAAAGCGGGCTGATCGCGATCCGGGTGCGGGCCAGCGTCGGCTCGTCCAACTCGATCCGGATCACCCGGCCAGCCTAGGGTGCCCGCGCGCGCCATTACTTGGCGGCGCGGCGGTGGGCCTGTCGAGTATCGTTGTGCACCGTAAGGCGATGACCCGGCCATCACCGGTGAGCCTCCGGAAGAACAGCCGGGCAACCGGCCCAGTAGAACCGGACGGGTGCGGCCCGTCACAGCCGGCAAATGAGCGGGCGGTCGATCCTGACCGCCAAGCGGGGTGGTACCGCGGGCCACCCGGGGGCGCCGTCGTCGGCGTACCCGGAAGGTTCGTCCTCGCAGACCCACGTTGAGTGAGCTGCGAGGAGAACGACACCCGATGGCCTATCCGTTGCACGACCCGACCGCTGCCGGTGTCCCGGCGAGCCCGGACCTGCCCGCGGTCGAGCGCCGGGTGCTGGAGCACTGGACGGCCGACAAGACCTTCGAGGCGTCCGTCGAGGCCCGCCCGGCCGGCGACGACGGCAAGAACGAGTACGTCTTCTACGACGGCCCGCCGTTCGCCAACGGCCTGCCGCACTACGGCCATCTCTTCACCGGGTACGTCAAGGACGTGGTGCCGCGCTACCAGACCATGCGCGGGCGGCACGTGGAGCGGCGGTTCGGCTGGGACTGCCACGGCCTGCCCGCCGAGGTGGTGGCCGAGAAGCAGCTCGGCATCACCAGCAAGGCGGAGATCATCGACCTGGGCGTGGCCCGGTTCAACGAGGCCTGCCGCACCTCCGTGCTGGAGTTCACCCAGGACTGGGAGCGGTACATCAACCGGCAGGCCCGCTGGGTCGACTTCGCCAACGACTACAAGACCCTCGACCTGGACTACATGGAAAGCGTCATGTGGGCCTTCAAGACCCTGCACGAGAAGGGTCTGATCTACGAGGGTTTCCGGGTGCTGGCGTACTGCTGGCGCTGTGAGACGCCGCTGTCGAACACCGAGACCCGGATGGACGACGTCTACCGGGACCGGCACGACCCGACGCTGTCGGTGTGGTTCGGGCTGACCGCCGACGAGTCCGCACCGGAGCTGGTGCGCGGGCCGGTCAAGCTGGGCGTCTGGACGACCACGCCGTGGACCCTGCCGTCGAACCTGGCGCTCGCCGTCGGACCGGACATCGAGTACGCGGTCCTGGAGCGCGACGGCGACCGCTACGTGGTGGGCGCGGCGCGGCTGGCCGCGTACGCCAAGGAGCTGGACGGCTACGAGCAGGTCGGCACCGTGTACGGCCGCGACCTGGTCGGACGCCGCTACACACCCCTGTTCGACTTCCTCGTCGAGCAGGCCGGCGAGAATGCCTACCAGGTGCTCGGCGCGGAGTTCGTCACCACCGAGGACGGCACCGGGATCGTGCACCTCGCCCCGGCGTTCGGTGAGGACGACCAGAACGTCTGCAACGCCGCCGGCATCCCCACGATCGTCACCGTCGACGACCACACCCGGTTCACCGCGCTGGTCCCGCCGTACCAGGGTGAGCAGGTCTTCGACGTCAACAAGCCGGTGATCCGGGAGCTGAAGGACCGGGGGGTGGTGCTCAAGCAGGACACCTACACCCACTCGTACCCGCACTGCTGGCGCTGCGACACCCCGCTGGTCTACAAGGCGGTGTCGTCGTGGTTCGTGGCCGTCACGAAGTTCCGGGACCGGATGGTCGAGCTGAACCAGGAGATCAACTGGACGCCCGGCCACATCAAGGACGGCTCGTTCGGCAAGTGGCTGGCCAACGCCCGCGACTGGTCGATCAGCCGCAACCGGTTCTGGGGCTCCCCGATCCCGGTGTGGAAGTCCGACGACCCGAACTACCCGCGCCTGGACGTCTACGGCTCGCTCGCCGACATCGAGCGGGACTTCGGCGTACGCCTGAGCGACCTGCACCGGCCGGCGGTGGACGACCTGGTCCGCCCCAACCCGGACGACCCGACCGGTCAGTCGATGATGCGCCGGGTGCCGGAGGTGCTGGACTGCTGGTTCGAGTCCGGGTCGATGCCGTTCGCCCAGGTGCACTACCCGTTCGAGAACGCGGACTGGTTCGAGCACCACTACCCGGGTGACTTCATCGTCGAGTACATCGGGCAGACCCGCGGCTGGTTCTACACGATGCACGTGCTGGCGACCGCGCTGTTCGACAGGCCGGCGTTCCGCAACTGCCTGAGCCACGGCATCCTGCTCGGCTCGGACGGGCGCAAGATGTCCAAGAGCCTGCGCAACTACCCGGACGTCTACCACGTCTTCGACTCGTACGGGTCGGACGCGATGCGCTGGATGCTGATGTCCTCGCCGGTGCTGCGCGGCGGGGACATGGCGGTCACCGAGACGCTGATCCGCGACGCCGTGCGGCAGGTGCTGCTGCCGCTGTGGAACGTCTGGTACTTCTTCTCGCTCTACGCCAACGCGGACGGGTACCAGGCGCGGCGGCGCACCGACTCGACGCACCTGCTCGACAGGTACATCCTGGCCAAGACCAACGAGCTGGTGTCGACGGTCAGCGCGCAGATGGACGCGTACGACATCTCCGGCGCGTGCGCCACCGTGCGGTCCTACCTGGACGCGCTGACCAACTGGTACGTGCGCCGCTCGCGGGACCGGTTCTGGTCGGGCGACGCCAACGCGTTCGACACCCTGTCGACGGTGCTGGAGACGCTCTGCCGGGTGGTGGCGCCGCTGGCGCCGCTGACCGCGGAGGAGATCTGGCGCGGGCTGACCGGGGAGCGCTCGGTGCACCTGACCGACTGGCCGGAGGCGAGCGAGTTCCCTGCCGACCACGAGCTGGTCGCGGCCATGGACAACGTGCGGGCCGTGGCCTCGGCTGCGCTGTCGCTGCGCAAGGCCAAGGGTCTGCGCGTACGCCTGCCGCTGTCGAAGCTGACCGTGGCCTCGCCGGCGGCGGAGCAGCTGCGACCGTTCACCGACCTGATCACCGACGAGGTGAACGTCAAGGCGGTGGAGTTCAGCGCGGAACTGTCCGAGTACTGCCAGCAGGTGCTGACAGTGGTGCCCCGGGCGCTCGGCCCGCGCGTCGGCAAGCAGGTCCAGCAGGTGATCAAGGCGGTCAAGGCCGGCGACTGGGAGCTGGTCGACGGCACCCCGGTGGCCGCCGGCGTCACCCTGGCCGAGGGCGAGTACGAGCTGCGCCTCGTCGCTGCCGACGCCGAGCACTCCGCGCCGCTGCCCGGCGGCGAGGGCGTGGTCGTGCTGGACACCGAGGTCACCCCGGAGCTGGCCGCCGAGGGCCTCGCCCGCGACGTGGTGCGGGTGGTGCAGCAGGCCCGCCGCGACGCCGACCTGGACGTCTCCGACCGGATCGTGGTGTCGGTGTCGGCGTCCGAGGAGGTGCGCGCGGCGGTGAGCGCGTACGTCGATTTCGTCGCCGGTGAGGTGCTGGCCGACTCGATCGACTTCGCCGAGGGCCTCGACGGGTTCGCCGGCGAGGTGGGCGAGGGCGAGCGGGTGACGGTCACCGTCCGGCGGGTGTAACGCGCGGGTGCGGACGCCTCCCCACCTCCGTCCGGGAGGTGTGGAGGCGTCCGCTACCGTGACACCGCCTGCTCGCACCTCATCTGCCGGAGGACCAGTGCCCCTGCTCTACACCATCGGCAAGCTCACCGTGGCGCCCACGCTGCGGTTGGCGTTCCGCCCGACCGTGGAGGGGCTGGAACACGTGCCGGAAACCGGCGGCGCGATCTTCGCCGGCAACCATCTCTCGGTGGCCGACGAGCTGTTCCTCGGCACTGTGGTGCCCCGGCACCTGGCGTTCTGGGCCAAGTCGGAGTACTTCAAGGGCACCGGCGTGAAGGGCGCGTTCTCGAAGTTCGTCCTCACCGGCCTGGGCGCGATCCCGGTCGAGCGGGCCGGTGGGCGGGCCGCGCTGTCCGCGTTCGACGCCGCCATCCCGGCGTTGCAGGGTGGTGACCTGGTGGTGGTCTATCCGGAGGGCACCCGCTCACCGGACGGCAAGCTCTACCGGGGGCGGACCGGAGCGGCCCGGCTGGCGATCTCCGCCGGTGTGCCGATCATCCCGGTTGGCACGATCGGCACGGACAAGGCCCAGCCGATCGGCGCCCGGGTGCCCCGCCCCGGCACCGCCAAGATCACCGTCCGGTTCGGCAAGCCGCTGGACTTCACCGGTCGCCCGGACGACCGCACCTCGCTGCGCCAGATGACCGACGAGCTGATGAGCGAGATCCAGAAGCTCACCGGCCAGGAGTACGTCCCGCGCTACGCCCCGCCGCGCGCCCACCCGGACCCGACCCGCGACGCCTGACCCAGGCTGCCGCCTGTCGGCGCATGCCCGCCTGTCGGCGCTGCCGTTCGTCGGGGGTGTTGCTGGCGGGGCTGGGGTTTTCCAGGCTGCTGCTGTCGGACCCGCTGGCCTCGGCCGCCGAGCTGGCGGGCAACCCGGTCGGAGGCGATATACCTGTGAGTCATATTTATGACTCACAGGTATCTGCATTGCTCGCCCTGTCGTCCACCTGCGGCGTGACGCAGCGTCATGCAAGCACCCAGTAACCAACACGCCGGCACACGGCGGGCCAGCGCGCCGGCACACGGCGGGCCAGCGCGCCGGCACACGGCGGGCCAGCGCGCCGGCACACGGCGGGCCAGCGCGCCAGCACTCCAGGCAGCGTGCGGGCGCGGCTCAGCCCCGCTCGGGCTGGACGATCTGGCCGCGCAGGGTGTCCAGCAGAGCCGCGCTGTCGGAGATCGAGAGCCGGGTGAACACCCCGGTGGCGATGCTGCCGTGGTCGACAGAGGTGCACACCACCACGTCGCCGTCGGCCGGCCGGCCGATCGCACACCGTTCGTGCCGACCCCGTACGCCGGTCCGCACCGTCTCCGGCGCCTCCAGCGCGTAGCGCTCACTGAGCCGGGTGATCTCCGCGTCCGCGTCCGCCTCCGGGGTCAACCGGAAGCCGGTGCCGCCGAAGACCGTCACCCGCTTGCCGTCCCCCGTGGCGTAGACGCCGGCGAAGGTGTCCTCGGCCAGCCAGTTCTCCTGGCGTACCTCGTTCTCCAGCTGTCGGGAGGTCGCGGCGCTGCCGTCGTCCTGACGCAGGCTCAGATCGGCGACCTGCTCGGGCAGCGCGGCGCGGGCGGGGTACTGGGACGAGATCGGTAGGCCGTAGTAGGCGGGACATCCGCAGCAGCAGGCCAGGGTGAGCAGCAGCAGCCACGGCCAGCGACGCCGGCGGCGGACCGGGACCGGCACGTACCCCTTCGGGGCCTCCCAGCCAGGTGGTGGCGTCACCGGCGGTGGCGTGGCCGACCGCCGTCCCCGCCGCTGCTTCGGCACCCTCGCGGGTCGCACCGGCGCTGTGGGCCGGGCCGTGCCGGGCTGCGCCGGCAGGGTCGGCCGGGCGGGCGGCGCCGAATGAGCTGGTGGCGCCGGGTAGGTGGGTGGCGCCGGGTAGGCGGGCGACGTCGGGTGGGCGGGTGGCGGCGACACCGGGTGCGTCCCCACCGGCGGTGCGGGCGGCCCGGACCACTGCCGGGTCGACGGGGGCGCCGGGTAGTCCAACGTCGGGGGCAGCGGGGGCAGTTCGGCGGAGGGCAGGTCCCAGCCACCGGTGTCCACCCCGGCCCACGGGTCGACCGGGGTGCGGTGCTCGGGTGGCTGCTCGGGCAGGGGCGGCGGCGGGGTCGGCTCGGCCGACTCACCCCAGGCACGCCTGCGCGGCAGCGGGGGAGGGACCGGCGCGGACCCACTCCACCGGGGCGCGGGGGAGTCCGCGGACGCGGCGGGGGCCGCAGGCTCCTGGGCCGTGGGCTCCGGCTGGGCCGCCGGCTCCTGGGCCGTCGGTTCGGGCTGGGCCGCCGGCTTCCGGGCTGCGGGTTCCTGGGCCGTCGGCTCCGGTTGGGCCGTGGGTTCCTGGGCCGTCGGCTCCGGTTGGGCTGCGGGTTCCTGGGCCGTGGGTTCCGGCTGGTCGGGGGTGGCGGGGTGGTCCGGCGGTACGGGTGGGGAGGTCGACTCGTCGGCGACCGCCGGAGCGTCGTCCGGCTCGGGGTCCGGGGTGCGCCCGTCGGCCGGCCGTGCTCCCGGCTGGGGCTCCGGCATCGCGGCAATCTCCTCTCGCGCCGGTCCGAGGTTAGTACCGCGTCGCCACCACCGCCGCGCGGGCACCGCGGCGGAGCGCGTGCAGGAGTGTTGTCGGGTGGCATCGTGGCGTGCGCGCGGTCACCGACGGGCGGGCGCGTACCCTTGGGCATCATGAGTGCCCCGTCCACGACGCCGCGCGCGGCCGCGACCAATTCCGTCTGGCCCCGGCTCGAGCCGCTGCTCCCTCAGGTTTCCAAGCCCATCCAGTACGTCGGCGGTGAACTGGGCGCGGTGGTCAAGGACTGGGACGCGGCGACGGTCCGCTGGGCGCTCATGTACCCCGACGCGTACGAGGTGGGCCTGCCCAACCAGGGTGTGCAGATCCTCTACGAGGTGCTCAACGAGTTGCCCGACACCCTGGCCGAGCGGACGTACGCGGTCTGGCCCGACCTGGAGAACCTGATGCGCACGCACGGCGTGCCGCAGTTCACCGTCGACGCCCACCGGCCGGTGCGCGATTTCGACGTCTTCGGCATCTCCTTCTCCACCGAGCTGGGCTACACCAACATGCTCACCGCGATCGACCTGGCCAGCATCCCGATGCTGGCCGCCGACCGCACCGACGCCGACCCGGTGATCGTGGCCGGTGGGCACGCCGCCTTCAACCCGGAGCCGATCGCCGACTTCATCGACGCCGCAGTGCTCGGCGACGGCGAGGAAGCCGTCCTGGAGATCACCGCGATCGTCCGGGAGTGGAAGGCCGAGGGCTCCCCGGGTGGCCGCGACGAGCTGCTGCTGCGGCTGGCCCGCACCGAGAGCGTGTACGTGCCGCGCTTCTACGACGTCGACTACCTCCCCGACGGGCGGATCCAGCGGGTCGTGCCGAACCGGGCGGACGTGCCGTTCCGGGTGCACAAGCGCACGACGATGGATCTGGACGCCTGGCCGTACCCGAAGAAGCCCCTCGTCCCGCTCGCCGAGACGGTGCACGAGCGGTACGCGGTGGAGATCTTCCGGGGCTGCACCCGGGGCTGCCGGTTCTGCCAGGCGGGCATGATCACCCGCCCGGTGCGGGAGCGGTCGATCACCACGGTCGGGCAGATGGTCCGCGAGGGCCTGGAATTCTCCGGCTTCTCCGAGGTCGGCCTGCTGTCGCTCTCCTCGGCGGACCACTCGGAGATCGGCGACATGTGCTCGGGCCTGGCCGAGCAGTACGCGGGCACGAACGTGTCGCTGTCGCTGCCGTCGACCCGGGTCGACGCCTTCAACATCGACCTCGCGCAGGAGTTGTCCCGCAACGGGCGGCGTACCGGCCTGACCTTCGCCCCGGAGGGCGGGTCGGAGCGGATCCGCAAGGTCATCAACAAGATGGTGTCGAAGGAAGACCTGATCCGGACGGTCGTCACCGCGTACAGCAACGGTTGGCGCCAGGTGAAGCTCTACTTCATGTGCGGCCTGCCCACCGAGACCGACGAGGACGTCCTCGAGATCGCCGACATGGCCCACGAGGTGATCAAGGCCGGTCGGGCCGCGACGGGCTCGAAGGACATCCGCTGCACGGTCTCCATCGGCGGTTTCGTGCCGAAGCCGCACACCCCGTTCCAGTGGGCCGCCATGGAGCGCCCCGAGGTCATCGACCACCGGCTCAAGATCCTCAAGCAGGCGATCAACTCGGACCGCTCGCTGGGCCGGGCCATCGGCTACCGCTACCACGACGGCGAGCCGTCGCTGATCGAGGGCCTGCTCTCCCGGGGCGACCGCCGGGTCGGCTCGGTGATCCGCAAGGTCTGGGAGAACGGCGGCCGGTTCGACGGGTGGAGCGAGCACTTCTCCTACCAGCGCTGGGTGCAGGCGGCGGCCGAGACGCTGCCGGCGTTCGGGGTGGATCTCGACTGGTACACCACCCGCCAGCGCGACGAGCTGGAGGTCCTTCCCTGGGACCACCTGGACTCGGGCCTGGACAAGGACTGGCTCTGGCAGGACTGGCAGGATTCGCTGAGCGAGTTCGAGCAGGACGACTGCCGGTGGACCCCGTGCTTCGACTGCGGCGTCTGTCCCTCAATGGACACCGAGATCCAGATCGGCCCCACCGGCAAGAAGCTCCTGCCCCTGACGCCGATCAAGGGCCTGAAAACCCCCACGCCCTGACCCCGGCCCTCCCGGCCCCGCCCGTCGCCCGCGTCGATCATGAAGTTGTTGCTCGGAACACAGCGTGTCGCCGACAATAACTTCATGATCAACCGGTGCTGAGTTCCGAGGAGCGAGACGATCAGTAAGAAAAACCAGCCGGAGGGTGGGCAGGCGCCGGTCGTTCAGCGCGCCCGCATCCGGTACGCCAAGCGCGGGCCGCTGCGGTTCACCTCGCACCGGGACTTCGCCCGGGCGTTCGAGCGTGCGTTGCGCCGTGCCGCCGTACCGATCGCGTTTTCCCAGGGCTTCACCCCGCACCCGAAGATCTCCTACGCCAGCGCCGCGCCCACCGGGGTGGCGAGCGAGGCGGAGTACCTGGAGATCGGCCTCCAGGCGCCGGTCGAGCCGGAGGCGCTGCGCGCCGCGCTCGACGCCGCGCTCTCACCCGGGCTGGACGTGCTGGAGGTGGTGATCGCCGACGGTGGCAGCCTGGCGGACCGCATCGAGGCGTCGCACTGGCACATCGAGCTGCCCGAGGTCGACACGGAGACACTGCGCGCCGCCGTGGACGCCTTCACCGCCGCCGACGAGGTGCTGGTCGAGCGGATGACCAAGCAGGGGCGACGTACCTTCGACGCCCGCGCGGCGGTCATGTCCATCGATGTCCTCTCCCCGACGCAGACGCCTTCCGGGGCGCCGGCCGTACCGTGTGCGATACTCGAACTGGTCGTGCGGCAGGTCACCCCGTCCGTACGGCCCGATGACGTCCTTTCCGGCCTCCGCGTGGTGGCCGACCTGGAGCCGCCGGTCTCGCCGAGGGTGACCCGGCTGGCTCAGGGCACGCTGACCGCGCAGGGTGCGATCGTGGATCCGTTGGATGCGGACCGCGGCGGGGCAGCCATCGTTGG
This sequence comes from Micromonospora sp. MH99, assembly GCF_021442385.1. Classification (GTDB taxonomy): domain Bacteria; phylum Actinomycetota; class Actinomycetes; order Mycobacteriales; family Micromonosporaceae; genus Micromonospora. The sequence continues at coordinate 23,437 of NZ_MUZA01000038.1, forward strand.
GCACTGACCGACGGTCAGCGCTCTTGCAGGCAGACTTCGGCGGTCGCGCACCACGCGCGCCCGGCGGAAACACTTTTGCGGCGACCCTGCGTGGCAGCGCTCACCCGCGCCCGGGGCAGCCAGAACTGGAGAACGTCCATGCTCGAGAACGAGCCCGAGGGCGGCGAACGGACCGGTTCACAGCCGGCCGGGGACACCGCTGACCAGAGCACCACCACCGACGGCGCAGCCAGCCTGGAGCAGGCGGGCGCCCAGAGCGCCGAGCCTGCCGCACCGCCCCGGCGGGCGCGGGCCACCCGGCGTCGGGCCGCCCCGCTCAACCAGCCGGAGCAGGCCGAGGCGCCCGTCGAGGCGTCCGCCGGCGGGACCGGCGCCGTCGAGTCGCCGCAGGCGGAGGTCTTCGCCCCGATCTCCGGTGACCTGGACGTCGCCCCGAAGACCCCCCGACGCCGGCGCAAGGCCGCCCCCGTCGAGACGACCGCCGAGGAGCCGCTGGTCGCCGCCAGCGCGGAGCTGGCCTCTCCCGAGGTCGTACCTCCGGTCAAGGTGACCCGCACCCGCCGCAAGAAGGCAACACCCGCCGTCGAGGAGCCGCCGGCCGTCGAGGAGCCCGCCGCCGTCGAGGAGCCTCCTGCCGCGGAGCCCGCCGCCGAGGCCGTGGAGCCCGCCGTCGAGGAGGACACCGCGGAGACGCCTGCGGAGTCCGACCTGCGGGAGGCGGAAGCCGAACTGAACGAGGCGCAGACCCCGCCGGCCGGACCCGTCGCCGAGCAGGCGTTCGGTGCCGCGCCGGAGCGCTCCGGCGACGTGGCACCCGGTGTCGCGGTGGCGAACGTGGCCGATGAGCCGATCGAGCCCGCCGAGGTGATCGAGCCCGAGCAGCCGCGGACCCGCCGTCGGCGGGCCGCGCTCTCCGCACCGACAGTGCTGTTCATGGCACCCCAGCCGGACGCCGTGCCGGTGACCCGGCCGGCGGAGCCCGCTCCGGTGGCCGAGGAGCCGGCCGTCGAGGCCGAGCCGTCCCGCCGACGGCGGCGCGGTCGCCGCGACGTCGAGCCGGTGGAGCCGGTCGAGGCCGTCGAGGCCGAGGAGGAGCCGACCGAGGAGGTCGACGAGGCCACTGAGGCGGACGAGGACGACGAGGACAGCGCCGCCGCGCGTCGCCGCCGTCGGCGTGGCCGTCGAGGTCGGGGCCGGGGCAAGGGCGGTGCCGACGACGCCGAGGACGAGGAGTCCGACGAGGCGGCGCAGGCCGACGAGGAGGAGACCGCCGAGGTCGAGGCCGAGGGTGACGAGGACGAGGAGTCCGAGGGTGGGGACGGGTTGACCCGTCGTCGCCGTCGTCGCCGCCGTCGCGGCGCTGGTGACACCGAGGGCGCCGCCGACGACGGCGTGCCCACCGTGGTCAAGATCCGTGAGCCGCGTCGCACTGTCGACGAGGTCCAGGGCGTGTCCGGCTCGACCCGGCTGGAGGCCAAGCGCCAGCGTCGCCGGGACGGTCGGGAGCAGCGTCGTACGCGGCCGCCGATCCTCAGCGAGTCGGAGTTCCTGGCCCGCCGGGAGGCGGTCGACCGGGTCATGGCGGTCCGCCAGCGGGGTGACCGCACCCAGATCGCCGTCCTGGAGGACGGTGTGCTGGTCGAGCACTACGTCACCCGCAACTCCTCCGGCACCATGGCCGGCAACGTCTACCTGGGCAAGGTGCAGAACGTGCTGCCCAGCATGGAGGCGGCGTTCGTCGACGTCGGCCGGGGTCGCAACGCGGTGCTGTACGCCGGCGAGGTCAACTGGGACACCTCCGGGCTGGAGGGGCGTGCCCGCTCCATCGAGCAGGCGTTGCGCTCCGGCGACTCGGTGCTGGTCCAGGTCACCAAGGACCCGATCGGGCACAAGGGCGCCCGGCTGACCAGCCACATCGCCCTCTCCGGCCGGCACCTGGTCTACGTGCCCAACGGCAACGCGTCGGGGATCAGCCGCAAGCTGCCGGACACCGAGCGCAAGCGGCTGCGCGACGTGCTCAAGAAGCTGGTTCCGGACGGCGCCGGCGTGATCGTCCGTACCGCCGCCGAGGGCGCCAGCGAGGACGAGCTGGCCCGCGACGTCAAGCGGCTCCAGGCGCAGTGGGAGGACATCCAGGCCAAGGCCGCCGAGGGCGGCGCCCCGGTGCTGCTCTACGAGGAGCCCGACCTGGTCATCCGGGTGGTCCGGGACCTGTTCAACGAGGACTTCCGCGAGCTGGTCATCGAGGGCGAGCAGTCGTACGGCATGGTCGAGTCGTACCTGTCGCACGTCTCTCCGGACCTGGTCGACCGGGTGCGCCGGCACGTCGGCACGAGCGACGTGTTCGCCGAGTACCGGATCGACGAGCAGATCATCAAGGGCCTGGACCGCAAGGTGTTCCTGCCCTCCGGCGGCTCGCTGGTGATCGACAAGACCGAGGCCATGACTGTCGTCGACGTCAACACCGGCAAGTACACCGGTTCCGGCGGCAACCTGGAGGAGACGGTCACCCGCAACAATCTGGAGGCGGCGGAGGAGATCGTCCGCCAGCTCCGGCTGCGCGACATCGGCGGCATCGTGGTGATCGACTTCATCGACATGGTGCTGGAGTCGAACCGGGAGCTGGTGCTGCGCCGGCTCACCGAGTGCCTGGGCCGGGACCGCACCAAGCACCAGGTCACCGAGATCACCTCGCTCGGCCTGGTGCAGATGACCCGTAAGCGGATCGGCGCGGGTCTGCTGGAGGCGTTCAGCGAGACCTGCGAGTGCTGCAAGGGTCGGGGCGTCATCATCCACACCGAGCCGGTGCCGGAGAAGCCGCGTACCGGCGGGACCGCGGAGAAGGTCAAGGCGGTCGCCTCGTCGGCGCCGGCCGCGCCGGCCGTCGAGGCCGGCACCGCGTCGTCGCGCCGCCGGGCGCGCAAGAGCGCCCCGGCCGAGCGCGCGGTGGTCGAGGTCGTCGACACCGACACCAGCGCCGAACCGGACGCCGACTACCAGGACACCATGGGGTACGACCTGTCCCGCTACGAGGCGGAGACCGAGGCGGCGCCGGCGGTGTCCGACAGCCAGCAGGGCGAGTCGGCCCGGCTGGCCGCCGCGGACGACCCGGACGCGGTCGCCGACGGTGACACCGACGAGGAGGCCGGTGGCGCGGGGCGTCGCCGCTCCCGCCGCGGTGGCGCCCGACGGCGGACCCGCCCCTGACGGTCCTGACCGGCCCGGTGTTTGACGAGGTCCCTTTCCCGGCATATTGACGGGGAGGGGACCTCGCCGCCTCCGGTCACCCCGGGCCGGGAGTGGTCGGCCCCGGTCAGGAGAAGAAGATGCGTCGCCTGCTCGCCGTCACCGTGCTGGTAGCCGTGCTCGCCGTCGGGGCCGGCTGCTCCGCCGACCGGTCGGTCGATGCGGGCCCGACCGACGCGACCGCCGGGGCTTCCGGCCCGGCTGCCGGGTCCGGGGGCGCTCTCGGCGGGTCGACAGGTACGCCGGGAGGTGGCGGTGCCGCGGCCGGCAACCCGCAGGTCTGCGCCGAGGCGCAGCAGGCCGGCGCCACCGCCGTCCGGGAGTACGTGGCGGAGCTGGGCCGGATGGTCGCGGCCGTGGGTGCGGGGGACACCGCCACCGCCGATGCGGCCCGCACGAGGGCGCAGGCCGCGCTGGCCGGCTGGCGGGCCGCACTGCGGGAGCAGTCGGCGCGGTCCACCGATCCGCAGCTCAAGACGCTGCTCAGCGACCTCGGTACGGAGGTCGCCGCACTCGGCGTGGACGTCGAGTCGATCGACGAGACCGAGCTGGACCGGCTCCAGCAGCGCCTCGACCAGCTCTGCGCCCGCTGACCAGGGCGGGCCGGTTTGGGGTCCGGGCCGGCAATGGCGTACTCTTGCCTGCGGCCCACCTTTGGTGTGCCGAGTTCCCGTGTGCCCGCGCCGCCGTGCACTGCTACCCGGCGAGCCGCCGCGGGGACGACCGCCAGCAGCCTCAACGACAGGGAGTCCGCCTCCGATGTACGCGATCGTCAAGACCGGCGGCAAGCAGTACAAGGTCGCCGAGGGCGACGTGATCGAGGTCGAGAAGCTCACCGGTGCCCCCGGTGACGCGGTGAAGCTCACCGCGGTGCTCCTCGTCGACGGTGACGACCTGGTGACCGACGCGGCGAAGCTTGCCGAGGTCGCGGTGTCCGGCGAGATCGCCGCGCACACCAAGGGCCCGAAGATCCGGATCCACAAGTTCAAGAACAAGACCGGCTACCACAAGCGCCAGGGTCACCGCCAGCCGTTGACCCAGGTCAAGGTGACCGGCATCTCCAGCGGGAAGTAGGTCGTCCTCCAATGGCTCACAAAAAGGGTGCGTCCAGCTCGCGTAACGGTCGTGACTCCGCGGCCCAGCGACTTGGCGTGAAGCGCTTCGGTGGTCAGGTCGTCAGCGCCGGTGAGATCCTCATCCGGCAGCGTGGCACCAAGTTCCACCCCGGTGACCTGGTCGGCCGTGGCGGCGACGACACGCTGTTCGCGCTGTCGGCCGGTGCGGTCCTGTTCGGCACCAAGCGCGGTCGCAAGACCGTCAGCATCGTTCCGCAGCAGTAGTTCTCTTCGCTGGGCGGGCCGCGGACCTCCGGGTCCCGGCCCGCTTCGCTTTTTCAAGTGCGGGGTCGACCCTCGCTGGAAGGATTGACGCCGTGGCGACGTTCGTTGACCGGGTCGTCCTGCATCTGCAGGCCGGCGATGGTGGGCACGGTTGTGTCTCGATCCACCGCGAGAAGTTCAAGCCCTTCGGCGGGCCGGACGGCGGCAACGGCGGGCACGGCGGCAGCGTGTCGCTGGTGGTCGACCCGCAGGTGACCACACTGCTCGACTTCCACTTCCACCCGCACGTCAAGGCCGACAACGGCAAGGGCGGCGCCGGGTCGAACCGGGACGGGGCCAACGGCCACAACCTGGTGCTGAAGGTGCCCAACGGCACTGTGGTCCAGACCACCGACGGCACCGTGCTGGCCGACATGGTCGGCGCCGGCACCACCTTCGAGGTGGCCCGGGGCGGGCGCGGCGGGCGCGGCAACGCGTCGCTGGCCAACGCCAAGCGCAAGGCGCCGGGCTTCGCCGAGCTGGGCGAGCCCGGCGACCAGCTGGACATCGTGCTGGAGCTGAAGAGCGTCGCCGACGTGGGCCTGGTGGGCTTCCCGTCGGCAGGTAAGTCGTCGCTGATCTCGGTGATCTCCGCCGCGAAGCCGAAGATCGCCGACTACCCGTTCACCACCCTCGTGCCCAACCTCGGTGTGGTCCGGATGGACAACCACACCTTCACCGTCGCCGACGTGCCGGGCCTGATCCCGGGCGCGGCCACCGGCAAGGGCCTGGGTCTGGAGTTCCTGCGGCACATCGAGCGTTGCGCGGTGCTGGTGCACGTCATCGACTCGGCGACCCTGGAGCCCGGCCGCGACCCGGTCGCCGACATCGACGCCATCGAGGCCGAGCTGAGCCAGTACGGCGGCCTGACCGACCGTCCACGGCTGGTGGCCGTGAACAAGGTCGACGTGCCGGACGGCCGGGACCTCGCCGAGATCGTCCGCCCGGACCTGGAGGAGCGCGGTTACCGCGTGTTCGAGGTCTCCGCGGCCACCCGCGAGGGGCTCAAGGAGCTGACGTACGCGATGGCCGAGCTGGTCGAGGCGGAGCGCAAGGCGGCCCCGCCGGCCGAGCCGACCCGGATCGTGATCCGGCCGATGGCCGTGGACGACGACGGCTTCACCATCACGGCCGAGGCCGACGGCTCGTTCACCGTCCGGGGCGTACGCCCGGAGCGGTGGGTCAAGCAGACCAACTTCGACAACGACGAGGCCGTCGGTTACCTCGCCGACCGGCTGGCCCGGCTCGGCGTGGAGGACAAGCTCGCCAAGGCCGGCGCCCAGCCCGGTGACCTGGTCCGGATCGGCGAGCGCGAGTTCGACTGGCAGCCGACGCTGTACGCGGGTGTGGAGTTCGTGCCCGGCAACCGGGGCACCGACGTCCGCCTGGAGGAGAAGTCGAACCGGGCCTCGGCGGCGGAGCGGCTCGCCGCGCGCAAGGCCCGCCGGGTGCGCTCGGCGGACGAGGTCGGCGCGGACTCGTCCGACGACGACGTCGAGGACATCGAGGACTCCGACGACGCCGAGTAGCCCGTTGCTCTCCGTGATCGGGACGACTGCCGGAAACCTCCGCGAAATCCGCCCCTCCTAGCGTGGGGTGATGCTGATCGAGTCGCGGCCCGCCACCGATCCCGAGATCGCCACCCTGGTCGTCGCCCAGCAGCGTGAGCTGCGCGAGGCCGACGGCGGGCTGGGCGGCCAGGCCACCGTCACCCACGACGACATCCGCTACCTGGCGGTGGTGGTGCACGGTCGGGCGGTCGCCTGCGGCGGGCTCCAGTCGCTCGACGCCGTCACCGGCGAGGTCAAGCGGATGTACGTCCGGCCGGCGTACCGGGGCCGGGGCATCGCCCGCCAACTGCTCGCCGCGTTGGAGGAGTGCGCGTTCCGGCAGGGGCACACGGTGGTCTGCCTGGAGACCGGGACGTACCTGCCGGCGGCGATCGGGCTGTACACCTCGTGCGGCTACGAACCGGTCCCGGTGTACGGGGAGTACGTCGGCAACCCGTACAGCGTCTGTTTCGCCAAGCGGCTCCCGGTCGCGGCCTGACGGCGGCCGGTCCGGCCGGCCACGGCGGCCCGGTCCTGCGCGGCGGGTCGGTCAGGCGCCGGTCTCGGCGTGCGCGACGGTGACCGGCTTCGACTCCGGCGACGCGTGCTGACGCAGGACGATGCTCAGCAGGATCAGGGCGCCGACCGCCAGGAACTCGCTCTGCCAGTTCTGCATGGACTGGAACCAGAAGTCGCTGGTGCCGAAGAAGTCCCACGCGCTGATCGGCGGCGCTCCGCTCTGCAACGCCTGCTCCTCGTTGTAGGCGGCGGTGCCGCCGAGCAGGTGCCCGACGAACGAGCCGGCGAAGATCAGCAGCAGCGCGAGGGAGAGGCTGTTGCGGTAGACCACCAGCGGAAGGCCGCCGGCGCGTACCGGCCACGGTGAGCGGGCGGTGGCCCGGCGCTCGTCGTCCTCCGGCCGGTCGGTCTGGTCCACCGGCTTGGACTCGGCCGAGCCCCGCTGCACCAGGTACGCGGTGAGCAGCACGTACCCGCCCATCTGGAGGAACTCCGACTCCCAGTTCTCGAAGACCGCCTCGGCGAAGTGGCCGCTGGTCAGGTACGCCGGCCAGCTCAGCGGGGCGGCGCCGAACTCGGTGAGCTCCTCGTTGTGGGTCTGCCAGCCGAAGACGCTCTGCAGGACCAGGAAGACTCCGAACGCGCCCAGCATGGCGGCGGTCAGCGCGTTGTCGCGTATCCAGCGAGGCATCATCGACCCCTTTCACGGATTCTCAGGCGGTCACCTACCCACGCCGCCGTCGCCGTCAAACACGTGAATCGGCAGGTCAAGGCCGATCGATCGGGCTGTCCAGGCGCCCACCGGTGCCCACCTGGTTGGACAGCAGCAGCCCGAGCGCGAGCATGCCGAAGCCGAGGGCGAGGTGCAGCCAGTTGTCGGCGTCGTTGACCGGCAGGATGTTCGCGCTGGCCTCGGGGTCGACCGCCTCGATCGCCAGGCCGTACAGCCAGAGGGCCAGGTAGATCGCGCCGCCGCCGGCCAGGAAGAGCCGGGCGCCGGCGATGCTGCGGGCCAGCACCAGACCCGCAAGCCCGAACAGCAGGTGCAGCGCGTTGTGCAGGATCGACACCTGGAACAGCCCGAGCAGCTTGGCGTCCGAGTGGTGCCCGGCGAAGGTCAGCTCGCCGTAGTCGGTGGTGATGCCGGGGATGAAGCCGAGGATTCCGATCAGCAGGAAGACCCCGGCTACGACCAGCGCGACCACCTGCACCCGGGGCCGGGGGGCGGCAGGTCGGCCACCTCGCGCGTCTCGTGCCATCCCTGCCCCCTCTTCGTGGATCTGCCGGTACCGCGAACCTCACTGTCCGCAGCGGCGACGTGACGCAGCCCGACGATCCTCCATTTTGAAGTCGGTCCCGCCGGCCGCGCAGAGAAATGCACGAACAGGTATGGAAGCCGAAACCCAGGGTAGGGAGTTGTCAGCGGCCACGGCGTCACGGCCGCATCCCCCCAGCACAACCGCGACGACTTTCCGAGCGGAAGGGAAATCATGACTTACGAAGTGTCACCCACGTCTTCCACGTACGGGCACGAGTCCACCAACGGCGGCGGTGTCCGTGAGCAGGCCCGCCACGTCGGGTCCGAGGCGGCGCACGCCGGTGGCGCGGTCGCCCAGACCGCGAAGGAGCAGGGCGCCGAGGTCGGCCGCGAGGCCGCCCGGCAGGCCCGCAACCTCTACGGCGAGGCGCGCACTCAGCTCGCCAGCCAGACCGGTGAGCAGCAGCGCCGGGCCGCCGGCGGACTGCGGTCGATCGCCGACGAGATGCGCACGATGGCCGAGCAGGGTGGCCAGGCCGGCCCGGTGAGCGAACTGGCCCGCCAGGCCGCCGACCGGGTGCACGGTGTGGCCGGCTGGCTGGAGGAGCGCGAGCCCGGCGACCTGATCACCGAGGTACGCGACTACGCGCGGCGCAACCCGGGCACCTTCCTGGTCGGCGCGGCGGTGCTCGGCGTGCTTGCCGGGCGCCTGACCCGCAGCATCTCCGACTCCGGTGACCACTCCGGCAACGGCTCGGCGGGTTACCGCGGCAACGGGGCGTACGACCCGGAGCAGACCGCGGTGATCCCCACGCCGCCGCCGGCACCCCGGACGGCCGCGGACACCACCCCGGCGGGCGGCTACCTCGACCCGACCCCCGGCACGTACACCGAGCCGACCTCCGGCGGCTACAACGACCCCGCGCCGGGCGGCTACAGCGACCCGACCCGCCAGGACGGCTACACCGAGCCGGCCAGCACCGGTCAGCCGCTGCCGCCGGTGACCCAGACCGACCCGCTGCCGGGCGTGCCGTCCAGCGGCAGCCCCCGCCCGTGAGGCGCCGAGTCATCCGAAGGGAGGCGACGGTATGACCATGCCGACGCAGGGGTCCGGCCTGGACTCCGGTTACCACCCCGAGGCGGGTGCCCCGCACACCGCGGCGGACGTGAAGGGCAGCTCCCTCGGTGACCTGATGCGCCAGGTCACCACCGACCTGTCGACGCTGATGCGTCAGGAGGTCGAGCTGGCCAAGGCCGAGATCCGCCAGGAGGGCAAGAAGGCCGGCAAGGCCGCGGGCCTCTTCGGCGGCGCCGGCTTCGGCGGCTACATGGTGGCGTTGTTCGTCTCCATCGCCGTGTGGCAGTTCCTGGACAACGTCATGGACTCCGGCCTGGCAGCGCTGATCGTGGCCATCATCTGGGCCGTGGTCGCCGCGGTCCTCTACTCCAAGGCCAAGAAGAACGCCCAGCACGTACGCGGGCTCAAGCAGACCAACGACAGCGTGCAGCGGATCCCCGACGCGCTCAAGCCCCACCCGGAGGGAGTCACCCGATGAGCACCGACCCCGACCAGATCCGCCGGGAGATCGAAGCCACCCGCAACAGCCTCAGCTCCGATGTGGACGCGCTGGCGTACAAGGTCAGCCCGAGCCGCATCGTCGACGACCGCAAGCAGCGGGCCCGTTCCGCGCTGCAGAATGTGAGGGACAAGGTCATGGGAACCGCGTCTGACCTCGGCCACGGCACCGGCCACGCCGCCCACTCGGTGGGTGACCGCGCCTCCTCGGCGGCCTCCAGCGTCAGCGACGCCGCGCACTCGGCGGCCTCCAGCGTCAGCGACGCCGCCCACAGCGCGCCCCGGGTGATCCGGCAGAAGTCGCAGGGCAACCCCCTCGCGGCCGGCCTGATCGCCTTCGGGGTCGGCTGGCTGGCCTCCTCGCTGATCCCGGCCTCCCGCCGGGAGCAGCAGGCCGCCGCCCAGGTCAAGGACAAGGTCAGCGAGCACAGCGGCGCCGTGAAGGAGAAGCTGGGCGAGGTGGCCAGCGAGCTCAAGGACGAGCTGCGCGAGCCGGCCCAGCACGCCGCCGAGTCGGTGCGGTCCACCGCCCAGGACGCCGTGCACGCGGTCAAGGACGACGGCCGGTCGGCCGCCCAGGACGTCAAGGACCAAGCCCAGCAGGCCCGCCAGCAGGTCAGTTCCTGAGCCCACCGGCGTCGACGACGGCTCACGGCCACTCCGGTGGCGGTGAGCCGTCGGCGCGTTCTCCGCGACCTTGCACTTTCTGTCGCCGTTCTGGTGCCTAGCGAGGCCTTTGTCCGAGCAGAAAGTGCAAGATCGCGGAGACGTGGTGGTGCGGGCGGGCTGGTCGGCGGATTCTGCGGTCGCCGTAGCGGACTCCGCCGTGAAGGACGCGCTGGGCGAGCGCCAGCCAGCTGCAGATGCCCCGTTCGAGTAGCCAGAGTGGGGCGGCCAGCGAGGTGCTCGGTGGGAACACGATCCCGCCGTCGGCGCGTCGGCGGCCCACCTCGGCCACGGCGACGACAGCTACCGCCGTGCCGAGCAGCAGTCGGGGCCGGCGGGACGCGACCGCCGCGGCCAGCGCCGGCAGGACCGCGAGCGCGGTCAGCAGGCGGGCCGGCTGGGCCAGGTCGTCGTACGCCTGGCGGACCCGCTGGCCACGAAAGTGCGTCGCGTCCGGCGGTAGTCGGCGTACGTACAGCCCCGGCGGCGCGGCCTCGACCCCGCCGTACGCGCGCACGGTGCGGATCAGCTCCAGGTTCTCGAAGAGCACGTCCGGGTCGTACCCGCCCATGGCGCGGAACGTGCTGCGGCGCACCGCGAGGGTGCCGGGGTAGTCGTTTCCGAGCGCCCGGTTGAGCAGCGTCCGCCCGGTGTCCCACCAGGCGTGCCAGGGCAGTGGGTCGAAGTAGTTCTGCGGCCGGACCAGGTCGACCCGGCCCAGCAGCCGGTGCACGGCCCGCAGCCCGGCCTCGTCGTACCGGACGTCGTCGTCGGCGATCACCACATGTTCGTGGTGTGCCGCGTCGACGCCTGTGTGCACCCCGACCACCTTGCCGTTGAGCCCCCGCCCGGCGGGATCGGGCGGAAGGTGCCGGACCAGCCCCTGCCAGGCCGCCGCGTGCCGCGCGAAGAGCTCCGGAGGCGAGCCGTCGACGACGATCACCTCGACGAGGCCGCTCAGTCGACGCAGGTAACCGGTCAGCTCGTCCAGACCGCTGTCGGTGCGCCAGCGCAGCGGCAGCACGTACGCCATCGGCAGGACGGTCGGCGGCAGGGTGGCCGGCGTCGTGCCGGTGTTGTCGCGCCGGGCGGCGTCACCCCTGGCCTGGAAGGGCATCGGTGCCTCCTGGGCAGGCGGTCCGCGGCCGGCGGTGGGCGGGCCGCGGACTGCACGTGCCCGCCCTGCCCCGATCCAAACCGGGATGTCGTTTCGACCGCCCGACCCCGGGTAGCGGTGCCGATACGGCAGTCCATCCCCGCGGGACGGGTGAAGGAGACGAACATGACCAACAACGGAACGAGGTGGGCGCTGCTCGGTGTCGGCGCGGCGACCGCCGTCGGCGTCGGGCGGGTGGTCGCCCGTCGTCGGCGTCGCCACCAGCCCGACCGGGAGGACGGCTGGTACGTGGTGCGCCGCGCGGTGACCGTGGACCGGCCCCGGGACGCGGTGATCGGTTTCTGGACCGACCGCGAGCGGCTGGACCGTGCCCTCGGCGAGTGGGCGAGCGTGGACCAGCTCGACGACCGTCGCTGGCGCTGTGTGGCCCGCGATCCGGCCGGCGGTGGCACCGAGTGGCGGGCGGAGATCACCGTCGACGAGCCGGGTGCGCTGCGCTGGCGGGTGGAGGACACCTCGACGCCGCAGGAGGGGCGAATCGTGCTGACCGACGCCCCCCAGGGTCGGGGCACCGAGATCCGCGCCGAACTGCGCTACCGCTCGGGGCCCCTGCGCCGGCTGTTCGGGCTGGTCGGCGGCGACGAGCCGGACCTGGCGCTGCGGGACACGCTGCGGCGGGTGAAGGCGCTCGTCGAGTGCGGCCAGGTGATCGACACCCGGCGTGACCCGTCCGGCCGGAGCCCGGCCCAGGAGAGGGCCACCGACCGGATGCGGGAGAAGCTGATGACGGGAGGACGGGCGTGAGGGCGCTCTGTTGGGAAGGCGTCGGAAAGTTGGCCGTCCGGGACGTGCCGGAGCCGAAGATCCGCGCCGAGGGGGACCTCATCGTCCGGGTGCGGGCCAGCAGCGTGTGCGGTTCGGACCTGCACCTGATCAACGGGTACCTGCCGGCGATGCGGCAGGGGGACATCCTCGGCCACGAGTTCATGGGCGAGGTGGTGGAGACCGGTCCCGGCGTACGGCAGCACAAGGTCGGCGACCGGGTGGTGGTCGGCTCGGTGGTCGCCTGCGGTGGCTGTTGGTACTGCCGGACCGAGCAGTACTCGCTTTGCGACAACTCCAACCCGCAGCCGGTGTTCACGGAGAAGCTGTGGGGGCACTCGCCGGCCGGCATCCTGGGCTACTCGCACGCGGCGGGTGGCTACGCCGGCTCGCACGCCGAGTACATCCGGGTGCCGTTCGGCGACGTCGGCGCGTTCGGCGTACCCGAGGGGGTGCCGGACGACTCGGTGGTGTTCGCGTCCGACGCGATGCCCACCGGGTGGATGGCGGCGGACTTCTGCGGCCTCACCGGCGGTGAGGTGGTCGCCGTCTGGGGCGCGGGCGGCGTCGGTCAGATGGCGGCCCGCTCGGCGCAACTCCTCGGCGCCGAGCGGGTCATCATGATCGACCGGTTCCCGGACCGGCTGGCCACGGCGGCCGAGCGGGTCGGCGTCGAGACGATCAACTACGCGGACACCGACGTGCTGGAGGCGCTGCGCGAGCTGACCGGCGGACGCGGGCCGGACGCCTGCATCGAGGCGGTGGGGATGGAGTCGCACGACGTCGGGCCGACCTACGCGTACGACCGGGTGAAGCAGTCCGCCCGGTTGCAGACCGACCGGCCCACCTCGGTCCGGCAGGCGATCATGGCCTGTCGCAAGGGTGGCACGGTGAGCATCGTCGGGGTGTACGCCGGTCTGGTCGACAAGTTCCCGCTCGGCGCGGCCATGAACAAGGCCCTGGTGCTGCGGATGGGGCAGATGCACGCGCAGCGCTACATCCCCATGCTGCTCGACCGGCTGGCCGCTGGTGAGATCGACCCCGGCTACCTGGCCACCCACCCGATCTCCCTGGAAGAGGGTGCCCGGGGCTACGAGCTGTTCGAGAAGAAGCAGGACGGCTGTCTCCGAAGCGTCCTGCACCCCTGACCCGTCGCCAACCCCGTCCCGTCGACGCCCCGTCGCACCGGCGGGACGGGGTCAGGCGCGGCGGACGTTGGTGAGCGTCAGTCCGCTGGGCGGCAGCGCGGGCATGCGCCGCAGGTCCAGGGTCAGGTCCTGCGGCGGGACCTCGTAGCGCATGCCGCCGGTCAGGTGGGTGACCGCCCGCTTCATGAGGTCGATGGTGATCCACTCGCCGGCGCAGCGGTGCCCGGCGGTGTAGTCGCCGCCGCCCTGCGGGACCAGTTCGAACGGGTCCACCCGGCGGCCGGCGAACCGCTCGGGACGGAACAGCTCCGGCTCGGGCCAGATCGCCGGGTGGTGGTTGGTGCCGTAGAGGTCGAGCAGCACCCGGCGTCCGCGTGGGAAGTGGTGGCCCTCCCAGTCGAACGAGCGCCGGACCCGGGCGGCGGCCATCGGAAAGAACGGGTAGTAGCGACGTACCTCCTGGACGAACTGCTCGGTGGCCTCGTCGTCGCCGTCGACCCGCTCCCGCCAGCCGGGATGGTCGCGCAGGGCGAGCGCGGCGAAGACGATGTACCGGTCCACGGCGACCACCGGGCGCAGCAGGTTGAGCAGTTCGACGGCGGCGATGCGGCGGGGGAGCAGCGCCCCGCTCGCGTCGCGGTGCTCGGACACGATCTCCAACGGGCTGCCGACGGGCGCCGGGTGGATGCCGGTGCGGGCCCGTTCGACGAGGTCGCCGATCCAGCGCTCGGCGCGACGGCGGGCGAAGAGGCCCCGCCAGTGCCGGGGGCCGACGACCGCCGGGCCCTCGATCATGGCGTGCAGTTCGACCGCGCGTCGGTTGACCTGCGAGCTGGCCAGCGGCACCCCCGCCCACGCGCAGACCGCCCGGGTCAGCAGGCGGCCCAGCTCGTCGTAGAGCGGCACCGGCCCGGCCGCCTCCCACGCGGGGATCCGCGCCCGCCACTCGTCGTCGAAGAGCTGCCCGAGGCGCTGGATGGCCGCCGGCGTCATGATCGACATGAACATGGCCTTGCGGTCGGAGTGCGCCGATCCGTCCAGCCCCTGCACGCCACCCCGGCCGGTGAGCGTCCGCTGCACCCGCAGGGGCATCGCGCTGTCCCGCTGGAAGCGTTCGCTGTCGTAGAACAGCATCGCCGCCGGCCGGCCCCGCAGGCAGATGGTCGGTGCGAGCAGGATCCGGGCCTGGAAGACATCGCTGCCGTACCGCTCGCAGCGCTCACCGATGAACCGGTAGCCGGAGCGCAGCAGCGCGAGGGTGCTGTCCGGCGTGCGGTCGGCCGGCATGGTCGCCATCGGGGTCTCCTCGGGTGCGGGCGGTGGCCGGCGTCGCCGTCGCGCTGGTCTACCCGTGTCGCCGCCGCTGAATCCCCGCGGCGACAGCGCGTTGGCTGGCCCCTCCCACGGGCGGCGGAACCTGGTTGGCTGGCTGGTGGGACCGCCGTGCGCCGGCAGCACCGGTCAGCCGGTCCGGTCCTCGGTGGGCCGATGGCCACGACCACGGGGAGGGCGAGATGCACGACAACAGGTCGCCGCACTGGCGGCAACGGCGGGCGGTCGCGGCGACGGGCGCGGATCGTGGCCTGCGTCCACTCATCGGCCCGCCCGGCCGGCCGACGAGACCGCGCCGGTTCTTCACCGTGCACCTGGGGTTCACCGCGCCGGACGCGGCCGACGCCCGCGAGCAGGCGGTGACGTACGCGGAGGCGCTGAGCCTGCTTCGTCCGGAGGTGGCCCTCGGCGCGGCGGCCCTGTCGCCGGCCGACGCGTGGCACCGGGCCGAGCGGCTGTTCTGTGGCGCGGTCGGCCCGGACGGGGAGCGCTGCGTCGATGTCGCCGAGCATCCCGGCTTCCACCACGCGCCGGGTCCCGGCGGTCTCGGCTGGGGCGACGGTGACGCCTGACCTGGCGTCGCGGGTGGCGGTCGATCCACGCCACCCGCGACCGCCGGGCGATCAGTCCAGGTCGAACTCGCCGTCCTGCGCACCGGCGACGAAGGCGTCCCACTCGGCCTGGGTGAAGACGAGCACCGGGCCCTCCGGCTCGGCGGAGTTGCGCATCCCGATCAGATCGTCGACGAACGCGACCTCGACGGCGCTCTCCGAGGTGTCCCCCTCGGCCCGTTGCCAGACGGCCCGGGAGAGGTCGAAGTCGCCCTTGGGGTGCTGCGCCATGGTTCTTTCCTCCAGTGCGGGGGCCGTCTGGGGATCGCGTGCCGATCCCCATCGGGCAGGATAAGCGGATGCCGAGCCTGACCCGTGTAGAGGCGACCGCGCGTGGCGCGGCGATTACTGTCGAGTCCTATCAGGTGGACCTCGACCTGACCGGCGACGGGGAGCTGTTCCGCTCCCGCGTCGAGATCCAGTTCCGGGCGACCCCCGGCAGCGACACCTTCGCCGAGGTCAAGCCCGCCAACCTCCTGGCCGTACGCCTCAACGACCGCGACGTCGACCCCGGCACGTTGACCGACAACCGGCTGCCGTTGGATGACCTCGCCGCCACCAACACCCTCGTCGTCGAGGCAGAGATGGCGTACTCCAACACCGGCGAGGGGATGCACCGCTTCGTCGACCCGGCCGACGGCGAGACCTACCTCTACGCGGTGACGTTCCTGGACAACGTCCAGCGCATCTTCGCGGCGTTCGACCAGCCCGACCTCAAGGCGTCGTTCACCCTCGCGGTCACCGCGCCGCCGGAGTGGACCGTCTCCAGCAACGCCGAGGTGGCCGCCAATCCGGCCCCCGGGCGCTGGGAGTTCGCCCCGAGCGCGCCGCTGTCCACGTACTTCTTCTCGCTGATCGCCGGGCCGTACCACGTGCGACGCACCGAGCACGACGGCGTGCCGCTGGGCCTCTACTGTCGACGGTCGCTCGCCGAGCACCTCGACGCCGACGCCGAGGAGATCTTCACCGTCACCCGGCAGTGCCTGGACCGGTTCCACCAGCTCTTCGCCGAGCGCTACCCGTTCGGCAAGTACGACCAGGCGTTCGTCCCCGAGTTCAACGCCGGCGCGATGGAGAATCCGGGCATCGTCACCTTCCGCGACGACTACGTGTTCCGCTCGGCGGTCACCGACACCCAGCGCGAGCTCCGGGCCACCACGATCGCTCACGAGATGGCCCACATGTGGTTCGGTGACCTGGTCACCATGCGCTGGTGGGACGACCTGTGGCTCAACGAGTCGTTCGCGGAGTACCTGGGCACCCGGGTCACCGCCGAGGCGACCCGCTTCGGCCAGTCGTGGACCACGTTCGCCATGCGCCGCAAGGCCTGGGGATACGCGGCCGACCAACGACCCTCCACCCACCCGGTCGCCCCGCAGGAGGTGGCCGATGCCGACGAGGGTCTGCTCAACTTCGACGGCATCTCGTACGCCAAGGGCGCCTCCGTGCTGCGGCAGCTCGTGGCGTGGCTCGGCGACGAGGCGTTCCTCGCCGGCCTGAACGCGCACTTCGCGGCGCACCGCTTCGGCAACGCCACCCTCGCCGACCTGCTGGCCAGCCTGAGCGCGGCCAGCGGCCGGGACCTGTCCGGTTGGGCCGAGCTGTGGCTGCGTCAGCCGCAGGTCAACACGCTGCGCGCCGAGGTATCCGTCGACGCCGACGGCCGCTACGCCGAGGTCGCCGTGGTGCAGACCGCGCCCGAGTCGCATCCGGTGCTGCGTCCGCACCGCATCGGCGTGGGCCGGTACGCGGCGGACGGCACGGTCCGGCGTACCGAGGTGGATCTCGACCCGGCCGTCGACGGTGGCCGGACCGTGCTCGACGAGCTGGCCGGCGAGCCGGCGGCCCAGGTGCTGCTGCTCAACGACGGTGACCTCACCTTCGCCAAGGTGCGCCTCGACCCGGCGTCGGCGGACGCCGTCGCGCTGCTCCTGCCGCGCCTGACCGACCCGCTCACCCGGGCGGTGCTCTGGGGCGAGGCACTGGACGCGGTGACCGACGGGGAGCGGCCGGTCGGCGGCCTGGTCGACCTGATGGTCGCGGCCCTGCCCGCCGAGACCGAGGTGATCATCGCGGAGGACGTGCTGACCCTCAGCCGGTCCCTGGTGGACCGCTACCTCGACCCGCTGGCCCGTTCGACGGCGCTGGCCCGCGTCGCCGAGGCGTGCCGCCAGTTGCTGGACGGCGCGGCGCCGGGGGAGTCGTTGCAGCTCGCCGCCGCGCGGGGCTGGATCGCCGCGACCACCGACGCGGACCTGCTCGTCGGTTGGCTCGCCGGCCGGGACGTCCCGGCGGGGCTGAAGGTCGACGCCGAGCTGCGGTGGGCAGTGCTGCGCCGGCTCGTGGTGCTGGGCGCGGCGGGGGAGCCGGAGATCGCCGCCGAGGCGGCCGTCGACGTCAGCGCCACCGGCGCGGAACGGGCAGCCCGCTGCCGGGCCGCCGTGGGTGACCCGGCGGCGAAGCAGGCGGCATGGGAGATCATCGTGGGCGACACCGGGCTGTCCAACCGGCTGCTGGAGGCGACGGCCGAGGGGTTCTGGCAGCCCGAGCAGGCCGACCTGACCGCCGCGTACGTCGAGCGGTACTTCACGGAGATGCCGGCCGCCGCGCGTCGGCGTACCGGCTGGACGGCCGACTTGGTGGCCAAGCTGGCGTTTCCCCGCTACGCCGTGGCGCAGCCGACGCGGGAGGCGGCCGTGGCGCTGCTGGCCCGCGACGACCTGACCCCGGGCCTGCGCCGGGTGGTCACCGACGCGGACGACGACCTGCGACGCGCGCTCGTCGCTCGGACGGCGGTGGCCGCCGCCTCGGCCTGAGGCGGGTCACGGCGGCAGCCCGAGGTCGTCCCGCCGGAGCGTTTCGGCGCCGGCCGGGCGCGGGGTGGCCTGTCCACCCCGCGCCCGGCGGTCAGCGCAGCGCGGGCTCCGCCGTCACGGGGGCGTCGAAGTCGATGACGTGGCGCTGCTCGTGGGCGATGGTCCGCTCCGGGTCCATCGCCGTGCGCACGAGCAGCGGCATCAGCAGCGGCATCAGCGTCCGCGCGACCGGTCCCGGGGCCTTGGTGTGGTTGATCCGGGCCGCGCGGGCGGCGACCTTCTCGACCCGGGTGCGGCGCAGTCGCACGTACGCGTCGAACGCGGACGCCACGTCGGGCAGGTCCCGCAGGCAGCGGGCGAGCTGCACCCCGCTCTCGATGGCGAGCGAGGCGCCCTGCCCGGAGCTGTTCGACGGCGCGTGCGCCGCGTCGCCGACCAGCACCATCCGCCCCCGGTGCCAGTGCGGCACCGGCGGCATGATCTGCAACGACCCGACGGCCTGGAGTTCGGCGGCGCTGCTGGTGGCCATCAGCTGCCCGCCCGGGTCGTCGTCGCCGTAGGTCCCGCGCAGCGTGTCCAGCCACTGTTCGGCCGGCACCGCGCGGGCCTCGACGAGGCTCATCGGCCGCTGCTGCGGCAGGTTGGCCCCCCAGCGGGTGCCGCCGCCGGGCTCCGGCCAGTACAGGTAGTAGCCGCGTCGGCCGAACGCGAACGTCATCGTGCCCGCCTCGGCGTCCACCTCGTGCCGGGCGACCGCCTCGAAGCCGAGCAGCCCGGTGAACCGGGGGCCGGGCGCGGCCGGGTCGATGAGGCCACGGACCGTGGACCGGATGCCGTCCGCGCCGACCAGGACGTCGGCGGTGGCCGTGCTGCCGTCCTCGAAGCGCGCGGTCACGCCGCTGTCGGTCTGCTCGACGGCGACCAGCCGCCGCCCGTACGCGAAGGCGACGCCCTCGGCGACCGCCCGGTCGTGCAGCACGCGGTGCAGCTCGGCCCGGTGCACCACGCGCAGCGGCGGCACTCCGGCCAACGTGGGCAGGTCGATGCGCCGACGGCCGACGGCCATGACGGTGCGGTGCATTCCGGTGGCGATCGCCGTCACCGCCTCGTCCGCGCCGACGGCCCGTAGTGCCGCCACGCCGTTGGGCGCGAGCGCGAGGGTGCCGCCGATGCCGCCCACTCCGGCGGCGGTGGCCGGGTACGCCTCGTGAACGGTGGCGGTGATGCCGGCGCGGTGCAGCGCGAGCGCCGTCACCGGGCCGGCGATGCCGCCGCCGATGACGATCGCGGTTCGTGCCGTGGTCATGTTCTCTCCCTGGGTGTCGTCGGGTGCGTGCGTACGAACCGACCTGGGAGGGAACCCGGTTATCCTCGTGCTTGCCGCTTCGGGCCGGGTGCCTGCTCAGGTGTCGGTTCGAGGTAGGGCTCCGGCGGGGTGTTGGCGCACCCCGCCGGAGCTGTCTTCTCAGTCGGCGTTGTCGGGGTCGCTGCTGGTCCTCTCGGCCAGCTCGGTCAGCTCGGCCGGCATCTCGCCGGTCTCGTGGAAGGCCCGCCACGTGTCCAGCCCCGGGTAGCTGCCCGAGGTCAGCTCGGCGAGCAGGGCCCGCAGCCAGGTCGTCTCCGCGGCGCGCATGGCCAGGTCGTACTCCGACTCGACCAGGAACAGCCGGGGGATCTCCCGCAGATGGGCGTCGAGCGTCTCGCGGTCCCGGTGAAGCGCGTCGTCCAGCCGGTCGAGTCGCTGCCGGAGCAGGTCGATGGCCTCGTCGGGATGCAGGGCGGCGAGGACGGACAGGCCGGCCCGGAAGCGGGGATGCTCCGGCATTGGCGTGGCGACCAGCTCACGCGCCCAGTCGACAAGCTCGGCCCGCCCCGCGTCGGTGATCCGGTAGACGGTGCGTTCCGGACGTCGGCCCTCGCGGACGCTCTCCACTGCGGCGATCAACTGGTGCTTCTCCATGTTGCGGATGACCGTGTAGAAGGAGCCCCACTTGATCTCCATGTCCTGGTCCTTGCCCCGGGCGCGCAGGGTGCTGGCCATCTCGTAGGGGTGCATGGGCCGCTGGACGAGGGCAGAGAGCACGGCCAGTGCCAGCAGGTTGCCGACCTTGCGCCGCTTCGACATGACGTCCCCTTACTCGCTGACGACTACTCGCAGACGAGTATATGCACGGGATCGGCCCCCTGGCGACCCCCCACGCGCCGGCACCGGGCCCTGGCGGCCTGCCCCGGCGCCCGGCCTACGATCACGGGGTGGAGGAAGATATCCGGCGGATCGGGATCATGGGCGGCACCTTCGACCCGATCCACCACGGGCACCTCGTCGCGGCCAGTGAGGTTGCCGACCGGTTCGGCCTGGACGAGGTGGTGTTCGTACCGACCGGGCAGCCCTGGCAGAAGGCTGACGAACCGGTCAGCCCCGCCGAGGACCGGTACCTCATGACTGTCATCGCCACCGCCTCCAACCCCCGGTTCCAGGTCAGCCGGGTCGACATCGACCGCAGCGGCCCGACGTACACGGTCGACACCCTGCGCGACCTCCAGGCCGAGTACGGCCCCAAGGTGCAGCTGTTCTTCATCACCGGCGCGGACGCGCTGCAACGCATCCTGTCCTGGAAGGACCTGGACGAGATCTTCGAACTGGCGCACTTCATCGGGGTGACCCGTCCCGGCTTCCCGCTGACCGACGAGCACCTTCCGGCGGACACGGTCAGCCTGATCCAGGTGCCCGCGATGTCCATCTCGTCGACCGACTGCCGTGCCCGGGTCGCCCGGGGTGAACCGGTCTGGTATCTGGTGCCCGACGGTGTGGTGCAGTACATCGCCAAGCGACGCCTCTATCAGCCCTGATCACGTCCGGTATGCACCGTTCCGTGCGCCTAATCGACCAGAACTGACGGGTCGTGACCTCGCCTGGTGTGAGACGCTTGGAGGATCGCACGGTTGATCGAAGGAGAACGGTGACAGTTTCCGAACGCGCTCACGAGCTGGCAATCGCCGCCGCCCAGGCCGCCGCCGACAAGAAGGCGCAGGACATCGCGATCATCGACGTCGGCGACCAGCTCGCCATCACCGACGCGTTCCTGCTCGCCGCCGCCCCCAACGAGCGTCAGGTGCTCGCCATCGTCGACGCCATCGAGGAGCGCCTGCTGGAGCTTCCGGAGAAGGCCAAGCCGATCCGGCGCGAGGGTGAGCGTGGCGGCCGCTGGGTGCTGCTCGACTACGTCGACATCGTGGTGCACGTCCAGCACACCGAGGAGCGCGAGTTCTACGGGCTCGACCGCCTCTGGAAGGACTGCCCCACCATCCCGTTCGTCGACCGCGACCTGGTCGAGGCCGACGCCAGCGGGACCGCCGCAGCCGAATGACCCGGCTGATCGTCTGGCGGCACGGCAACACCGACTGGAACGCCGCCAACCGCGTCCAGGGGCAGACCGACGTACCCCTCAACGAGCTGGGCCGCGACCAGGCCCGCGCCGCCGCGCCGCTGCTCGCGTCGCTGCGTCCGGACGCCATCGTGTCCAGCGACCTGAGCCGCGCCGCGGAGACCGCGGCGGCGTTAGCCGCGCTGACCGGGCTGCCGGTCCGCACCGACGCCCGGTTGCGCGAGCGGCACTTCGGCAAGTGGCAGGGCCTGCACCTCACCGAGGTCGCCGAGCGCTTCCCCGCCGAGTACGCCCGCTGGCGGGCTGGCGACCCGGCCCCGGGAGCGGACCTGGAGCCGCTGCACGACCTCGGCGAGCGGGTCGCCGCGGCGTTCCTGGCGGCGGCCGACGTGACCCCCGGCGGGACCGTGGTCCTCGCCACCCACGGCGGCGGCTCCCGCCAGGGCATCGGCCACCTGCTCGGCTGGCCCACCGACGTGCTGCGCACCATCGGCTCGCTGGCCAACTGCCACTGGTCCGAGCTGCGGCACGACGACGTTCGAGGCTGGCAGCTGCGGGGGCACAACGTCGGCCTGGTCACCGCCCCGGCCGTCGTCGACGCGGTCTGAGCGCCGTCCCCACCCGGGGTCGGCGCGCTCGCGCCTCGGCGTATCCCGTCGTGATCGGCTAGCGTGCCGGGCATGCCCGTCGCGGTCGTCACCGACTCCACCGCCTACCTCCCGCCCGAGCTGGTGCGGCTGCACCGGCTGACCGTCGTTCCGCTGACCGTCGTGCTCAACGGCGCGGAGGGTCTGGAGGGGGTGGAGACCCAGCCCGCCGACGCCACCAGGGCGCTGCGTGAGCGGCGGGTCTCGGCCAGCACCTCCCGCCCGGCGCCCGAGCAGTTCGCCCGGACGTACCGCCGCCTCCTCGACGAGGGCGCCGACGGCGTCGTCTCGGTACACCTGTCCGCCGGCCTGTCCGGCACCGTCGAGGCGGCCCAGCTGGCCGCCGCCGACTTCGACGGTCGGGTCGAGGTCGTCGACAGCCGCTCCGCCGGCATGGGGCTCGGCTTTCCGGCCGTCGCGGCCGCCAGGGCCGCCGAGGCCGGGGCAGACCTCGCCGGTGTACGCGACGCGGCGCTCGCCGCCGTCGCCCGGACCACCGTCTGGTTCTACGTCGACACGTTGGAATTCCTCCGCCGCGGTGGCCGGATCAACGCGGCCGAGGCGCTGTTCGGCACCGCCCTGTCGGTCAAGCCGATCATGCACATGCCGGACGGGGCGATCGTGCTGCGCGAGAAGGTGCGTACCGCCATCCGGGGAGTGGCCCGCCTCGTCGACCTGGCCGTCGAGGCGGCCGGCGACGACGACGTGGACCTCGGCGTCCACCACCTGGCCGCGCCGGAACGTGCCGAGGCGCTGCTCGCCGCGCTCACCGAGCGGCTCGGCGCACGGCTGCACGACACGTACGTCTCCGAGGCCGGTGCGGTGGTCGCCGCGCACGCCGGGCCGGGACTGGCGTGCGTGGTCGTGCACCGCCGATCGGACGGCTGACCCGGTGGCCACCGCGTGCGTGGTGACAGGTGGCGGCCGTGGCATCGGCCGGGCGGTGGTGCAACGGCTGGTGACCACCGGCGTCACAGTCGTCGTCGTGGAGCGCGACGCCGAGGCGGTGGACTGGCTGGCCGGGCACCCGGCCGCCGACCGCCTGCTGCCGGTGGTCGGCGACGCCGGCGACGAGCGGGTGGCCGAGCGCGCCGCCGAGGTGGCCGAGCGCGCCGGCCGTCTCACCGGCTGGGTGAACAACGCAGCGGTCTTCCGGGACGCGGCACTGCACTCGGCGTCGGCCGACACCGTCCTGGACCTGATCGGGCTGAACCTGCGCCCGGCCGTGGTGGGCGCGGCGGTGGCGGTCCGCCGGTTTTTGGCCGCCGGCACGGGCGGGGCCATCGTGAACGTCTCGTCGCACCAGGCCCGCCGGCCGGTGTCGGGCGCCCTGCCGTACGCCACGGCGAAGGCCGCCGTGGAGGGGCTGACCCGAGCGCTGGCAGTCGAGTACGGGCGGCACGGCATCCGCGCGAACGCCGTCGCGCTCGGCTCGATCGCCACCGAGCGGCACGCCGAGTTCCTCGCCGCGCAGGAGCCGTCCCAGGCCGAGTGGATCGACGCCGAGCTGACCCGGCTGCATCCGGTGGGCCGGATCGGGCGCGCGGACGAGGTGGCGGAGGCGGTCGCGTACCTGCTGTCGCCGGCGGCGAGCTTCGTCAACGGGGTGACGCTGCCGGTCGACGGCGGACGAGCCGTGCTCGGCCTCGACCCGGAGGCCCGCTGACCCGGCGCGAGCGTGCCGCCTCCGGGCCATGCCGCCTCCGGGCCGTGGTGACGACCCGGAGACGGCGCGATCGGCGGCCTGATCAGCTACGCAGGGCCCACTGCTGGTTCTGCTGCCCGTTGCAGGCCCAGAGGATGAGCTTCGTGCCGTTGGCGGTGGCGGCGCCGTTGGCGTCGAGGCAGAGCCCGGACTGGACGCCGGTGATGGAGCCGTTCGCGTTGACGTTCCACTGCTGGTTGGTGCCGCCATGGCAGTCCCAGATGATGACCTGGGTGCCGTTGGTGGTGCCCTGACCGTTGGCGTCGAGGCATTTGTTGCCGTACACCTGGATCTGCTTTCCGGCGGTGTAGGTCCAGCGTTGGGCGGTGCTGTTGCTGATGCAGTCCCAGAGTTGCACCTGGGTGCCGTTGGTGGTCGTGCCGTTCGGCACGTCGACGCAGCGGCCGGACTGGGCGCCCACGACCTGGACGTTCTGCTGCGGGTTGCCGCCGCTGGCGGGGGTGTAGGCGGCAGCGGCGATGTTTGCCTGCACGGCGTCGTCGGTGGCGGCCGACGGGTAGCCGGACGTCAACACACCCTCGAAGAAGGTGCCCCGGCCGGTGATGCTGTTGTCGCCACCGATGCCGAGCAGGATCGCCCCCTCCTTCTTCATGGGGTTGTAGCCGTTGGGGCGTCGGCCGTCGAAGTACGTGGTCAGGCCGCCCGACTGTGCGTTCCCACCCCGGATCGCCCAGTGGTTCGGCTCGCCCTTGACCATGGCGGTCACGAAGCGGTGGTTGATCGACGCGATGTTGTTGTAACCCGCGTTCACCCCCGAGAACAGGCCCCACTCCAGGTCAGCCATGATCCAGGGGCCCGCCCCTGCTCCGTAGCCCCACTGCTTGTTGGCGCCGAAGTAGACCGTCTCCATGATGGCGCGCTCGTCGGCCTGGACGTTGGTCTGCGCGTTGCCGTAGTCGAAGCAGCACCATTGGTTGTAGTGCGTGCCGTCGACGACGGCGTAGATGCCCTCGGGCTGGTCGCCGGTCGCGACGCCGTTCGTGTTGTTGTTGCGGTAGCCGGTGCCGGGCGCGATGTAGACGCCGTACGCCTTCTGGCCGCCGATGGTGACCGGTGCCGCCTTCGCGTCGGCGAGGTTGTCGTACCCGCCGGCGGCGGGGCCGGTGAAGCCGCCTGGAGGCGCCTGGGTGAGGCGGTTGTTGCGGCCGGACTGGTCGTAGATGACCGTGATGACGCAGTTCGTGTTGGCGCAGAACGCGTCCTGGGTGGCGGCGTTGGCGACGCCCCCGGCAGTGAGCACGCCGACGTCGCGGGTGGTGTTGTCCGACGAGCGGCGGACCTGGTAGAGCGGGCCGTTGTACGCCCCGTACAGGGCTCGGGTGGTGCTGTGCGCGGCCACGCACGGCGTGCCGCCGGAGGCGTAGATGTCGCACGGGCCGGTGCCGGCGGCGCGGGCGACGCCGGGCGTCCCGGAGACCACGTAGACGCCGGCCCCGGCGACGAGGACCAGCAGGGTCCCCGCTGCGGCCAGCAGGCGGTGCAGCCTTCTCTTCATGTCCATGGATTCCCCTTGCGGTGGCGGTGGTGGTGGGGGACGGCGTCACGCATGATAACGCTAACATTAACCGTCATCCATGCGTCTGTCGCTACCTCCGACGGCCAGGGGAGGCCCGGTCCTAGCAGACGCGAGCATGATCAGGGCGTTGTCCACAGAGGCGTCGGCTGTCCACAGGTCGGGCCTGCGGTGACTCTCTCGTGGCGTCCGGCGTCCTAGCGTCGCGGCGTGTCAGACGACGAGGAGACAGCGGTACGTCAGCGTCTGCGCCGGTTGACGGCCACCACGGGTGGCGCGGCGTCGCTCGCGGGGGCGCTCCCGCTCGGCGTGCCGCCACCCAGGGTCGGTGCGCCGGTGACCGACCCGGCCGCGCACGTTCCCGCCGAGCCCGACGACAGCGGCGCCCCACGGCTGCCGGGCCCGGGTGCGTTCGATCCGGGGCGGCGGGGCGTCCGCGCGTTGGCGGTCGTCGCCCTCGTGGTGGTGCTGGCCGCCGCTGGTTGGGCGTGGCGGTCCCGGCCGCACGCGGAACCGGTAACCCCGTCGGCCGGCGCGGCGGCCCCGGCCGTTTCGGCGGAGCAGGGGAGCGTGTCGCCGGCCGGTGAGCTGGTGGTGGCGGTCGCGGGCAAGGTGCGCAGGCCCGGGTTGGTGCGTCTGCCGGCCGGGGCCCGGCTCGCCGACGCCGTGCAGGCGGCCGGTGGCCCGCTACCCGGGGTCGACGTGGCGCTGCTCAACCCCGCCCGCAAGGTCACCGACGGCGAGTTGATCGTGGTCGGGGTGACGCCACCACCGGCGCCGGGGGGAGGGGCGGATCCGGCAGCCGGCGGAGCACCTGCCGCCGGCGGTCCGCTGAACCTCAACACCGCGACGCTGGCCCAGCTCGACGCCCTGCCCGGGGTGGGGCCGGTGCTCGCCCAGCGGATCCTCGCCTACCGGGATCAGCACGGCGGGTTCAAGGGCGTCGGCGATCTGCGTCAGGTGGACGGCATCGGTGACGCGCGCTACGAACAGCTCAAGGATCTGGTGACGGTGTGAGCGGCACGCATCCCACGCCGTCGAGCCACCCGGACCCCGCCCGACCCCGGACGCCACCGCCGGATCTCCGGCTCGCCGGGCTGGCCGTGGCAGCCTGGCTCACCGCGCTTACCGGCCTGCACGTCGGCGTCCGTCCGCTCCTGCTGGTGGGCGGGACGGCGGCCGTGCTGTCGGCGTTGAGCGCCCTGCACCTGCTCGGCCGACTCGGCCACCCCCGCGCTGCCGCTCGTCGGCACGGCTGGGTCGCCGTCGCGGTCGGCCTCGGGGTGCTCTGTGGCGCGGCGGCGACCGCCGGCCGCCTGGCCGTCCGGGACGCGCCGCCGATCCGCGTCCTGGCCGAGCAGCGCGCTCCGGTCAGCGCCGAGCTGGTTGTCCGCGATGATCCGCGCCCGATCCGATCCGCCGGCCGTCCCGGCATGCTGCTGGTGTCGAGTGAGCTGATCCGGCTGACCGGTCCGGACGGCCAGCGGATTCGGACGTCGGCGCGGCTGCTGGTCCTGGCCACCGACCCGGGCTGGCGAGGTCTGCTGCCCGGTCAGCGCGTGACAGCCGAGGGTCGCCTCGGCGTTCCGCGCGGCGGCGATCTCACCGCGGCGGTGCTCGGCGCCACCGGACCCCCCGAGCGTCATGGTGCGCCGTCCTGGGCACAGCGCGCCGCCGGCACGCTGCGCGCCGGCCTGCAACGGGCCTGCGCTCCCCTTCCCGACGCTCCGGGTGGCCTGCTTCCCGGGCTGGTGGTGGGCGACACGAGCCGCCTGTCGCCCGCCGTCGAGGAGGACTTTCGGGCGACCGGAATGACGCACCTCAATGCCGTTTCGGGCAGCAACGTCGCGATCGTGTTGGGTGCGGTGCTGTTGTTGGCCCGCTGGGCGCGCGCCGGCCCATGGCTCGCCGGCCTGCTCTGCGGGGTGGCGCTGGTGGGGTTCGTCATCCTGGTCCGGCCGTCGCCGAGCGTCGTCCGGGCCGCCACGATGGGGGCGATCGGCCTCGTCGCACTGGCCGCCGGCCGACCTCGGGCCGCGCTGCCCGCGCTGGCCGCCGCCGTGACAGTCCTGGTGCTGGTCGACCCCGAGTTGGCCGGCGACGCCGGGTTCGCGCTGTCCGTGCTGGCCACCGGCGGTCTGCTGCTGCTCGCGCCGCGCTGGCGCGACGGGCTGCGCCGCCGGGGTGTTCCGGCCGGGCTGGCCGAAGCGTTGGCGGTGCCGGCGGCCGCCCAGGTGGCCTGCGGGCCGGTCGTCGCCGGCATCTCCGGCACGGTCAGCCTGGTGGCCGTACCGGCCAACCTGCTGGCGGTGCCGGCCATCGCGCCCGCGACGGTGCTGGGCGTGACGGCCGCCGTGCTGTCACCGCTCTGGCCGGCGGGGGCCGGATTCGTCGCGTGGCTGGCAAGCTGGCCCGCCTGGTGGCTGGTCGTCATCGCTCGCCAGGGCGCCCGCCTCCCGGCCGGCATTCTGCCCTGGCCGGGTGGCGCGTGGGGCGCCCTGCTGCTGGCCGGGCTGACCGTGGCGCTGCTGGTCGCCGCACGTCGACCGCTGGTGCGCCGGCTGGTGGCAGTCGTCGCCGTCGCGGCGCTGCTCGGCGCCCTCGGAGTCCGGCTGATCGCCACCGGCTGGCCGCCGCGCGGTTGGGTGGTGGTGGCCTGCGCGGTGGGCCAGGGTGACGCCCTGGTGCTGCCCGTCGCCCCCGGCCGGGCGGTGGTGGTCGACGCCGGCCCGGACCCGAGCGCGGTGGACGCGTGCCTGCGCCGGCTCGGCGTCCGGGAGGTGCCGCTGCTCGTGGTCAGCCACTTCCACGTCGACCACGTGGGCGGCGTGGCCGGCGTGTTCCGGGGCCGGCGGGTGACAGCCGTGCTGACCCCGCCATCGACGGACCCGGCCAGCGGCCGGGACGCGGTCCGCGCGGCGGCGATGGGCGGGCGGGCCACGCTGCTCGGCACCACCGCCGGGGCGCTGCATCGGGTCGGCGGTGTCGACCTGCTCGTGCTCGGTCCGCCGTACCCGCTGGCCGGCACCAGGTCCGATCCGAACAACAATTCGTTGATGCTGCGGGCCACGGTCGCCGGCGTGCGGATCCTGCTGCCCGGCGACGCCGAGACCGAGGAGCAGCACGCCGTGCTGGCCCGGACGGCGGCGGAGCAGCTGAGGGCGGACGTGCTGAAGGTCGCCCACCACGGCTCGGCGTACCAGGACGACAGCTTTCTGGCCGCCGTCCGGCCGGCCGTCGCGTTGGTGCCGGTCGGCGCGGGCAACACCTACGGGCACCCGAGCCCGCCGCTTCTGGCCCGGCTCAGCAGAGGCGGCGCCCGGGTCCTGCGGACCGACACCGATGGTGACCTGGCGGCGATCCGGACCGGCGACGGGCTGGCAGTGGCCCGTCGAGGGGTGCGACCCGGGCGACCACCGTGAGACTCGACGGCGGGCAGGCGGGCTCTGCCGTCGCGAGGTGGGCCGGTTCTGCCGTCGCGGGAGTGGGCTGGTTTTGCCGTGGAAATTGCAGCGCGGCTGATGAAATGGCGACCGTCTTGCGGATTAAATTGCGAACCGAGGTAAATGTCTGGATTTGCGCTTAGTGCGGGCTGCACCGACCGGGCGGCGAATGAGCAGGCCCGTACCCGCCGTGGGCCGTGCGAATATGGGCGACGTGACCCCCGCCAGCCTCGCCCCCATTCTGCTCGTCCTCGGCGACGAGGAGCTGCTCGCCACGCGCGCCGTGACCGAAGCTGTCGAGCGGGTCCGCAGCGTCGAGACCGAGGTGGACGTTCGCGAGTACCAGGCAGGTGCGCTCACCGTCGGTGAGATCGCCGAGATGCTCAGCCCGTCGCTGTTCGGTGGGCGGCGGCTGCTCATCCTGCGCTCCGGTCAGGACGCCCGCAAGGACCTGGTCGCCGCGCTCCTGGCGTACGCGAAGAATCCCGACCCGGACGTCCAGTTGCTGGTGCTGCACCTGGGTGGCGCCAAGGGCAAGGCGTTCGCCGACGGGCTGCGGTCGGCAGGCGCGACGGTGATCCCGGCGGCCAAGCTCAAGGGGCACCGCGAGCGGGTCGCCTTCGTCCGAGACGAGATCCGCCGGTCCGGCGGCAGGTGCACCGACGACGCCGCCGAGGCGTTGATCGCGGCGGTCGGCAACGACCTGCGCGAACTGGCCGCCGCCTGCTCCCAGCTCATCGCCGACACCGACGGGCGGATCAGCGCCGAGACGGTGGCCCGCTACTACCGGGGGCGGGTCGAGGTGACCGGCTTCACGGTGGCGGATGCCACTATGGTCGGCGATGTGCCGGCCGCCCTGGAGGCGCTGCGCTGGGCCCTGCACGTCGGTGTCGACCCGGTGCCCATCGCCGACGCCCTGGCCGACGGGGTGCGTACGGTGGCCCGGGTGGCGTCGGCCGGGCGGGGCAACCCGTACCAGCTCGCCAGCAGTCTCGGCATGCCGGCCTGGAAGATCGAGCGGGCGCAGCGGCAGGGGCGCGGCTGGACGCCGGAGGGGCTGGTCCAGGCCATGCAGGTCGCCGCCGAGTGCAACGCGGCAGTCAAGGGCGGCTCGGACGACCGGGCGTACGCCCTGGAGCGCGCGGTCTTCTCGGTGGCGGCCGCCCGGCAGGGCAGCGGCCGGTGACGCGGCCGAACCGTACGGCGTGGGCCACCATGCCCGCCGACGAGGAGAGGTACCGGCCGCTCTACGCCCGGCTCCTCGGCCTGCGGTTCGTCAACCCCGGCGGGGTGCTCTGCTTCCTCTTCTTCGAAGGCGCCATCGCCCTGGCGGTGCTGCTCGCCCTCGCGGAGCTGGTGACCTGGTGGGCGGTGGTGGTGCTGCCCGTGGTGGTGGCGGCGATGGTCAAGCTCAACGACATGGTGGCCGCCGTGGTGGTCCGTTCCGCCGCGCTCGTGCCCGAGCAGGAGCGGGACCGTTTCCGTCGGCAGATGGAGCCGGTCGTCGGCCGGGCCCGGGTCTCGAACGCGGTGACCTCGGTGGTGGTCACGGCCGACCCGGTGCGGCCCACCCGCCGTACCGACCCGTTGGACTGACCTCCGGCCGAGGCCGCCGGCACGGGCACACCGATCGGGCCGCCGGCCCCACGTCAGACCGTCGACCTGTCCGTGGACACACGGAAGCCCCGGACCGAGGGTCCGGGGCTTTCCGAATCAGTCTGACGGTGAAGTCGTCAGGCGGAGAGCGCCACCACGCGCTTCGCGATCGCGGACTTGCGGTTCGCGGCCTGGTTGGAGTGGATCACGCCCTTGCTGACGGCCTTGTCCAGCTTGCGAGAGGCGTCCAGCATGAGGGCGGTGGCCTTCTCGACGTCACCGGCCTCGGCAGCCTCGTTGAACTTCCGGACGGCGGTCTTCAGCGACGACTTGACCGACTTGTTGCGCAGCCGGGCCTTCTCGTTCTGCCGGTTGCGCTTGATCTGGGACTTGATGTTCGCCACGCGACAGCCTCGTCTTGATAGCTCGGGTTGGTCAGCTTATTGCGCGGGATGACGAACATGCGTCATCGCTGCGCGAAGAGCCAGGTTACCAGGTCGCCCGGGACGAGCCAAAACGGCTCGGTCATCGCGCGGCCCATCCCGGCCCGACGACCACCAGACTACGCCCCCGCCAGGCCGGCTCCACCTCCCCGCGCCAGGCGGCCCCGCGTGCGCCAGGCCGGCTCCGCGTGCGTCAGGCCGGCCCTGCGTGCGCCGGGCCGGCTCCGCGTCACCGCCAGCCCTGTCGGCGGGTGAGCCAGTCGAGGGCCTGTTCGCCGCTCCACCGCTGGTGCGCCGACCGGTGCGGGGAGGCCGTGGTCGCTGTCGCGTCCGCTCCGGTGAGGTAGTAGCCGGCCAGCGCGGCCAGGGTGGCGTCCAGCGCGTCCGGGGGAGCGCCCGCCGACGCCGGGTGTTCGGCGAAGAGGCGGTCGGTGTCCAGGCCGCTGGCGTACGCGGTGAGCAGCAGGCCCACGAGGTCGAACCAGGCCGGCCCGGAACAGGCCCAGGTCCAGTCGCAGAACCACGCCCGTCCGTCACCGTCGATGAGCACGTTGTCCACCCGCAGGTCGCCGTGGATCATGCCGGTCGCGTCGTGGGCGTACCGGGGGAGGCGGGACTCCAGCGCCACCAGCTCGGGCAGTCGATCCCGGGCGGCGCAGGGCAGCGCCGGGAGCGGCTCCCGGCCGGCGGCGACCTCCTCCCACCAGAGGATGTCCGCGCGGGCCAGCTCGGCGAGCTGGGGCAGGCCCAGCGCGGTCAGCCCGGCCGGCGCGGTGGCCAGGGCGGCGGCGACCTCGGCGTACGCGGCGAGCGTGGCGTCCAGCTCGGTAAGCGTCCAGGGCAGGCGCGGGGCGTGGCCGTCGACCGCGTCGGTGCACAGCGCGAACCAGCCGGCCTCGTCCAGCGTCCACCGCAGGCGGGGCGCCGGCAGGCCGGCCGGCAGCCGGTCGAGGATCGCGGCCTCCCGCGCGTACGCCTGCACGAGGCGCGGTTGCTCGACGGCGGGTGCCGCCTTGACGAAGGCCCGACCACCGTCGGCGGTGTGGAGCACGGCGGCGAACCCCCGGGTGAAGCCGGCGGCCGCGGTCCGGGCGGTGACCACCGGCACGCCGAGGCGCCCGGCGATCGCGGCCCGCAGCGCGGCCGGGAGGTCTTGCCACGAGGGGCGCAGCGCACCCGCGTGGTACGGCACCGGGGGCAGCGGCGGGGAGGACACCCCACCATGCTGCCCCGGGGTACGTGCGCGGCGCGCGGCGACACTGCCAGACTGCCAAGCCATGAGGACCGAGGACTTCTGGCAGCTGATCGACCAGGCCCGCGCCGGAGGCGGGGGAGAACCCGGGCCGGTCGCCGCGCGGGCCGTCGCCCTGCTCGCCGAGCGCGACCCGGAGGACATCGTCGGGTACGCCCACCACCAGCGGCGGGTGCTGGCGGCCTCGCACAAGGCGGATCTGTGGGGCGCGGCGTACCTGATCAACGGCGGCGCGTCGGCGGACGGCTTCGAGCACTTCCGGGGCTGGCTGATGACCCAGGGGCGGGCGGTCTTCGCCCGCGCGGTCGGCGACCCCGACTCGCTGGCCGAACTGCCCCAGGTGCGGGCCGCCTCGCTCAGCGGGGAGGAGTTCTCCGCCGAGCAGATGCTCTCGGTGCCCTGGGACGCGTACCGCAAGGCCACCGCGTCGGAGCTGCCGGAGGACCGCGAGCCGGTGCGTACGCCCGATCTCAACGACTTCTGGGACTTCGACGACGAGGAGGAGGCCCGCCGCCGCCTGCCCCGGCTGGCCGCGCTGTTCGTCGAGCCGCCCCTGGAGTGAGAGGTCCTCGGGACCGATCCGTCGCCCGCGCAGTGGGCGTACCCCGGCGGCGTGGGAACATGGAGGGGGCCGGCGGTGCGCCGGCCTGTTCACGTCAGCCGACCAGAACGGACCGCTGTGCCACCGAAGCTCGATCCCGGCGCGAACGCCCCTGGTGCCACCGACCCCGGTCGCATCCGGAACTTCGGCATCATCGCCCACATCGACCACGGGAAGTCGACCCTGGCCGACCGGATGTTGCAGCTCACCGGCGTGGTCGACCCGCGGCAGATGCGCGCGCAGTACCTGGACCGGATGGACATCGAGCGCGAGCGCGGCATCACCATCAAGAGCCAGGCCGTCCGGATGCCGTGGACCATCCGCGAGGGCGAGCGGGCCGGTGAGCACGCGGTGCTCAACATGATCGACACCCCGGGGCACGTCGACTTCACCTACGAGGTGTCCCGGTCGCTGGCCGCCTGCGAGGGCGCCGTGCTGCTTGTCGACGCCGCGCAGGGCATCGAGGCGCAGACCCTGGCCAACCTCTACCTGGCGCTCGAGAACGACCTGCGCATCATCCCGGTGCTCAACAAGATCGACCTGCCGGCCGCCCAGCCGGAGAAGTACGCCGAGGAGCTGGCCCACCTCATCGGCGGCGACCCCGCCGACTGCATCCGGGTCTCCGGCAAGACCGGCGAGGGCGTGCCGCACCTGCTCGACGAGATCGTCCGGCAGTTCATCCCGCCGGTCGGCGACGCCGAAGCGCCCGCCCGGGCGATGATCTTCGACTCGGTGTACGACGTCTACCGCGGCGTCGTCACCTACGTCCGGGTCATCGACGGCCGGATCAGCGCCCGCGACCGGATCAAGATGATGTCCACCGGTGCGGTGCACGAGCTGCTGGAGATCGGCGTCATCTCGCCGGAGATGGTCAAGGCCGAGGCGCTCGGCGTCGGCGAGGTTGGCTACCTGATCACCGGTGTGAAGGACGTCCGGCAGTCCCGGGTCGGTGACACGGTCACCATCAACGCCCGGCCGGCGGCCGAGCCGCTCGGTGGCTACAAGGACCCGAAGCCGATGGTCTACTCCGGCCTCTACCCGATCGACGGGTCCGACTACCCGAACCTGCGTGAGGCCCTGGACAAGCTCAAGCTCAACGACGCCGCCCTGGACTACGAGCCGGAGACCTCCGGCGCGCTCGGCTTCGGCTTCCGCTGCGGCTTCCTCGGCCTGCTCCACCTGGAGATCATCCGGGAGCGGCTGGAGCGCGAGTACAACCTCGACCTGATCTCCACCGCCCCCAACGTGGTGTACCGGGCGATCACCGACGACGGCGCCGAGATCGTCGTCACCAACCCCAGCGAGTACCCCAACGGCAAGATCGCCGAGGTGTACGAGCCGGTGGTGCGGGCCACCGTGCTGACGCCCAACGACTACGTGGGCGCGGTGATGGAACTCTGCCAGGGCCGGCGCGGCAGCCTGCTCGGGATGGACTACCTCTCCGCCGACCGGGTGGAGCTGCGCTACACGCTGCCCCTCGCCGAGATCATCTACGACTTCTTCGACCAGTTGAAGAGCCGGACCAAGGGCTACGCCTCACTCGACTACGAGCCCTCCGGCGAGCAGGCGTCCGACTTGGTGAAGGTGGACATCCTGCTGCACGGCGAGCCGGTGGACGCGTTCAGCGCCATCGTGCACAAGGACAAGGCGTACAACTACGGCGTCACCATCGCCGCCAAGCTGCGCACCCTGATCCCGCGCCAGCAGTTCGAGGTGCCCATCCAGGCGGCCATCGGCAGCCGGGTCATCGCCCGGGAGACCATCCGCGCCATCCGCAAGGACGTGCTCGCCAAGTGCTACGGCGGTGACATCAGCCGTAAGCGCAAGCTGCTGGAGAAGCAGAAGGAAGGCAAGAAGCGGATGAAGATGGTCGGCCGCGTCGAGGTGCCGCAGGAAGCCTTCATCGCCGCCCTGTCCTCCGACTCCGGCGACACCAAGGCCCCAAAGAAGTAAGCGCCCGTCCCGGTCCCCCCCGGTCCCGCCTCCTGCGCTCCGGTCCCGCCTCCTGCGTCCCGGGCCCGCCTGCTGCGCCCCGGTCCCGCCTCCTGCGTCCCGGTGACGCCTCCTGCGTCCGGGTGATCAAGAGGTTTGCGTCAGTTGAGGTCCGGATCCTGACGCGAACCTCTTGATCACCCGTCCGGGTGGGCGTAGGCCCGCCCGGGCGGGTCGATGGTGGAGGAATTTTTTGGCCGTGAGGCGGGGTCGTCGCCCTGGGCAACATGTTGCCTGACCTGTGTGGACGCGCTCCCACCCCAATCGACGCAGCCGTTCCGCATCGACGCCGGCAACTTCTGTGCGGCTGAGTCGGTTTGGTTTTTCGGTGGGTCGGGAACTTAGGCGTCACGACAGGAAGCACACATTGTGTGTCAGACATTCTTAGAAGGAGGGCGACCGTGGAGCTCACCGTGTGGGGCA
>NZ_MUZA01000039.1 GCF_021442385.1 Micromonospora sp. MH99
GGCGCCGCTGGCCGCGCTGGTGGCGGCCGGCGCGGCGGTCTGCCTGGCCGCCGGCACCGGGGTCGGGCTGGCCACCACCGGCCCGCCGCCGCCGGCCGCGAGCTGGCACCCCGGCTGCGCCGACGGCTGCCCGTCGGTGGCCGCGCCGCCGCGGTCGGCAGGTCCACCCACGCGGGTACGCGTGCCGCGCATCGGCGTCGACTCGGAGCTCACGGTGCTGGGCCTGGACCGAGCCGGCGTACTCGTTCCGCCGGCCGAGTTCGACACGGCCGGCTGGTACGGCGGCGGCCCGGCACCCGGCGACACCGGCCCGGCCGTGCTCGCCGGGCACCTGGACTCGCGCAGCGGCCCGGCGGTCTTCGCCCGGCTCGACGAGCTGCGTCCGGGTGACCGGGTCCAGGTGTGGCGCGGCGGGCGGTGGCTGTCGTTCCGGGTGACCGGATCGCTGCGTACCCACAAGGACCGGTTCCCGACCGCCGTGGTCTACGGCCCGACGCCCGGGGCGGAGCTGCGTCTGGTCACCTGCGGGGGCGACTTCGACCGGCGGCGCGGGCACTACCGGGACAACGTGGTGGTGTTCGCGGTCGCCGACGGCTGATCACCTCGGCGTGCGGGGGGTCGGGGTGTCCGGCCCGGCCCGACACCCCGGATTCCCGGATCCCGAGTCGATCACCGCCGGGCGGGCCGACGCCAGACCGGGCGAGGCCGACGTCAGACCGGGCGGGGCCGACGTCAGAGCGGGCAGGACGGCGTCAGACCGGGCGGCGGCCGGCGAAGCCGCACTCGGCGCGGTGGTACCAGCGCACGTCGGAGTCTCCCTCCAGCCAGCACCAGAGCACCGCACGGCCGGCCCGCTCGCCGGGGAAGTCGAGCAGCACCGGCGCGATGCCCTTGACCTGGATCTCGTGCTGGTGCAGCTCCTCGACGACGGCGTGCAGCCGGGCCTCCAGCCCCTTCACCTCGGCCAGTCCGCCGAGCGCGCTGACGCCGTGGTCGGCCAGGTCGACGCGCAGCTCGGCGAGGTCGGCGCGGAGCCGGATCAGCTCGTCGACACGCGGCTGCAGGGTGGCCACCAGGTGCCGGGCCTGAGCGAGTGTGAACACGCCGCCAGTATGCGCCACGTGCCGTGCCGCGCATGCCCCGCGAGTGGCGCGGCGGAGGTCACGGGATGGCCGGGCGACTCGGCGCTGCCGGCGGCGAGGAAGTCCCGGGCGGTGTCGGTCGGCGGGTGCGGGCCGCTCGGTGGAGTCAGTCGGCCTGGGCGGCCAGTTCGCGGGCGCGGTCCCGGGCGGCCTCCAGCGCGGCGAGCAGCGCCGCGCGTACGCCGTGCTTCTCCAGCTCGCGGATCGCGGAGATGGTGGTGCCGGCCGGCGAGGTGACCGCCTCGCGCAGCTTGACCGGGTGCTCGCCGGAGTCGCGCAGCATCACGGCGGAGCCGATAGCGGTCTGCACGATCAACTCGTGCGCCACCTGCCGGGGCAGCCCGAGCAGGATCCCGGCGTCGATCATGGCCTCGACCAGGAGGTAGAAGTAGGCCGGGCCGGAGCCGGAGAGCGCCGTGACCGCGTCCTGCTGTGACTCGGGCACCCGGATCGTCTGACCGAGGGGCTTGAACATCTCCTCGGCCAGGGCGAGGTGTTCCCCGGTGGCGTGGGCGCCCGCCGAGATGGCGGTCATCGCCTGGTCGACAAGCGCCGGGGTGTTGGTCATGACCCGGACGACCGGGGTGCCCTCGGGCAGCCGGCGGTTGAAGAAGCTGGTGGGCAGCCCGGCGCAGAGCGAGATGACGAGCTTGTCGGCGGGCACCTTGGGCCCGATCTCGTCGAGCAGCGCGGCGGCGTCCTGTGGCTTGACCGAGACCGCGAGCACGGCCGCCTCGTCGACGGCGGCCAGGTTGTCGACCACCCGTACGCCGTAGCGGGCGGTCAGCTCCTCGGCGCGGGCCGGGCGGCGGGCGGTGGCGAGCAGCCGTTCCACCGGCCATCCGGAGCGCAGCAGCCCGGAGAGCATCAGCTCGCCGATCTTGCCGGCGCCGATCACCGCGACCGTGTGCACCTCGGCTGACATCTCGGCCGTACCCCTCTCGCGTCGGAGCACGGCGCGGCGGACCAACCGGCCCGCCGCGTCGTGCCGTTGACCAGCTGCGGACCGGTGGCCCGCCGCGCCGTCCTACCGTCGATCAGCTGCCGAAGAAGACCTCGGCCTCGGCGTACCGCTCCAGCGGCACGGTCTTCAGCTCGCGGGTGGCCTCGGCGAGGGGCACCCGGACGATGTCGGTGCTCTGCATCGCGACCATCTTGCCCCAGTCGCCGTCGTTGACCGCGTCGATGGCCTGCAGGCCCAGGCGGGTGGCGAGCACCCGGTCGAAGGCGGTCGGGGTGCCACCGCGCTGGATGTGACCCAGCACCACGGTGCGGGCCTCCTTGCCGGTCTTGGCCTCCAGCTGCTCGGCCAGCCACTGGCCGATGCCGCCGAGGCGGACGTGGCCGAACGAGTCCAGCTCCTGGTTGGCGAGCACCATCTGGCCGTCCAGCGGCTGGGCGCCCTCGGCGACCACGACGATCGGGGCGTACTGGTGCTGGAAGCGCTTCTCGACGTAGCCGGCCACCTGGTCGACGTCGAACTGACGCTCGGGCAGCAGGATCACGTTGGCGCCGCCGGCCAGGCCGGCGTGCAGGGCGATCCAGCCGGCGTGCCGGCCCATCACCTCGACGACCAGGGTGCGGTGGTGGCTCTCCGCGGTGGTGTGCAGCCGGTCGATGGCCTCCATCGCGATGTTGACCGCGGTGTCGAAGCCGAAGGTGTAATCGGTGGCGCCGAGGTCGTTGTCGATCGTCTTCGGCACGCCGACCACGTGCACGCCCAGCTCGTAGAGCTTGGTGGCCACGCCGAGGGTGTCCTCGCCGCCGATCGCGATCAGCGCGTCCACGCCCTGCTCGGCGAGGTTGTCCTTGATCCGCTCGACGCCGTTCTCGATCTTGAACGGGTTGGTCCGGGACGAGCCGAGGATGGTGCCGCCACGGGGCAGGATGCCGCGGACGTCCGCGATGCCCAGGGGACGGGACAGACCCTCCAGCGGGCCCTTCCAACCGTCCCGGAAGCCCACGAACTCGTGACCGTAGGTGGCGACGCCCTTGCGGACCACCGCCCGGATGACCGCGTTGAGACCTGGGCAGTCGCCGCCGCCGGTGAGCACGCCGATACGCATGATCCGCTCATCCTCCTGGAGCATCAGGTAAAGCCCGATATGCCCCAGGTATGTGTCAGGTCAGACCATCGGCGCCATTGCCGGCCCGGGGCGGGCCGTCACTGCGAACTGTAGTCGGCCTACCTGCGCGACGACAGCGCGCCCCGGGGGCGGCGGGTCAGTACGTCACCTCGCGGTTCTCGCCGGCCTCCGGCGGCTGGCCGGTGACGGCGGCCTTCGCGAACCCGAGCAGATTGACCACCGTGCTGCTCGGCGAGTCCCAGTACTCGGCGGAGCTGGCGTGCACCTTGATCAGGGTCAGGCCGGGCGTGTCCAGCCCGTCCGGGAACCAGACCTTGAGCACCGGGTTCCACAGCCGCTGGGCGCGCTCGGCGTCGAAACCCTCGGTGGCGGTGCCCGAGACCGACACCCAGGCGTTGTGCTTCTGGTCCGAGAAGGCGACGTTGACCTCCGGGTTGACCCGGATCTGACGCACCTTGGCGGAGTCGGCGTAGGCGAAGAACCACAGGTCGCCGTCGAACTCGGCCTCCTGCAGCCCCATCGGCCTGCTCACCTGGCGCCCGTCCAGTGCGATCGTGGTGAGCATGCAGATCCGTGCGGCGCGGACCAGCTCGGTGACCCGCGTCCGGGCCTCGGCGATGCTGGTCGGATCGTTGCTCATGGCAGTCTCCCTCGGCTCGACTGGTCGAACCGTTGCCCGGGACAGAACCGGTCAAACCTACAAAGGTACGACGACCGCTCAGCGTGCCGTCATCGCCCGCCAGCGGGCCAGGTTGTGCCGGGCGTCGACCAGGGCGTCGTGGCGGGCGGCGTCCGCGTCCGGCAGGGTCGGCCGGCCCCGGTCGTCCCAGAGCTGCCGCAGGTCCTTGGTGAACCGGGGGATCTCCCGGGGCAGCGCCGGCATCGCCCCCCAGAGCTGGGCGAGGACCACATGGTCGTACGCCGCGTACCAGGCCCACAGCTCCAGCTGCTCCCCCGGCCGGTCCCGGACCGGCTCCATGAGGAAGTCGTACAGGTCGTCACGGATGCGCTCCCGGGAACGCCAGGCCCGGTCCGCCGGAGACGGCAGCCGGTCCAGCACGTTGCGTCGGACCCAGGGCACGGCGCGGGAATCGTCGAACTCGGTGGAGACCGCGTAGAACTCGCGGCCGTACTCGTCGACGACACCTATCGACACGAGGTCGACGATCCGGCCGTCCTCGATGAACTCGCAGTCGTAGAAGTAGCGGTAGACCATTCCGGCCATCCTCGCCCACCGCCGGCCGGCAGCGCCCGGCGGGGGCCGGTGCAGGGAGTACGCCGCAGCTCGCGACGGTCACGGAAGTGCTTCGAGGGGTGTACAGCAAGCGACTGGACCGTCATGATCTGATGTGTACCGCTACCGGATGCCGAATCGGTGTCAGTTCACCTTGTCAGGGCCATCAGGTTCACCCGGTGAGCGATTGTGTGGTCCATGACCGGGGAGGGGTTGGGCCGTGGAGATGCGCCTGCCGGAGCCGGGTGACGCGCTCACGGGTGTCGAGATGTTCGCCGGGCTGGAGCCCGAGGTGCGCCAGCGCGTCATCGCGGCAGCTGTTCCGCGCACCTACCGCAAGGGTCAGTTGCTCTTCGTGGAGAACGACCCGGGCGAGTCGCTGATCGTGCTGCGCCGCGGCGCGGTGGCCGTCTTCCGCACGGCGCCGACCGGCGAGCGGGCGGTGCTGTCGGTGATCCGTCCTCCGGACGTGCTCGGCGAGGTCTCCCTGCTCGACGCCTCCACCCGGTCCGCGTCGGCCGAGGCCATCGAGGACTGCGCGGCGCTCGCCCTGTCCCGGGGCGCGTTCATGGAACTCGTGCACTCCAACCCGCGCATCCTGGACGCGGTGATGCGCTCGCTGGGCGGCCTGATCCGTCGGCTCACCGAGCAGAACGCCGACCACGTCTTCCTCGACCTGCCCGGCCGGGTCGCCAAGACACTGGTCCGGCTGGCCGGCGAGAGCCAGGCCCCGATGATCACGATCGAGCTCAACCAGAGCCAGCTCGCCGAGATGGCCGGCGGTTCCCGCCAGAGCGTCAACCAGGCCATCGGCTCGTTCGCCAGCCGGGGCTGGCTGCGGACCGAGGGACGCCGGATCGTCGTCACCGACGTGGCCGCGCTGCGCCGCCGCGCCGGCATGAACGACCGCTGAGCGCGCCGCGAACGACCGCCGAGCCGCACCACGGTGTCGGCGTCGGCGTCGGCGTCGGCGTCGGCGTCGGCGTCGGCGTGAACGACTAACTACTGAGCCGCACCGACGGGCAGCGCACCACGACACGACACGGCCGGGTCACCCGTGGGTGGCCCGGCCGTGCCGTCGCGTCACCGACGCATGGTTCAGACGCCGGGGCTGCCCGGGCCGGCCCACTTGTCCGGGCCCTTGCTGTCGCCGCCCGGGCCGTGGGACTGCTCGCTGACGATGCCCTCGGCCTGGAGCGTGGCGAGCGTGGCGGCGTCGACGTCCACCGACTCGCCCGCGGAGTGGTTGACCCCGTTGCCGTCGGTCCAGTCGCTCTCCAGCTTGACGTACACCATTGACCTGTCCCCCTCTGGTCGCTGATCGAAGATGTGGCGGACTGAATGTAGTCCGCCGGACCCACGGTGGACTGTCCACAAACCAACAGGCCGGTACCTGACAGCCGCGTGGGCGGTGATACTCCCTGTGACGGGACGACGGGGGGCGTCGGCCCGGATCGCCATGGAGGGTGTGTCATCGCCGCGCAGTGTGGGCGCTGTGGACGCACGGCCGCCGACGGCGACCGCTTCTGCGGTGGCTGCGGTGCCGAGCTCGGTGCCGTGTGCCCGCACTGCCTGCGCCCCCTCGCCTCGGACGTCACGTTCTGCACCTCGTGCGGTTCGCCCCGGCCGGGCGCGGACCGGCCGGCGGCCGTCGCGCCGCAGGAGGACCGCCGCCGGGTGAGCGTGCTCTTCGTCGACCTCATCGACTTCACCCCGTACGTCGAGCGGGCCGACCCGGAGCAGGTCCGGGGCATGCAGACCGGCTTCTTCTCCGCGGCCCGCCGGGTCGTCGGCCAGTACGGCGGGGTGGTGGAGAAGTACATCGGCGACGCGGTGATGGCGCTGTTCGGCGCCCCGATCGCCACCGAGACCGACGCGCTGCGCTGCGTCCGGGCCGGGCTGGAGCTGCAACGGGTGCTCACCCGGTTCGCGCCGACCGGCAGCACCGAGATGCGGTTCCGAGTGGGGGTGGCCACCGGGGAGGCCCTCGTCGACGTGGCCGCCGCCCGGGACGGCGGGCAGGCGATCGTGGCCGGCGACGTGGTGAACACCGCCTCCCGGATGCAGTCGGTCGCGCCACCGGGCGGGGTGCTGGTGTGCGGCACCACGCACGCGCTGACCAGGGACACGATCCGCTACGAGGAGCAGCCCCCGGTCACCCTGCGCGGCCGGTCGTCGCCGACCGAGGTGTGGCTCGCGCTGTCCCCGCTGCGTCGCCTGCCGACCGATCGGGAGCCGGACACCACGCCGCTGGTCGACCGCGAGCACGAGCTGGGCATGCTGGTCAACGCCCTGCACCGGTCGCTGCGCGACCGGTTGCCGCAGGTGGTGACGATCTTCGGCCGGGCCGGCATCGGTAAGAGCCGGCTGCTGCGCGAGCTGTACCGGCACACGGGCCGGCTGGTCGACGAGCCGCTGACGTGGCGGACGGGGCGCTGCCCGCCGTTCGGCGAGAACGTCACGTTCGCCGCGCTGGCCGACATCGTCAAGACCGAGGCCGGCATCCTGGACACCGACCCGGCCGCCAGCGCGGCGCAGCGGCTGGCCGCCGCCGTGGGCGAGCTGATCGGCCCGGGCGAGCGCGACCGGGTGGTGGACGCCCTGCGCCCGCTGGTCGGGCTGCCCGGCACGCCGCTGCCGGCGGAGGAGGCCGAGTCGGCGTGGCGGCGGTTCCTGCTGGCGTTGGCCGCCCGCCGCCCCACCGTGCTGGTCTTCGAGGACCTGCACTGGGCCGACGACGCGATGCTGCGCTTCGTGGAGCTGCTCGGGGCGGCGGCCCGCGAGGCGCCGCTGCTGCTGCTCTGCACCGCCCGCCCGGAACTGGTCGACCGCGACCCGAGCTGGGCCGGGACCATCACCGGCTCGGTGACCATCACCCTGCCTCCGCTGCGCGACACCGGCATCGCCGCCCTGTACGCGCACCTGTTCGGCCAGGCGGCGTTCTCCGCCGACATGCTGACCCCGCTCATCGAGGTGGCCGGAGGCAACCCGCTCTACGCCCACGAGTACGTCCGGATGCTCATCGAGCAGGGCGCGCTGCGGCAGTCCGGGCGGGGCTGGTCGCTGGACAAGCAGCTCGAACTGACCATGCCGGAGAGCGTGCACGCGGTGATCGCCAACCGGGTGGACCTGCTGGACGCCAAGGACCGCGCGGTGCTGCTGGCGGCCTCGGTGGTGGGGGTGCAGTTCTGGCCGGGCGCGGTGGCCGCGGCGCTGGGGCAGCCGGTCGAGTCGGTCGAGCGCGCGCTGCGCCGGCTGGAGCAGCGCGACTTCGTGCACGAGCAGGCCGCGTCGACGATGGCGGGGCAGGCGGAGTTCCGGTTCCGGCACGTGCTGGTGCGCGACGTCTGCTACCAGCGGCTGCCGCGCACCGAGCGGGTGGCGCGGCACGAGCGGGCCGCGGACTGGCTCGACGCGCTGTCGCACAGCCGCGACACCGACCTGGCGGAGGTGCTCGCCCACCACCGCTGGGCGGCCCACGAGATCGCCCGCTCGCTCGGCATGCAGGTCCGCCGGTACGCGGGCCCGGCGCGGCAGGCGCTGCACCGGGCGGCCCGGCGGGCGTACGCCCTGCACGGGCTGGACGCGGCGGCGAGCCACGCGGGCCGGGCGTTGGGCCTGGCCGACGACAGCGACCCGGTGGGCCGGCTCCAACTGGAGCTGCTCAGCACGGAGATCTCGTTCTACCGCGACGGCAACGCGTTCCTGTCCGGCGGCGGACCGGAGCAGGTGCACGCGCTGGCGGACCGGCTGTCGGCGCACGGCGACGACGCGTGTGCCGCACGGGCGTGGACGCTGCTCGGTCAGGCGGCCTGGTTGCGCGCCGACCGGGGTGACGCGCTGGCCTGCCTGGACCGCGCGGTCCAGCTGTTCGAGCCGTTGCCGGACAGCCCGCAGAAGGCCGACGCGTACGCCGAGCTGGGCCGCCTGCACATGCTCAACTACGAGCGCGACCCGGCCGTGTCGGCGGCGGACACCGCGGCGGAGATCGCGGAGCGGCTGGGCCTGACCGAGGCGCGCACCAACGCGCGGATCACTGCGGCCACCGCCCGCTACCAGGCCGGTGACCGGGTCGGCCTGGACGAGCTGCACGCGATCGTCGAGTTCGCCCGCGCCGGTCAGCTGCTCGCGCTGCCCCGGGCCACCCAGAACCTGGCCTGGGCGATCCGCGAGGAGGGTGACTGGCTGCGCTCGAACGCCCTGCTCTCGGCCGCGCCGGCGCGTACGGCCAGCGGCCAGACGCTGACCACGAGCTATTCGGCCGAGGCGATGCGAGCGTGGTTCGAGGGTGACTTCGGCCGGTTGCTCGCCGCCGCGGAGGCGTTCGTGGACA
Organism: Micromonospora sp. MH99; assembly: GCF_021442385.1. GTDB lineage: Bacteria > Actinomycetota > Actinomycetes > Mycobacteriales > Micromonosporaceae > Micromonospora. The sequence continues at coordinate 8,797 of NZ_MUZA01000039.1, forward strand.
CGCCGACGGGCAGCTGGGACATGCAGGTGCGGGGTTTGCGCTGCTGTCTGCTGGTGCTCCGCGACGACGAGGACCCGGCCGACCTGGCCGACGCGCTGTCCACCGCGCGGCGCAGCGGCTTTCACCGCCTGCGGTGGACGATGCTGAGCATGGCGGCGCTGTGCCGGGCGTTGCAGGGCCGCGACGCCGAGGCGGCGGAGCTGATCGACGAGCTGGACCGGTCCTGGTCGGCGGTGCCGGCGCTGGCCAGCGGGGAGTGGATCGCCGCCGCCGCGTACGCCGCCGCTCTGGCCGGCCGGGACACCTCCGTGCGGGTCCGGGCGATGCTGGACCGGGTCGGACATCGCACGCCGTGGTCGGAGGCGGCGCTGCGGACGGTGACGGCGGCGGTGGCGGCGGCCGACGGCGACCACCGGCGGGCGGCCGAGCTGCACCTGGCCGCCGCCGAGACGTACGGGCGGATTCCGGACGTCAGCGACCGGGTGCTGGCGCTGGCGCTCGCGGCGGCGGAGCTGACCCGTGCCGGCGACCCGGCGGGCGCCCGGGTGCCGCGCGCCGAGGTCCGCACCTTCGCGCTGCGCAACGACGCCCCCGGCCTGCTGGCGCTGGCCGGCCGGCCGATCAGCCCGACCGGGCCGGCGGTGGCCTGCTGAGACGACTCAGGCGGGCACCGGCTTGAGCTTCTGCGCGTAGATGTCGACGTACTCGCGGCCGGAGAGCTCCATCAACTCGTACATGATCTCGTCGGTGACCGCGCGCTCGACGAACCGGTCGCCGGCCAGCCCCGCGTAGCGGGAGAAGTCCAGCGGGGCACCGAAGCGGATCCGCACCCGGTCGATCCGGGGGATGAGCGTGCCGGGCGGCTGGATCTCGTCGGCGTTGAGCATCGCCACGGGCACCACCACCGCGCCGCTCTCCAGCGCGAGCCGCGCGACCCCGGTCTTTCCCCGGTAGAGCCGGCCGTCCGGGGAGCGGGTGCCCTCGGGGTAGATGCCGGCCACTCCCCCGGCGCGCAGCACCCGCAGTTGGGTGTCCAGGGCGGCGCGGGCGGCCTGGCCGCCGGAGCGGTCCACCGGGATGGTGCCGGTGCCGACGAAGAACATCTTCGTCAGCCAGCCCTTGATCCCCTTGCCGGTGAAGTACTCGGCCTTGGCCACGAAGGTGACCTTCCGCGAAATGATCAACGGGGTGAAGATCGAGTCGGAGAAGGAGAGGTGGTTGCTGGCCAGGATCACCGGCCCGGTCGCGGGCACGTGGTGCAGGCCCTCCACCTGCGGGCGGAAGATCAGCTTGAGCAGCGGACCGAGGAGAACGTACTTCAACAGCCAGTAGAGCACCGGCGTCCTTTCCCGTGGTGTGCCCGCGACAGCACCATGCCGGGAGCGCCGCCGTCGCCGACGAGCCTACGAAGCCCGCGCTCGCACCACAACGGACGTTGACGTCTCTCATTTTTTCGATCGTCGGCACGGTGTGGGCGGGTCGAAACACCCGGTCGCCGACGATCACTGAGATCGCACGTGTCGCGCAAGAACGGACAAAGAGCCACCGCCGCGACCTGCGGCAGTGCCCCTGACTTTCCAAGACGCGACACAACGCACTCCCGGAACCGGCCTCCGACGTGTCACGATTCAGAGCACGGCGTGCGGACGGACGCCGAGGGGGCAGGGGCGGCCGCGCCGAGGGCGCGTTGAGGAGGATTGCCGGGTGTCAGCGGGTGGTGCCCGCCGGGGACGGCGGGACAACGGGCTCGACGCGAGCGAGTACGCCGTCGTCGGCGACGTCGATCCGCGCGTCGGCGAGCACCTGCTCGACGTCCTGGCCGCCGGTGGGATCGCCGCCTACCTGCAACCCTCCGCCGACCTCAACCCCGTCACCCGCACCACGACGGTTCCGGCCCGCCCGGTCGACCGGCTCTACGTCGACCGCTCGCACCTGACCACGGCCCGCGACTACCTCACCCAGCTCGCCGACGAGAGCACCCCGGAGCAGCCGCCGGCCCGCGACGAACCGGACATCGACGCCGAGTGGGCCCGGATCGTGGCCGGCTTCCACACCACCTCGACCGCCGACGAGCGCCCCTGGCCGGCAGCGGAGGACGTGGACGAGCGCGACGACCGGGAAACCCGGGACGAGTCGACGGCCGGTCCGCTCGCCCGCTCCGGCGTCGACGAGGCCGGGCCGACCGCCACCGACGTCCGCCGGCTGCCGTCGGCCACCGACTTCTCCGGGATCTCGGTCGGCCGGGGCACCCGCGGTGACGAGCCCTCGCTGCTGGACGGCCTGGACACCTTCGGCGCCGATCTGCCCGACGACGACGAGGACGAGGGTTACCACCCGCCGCCACCCCCGCCCCTGCCCCGGATCTCCAAGTACGCGGTGGTCGGCGCGCTCGCGGTGGTCGTCGGGTTCGTGCTCTTCCTCTTTCCGTCGCTGCTCCCGGTGGACCGCTCGGCGGTCACCCTGTTCGGGTTCACCGGCATCCTGGCCGGCTTCGTCACGCTGATCTGGCGGCTGCGCCCCGGCGACGAGGACGACGACGACCCGGACAACGGCGCCGTCGTCTGACCCGCGCGCCGTCTACCGCATGGCGGGACGACGACGCCCCCCGCCCGGGGCGTAACAATGGTGTAACTTACTGTCAGTAGGAATACCGCTGTACGTCACTTCCCCCGCTGACTGACCGGTTTTCCCTTCCTCGTGGCGGTCAGTCCTCTGCTGATCGGAATGCCCGAGATGCGACAGAGTTCCCTCGTGGTGGTGGCCAACCGCCTCCCCATCGACGACAGCCAGGCGCCCGACGGCGCCTGCGAGTGGCGCCGCAGTCCCGGTGGGCTGGTCAGCGCGCTGCACCCCCTGCTCCGGCACACCCCGGCGACCTGGGTCGGCTGGGCCGGGGGCACCGGGGCCGCGCCCGCCCTGCCGGACGTGGACGGCGTCCACATGCACACCGTCGCCCTCAGCCACGAGGATCTGCGCGACCACTACGAGGGCTTCTCCAACGCCACCCTCTGGCCGCTCTACCACGACGCCGTCGAGCAACCCGAGCACCACCGCCGCTGGTGGGAGGCGTACCAGCGGGTCAACCAGCGCTTCGCCGAGGCGACCGCCGAGGTGGCCGAGCCGGGCGGCGTGGTCTGGGTGCAGGATTACCACCTGCAACTGGTTCCCGGGCAGCTGCGCGCGCTGCGCCCCGACCTGCGCATCGGCTTTTTCCTGCACGTGCCGTTCCCGCCGCCGGAGCTGTTCATGCAGTTGCCCCGTCGGGCCGAACTGCTGCGCGGCATGCTCGGCGCCGACCTGGTCGGCTTCCAGCGCGCCCAGGCGGCGCACAACTTCGCCCAACTGGTCACCCGGGTGCTGGAGCTGCCCGCCACCGACCGCCGGATCGGCATCGACGACCGCGTCGTGCGCATCGGCGCCTTCCCGGTCTCCATCGACACGGCCGAGATGGCCGCCCTCGCCGCCCGCCCCGACGTCGCCGCGCGGGCCCGCCGCCTCCGCCAGGACCTCGGCGACCCCCGCCAGGTCATCCTCAGCGTCGACCGGATGGACTACACCAAGGGCATCGAGCAGCGCCTCAAGGCGTACAGCGAGCTGCTCGCCAGCGGCGACGTCAAGGTCCGCGACACGGTGCTGGTGCAGGTCGCCATGCCGAGCCGGGAACGCGTCGGGCAGTACCAGATCCTGCGCGAACGCATCGAGCGCGAGGTGGGCCGGATCAACGGCGAGTTCGGCCGGGTCGGTGAGCCCGCCATCCACTACCTCACCCAGCCCTTCGACCGGGCCGAGCTGGCCGCGCTCTACCGGGTCGCCGACGTGATGGCGGTGACCCCGCTGCGCGACGGGATGAACCTGGTCGCCAAGGAGTACGTCGCCGCCCGGGTGGACGACACGGGCGCGCTGCTGCTCAGCGAGTTCGCCGGCACGGCCGCCGAACTGTCGCAGGCGTACCTGGTGAACCCGCACGACCTGGAAGGGCTCAAGCAGGCGCTGCGCACGGCGCTGCGGGCCAGTCCGGCCGACGTCACCGAACGGATGCGGGCCATGCGCGCCCACCTGCACCAGCACGACATCCGGGCCTGGGCGCGCTCCTACCTGAGCGCGCTGGACGAGCGCGGCGCCCTGGTCGGCCGCCTCACCAGCGGCGACGGCGCCCCCCTCGTGCCGCGCCCGGCGACCCGGGCCACCTCCGCCGCGCAGCACACCGGCGGCTGACCGGCGCGACCACTCACCGGGCGGCGGGCTCCTTCTCCAGCCAGTCCAGGATCGCGTCGATCGGCTCGGCCCAGCGCGCGTCGAGCATCAGGTCGTGCCCCATGCCGGGAAAGAGCAACGGCGCCGAACCGTACCGGCGGGCGATCCGCGTCAACGTCGACGCCGGCACCACCCGGTCGTCCGGGCTGCCCAGCACCAGGACCGGCGGCGAACCCACGGCCGGCTCGGCCTCCGGCTCGCCCAGCAGCGCCCACTGCGCCCGCCGGCCGGCCCGACCCAGCCGCGCCACGTACCGCCGGGCCTCCTCGTCGGCCAACTCGCGGCTGAACAACTGCGTGCGGCTGAGCCGCAACGGCCCGCCGAACACCGCCGGCAACGTCCCGGCCGGGTTGCGGCGCACCGCCGCGGAGAGCACCCCCCAGCCGCCGAAGACCGGCGCCACCAGCACCGCACCGCGCGCCGGGTAGCGCGCCAACGCGTGCGCCACCACGAGCGCCCCGGCGCCGTGCCCCACCAGCACCGCCTGGCGCGGCAGGCTCGCGGCCACCTGGACCACATCGTGGGCGTACGCGCGCAGCGTCGCCTCCGGCGCCGGCTCGCTGGCGCCGTGCCCCCGCAGGCTCAGCGCGTACGCCGGAAAGCCCCGCGACGCGGCGTGACCCAGCCAGTGCTCGGCGAACGCCCACGCGCCGTGCCCGAAGCCGGGAACGAAGAGCAGCGGAGGCCGCCCCTGCTCCACCTCGGGAACGGCGCTGAGCACCTCGCGTCGCGCCGGCCGGACCGGCCGGGACCACTCCCGGCCCCGCATGATCCGCAGCTCGGTCATTTGGCCTCCAGGTCGTGCAGGGCGCGCTGGACGGCGCGCAGGTAGTCGGCGTGCCCGACCTCGAACCAGTGCCGGCTGCTGTCCTTGACCTGCCCCGAGTAACGCTCCCCGGCCCGGTCGCGCACCCGCTGCGCGAACGCCGCGGCCCGCTCGGGCCGGTCCCGGCGGGCCTGCAACAGCCGGGCGAAGAGCACCGTCTGCCAGTGCGCCAGGGTGAACATCCCGGAGTCCGGTTGCACGAGGCCGGCGACCGCCAGCGTCGGGTGCCCCGGCGTGAAGGCGTTGAGCCAGAGCGTGGGCCGGCCCGTGCCGGCGCTGTCGCCGAACACCGACGCGTCGAGGAACTCGAACCGGGGCAGGTAGCCGGTGGCGAAGATGACCAGGTCCGGGTCGATCTCGCGGCCGTCGGCCAGCTCCACGGCGTACGAGCGGAAACGGGCCAGGTCCGGCACCGGGGCGATCCCGCCGTGGCCCACGTAGTAGACGAGCTGGCTGTTGGCGATCGGGTGCGTCTCGTACACCCGGTGGTCGGGCTTGGGCAGGCCGAAGCGCGTCAGGTCGCCGACGGTCAGGCGCAGCGTCCAGTGGTAGAGCCACTGGCGGACCCGCAGCGGCACGCGCAGCGCCAGCAGGGCGTCGTTGACCTGGTCGGCGGGCCGCCCGAGGACGTACTTCGGGGCGTACCAGTAGCCGCGCCGGGTGGAGTGCCAGCACCGCGACGCCTGCTGGGCGGCCTCGACGGCGATGTCGCAGCCGGTGTTGCCGGCGCCGACGACCAGCACCCGCTTGCCGCGCAGCTGCGCCGGGTCCTTGTAGGACGACGCGTGCATGATCTCGCCGCGGAACTCCTCGAGGCCCTCGTAGCGGGGCAGTTTCGGCGACCAGTTGTGCCCGTTGGCGATGACCACGGCGGCGTACCGGGAGGTGCGCTCCGGGCCGTACCCGCCGGTGGAGCGGGTGGTCACGTCCCAGCGGTCCCCCTCGGCGGGCTCCACCCGGACCACCTCGGTGCCGAACCAGACGTGCGAGCGCAGGTCGAAGTGGTCGGCGTACCGCTCGAAGTACGCCAGGAGCTGGCTGTGGTGCGGGTAGTCCGGCCACGAGTCCGGCATCGGGAAGTCGGGGAACTGGGTGAACGGCTTCGACGACAGCAGGTGGGTGCTCGCGTACACCGGGCTGCGGTCGTGTCGCCAGTTCCAGGCGCCGCCGACGCCGGTCTCCCGTTCGTAGCAGTCCACCCCGAACCCGTGCTCGCGCAGGTTCTTGATGGCCGTCAGGCCGCTGGCCCCGGCCCCGATGACGCAGACCGTGTCGCCCCGGTCGGAGAGCGGACGGCCGTCGGGGCTCTGCGCGGACTGGGTCGCATCCGGGTCGGGCCGGCCGTGGTCGGTGGAGGTGGACACCGGGACATCTCCTTTTGTGCGGCACGGGTGCCGGTCGCCGCGAAATCCTCTCCACATCGGAGCCGGATGTCCAGCCCCGGAGCGGACCGATCGACGGATACCGGACGGGGGGGTCAGCCGGCGGTGGGTAGCAGCAGGTCGACGAGGACCGGGAAGTGGTCGCTGGCCCGGCGGGTCTGCGGGGTGTCCACCACGTCGTAGTCGACAACGCTGATCCGGGGATCGACGAAGAGCGCGTCGATGCGGCGGCGCGGGTCGGCGCATGAGTAGGTGAGCCGCTCCGCGCGGTCGGCGGCGATGGCCGCGTCGGTCAGGCCACGCGCCACGGTGGCCCACGCCGGCCCGTCCGGGCCCTCGTTCAGGTCGGCTCCGGCCACCACCGGGCTGCTCGCCGCGTCCAGCCCTCGCCGGAATTCGGCGGCCTGCGCGGGCCGCTCGGTCGGGTCGGTGGACAGGTGCGACCCGGCGAGGGTGAACCGGGCGTCGCCGACCCGGCAGTCGGCGTACGCGGCGCCGCGCAGGTGTCGGCCCGGGGTCAGCGGGAAGCGCTGGCAACGGGTGTCGCGCACCTGCACCCGCAGGCTGGTCAGCAGCAGGTTGCCCAGGGCGGGCAGGCCCCCGGCGGCCACCACCAGGCCGAACGACTCGGCCAGGGTGGCGGACTTCTGCCGCCACCGGAACCGGCGCGGCCCCTCCTGCACGATCACGACGTCCGGCCTCGCGGCCCGGACCACCGCCGCGAGCGCGGCCGTGTCGTCGCGCTGGCTGTGGATGTTGTACGACACCACGCGCAGTGGTACGCCGGCAGCCTCACCCATCGCCGGCCCCCTCAGATCCGGCGGGCCAGGTCGGCCGCGCCGATCACCCCGGCGCTGTTGCCCAGCTGGGCGGGGAGCACCTCGGCCACCGGCAGGCGGCCCCGCTGGGCGAGCGCGTCGAGGTACGAGCGGCGCGTCGGGCCGAGCAGCAGGTCACCGGCGTCGATCACGCCGCCGCCGACGACAAGGGTCTGCGGGTCGAGGATCTGTGCCATGTCGGCGAGGCTGGTGCCCAGCCACCGGCCGATCTGCGCGAACGCCTCGGCGGAGACCGGGTCGCCGCCCTGCGCGGCGGCGGTCACCATGTGGCCGGTGATCGCCTCGGCCTCGCCGCCGGCCAGGTCCAGCAGGGCCGCGGCCCGCTGGGGTTCCTGTCGGGCGCCCGCGCGGGCGAAGCGGACCAGGGCGCTGCCGCTGGCGTACTGCTCGATGCAGCCCAGCCGCCCGCAGCCGCACTGGTGCCCGTCCGGCACGGCCAGCATGTGGCCCAGCTCCGCGGCGACGCCGTGCGCGCCGCGCATCAGCTCGCCGCCGAGCACGATGCCGCCGCCGACGCCCGTGCCGATCGTGAACATGATCATGGAGTCGTCGGCGTCCCGGGCCGCGCCGTAGCGGAACTCGGCCCAGGCGGCCACGTTGGCGTCGTTCTCCACGATCACCGGCAGGCCGACGGCGGTGCTGACGTACTCGCGCAGCGGCTCGTCCCGCCAGGCGAGGTTCGGGGCGAAGAGCACTGTCGAGCGGGTGGCGTCGATCCAGCCGGCCGCGCCGATACCGACGGCCTCGATCGTCCGCCCGGCAGCCAGCTCGCCGACCAGCTCGATGATGACGTCGCGGGTCTTGCCGACGTCATCGGCGGGAGTGTCCCGTCGGCTCTGCACGAGAACCGTGCCGGTGTCGTCCACGACACCGCCGGCCACCTTCGTGCCACCGACGTCGACTCCGATGGTCAGCGTCACCGCTGCCGCTCCCCTCTGCTGTGCTGTCCGGTCCGCGCGCCGATGACGCGCCGGTCCGGATCGCGATGTCCCGCGCTCAGGCGCCGCCGCCCGGCGCGTCCGCGCCGGTGTCGTCGGACGCCCGCGACGCGGGCACCGCGGGTCGGCTGGTCGGCGCCGGTGCGGCCACCGACCCGGCGTCGTCGACGGGTGCTGCGGTGGCCGGGGCGAGTGGGTCCGCCGTCCGGGTGGCGACCGACCAGACATCCCGCTCCGGCGCCGGCTGAGAATCATGCCCGCTGCGGGTGGCATCGCGCCACACGTGCTCGTCGTCGGTGTCGGCGGACCGGTCGGCCGGGGCGGAGGGCGGGGCCTCGTCGTCGCTGCTCGCGGCGGGCGTCGGCCGCGCCGGGGCGGACGGCTGCGGTGCGGTCGTCGGGGACGGCTCCGGCGGTGCGAACGCCCGGAGCAGGCTGGCCACACCGGCCGCGAGGTCTCCGGCGCCGGTGGCGAGGCGTTCGGCGAATTCCGGACTCGGATCACGTAACGCGGCGATGCCGCGACAGACCGGGCAGACGCAGCATTCGGCCGAACCGGTGGCGAAACCCCCACCGACCTGGGTGCCGCCGCCCGGAGCGGCACTGTGACCGAGGACACCGGCCAGCATCCCGCCCAGCGGGCCGAACGCGCCGCCCGCCGACCCGCCGGAGGCCAGTCGCGCCCCCGCGAGCACTGTGGCGACCAGACGCTCCGCCTCTTCCCGGGCCGAACCCGGATCCGTTCCGCCCACCCTCGGCTCCTCCACCCCTGCCGCCGGACGCGTCACTGCGCCGCACCGAGTGCTTCTACCCGGCGCTTGAGCTGCTTCAACGCGGTGTCCATGATCATTTTTTCGGCCTTGCGCCGAAACATGCCGAGCATCCCCACCGACAGCTCCACCTCGAGCGTGTACGTCACGGTGGTGCTCCCGTCCGGGTTCGCCACCAGGTCGTACGAGCCGCGCTGGCTCTTCTGCATCTTCGAGGGGGCCAGCAGGTGCCATTCGACGCGGGACAGGTCCTCGGCGTACTCGTAGGCGAGCACGTACTCGTCGGCCATCACCCCGGCGTCGATCGCGAAGCGCACCTGGCTGGCGTAGCCGTCCTCGTACTCCTCGATCACCTCGGCGTGGCGCACCGCCTCGGTCCACTCCGGGTAGCTCGGGAAGTCGCAGATGACCGCCGCCACCAGGTCCGGTGACGCGCCGATGATGATCGACTGGGTGGAGGAGTCCGCCATGGGGGGAGGCTACCCGGCGGGTACCGCCCGTACGCCGCGCCGCCCCCGCCGGGTAGGTTTCGACAGAGCCGAAGACCGTGGATGGGCAGCGGCCCGGCCAGTGCGAGCACGAAGGAGTGCAGGTGCGCGAGTTCTCCGTTCCGCCGATCGTCACCGTTGGCGACGCGGCCAACCTCACCGATCCGGTCTGGGACAACGCCGAGGCCGCGCCGGACACCGTCCAGTTCGCCCGCGCCACGCGCTCGGCCGACGGCAGCGGCACGACCTGGGCCGAGGTGACCTGCCTTCAGTTCCGCGACGAGGTGGCGGCGGTGGCCCGGGGCCTGATCGCCGCCGGCGTCGCTCCGGGCGCCCGGGTCGCGCTGATGAGCCGCACCCGCTACGAGTGGACGCTGCTCGACTACGCCATCTGGACGGTCGGCGCGGTCACCGTGCCGATCTACGAGACCTCCAGCGCCGAGCAGGCCGCCTGGATCCTGGCCGACTCCGGCGCGGTCGCCGCAGTGGTGGAGACCGACGCGCACGCCGACCTGGTCGCCAGCGTCCGCGACCGCCTGCCCGAGCTGGCCCACCTCTGGCAGATCGACAGGGGCGGAGTCGACGACCTGGTCACCGCCGGCGCCGCAGTCGAGCTGACCGAGGTCGAGCGGCGCCGCAAGACCGTCCGCGCCAACGACCTGGCCACGATCATCTACACCAGCGGCACCACCGGCCGCCCCAAGGGTTGTGTGCTCACCCACCGCAACATGTACGCCGACATCGCCAACGCGGTGCCGGTGCTGCCGAACCTGTTCAACGCCGGCGCGGCCACCCTGCTCTTCCTGCCGCTGGCGCACGCGTTCGCCCGGCTCATCCAGATCGGCGTGGTGCAGGCCCGGGCCACCCTGGCGCACTGCGCCGACACCAAGAACCTGGTCGGCGAGTTGCAGGAGTTCCGCCCCACCTTCGTGCTGTCCGTGCCACGGGTGTTCGAGAAGGTCTACAACGCGGCCAAGCAGAAGGCCGAGGCCGACGGCAAGGGCGGCGTCTTCGCCCGCGCCGAGCAGGTCGCCATCGCGTACAGCGAGGCTCTGGAGACCCCGCGCGGACCGGGCCTGGCGCTACGCGCCCAGCACGCGGTCTTCGACCGGCTCGTCTACCGCAAGCTGCGCGCCGCGCTCGGCGGGCGGTGCCGCGACGCCATCTCCGGCGGCGCACCGCTGGGGGCCCGGCTCGGTCACTTCTTCCGCGGCGTCGGCGTGACGATCCTGGAGGGGTACGGGCTGACCGAGACCTCGCCCGCCGCCGCAGCGAACCTGCCCACCGGCACCCGGATCGGCACCGTCGGCCGACCGCTGCCCGGCGTGACCATCCGGATCGAGGACGACGGCGAGATCCTGATCTCCGGCGAGCTGATCTTCCAGGGCTACTGGCACAACGAGGCGGCGACCGCCGAAGCGCTCAGCGCCGACGGCTGGTTCCGCACCGGCGACCTGGGCCAGCTCGACGCCGACGGCTACCTGAGCATCACCGGCCGCAAGAAGGAGCTGATCGTGACCGCGGGCGGCAAGAACGTCGCCCCCGCCGTGCTGGAGGACCAGGTCCGCGCCCACCCGTTGATCAGCCAGTGCGTCGTCGTCGGGGACGCGAAGCCGTTCATCGCCGCGCTGGTCACCCTCGACGAGGAGGCGTTGCCGACGTTCCTCGCGAGCGCCGGCCTGCCCCCGGACACCCCGGTCGAGAAGCTGCGCGAGCACGAGGGCCTGCGCGCCGAGGTCCAGTCCGCGATCGACACCGCGAACCAGTCCGTGTCGAAGGCCGAGGCGATCAAGGTCTTCCGGATCCTGCCCCACGACTTCACCGAGGCGACAGGCGAGCTGACCCCGTCGCTCAAGGTCAAACGACAGGTCGTCCACAAGACGTACGCGGCGGAGATCGCCGACATCTACCGAGGCTGACTACCATCCGTCACGTGCCCGCATCCGCATCCGCCACACCGCATCCGCATCCCCTCGCCGCGGCCGCCCGCCTGGTGATGCTGGCGCTGGTCGCGATCCTGACCCTGTTCGCCACCCGCGACGTCACCCAGCTGTGGTGGATCGCGCTGCTGGCGGTCGCCGGAGCGCCCTCCCTGCTCGCCCCACAGCACCGGCTGATCGGGCCGCTGAGCCGGGTGGCCGAGGTGGTGGTGCTGGGGCTGGCCGCGAGCCAGGTCGCCGCCGTCGCGTCGATCGGGGGGACCGTCGACGGGCTCGGCGCCTCCGCGGTGCTGCCCTACCTGGCGGTGCCGGTGACCGTCACCGCCCTGCGCCGCCGCTTCCGCGAGGGCGCGGCGCTGCTCGCGGTGACCGCCGGCACGCTGCTGGTCAGCGGCGCGTTGACCCAGGTCGACGGCGGGCGTCAGCTCGGCCAGGTGGGCTATCTCGCGGTCTGCGCGCAGTGGCTGATTCTCGCCGCGCTGGGGCTCTACGCCGCCGGCACCCTGCACCGGGTGATGGCCGTGCGCGGGGAGGGCAAGCCCCAGCCGTACGCCGAGGCGACCCGCCTGCTGACCCAGCTGCGGACCGTGGCACGGCAACTGCCGGGGGCGACCCTGGACCCGGGCGGCATCTCCGAGCACCTGCTGGAGGAGCTGCGCACGGTGGCCCGGGCGGACCGCGGCGCGGTGCTGTCGGCCAGCGGTGGGGGCCGGCTCGTGGTGCTCGCGCAGGCCGGGGTGGACCGGGTGGACTGGGAGACGACCCTGGACGCGGACTCGGCGATCGCCGACGCCTGGGCCAGTCAGCAGGCCACGACGGCCGCCCGCTCACAGTCGCGCTCCCACCGGGGCGGGGACGTGTCGGCGCTGATCGTCCCGCTGGTCGCCGGGGTGCGCACGGTGGGGCTGGTGGTGCTGGAGGCGGACGTCGCGCAGGCGTACCCGCCGCCGGTGGTGTCCCGGGTGACCGCACTGACCCGGCCGGCCGCGCTGCGGCTGGAGGCGGCGCTGCTGTTCGACGAGGTCCGCTCGCTGGCCACCAACGAGGAGCGCCAACGGCTGGCCCGCGAGATCCACGACGGGGTGGCGCAGGAGCTGGTGATGGTCGGCTACGGCATCGACAACGCCCTGGCCACCGTCTTCGACGACGCGGACGAGACCGCCGAGGCGCTGCGTACGCTGCGCGGCGAGGTGACCCGGGTGATCACCGAGCTGCGGCTGAGCCTGTTCGAGCTGCGCAGCGAGGTGGACCGCCAGGGCGGCCTGGCCGCGGCGATCGCCGAGTACGCCCGGACCGTTGGCGCCTCGGGTGGGCTGCGGGTGCACCTGTCGCTGGACGAGTCCACCGCGCGCCTGCCGGCGGCCACCGAGGCCGAGTTGCTGCGCATCGCCCAGGAGGCGGTGACCAACGCCCGCAAGCACGCCGGGGCCTCGAATCTCTGGGTCACGTGTGAGGTGGACCCCCCGTACGCTCAAATTGAAGTGTCGGATGACGGTCAGGGGATGGCTGACCAGCGCCCCGACGGACGGTACGGTCTTGCGATCATGGCCGAGAGGGCGGAACGTATCCGGGGCCGGTTGGAGATCAGGCCGCGGCAACCCAGCGGCACGACCGTGGCGGTGGTTCTCGGTTCCTCGTCCCGGCGCGACAACGTGCGCGACAGCGCAGCACCAGAAGGGGAGTAACCCGAGGATGACCACAAGTCCGACACCGGCCACCCGCACCAAGGTTCTCCTTGTCGACGATCACGACCTGATTCGCAAGGGCCTGCGGCACGCCTTCGAGCGCGACCGCCAGTTCGAGGTCGTCGGCGAGGCCGCGACCGCGGCTGAGGGGGTACGCCAGGCCGGCGCCCTGCAGCCGGACGTGGTGATCATGGATCTGCGGCTGCCCGACGGCAGCGGCCTGGAGGCCACCCGCGCGCTGCGCAAGTCCAGCTCGTCGATGGGCATCGTGGTGCTGACCATGTACGCGGGCGACGACCAGCTCTTCGGTGCCCTGGAGGCCGGCGCTAGCGCCTTCGTGCCGAAGACCGCCCCGGCCGACGAGGTGGTGGCCGCCGCGCGGCACGCCGCGTCCTCGCCCAGCGCGTTCACCGCCGCCGACCTGGCCGAGGCGATGAAGCGTCGGCTCGCCCCGTCCGGCCCGCAGCTCTCCCCCCGCGAGGGGCAGGTGCTGCGGCTGCTCGCCGACGGGATGAGCGTGGCGGGCATCGCGAAGCAGCTGTTCGTGAGCGAGTCCACCGCCAAGACGCACATCTCGAAGCTCTACGAGAAGCTCGGTGCCGCCAACCGGGCACAGGCGCTGATGACCGCGCTGCGGCTCGGCCTGCTGGAAGCGCCGGACGCCCCGAAGTTCTGACCGGCGCCCGCTCGTCGAGCGGGACACCGCGATCGAAGGTCCGTGCCGGCTCTCTGCCGGCGCGGACCTTCGCGTATCGACCGACGTCGGCGGGAATCTGGCGGCACGCTATGGTCTGGCGGGTACGTCGGGGGCAGAATACCCGCGCGGGCGACGACGCCCGCGTCGCGGACTCAAGGGGTTGAGCGCATGCAGCGGCCGGACTGGGCACCCGACACCATCGACATCGAGCGCCCGAGCGTCGCGCGGATGTACGACTACTACCTCGGCGGATCGCACAACTTCGCCGCCGACCGGGCCGCCGCGCAGGCGATGGTCGCCGCCGTCCCGGAGGCGCCGCTGATGGCGCAGGCCAACCGGGCGTTCCTGCGCCGAGCGGTCCACCATCTCGCCGAGGCCGGCGTCCGGCAGTTCCTCGACATCGGCTCGGGCATTCCCACCGTCGGCAACGTGCACGAGATCGCCCAGCGCATCGACCCGGAGTCGCGGGTGGTCTACGTGGACGTCGATCCGGTCGCGGTGGCGCACAGCCGGGAGATCCTGGCCGGCAACGACCGCGCGGTGGTCGTCCAGGAGGACCTGCGACACCCGGACCGGATCCTGGCGCACCCCGACGTCCGCAAGCTGCTCGACCTGAGCCAGCCGGTGGCCGTGATGGTCGTGGCCGTCCTGCACTTCGTCTCCGACGACGACCGGCCGGCGGAGCTGCTGGCGACGCTGCGCGACGCGTTGGCGCCCGGCAGCTACCTGGTGCTGTCGCAGGCCAGCGACGACGGGCGCAGCGAGGACGAGCGCGCCGAGGCCGAGCGGGTCTACCGGCGTACCGACAGTCCGCTCTGGATTCGTAACCGGGCCGAGCTGACCGCGCTCTTCGACGGGTTCGAGCTGGTCGACCCGGGCGTCGTCTGGGTGCCGCAGTGGCGACCGGACACCCCGGAGAGCGCGGAGGACGCCGAGCGCGCGGTCTTCATGGGCGGCGTCGGACGACTCGGTGACTGAGTCGCCCGGGGAGGCCACCCGTCCGGGCACCTTCGCCCGCGCGTGGGCCAAGGCGGTCTCCGGGACGAGCTACCTGCCGATGACCCAGGCCCAGCTCGAAGCCCTGCTGCACCGGCTCACCGGGCAGCTGGCCGGCGCGCTGCTCGCCGAGCCGTTCGACCTGCGGGCCGGGCACCGGGTCGGCGCCGAGTTGGTCGCCGCGCACATCGCGTCCGCGGAGGGGCTGGGGCGTACGGTCGAGGTCATCCAGCTCCGGCTCGTGCGGGACCTGGGACTGGTGGCCGAGGACGTCGAGGACCGGATGGCGCGGCTGCTGGCCGCCGTGGCGACCGGCTACGCCCGCGCGCTGCGCGACCGGACGCTCGACGAGCAGGAGTCGATCCGGCGGGCCGCCATGATGGCCCGGACGCAGGCCGAACGGGCGCTGCGGGCCAGCGAGGCCCGGTTCCGCCACCAGGCCACCCACGACCCGCTCACCGGCCTGCCCAACCGGACGCTGTTCACCGAACGACTCACCGCCGCGCTCAACGAGCCGGGCCGGGGCGCCCAGCGCATGGGGGTGTGCTTCCTCGACCTGGACCGCTTCAAGGTCGTCAACGACAGCCTGGGGCACCAGGTGGGCGACCGGCTGCTGACCACTGTGGCCGAGCGGCTGCGCGAGGCCCTCGGTGAGCACCTGGTGGCCCGCCTCGGCGGCGACGAGTTCGTCATCCTGGTGGAGGGGGCCAGCGGCACCGACGCCGTGGTGGAGGTGGCCGAGAGCGCCCTGGCCGCGGTCCGCACACCGGCGGTTGTCGACGGGCACGAACTCCAGGTCACGGCGAGCATCGGCATCGTCGAGCGGCAGGTGGCCGGGGCCACGCCCAGCGACCTGATGCGGGCCGCCGACAGCACGCTGCACTGGGCGAAGTCGGCCGGCGGGGCGCGCTGGGCGCTCTACGACGCCGAGCGCAACCGCCGCGAGCTGGCCCGCTACGCCCTCTCGGCGGCCATCCCGGCCGCGCTGGAGCGGGGCGAGTTCTACCTCGACTACCAACCCCTGACCTCGCTGCGCGACGGCCGGCTGCTCGGCGTGGAGGCGCTGGTCCGCTGGCGCCATCCGGAGCTGGGTGTCCTGCGGCCGGACAGCTTCATCGCGCTCGCCGAGGAGACCGGCCTGATCGTGCAGCTGGGCGGGTGGGTGCTGGCGGAGGCGTGCCGCGAGGCGGAGGCGTGGTCGTCCGACGGCGTCGAGGCGCCGTTCGTGAGCGTCAACCTGGCCGTACGGCAGGTGCACCGGCCCGGCCTGGTGCAGGAGGTCCGCACGCTGCTGCGCCAGACCGGTCTGCCGCCCGAGCGACTTCAACTGGAGATCACCGAGAGCACGATGATGAGCAGCGCCAAGGAGCCGGTGCGCGCGTTGCGGGTGCTGGCCGATCTCGGTGTCCGCATCGCCATCGACGACTTCGGCACCGGCTACAGCAACCTGGCGTACCTGCGGGACCTGCCGGTCACCGAGCTGAAGGTGGCCGGGGAGTTCGTGGCCGGTCTGCGCTCGCCGGCGGTGGGGCGTACCGACGAGCGGATCCTCGCCTCGCTGGTGTCGCTGGCGCACGCGCTGGACCTGACGGTGACCGCCGAGGGGGTGGAGACCGCCGGGCAGGCCGAGCGGCTGCGGGCGATCGGCTGCGACGCCGCCCAGGGCTGGCATTTCGGCCGCCCGGCTCCCGCCGACCGCATCCTGGCCCGCATCCGCTGAAACCCCCACACCGGCGGTAGACAGCGTCTACGCCCGCCTGGTAGACACTGTCTATGCACGAGGGGGAGGCGGGCCTGCGAGCCCGACTGGTGGCCGCCGGGGTGGACCTCGTGCTGCGCGAGGGCCAGTCGGCGGTGTCACTGCGGGAGATCGCCCGTCGGGCGGGCGTCTCGCACGGCGCCCCGCGCCGCTACTTCCCCACCCACGTCGACCTGCTCTCCGCCATCGCCCGGGAGGGCTTCGCCGACCTCACCGCCCGCGTCGAGGAGACGCTGCGCGCGGCCGGCCCGGATCCGCGTACCCGCCTGGTCGCGCTGGCCCGGACGTACCTGGACTTCGCCGCGGCACACCACGGCATGTTCGAGCTGATGTTCCGCCACGACCTGCTGGCCAGCGGTCGTCTGCGGCTGCGCGAGACGAGCCTGCCGCTGTTCACCCTCCTGGTCGACCTGGTCGCCCAGGCACGCCAGCCGGCCGCCGCGCCCGCCCCGGTGCTGGCCGGCGCGCTCTGGGCCAACCTGCACGGCATCGCCCAGCTCTGGGCCTGGGGCAGCCTGCCGCTGGCCACCGGCGTCACCGACGACGACACCCTGCTGCGGGCCGCGCTCGACGCGCACCTCGGCCCCGCGCCGCACTGAACCGGGAGAAGACGTGCCCCTGCTGTACGACATCGGCAAACTGACCGTCGGCACCACCCTGCGGCTGGGCTGGCGGCCCCGCGTCCAAGGGCTGGAGCATGTGCCCCGCCACGGAGGCGCCATCCTCGCCGGCAACCACCTGTCCGTCGCCGACGAGGTGTTCCTCGGCTGCCTGACGCCGCGCCACGTCACCTTCTGGGCCAAGGCCGAATACTTCACCGGCCGAGGCCCGAGCGGTTGGCTCAGCCGGCAGATCGTCGCCGGCATGGGCGCCATCCGGGTCGAGCGCGCCGGCGGCCGGGCCGCCCTCACGGCCCTCGACGCGGCAGTGCCGGTGCTGCGCGCCGGTGGTCTCGTCGCCATCTACCCCGAGGGCACCAGGTCCCCGGACGGGCGGCTCTACCGGGGTCGGGTCGGCATGACCCGGCTCGCCCGCGACGCCGAGGTGCCGATCATCCCGGTCGGCGTGCTCGGCACCGCCGAGGTCCTGCCGGTC
Source organism: Micromonospora sp. MH99 (assembly GCF_021442385.1). Taxonomy (GTDB): domain Bacteria; phylum Actinomycetota; class Actinomycetes; order Mycobacteriales; family Micromonosporaceae; genus Micromonospora. The sequence continues at coordinate 26,465 of NZ_MUZA01000039.1, forward strand.
GACGCGCGGCTGCCCCGCCGACACCCGGTCACCCTGCGGTTCGGTCCGCCGATCCCGGTCGCCGAGCGCATCACCGGACCCCGCGACATCCGCACGATCACCGACGAGGTGATGGCCGCGATCCAACAGCTCACCAACCAGGAGTACGTGCCCCGCTACGCCCCGCCCCGGCCGGCCCGCACCTGAACCGGCGGCGGTCAGCCGGCGAGCAGAGCCGCCATCCGCTGCGCCTGCGCCTCCCAGCGCCACTCCCGCTCCACCCACGCCCGGCCGGCCGCGCCCAGTTGGCGGGCCAGATCCCGGTCTTCGAGCAGCCGGGCCACCCGGTCGGCGAGCTGGGCGACGTCGCGGCCGCGGACCACGTACCCCGTCTCGGACTCACGGACCGCGTCCGGGGCGCCACCGGAGTCCCCCGCCACCACCGGCAGACCTGTCGCGGACGCCTCCAGGTAGACGATGCCCAGCCCCTCCACGTCCAGGCCGCGGTTACGGGTGCGGCAGGGCATCGCGTAGACGTCGCCGGCCGCGTAGTGCGCCGGCAGCTCGGCCGACGGCACCGAACCGGTGAACACCACGTCCCGCTCGACGCCCGTCTGCCGGGCCAGCTTCTCCAGCGTCGCCCGGTACGGGCCGCCGCCGACGATCAGCAGCGCCGCGTCGGGCACCCGGCGGCGGATCTCCGGCAGCGCCCGGATCAGCATGTCCTGACCCTTGCGCGGCACCAGCCGGGACACGCACACCACCACCGGCCGGTCGGTCAGCCCCAACCGGGCCCGGACCGGCTCGCCGTCCACCGTCGGGTGGTAGGTGTCCACGTCCACCCCGGGCGCCAACCGGCGCAGGTCGGTCACCCCGTCCAGCACGCGGGCCAGCCGGACGCGGGTGTACTCGCCGAGGTAGGTGGTCACGTCGACACCCCGACCGATGCGCCGCAGCGCCGGCCGGGCAGCCGGCAGCGCCGCCCAGCCGACCTCGTGGCCGTGGGTCTGCGCCACCACCCGGCGTACGCCCGCCCGTCGGCGCAGGCCGGCGGCGAGCAACCCCAGCGGGGCCGCAGCGCCGAACCACACCGTGTCGCAGTCGTACGCGCGGGCGAGGCGGGCCGCCCGGCGGGCGATCAGCGGGGTGGGTAGGAGCACCCGGGTGCGCTCGCGGATCACCTCGAACGGCTGGTCGGCGTCGAACTTCGCGGCGCCGCGCCAGCTCGACGCGTACACGACAACCGACCCGGCCGGCTGACGCACGGCGAGGTTGTGCACGAAGGACTGGATGCCGCCCGGGCGGGGCGGGAAGTCGTTGGTAATCAGCAGCGTGCGGCTCACAGGCCGGCCTCCCGGGCGTACGCGCGGGCGGCGGCCATCCGCTCCACGGTGGACGGATGCGAGGCCGAGTAGAGGTATTCCCAACGCGGCGGATCGGGGTCGCCGAGGTTGACCGAGCCGAGGCGGCGCTGCATCGACTCGAAGGCCACCGGGTCGCCGGTGAGCGCGAGCGCGTGCGCGTCGGCCCGCGCCTCCACCCGCCGCGACATCAGCGCCTGCACCGGTGTGGCGACCAGGCCAGCCACCGTCACCAGGGCGATCAGCAGCGGAAACGCGCGTGGATCGGCCACCGAGTCGACACCTGCCAACCGCAGCAGCAGCCCCCACGAGCCGAGCAGGTACAGCGCGACCACCGCGGCTGCCGCGCCCAGCGCCCCGGTCAGCGTGCCCACCGTCACGTCGGAGTCCTTCGCGTGCCCCAACTCGTGCGCCACCACGGCGGTCACCTCGGCCGGGGTGCCCTCGCTCAGCAGCGTGTCGTAGACGACCACCCGGCGGGTCGGCCCGAGGCCGGAGACGTACGCGTTGACCGCCCTGGTGCGCCGCGAGGCGTCGGCGACCAGCACGTCGCGCACCGGCACCCCGTCGCGGGCGGCCATGCTCATCAGCTCGGTGCGCAGCGGACCCTGCTCCATGGGGGTGAACTTGTTGAACACCGGCTCGACCAGCACCGGCAGCACGAACGAGAGCAGCACCACCAGCAGGGCCGCGCCCGCCGCGCCGAACGCCCACCACCAGCGCGGCGCGAACCTGATGACCGCGTAGAAGCCGAACAGCGCCACCGCGCCGATCACGGCGCTGACCGCGTACGACTTGAGCAGGTCGACGGCCCAGCCGCTCCACCCGTTGGTGCTCAGCCCGTAGCGGGTCAGCACGCTCTGTCGCCAGGCGGAGAACGGGAGGGTGAGCAGGTCGGCGACCAGCACCACGGCGAGACCGCCGAGCACCGCCTGCGCGATCCAGTGCCCACCGAACGGCCGGCCCACCAGCTCGACCAGGCGGCTGCCCAGCGGGGTGAGACCGAGCGCGACGGCGATCAGCAGCCCGACGGCGAGCGCGGCGTAGCTGCCGGGGCGCAGCGCGGCACGGAATTCACGCCCCTTGGCCACCTGCTCCACCGGGAGGTCACGCAGCGCGGCGAGCTGGTCGGCGCGGGGCGCCGGTGGCCGGTGCCAGGGAATGAACAGCGCGGCGGTCACCAGCAGGGCCACCGTCAACCCGGCCAGCGTCAGCAGCGCCCAGCCGCGCGGGGTCACCGGGGCATCCCCTGCCGTGCGGCGCCGGCGCGCGTGGCACCGACGGGCCCGCCGCGCTCGCGTCGTACCCCGCTCATCCCGCCGCTCCTCCCGCCGTGACCGCCCATCCTATGGCCCGCGAAAAGCCCGCTTCGCCCGCGGTGTCGCGCTCCGCCGGGGGCCGGCGCGGGTGGTGGTGCGGGAGATCAGTCGTGCGGGAACTCAGCCGTGCGGGAAGTCAGGCCACCCGGCGGACCCGGCGCCCGGGGGCACCCGGCCGGGGGGCGGCGTCGGGCCGCGCGGGCGCGGCCAGCACCTCGACGTCGAAGCCGGCCCGGGCGAGCACCTCGATCGCCTCGACCTCGGCGGCGACCAGCCCGGCCGCCGGGGACGTCTCGTCGAACAGGGCGGTCAGCGGGCAGCCGGAACAGCCGTCGGCCCGTTTCGCGCACCCGTCGCAGTCGATGAGCATCACGCCTCCTGATCGCTCGCGATGCGCGGTCGACACCCTGTCGTCGTCGCCCGAGCACCGTCGGTCACATCGACGCTATCCACCGGGTACGACAGAACCGCCCGCACCGCCCCGTTGAGGGCTAGATCGACTCCAGATCAGCGAAATCGGGGTATCCCGACCGGCCGGACACCCCGACATCGCCGATCCCGTGTCGATCCGGCGCGCACGCTTGTCGATCGCGTCCGTTCCAATCGCCGGTCAACTGCCGGTCAAGCGCCTGTCCCCCGCCAGGGGCCGCTGCGATCGTTGCGGTACGGCCGATCCACCGCCCGACGAGGTCCACCGGCGCACCTGCCGGGCCGAGTGGAACCGGCCGTCCCCACGTTGACCCACCGGAGGATTTCATGCGTGGACCATCCTCGATCACACGATCCCGACTCTCGGCCGGCGCGCTCCTCGCGGCCATCGCGACGGCCGCGGGCGGGCTCGTCGCCACGCCCGCGCAGGCCACCTCGGCGCTCGGCTGCAACTATCCCCGCGTCTGCTTCTGGGTGACCGGGAACCCGTACGACGGCGCCCCGCCGACCGCGTCGTTCCAGGACAACTACTACCAGACCCTCGGGTCCCGCAGCAGGGGCGCGGACTGGGTCTACAACAGCCGCAACGACGACGGCGCGAAGATCTTCTACTCCAACGGCGACTGGGTCTGCGTCTCCCCGGGCGAGCTGGCCTACCTCGAGCCGTACGGCTACGCGGTAGCCCTCGACATCATGGACTCCCCGTACTGCTCCTACTGACCCGATCGCCGGAGGTTGACGACATGTTTCCACGACGTCTCCTGGCCGCCTGCGCCGTCACGGTTACCGCGGCGGTCGGCCTGGTCGCCACACCGGCGTTCGCCGGCGGCTACTTCCAGACGCAGACGGACCTGAACCTGCGCTACTGCCAGTGGCTCAACAACTCGCAGTGCTCGGTGATCCTCACGATCCCGAATGGCCAGTCGGTCTACCTGAACTGCTGGGCGCCCGGCTCGTCGGTCAACGGCGACACCGTCTGGTACAACGCGTTCTACGGCAACGCGAGCGGCATGCTCGCCGGTGACTACGTGAACACGGGGCACGACCCGAACCCCGCCGTCTCCCGCTGCGTCTGACCCGCGATCCGGCCGCTGGCGCCGACGCACCAGCGGCCGGATCCGGACGTCACGGGTAGTACACCCGAGGGCTGGTGAAGATGCCGTGCAACGTTCCGCTGCAGGTGTAGACCTCGACCACCGCCACGGCGGAGCCCTTGAAGTTGTTCATCACGTTGACGTTGCGGCTGATCGGCCCGAACCGGCCGGTCCGGCTGAGGTCGTAGTAGATCCAGGAGCTGTTGCCGTTGTTCGTGGTCCGCAGCTGCAGGTACGCCGTGCACCGGGACTGGTCAGGTATGGCGTTCATGTAGAAGTCGCCCACCACGGTCTGGTTGGAGCCCTGGTACGAGATGCACGAGCTGATCGGGTAGGCGCCGGTGCAGCCGCCACCCGAGGCCGCCTGGGCCGGTCCCGGGGCGACGAGGAGCGCCGCCAGTGTGACAACCGTGCCGAGGATGGTGCCCAGCAGTCTTTTTCTCATGTCGTACGCCTGCCTTTGTCCGGTGCCCGGCGGTGCCGGGCGGATGCAGACACCGTCGCCGACCGAACCTGCAGGAACCTCGCCGTATTCTTGCCCGCCCCGACTCCTCGGCCCGCTCGCGCGGTCAGGACCGGGCGAGGCGCCGCAGCAGCGAGTCGGCGCCCAGCGGGTACGCGCCGTGCCGGCGTACGCCGTCGGCGACCTCGCGGTCGGACGAGATGACGACGACCGGGCGGCCCGCCGGCTCGGCGCGGACCAGGCGGCGGATCAGCTCGTCGGCGGTCTCGCCCTTGCGGGAGAAGAGCACCCGCACGCCGCGGGGCGCGGGCGGCAGCCCGTGCATCCGTTCGGCGCCGTCGAACACGACGGTGACCTCGTCGCCGGTCTGCGCGGCGATCCCGCCCAGACCGGTGATGAGGCGCTTGCGCTGCTGCTCCAGCGACATCTCGCCGAAGCCACGCTTGGTGACGTTGTAGCCGTCCACCACGAGGTGCGCCCGGGGCAGGGCGAGCAGCTGGTCCAGTCGGGCCGGGTCGTCGGTGTCGCGGGCACGGGCGGCCGGGCCGGCCGGGGCGGTGCCCGGCTGCTCGGCGAACGCGTCGGCGACGAAGTCGGCGGGGAGCTTGTCCACCGGGTCGAGCGCCAGCTCCCGGCGCAGCCCGACGGCGGCCTGGCCGATGGTCTCCAGCAGCAGCCAGAGGCGGGCGTCGTCGACCGAACGCGCCTCCTTGGCGCTGGCCCGGGCCACCCCGGCGGCGGCCTCCGCCTCGGCGAGCCGGGCGCGGGCGCGGCGCAGTTCGGCGTCCACGTCGGCGCTGGCGCGTGCGGCCCGGCCGCGTTCGGTGGCGAGGAGTTCGCTGGCCTTGCGCTCACGGGTCTGCGTCTCGCGCAGGGTACGGGCCAGCTGCCGGGACTCCTCGCGGAGCTGGCCCAGCTCCTCGCGGACCCGCGCCAGCTCGTCGCGGAGCTTGTCGGCCTCGACCCGGGCCACCGCCCGGTCGTGCTCCGCACGGGTGGCCCGCTGCTCGGCCTCGCGGACCAGCTCGGCGACGACGGCGCTGTCCGCCTCGGCGCGGACCGCCGCGCCGCTGGAGTCGATCAGCTCGCGCCAGCCACGGGGCCGGGCCAGGTACGCCAGCGCGGCCACCTCGACCGGATCGGCGGCGGCCGGCGCGGTGCCCTCGACCACTGCCGCGCCGAGGTCACCGGCGTCGGCCAGCACCCGCGCGGTGACCCGCTGCCGGAACAGGGGGTCGGCGGTGAGCTGGGCGGCGATGGCCGGGGCGCCGAGTCGGGCCCGGCGGTTGGGGGCGAACTTGGCCACCCGGCGCAGCGGCACCGGCACCTCGTCGGCGGGCAGGGTGGGCAGCACTGCGGCGGTCAGCGCCACGATCCGCTGCCGGACCGGCTCGGGCAGTGTCGGCTCCGGCTCGACGGCCGGGTCGCCACCCGAATCGCCAGGTGTGTCACCGCTGTCCGGGTCGCCCACGGCACCGTCGCCCGCGACCGGATCCTCCTGCGGGAGGTGGTCGTCGTACGGCTCGGTGAGGGGCATGTGGCAAGTCTCCCACCGCGACCGGGCCCACCGCCCGTTGGTGAGCCGATCTCTCATCCTAGCCCCATGGTGACTGCTGGGACCGCTGCGACGGGAGTGTCGGACCGGGGCGCTAGCGTGCCGCCGATGGCACAGGCGGAGTACGTCCAGGAGTCACTTGCCGGTCTCGACCCGGCGGTGGGCGGGGTGGACCCGGCCCTGCCGCTGTACGCGACGACCTTCGTGGTGGTCGACCTGGAGACCACCGGCGGCGCACCCGACGGCGGCGGCATCACCGAGATCGGCGCGGTCAAGGTGCGCGGTGGCGAGCACCTGGGTGAGCTGGCCACCCTGGTCAACCCGGGGCAGCCGATCCCGCCGTTCATCACCGTGCTGACCGGGATCACCCAGGCCATGCTGGTGCCGGCGCCGCCGATCGAGCAGGTGCTGCCCAGCTTCCTGGAGTTCATCGCCGACGCGGTGCTGGTCGCCCACAACGCCCCGTACGACGTGGGGTTCCTCAAGGCCGCCTGCGCGAAGCACGGGCACCGCTGGCCCAATTCGCGCGTGCTGGACACGGCGGCGCTGGCCCGCCGGGTGCTGACCCGCGACGAGGTGCCCAACCGCAAGCTGGGCACCCTGGCCGCCTACTTCCGCACCGCCACCCAGCCCACCCACCGGGCGCTCGACGACGCGAAGGCCACCGTCGACGTGCTGCACGGGCTGATCGGCCGGCTCGGCGGTCACCGGGTGGACACCGTCGGCGACGCCATCGAGTTCGCCCGCGCGGTCACCCCGACGCAGCGTCGCAAGCGACACCTGGCCGAGGGGCTGCCCAGGGTGCCCGGCGTCTACATCTTCCGGGCCGCCGACGACCGGCCGCTCTACGTCGGCACCTCGGGCGACATCGCCACCCGGGTGCGCAGTTACTTCACGGCCGGCGAGAAGCGCGCCCGGATCTCCGAGATGCTGGCCGCTGCCGAGCGGGTCGAGGCGGTGGAGTGCGCCCACTCGCTGGAGGCGGAGGTCCGCGAGCTGCGGTTGATCGCCGCGCACGCTCCCCCGTACAACAGGCGGTCGAAATACCCGGAGCGGATGGTGTGGCTCAAGCTGACCGACGGTCCGTACCCCCGGTTGTCGATCGTGCGCGACATCTCCCCCACCGACACCGCCTACCTCGGGCCCTTCACCTCCCGGCGGGCCGCCGAGCTGGCCGCCGCCGGCTTCCACGACGCGGTGCCGCTGCGCCAGTGCACGCACCGGCTCTCGCTGCGCACCGTCACGCCGGCCTGCGCGCTGGCCGAGCTGGGTCGCTGCCCGGCGCCCTGCGAGCACAAGATCACCCCCGAGGAGTACGACGACAGAGCAGCCGGTCCGTTCCGCACCGCGACAGCCAGCGACCCGCAGCCCGTGGTGGACGCGCTGCTGGCGCGGATCGACGTGCTCGCGGCCGACCAGCGTTACGAGGAGGCCGCCGTGGTGCGGTCCCGGCTGGCCGCGGTGCTGCGCGCCACCGTGCGGATGCAGCGGCTGGCGGCGCTGACCGGGATCGTGGAGCTGGCCGCCGCCCGACCGGCCGCCCGTGGCGGCTGGGAGCTGGCCCTGGTCCGGCACGGTCGCCTGGCCGGGGCCGGGGTGTCCCCTCCAGGCGTCCACCCGCGACCCACGCTGAACGCCATCCGGGCCACCGCCGAGACGGTGTCGGGCGGGCACGGCCCGGTGCCGTCGGCCACGGCCGAGGAGTCCGAGCGCATCCTGTCCTGGTTGGAGCGGCCGGAGACCCGGCTGGTCGAGATGTCGTCCGGTTGGTCCTCGCCGGCGGGCGGGGCGGGCCGCTTCCGTGACCTGCTGGCGAAGGCCGAGAGCGGCGCGTCGCACCAACTCTCGACCGAACGCTCATGACCAACTGACCGATCGGACTACGTCGACTCCCTTAGGCTGTTAGAGAAGTGCAGTCCTGCCCGTTTCGTGGGCCTGCTCCCGATCGCCCGGTCCGGCGGTCGCGGAGCCGGGGTGAGGAGGTGTCCCTCGTGGACGTCGACGCCGGACACGGCGCCGCCCTGGGGGGCGCCCTGCCGACCCGGTCGGGTGAGCTGCCCCTGACCCGCCGACTGCGGTCGCTGCTGACCTGGCCGACCACCGACTCCGACCCGGTCACCCACCTGGTCCGCACCCATCGGGGCATCCACGCGGGCACCGATCCCGCCGTGCTGCGCCGCGCGTACACGATCGCGGAGAACATGCACCGCGGCCAGTTCCGCAAGAGCGGGGAACCGTACATCACCCACCCGCTCGCGGTGGCGCAGATCTGCGCCGAGCTGGGCATGGACACCACGACCCTGGTGGCGGCGCTGCTGCACGACACGGTCGAGGACACCCGCTACACGCTCCAGGCGCTGTCGGAGGACTTCGGCGGCGAGGTGGCCCACCTGGTCGACGGGGTGACGAAGTTCGACAAGGCGTTCTACGGCAAGGCCGCCGAGGCCGAGACGATCCGCAAGATGATCGTCGCCGCCGCCAAGGACGTCCGGGTGCTGATCATCAAGCTGGCCGACCGGCTGCACAACATGCGCACGCTCGGTGTGCGCTCCGCGGCGTCCCGGGAGCGGATCGCCCGCAAGACCCAGGAGGTGCTGGTCCCGCTCTGCGACCGGCTGGGCATCCAGACCCTCAAGCGCGAGCTGGACGACGTGGTGCTGCTGCACCTGGAGCCCGAGGAGCACGCCCGGCTGGCCCGGCACGTGCACGACCGGCCCGGGTGGGACTCGTACCTCGACGCGGTGGTGACCCGGGCCCGGGTGGCGCTGCGCCGCAGCCGGGTCGACGCCGAGGTGAGCCCGCGTCCCCGGCACCTCTACTCGATCTGGAAGGACACCATCGCCGGCGGCCACACCGCCCCGTACGACCTGCCCCGCATCTCGGTGGTGGTCGACGGCCCGGCCACCGACTGTTACGCCGCGCTGGGCGCGATCCACGGCACGTGGCGGCCGATCCCGGGCCGTTTCAAGGACTTCATCGCCTCACCCAAGAACAACCTCTACCGCTCGCTGCACACGAGCGTCTGCGGCCCGCAGGACCGCACGGTGGAGGTGCTGATCCGCACCGAGGAGATGCACCGCTCGGCCGAGTACGGCATCGCCGCCGACTTCCGCTTCCCGCGCTCGGGCAGCAGCAGCGCGGCGGCGCGCGCCGAGCAGTTGGACTGGCTGCGCCGCGTGCTCGACTGGGAGCCGGACGCCGCCGACCCGGCCCAGTTCTACGAGTCGCTGCGCTGCGACCTCGCCGAGGGCCAGATCCAGGTCTTCGCCGACGGGCGTCAGGTGGTGCTGCCGGCCGGCGCCACACCTGTCGACCTGGCGTACGAGCTGGGCAGCCAGCGGGGCGACCACTGCCTCGCCGCCCGGATCAACGGCCGGCTCGCGCCGCTGAGCTCGGAGCTGGACGAGGGCGACGTGGTGGAGATCTTCACCGAGAGCGACGGCGACAACGGCTTCGAGGCTGGCGTGGCGCCACGCGGCCCGCGCAAGGAGTGGCTGGGCTTCGTCAAGTCGCCGAACGCGCAGATGCAGATCAACAGGTGGTTCGCCGAGCACACCGAGCCGGGCATCACGATCAGCGACAAGGTCCGCCTCGGTCGGGCCACCATCGGGCTCGCCCTGCGCCAGCACAACCGCGGCCTCGCCAGCGACCTGCCGCTGCTGCGGCTCTCCGAGGAGCTGGGCTATCCCGACCTGGAGACCCTGCTGGTCGCGGTCTTCGACCGGGTGATCGAACCGGACACCGTGGTACGCCAGCTCATCGACCTGGTCGACCATCGACAGTGAGCGGCCCGGCCCCAGCGCGTCCGAAGGACATTCGTGACCACTAGCCTGGGGTCATGATCCCCCGTTCCCGCGCCACCGGTCGGGCCATCTTCTACCAGGCCTTCTACCGGCTGCCTCTGCCGGTGCGCCGTCGCCTGGTCAAGCTGGCCGTGCCCAAGTACATCGTCGGGGCGGTCACCCTGGTCCGCGATTCCGAGGCGACGGGCGCCGGCCGGCTGCTGATGCTGCGTCAACCCCCGGGCAAGGGCTGGTCACTGCCCGCCGGCCTGCTCAACCGGGCCGAGCCTCCGGTCGTGGGGGCGGCCCGGGAGCTGTTCGAGGAGTCCGGCATCCGGCTTGCACCGTCCCGGCTGCGCCCGGCGGTGCCGAACGCGATCGTGCACGCCAAGGGCTGGGTGGACATGGTCTTCGAGACGGAGGTGCCGGCGTCCAGCACCGAACTGACCGTCGACGGCGCGGAGGTCTTCGAGGCCGCCTGGCATCCGCTGGACGACCTGCCCAAGCTGACCTGGCCGACGGCCCGGCTGCTCGCCTACTACGACATCGGGCCACTGGCCGGGCAGTTCCCGCCCCCGGTGCCTGACACCGCGCCGTGAGCGCAACGGGCGGGCCGGCGGACGTCTGCGCGGTCGTGCTCGCCGCGGGTGAGGGCACCCGGCTGCGCCCGCTCACCGCGCGGGTGCCCAAGGCGCTCTGCCCGGTCGGCAACATGCCACTGCTGGACCGGGCGCTGGCCCGCCTGGCCGGCCTCGGCCTGAGCGGTCCCGCACGCGTCGCGGTGAACGCCTGCTACCTGGCCGACCAGGTGGTCGCGCACGTCGGCGATCGCGCCCACCTGTCGGTGGAGCCCGGTGACCCGCTCGGCACCGCCGGTGGGGTGGCCAACCTGCGGGACTGGATCGCCGGTCGGCCGGTGCTGGTCGGCAACGCCGACGCGTACCTGGCCGACCCCGCCACTCCCCCGGGCCCGGACGTGGCCGCGCTGCTGGACGGCTGGGACGGGGACTCCGTACGCCTGCTCGGGCAGCCCGCCCCCGACCCGACCGCGCCGGGCACCTTCGCCGGGCACTGCTTCACCGGCTTCTCGCTGCTGCCGTGGCGACTGGTCCGCGACCTGCCGGTGGTCTTCTCCGACCTGGTACGCGCGGTGTGGCGTCCGGCCGAGGCGGCCGGCGCGCTGGAGGTCGTGCCCTACCCGGGCACGTTCTACGACACCGGCACCCCCGCCGACTACCTGGCGGCCAACCTGCACGCCGCGGGCGGCGACGTGCTGGTCGACCCGGCCGCCACGGTGACCGGACGCTGCGTGGAGTCGGTGGTCGGCGCGGGCGCACGGGTCGAGGGCGACGTGCGCCGCACCGTGGTCTGGCCGGGCGCGCTCGTGCGCAGCGGCGAGCGGCTGCACGACGTGATCCGGTTCGGCGACGGCTGCACGGTGCACGCCGCCGCCCACGGCTGACCCGCACACCCGCGCCGGCGGGCTGACGGCTACCGCGCGGGGCGCGGGAGGACGGGCCTCGGGTACACCCGACCCCGGTCCCGTCGGGAACATCTAGCATGGGCGACGACGCCGACGAACGGAGAATTGCCCCGTGATCACCGCGATCGTGCTGATCGACTGCGCCACCGACGCGATCCCCGAGGTGGCGGAGACCCTGGCCAATGTCACCGGCGTCAGCGAGGTCTACTCGGTGGCCGGGCACGTCGACCTCATCGCCATCGTCCGGGTCCGCGAGTTCGACCAGATCGCACAGGTCATCGCGGGCAGCATCTCCAAGGTGCCGGGTGTGCTGAACACGGAGTCGCACATCGCGTTCCGGGCGTACTCCCAGCTCGACCTCGAGGAGACGTTCGCGATCGGCCTCGCCGACGCCGACTGACCCGCCCGGCCGCGCGGACGGCCGGCCCCGGACGTGGCGCGGCCGGTCCACCCGCGTGGGTGGACCGGCCGTCTGCTGCCGCTACGTCAGCTCTCGCTGGGAGCGGGCCGCTCGGTGGTGCCGAGGCCCGGTTCCGGGGACTCGGTGATGCCACCCGGAGCGGGCGACTCGGTGGTGGTGCCACCCGGAGCCGGTGCCGAGGTACCCGGGCTGGGCGTACCGCTGGCGCTGGTCTGCGGGACCGGAATGCCCAACTGGTTGGCGAGCTGGACCAGCTCGTCATAGTGGGCCTGCAGCGTCGGCAGGGCGGTCTGGGCCAACTGGACCACCGACTGCTCGGAACCCTGCGAGATCTCCGTCTGGGTGGCCTGGATGGCCTGGACGTGACCGGCCAGCTCACTGGTCACCCAGAGCCGGTCGAACTCCGCGCCGCTGGCGTTGTTCAGCTTGTCGATGACCGCCTGCTGGTCGGCCGTGGGCTCGTTCGGCAGTTGGACGTTGAGCTGGGACGCGGTCTGCTGCACCGTCTGGTCCAGCTGGGTGTGGTCGGTCTTGAACATCGCGCCCAGGTCCTTGACCCCCTGGTTCTGGCCCTTCTGCTGAGCCAGGTCACCGGCGGTGATCTCGAACAGGTTCACCTGGTGCACCGCCTGCAGATACTGGGTGTCCTGCGTCGACGGCTGTGCCGCGGCCTGCGCGGCCGCGGCCGGCGCGACACCTACCAGCACCAGCGCGGCCAACAGGCCGAGGCGTTTGAGACCCAACATGCTTCCCCCCCTTGAGACGTTGGACCGCACGGATACCCGGCTCACGGGGGTTATTCCTGCGATCGCCCGACGCGCGGGGTCGACCGGTCGCGCCGTGGCCGTCCGACTCCTGCTCGGATGGGCGCCGGGACACCGACAACGACGTGGCGCCCGCCGGAAGTCCGGCGGGCGCCACGAGGGGTTGCTGTCGGGAGATCAGTGGCGGGTCTCGCCGCTGCCGATCTCCGCGCGTTCTCCCCGGGGCTCGACCGGCGGGTGACCCGGCGAGACCGGTGCCTCGACCGGCTTCTCGATCGGGTAGAAGAAGCCTCGGACCGCCGGGCCGAGGGCCCCGAGCCGGTTCATCTTCTTCGGCACCACCCAGCCGACGTAGTCCAGCTCGCCGTGGCCGTCCGCGTGCCCGTTCGCCGCGCTCAGCGGCTGGTGGACCTCGACGAACCGGCCGTCCGGCAGGCGCCGGATGATGCCGGTCTCCACGCCGTGCGCGAGCACCTCCCGGTCGTGCTGCTGCAGACCCAGGCAGAGCCGGTAGGTGATGTAGTACGCCAGCGGCGGGGCGATCAGCAGGCCGACCCGGCCCGCCCACGTCATCGCGTTCAGGCTGATCTGGAACTTGTCGGCGATCACGTCGTTGGCGCCCGAGAGCGTCAACACGATGTAGAAGGCGACGGCCATGGCGCCGACGGCCGTACGGGCCGGAACGTCACGGGGCCGCTGGAGCAGGTTGTGGCTCTTGCGGTCCTTGAGGTGCCGGGCCTCCAGGAACGGGTACATCGTCGACAGGCCGACCAGGATGCCGGGAAGCACGACCGTCGGCCAGAACAGCGGCGGGATGACGTACCCGTCGCCGATCGGGATGTTGATCTGCCAGGCCGGCATGAGTCGGGTCGAACCGTCGAGGAACATGACGTACCAGTCGGGCTGGCTGGCGGCCGAGACCACCCACGCCTCGTACGGGCCGAACAGCCAGATCGGGTTGATCTGGAACAGACCGCCCAGCAGCGCGATGACGCCGAAGACGACCATGAAGAAGCCGCCCTGCTTCAGCGCGTAGCGGGGGAACATCCGCTCGCCGACCACGTTGCCGTTGGTCCGGCCGGGGCCGGGCCACTGGGTGTGCTTCTGCTTGAAGACCAGGCCCAGGTGGGCGCTGATCAGCGCGAGCAGCAGACCCGGGATCAGCAGGACGTGGGCGATGAAGAACCGGCTGATGATGATCGTGCCGGGGAACTCGCCACCGAAGATCGACGACGTGAGCCAGGAGCCGATCACCGGGATGGACAGCATGATCGCCGAGGCGATCCGCAGACCGGTACCGGACAGGCCGTCGTCCGGCAGCGAGTAGCCGGTGAAGCCGGCCAGGAAGCCGACCCAGAACAGCAGCGAGCCGATGATCCAGTTGGTCTCACGCGGCTTGCGGAACGCGCCGGTGAAGAACACCCGCAGCATGTGCACGACGATCGCGGCCATGAACAGCAGCGCCGCCCAGTGGTGCATCTGCCGCATCACCAGGCCACCGCGGACGTCGAACGACAGGTCCAGGCTGGAGGCGTACGCGGCGGACATCGGCGTGCCCTGCAACGGCGCGTAGCTGCCGTCGTAGACCACCTCGGTCATCGCCGGCTCGTAGAAGAAGGTGAGGAACACACCGGTCAGGAGCAGCACGATGAACGAGAACAGCGCGATCTCGCCCAGCAGGAACGACCAGTGGTCCGGGAAGACCTTGTTCAGCAGCCGACGGAGCGGGGTCGCCACCTGGAAGCGGTCGTCCACCCCCACCGCGGCCTTGCCCGGCGTGGCTGCCAGGTCAAACTTTCGACGCTTCATGGCCGCTCCCAGAAATCAGGCCCGACGGTCTCGGTGTAGTCGGACTTCGCCACGAAGAAGCCCTCGGAGTCCACCTCGATCGGCAGCTGCGGCAGCCGCCGGCTGGCGGGGCCGAAGACGGGCCGGGCGTTGTCGGTGATCAGGAACTGGGACTGGTGGCACGGGCAGAGCAGCCGGTTGGTCTGCTGCTCGAAGAGGCTCGCGGGGCAGCCGGCGTGCGTGCAGATCTTGGAGAACGCGGCGTAGTTGCCCCACATGTAGTCGCCGTGGCCGACCCGCTCGTTGGCCCGGCGCGACTCCTGCGCGTCCGAGTCACGCAGGTGGATCAGCAGCGTCGGCGAGTCGGCGTGCCTGTTGCTCACGCCGTGCTCGATGCCCGGGAAGACCGTCAACTGGCCGCCGGTGCTGATGTCCGCCGGGCGCACCGGGCGGCCGTCCTCGCGGACGAGCCGGATCCGCTGGCCGCCCTCGGGGGTGGCGAAGCCGGTGGTGAACATCTGGTTGTTCTTGTGCGGCTGCGAGATCAGGCCGCCGACCAGCGGCGCCGCCGCGACCGCGGCGACCGGCGCGAGACCGGCCAGCAGCGAGATGCCGAGCAGGGGACGACGCTTCACACCCAGCTCGTCGGCCATGTAGAGCATGGTCTGGCCGGTGATGGTGCGACCGTCGGCGTCCACCGCGCCCTCGTGCCGGTCCTGGATCGAGACCTCCTTGGGCAGCAACTTCTTGCCCCAGGTCAGGATGCCGAAGCCGACGGCGAGCAGCGCGATGCCGAGGGTGGCACCCAGCAGCGGCGTGTAGAACTTGTCGCCGCCGCGGCCCGGCGCGTACTGCCAGGGCCACCAGATGTAGATGGCCAGGAACGCGGTCGCCGCCAGGCCGGTGATCAGGAAGAAGCCGGCCACCACCCGGGTCAGCCGACGCTCGGCCTTGGTGCCGGGCAGCACCTGCGGCTCGTAGTGCACGATCTCGATGTCGTCCCGACGCGCGCCCTCACGGACGATGTCGAACCGGGTCAGCCTGGGGTCGTTCACGTCGAGCGGCTCCCGGCCCTGCGGGGCCTGGTGCTCGGTGTGCGTGCTCATGCCGTCACCTCGCTACGGGTGGCGCCGAGCGGCACCACGGCACTGAATCTGACGATCCGCTCGGTCACGACTTGCCCGCAATCCACAGGCTAGCGAACACGAGCGCCACAATGCCAACCAGGAAGATCGCCAGGCCCTCGGTGGACGGCCCGTACCGACCGAGGTTGAACCCGCCCGGGTCCTGGTCGGTCTTCAGCGTCTCCTGGATGTAGGCGATGATGTCGGCCTTCTGCTCCGGCGTGATCTGGTTGTCGCCGAACACCGGCATGTTCTGCGGGCCGCTCAGCATCGCCGCGTAGATCTGCCGGTCGGTGGCCGGGTGCAGGCTCGGGGCGAACTTGCCCGACGAGAGCGCGCCACCGCCACCGCCGAAGGCGTGGCACTGCGAGCAGTTGATCCGGAACAGCTCACCGCCGGCCGCGACGTTGCCGCCGTCGCGGAGGTCGTCGCCCTCGGGGACGACCGGGCCGCCACCCAGCTCCTGGATGTACTGGGCCAGCTGACGGGTCTGCTCGTCGGTGAAGACCGGCGGCTTGCGGTGCGCCTGGGCCTCCTGGCGGGCCAGCGGCATGCGGCCCGAGCTGACCTGGAACTCGACCGAGGCCGCGCCGACGCCGATCAGGCTCGGCCCGCGGCCCTCGACGCCTTGGGCGTTGCGTCCGTGGCAGGTCACACAGCTCACGTCGAACAGCGCCTTGCCCTCGGCTGCGGCGCCGGTCAGCGGCGGGTTGTCCTGCGCCTGCGCACCGGGGGCGAAGACGGTGTAGGCGCCGCCGGCGAGCATCAGCGCCGCGATCAGCCGGACCGCGGCGCCCAGCCGGCGGCGGCCCCTGCTGCGCACGGCGGGCCGCCCGCGCAAGCGCGCGAGCAGACCGCGTCGGCGGTCGTTGTCAGAAGTCATGAGCTGTGTCCTTAACCGGTTGGACCTTGTCTCAGGGGACGGAGCAGCGGCGCGGTTCGTGACGCGCCAAGATCACTGAAGCCAGTAGATCATGGCGTACAGGCCGATCCACACGACGTCGACGAAGTGCCAGTAGTACGACACGACGATCGCCGAGGTCGCCTGCGCCGGGGTGAACCGGCCCATGGTCGTGCGGACCATGAAGATGATGAAGGCGATCAGACCGCCGGTCACGTGCAGGCCGTGGAAGCCGGTCGTCAGGTAGAACATCGAGCCGTAACCGTCGACGTTGAGCTTGACGCCGTCCTCCACCAGGTGGCGGTACTCGTTCACCTGGCCGAGCACGAAGATCAGGCCCATCACGAAGGTGACGGTGAACCAGCGGCGCAGCGCGTGCACGTCACCCTTCTCCGCCGCGAAGACGCCGAGCTGGCAGGTCACCGAGGACAGCACGAGGATCACCGTGAAGGTGGTCGCGTACGGGATGTTCAGCGACTCGGTGTGCTTCTCCCACTGCTCCGGCGCTGCCGCACGGATCGAGAAGTACATCGCGAAGAGCGCCGCGAAGAACATGAGTTCGCTGGAGAGCCACACGATCGTCCCGACGCTGACCATGTTGGGTCGCGTCAGAGAGTGGATCCGGCTCTTGTCAATGGCTGGGGCCGCAGTCACGCCGTCATTATTGCCCCTGACCGGGGCCGGCGATCAGCGGGGTGGCAAACCTGCGCCTTCCGTGGCCCGGGCGTCAGGGTCCGGTTCGCCTGGCCTAGCCTGAAAAGCGTGCTGCACGTCGATCTGATCCTCGCCGCCACCTCGGCCGTCCCGGCCGATGTGCTCGCGGCCACTCCGGCCGGCCCGTCGGTGCTCGCCGCCGGGGCCGAGGCGACCCCGCCGCCGTTCACCGTCGGCGCGGTGCTCACCGAGACCCGGCTGGACAGCTGGCTGGCCCTGGGCCTGGTGCTCGCCGCCGGCCTCTACCTCTACGGGGTGCACCGGCTGCGCCTCCGCGGGGACCGCTGGCCGATCGCCCGTACGGCGTTCTTCCTCGGCCCCGGCCTCGGCGGTATCGCGCTGGTCACGGTCAGCGGGCTGCACGCCTACGACACCGCGCTGCTGTCGGTGCACATGGTCCAGCACATGGTGCTCTCCATGGTGTCGCCGATCTTCCTGGCGCTGGGCGCACCGATGACGCTCGCCCTACGGACCCTGCCCGTCGGGCCGCGCAAGCGCCTCCTGGCGATCGTGCACAGCCGCGTCGCCCGGGTCTACAGCTTCCCGCTGGTGGCGTTCGCCATCTTCGTGGTCAACCCGTTCGCGCTGTACTTCAGCGACCTGTACCGCTTCACCCTGGAACACGCCTGGGCGCACGAGCTGGTGCACGCGCACTTCATCATGACCGGCTGCGTGTTCTTCTGGCCGCTGCTCGGCCTCGACCCGCTCCCGGGCCGCTGGCCGTACCCGGCGCGGGCCCTGCTGATGCTGCTCTCCGTGCCCTTCCACACCGTGCTCGGGCTCACCATCATGCAGAGCACCACGCTCTTCGGCGGCGACTGGTACCCGTCGCTCAACCTGAGCTGGGCCGACCCCAAGGCCGACCAGGTGGTCGCCGGGGGCATCCTCTGGGCCGGCGGTGAGTTCGTCAGTGTGACCATGCTCGCGGTGCTGGTCGTGCAGTGGGTGAAGCAGTCCGAACGGGAGGCCCGCCGGGTGGACCGCGAGCTGGACCGCCAGGAGGCCCGCGAGCGCGCCGCCGACGCCGCGACGACCTGAGCTGCGCAGACGGTACGCCAGCGGCCGAGCGTCGGGCGGGATGTCGACTACGTCACGTCGACCGGTACGATCGGCGGGCAGCTACGAGGTGGGAGCCTGTCAGCCATGAGCGATCGTCTGTGCACCGTCCTGCTCTACAGCGACGACCCGCAGGTCCGTGACCGGATGCGGCTCGCTGTCGGCACCCGGCCCGCCCCCGGGCTGCAGATCGAGTTCGTCGACGCGTCGACGTACGCCGAGACCATCCGGCTGGTCGACGACTACGAGATCGACCTGCTGGTGCTCGACGGTGAGGCGAGCCCCGGCGGCGGCATCGGCATCGCCCGCCAGATCAAGGACGATCGGGACGACGCCCCTCCCACCTGCCTGGTGATCGCCCGCGCCGCGGACCGATGGCTCGCCGCGTACGCCGAGGTCGACGCGACGCTGGTGCACCCGCTCGACCCGGTGACCACCGGCAGCACGGTGGCCGAGCTGCTGCGGACGCACGCACCCGCCTGACGTCCCCCGCTCTCCGGCACCGACACGGCGCCGGACCAGCCGGCGCCGATTCCAGCCCACCCGCACTTCGTACGCTCGGGAGGCCCGCAATGGGCGATCGGACCTGGCCGCACCTGCTCAACTCGCTGCTGCGCGGCGAGGAGCTGTCCACCGCCGACACCGCCTGGGCCATGGGCGAGATCATGGCCGGCTCGGCGGGCGCCGCGCAGGTCGCCGGCTTCGCCGTGGCGCTGCGGGCCAAGGGCGAGACCTCGGCCGAACTGGCCGGCCTGGTGGAGACCATGCTGAGCCGGGCCGTCCCGGTCGACCTGCCCGACGACCTGCGGTCGACCGCTCTGGACGTGGTGGGCACCGGCGGTGACCTCGCCCACACGGTCAACATCTCCACCATGGCCGCCCTGGTCGTGGCGGGCGCCGGTGTCCGGGTGGTCAAGCACGGCAACCGGGCGGCGTCCTCCTCCTGCGGCACCGCCGACCTGCTGGAGTTCCTCGGCGTCCCGCTGGACCTCGACCCGGACGCCATCGTGCGCTGCGTCACCGAGGCCGGGATCGGGTTCTGCTTCGCCGCCCGGTTCCACCCGGGAATGCGGCACACCGGGCCGGTCCGCCGGGAGCTGGGCGTCCCCACCGTGTTCAACTTCCTCGGCCCGCTCACCAACCCGGCCCGCCCGCGCGCCGGCGCCGTCGGCTGCTTCGACGCACGGATGGCGTCGGTGATGGCCGGCGTGTTCGCCGCCCGGGGTGACTCGGTGCTGGTGATGCGCGGCGAGGACGGGCTGGACGAGTTCACCACTGCCGCGCCGACCCGGGTGTGGGCGGCACAGGGCGGCACCGTACGCGAGGCTGTGCTGGACGCGACCGACCTGGGGGTACCCCGGTCCACCCTCGGTGACCTGCGCGGCGGTGACGCCGCGTACAACGCCGGCGTGGCCCGTCGCCTGCTGGCCGGTGAGACCGGCCCGGTCCGCGACGCGGTGCTGGTCAACGCGGCGGCGGCGCTCGCGACCCAGGGTCCGCTGGACGGCGACCTGACCGAGGCGCTGCGCGCCGGCCTGGACCGCGCCGCCGAGTCGATCGACTCGGGCGCGGCGGCGGCCACCCTGGACCGCTGGATCGAGACCGCCACGACCGCCGAGGCGGCCACCACCGCCTGATCCGCCGCCCGGGACGCGCGCGTCCCGGGCGATCCAACCGGGGTTCCTGGACAGGTGTCCGGCCGAACGCGGGGCGGCCCACGTCCGGGTGGCGTTGGTGCCCGGCGGACGGTGCGCGGACGGCCGGCGCGGAGATTTGTCGGACCCGCGTGGGAAACTACAGGCGAGTAGTTCTCCGCTTCCGATGTGCGTCGCTGTCGCATTTCGGCTGCGGCTCGCCTGGAGTGAGAGGAGACGCCCGTGTCGCACCGCGATCTCTACTGCGACGTCTGCGAGGGCGTGGCACCGTTCGAGGCGCCGCCCTGCGCCGACGGCCACGGCAGCGACTGTCCCGAGCTGATCTGCACCGGTTGCGGCGCGGCCGTGGTGATCGCCACGTTCGCCGCCCCCGTCACCCGGCTGGCCGACCGTCGCCGTCGCCAGCCCACCCGGCGCCGCGCCGCCTGACCCGCGCCGCCCCGACCGGCCCCGCAACGCCGGTGGGCCGCCACCCCCACGGCGCCGACGCGGCCGCATCCGGATGCGCCACGACGAAGGCCCGCTCCCCCGAGGAGGGTGCGGGCCTTCGTGGCGGTACGGGGTCGGTCGCGCCGGGCGACCGGGTGGATCAGTGCTCGGCGGTGCGCCGGGTGCCGGTGTAGTACTCGAACAGCAGGCCACAGGCGGCGAAGACGACCGCCACCAGGCCGGCGCCGATCAGCCAGAACTGCCAGAACACCATGCCCAGCGCGGCGATCGCGGCGGCCAGCGCCAGACCGAACGGCCAGTAGCTGCCCGGGCTGAAGAAGCCGACCTCACCCGCGCCATCGGCGATCTCGGCGTCCGGCCGGTCCTCCGGACGCAGATCGATACGGCGGGAGACGAACCAGAAGAAGCCACCGCACATCGAGCAGAGCAGGAACGACAGCAGCAGGGCGACGGTGCCCACCCACTCGATGTTGCCGGACTCACCGTGGGTCCAGGCGCCGTAGAGGATGGTCGCGCCGAAGAGGAACCCGGCGATGATCAGGAAGATACGCCACTCGGTCTTCATGCGGCTGCCTCAGCTTCCCGTGCCGGCCGGAGCGTCGTCCGGGTTGAAGTTGCTCTGCGTCCGTCGGGTGTCGAACGGCTGCGTGGTCTCCGCGTACGGCTGCTCGCCGATCGCGGCCAGCGCGTCCTGAGTCGACTTGCCGCTCTGCTTCGCCGCGAGGAACTGGTCGTACTTCTCCGGCGAGACCACCCGCAGTTCGAAGTTCATGAACGCGTGGTAGCTGCCGCACAGCTCGGCGCAGCGGCCGACGTACGCGCCCTCGGCGTCCAGGCTGGAGACCTCGAAGACGTTGCGGATCTTGCCCGGCATGACGTCCCGCTTGAACAGCAGCTCCGGCACCCAGAAGGAGTGGATGACGTCGCGGCTGGTCTCCTCGAACCGGATGGACCGGTTGGTCGGCAGCACGAGCACCGGGATGACCTCACTGGTGCCGAGCGTCGACGCGGTGGTCTTGGCTTCCGTGCCCTGACCGTCGCGGTAGTTGAACTGCCAGTTCCACTTGAAGGCGACGACCTCGACCGTGACGTCCGGGTTCTTCGACAACTTGTCGACGTCGGTCTGCACGATCGCCGTGTAGTAGAAGAGCACGGAGACGATCAGGATCGGCGCGATGGTGTAGAGGAACTCCATCGGCAGGTTGTAGCGCGTCTGCACCGGCAGCGCGTTGCCGCGCTTGCGGTAGCGCACGACACACCAGAAGATCAGGCCCCACACGAAGACGCCGACCGCGAGCGCGGCGACGCAGGAGGCGATCCACAGGTCGTACATCCGGTGCGACTCGGCCGAGATGCCGCCCTGCGGCCAACCGAAGCCGTCGAACGTCTGGCCCACGTCACAGCCCGTGAGCAGAACCAGCAGTGCCACGCCCCCGAGACCGAGCCCGGCCAACCGACCAGCACCGCGTCCCCGGCGTCCACCGACCCCTGGGGCAGCACCGTGCCGTACGGCCGACGGCCGTACCTCCGAACTCCTTGCGACCACCTGGTCCTGCCTCCCTAGCGCGCCGCGGTGCGTCTTTCCTGCGCACCGGCGGCAAAGGCGTCACCGACGGTCGCAGATTACTCGACCATGACGGACTCGGCCGTGGTGGGGTCACTGTCCGCCCCCATCGGGGGGATCCTGGGCATAACGTCGCGATAGCGTACTGATCCGTGAGCGCCTCTTCGGTCTACCTGGACGCGGCGACCGCCGCGCCCCTGCATCCGGTCGCCAGGCAGGCGCTGCTGGCCGCCCTGGAGGACGGCTGGGCCGACCCGGGGAAGCTCTACAGCCAGGCACGCCGCGCGCGGCAACTGCTCGACGCCGCCCGCGAGGCGGCCGCGCAGACGCTCGGCGTCCGCGCCGACGAGCTGTCCTTCACCAGCAGCGGTACGACCGCAGCCCACGGCGCGGTGCTCGGTGGCCTGGCGGGACGGCACCGGGCCGGGGCGACCCTGGTGCACTCCGCGATCGAACACTCCGCAGTCCTGCACGCCGCCGAGCGGCACGTCGCGGCCGGCGGCGTCGCCCACGCGGTGCCCGTCGACCGGGTGGGTCGGCTGGATCTGGCCGAGTGGTCGACGGCCGTCCGGGCGCCCGGCGTCGCACTGGCCGCGCTGATCACCGCCAGTCACGAGGTGGGCACCGTGCAGCCGGTCGCCGAGGCGGCGGCCGTCAGCGCCGACGTCGGGGTGCCGCTCTACGTCGACGCGGCCCAGTCGGTCGGGCGGGTGCCCCTGCCGGCCGGCTGGTCCATGCTCAGCGCCAGCGCCCACAAGTGGGGCGGGCCACCCGGGGTGGGGCTGCTGGCGGTCCGCAAGGGCACCCGCTGGGAGTCGCCCTGGCCGGCCGACGAGCGCGAGGGTGGGCGTACCCCAGGGGTGGTGAACCTGCCCGCGGTGGTGGCGGCGGCGGCGAGCCTGCGCGCGGCGGCGGCCGACGCGGCGGCCGAGGAGGCCCGGCTGGCGCCGCTGGTGGACCGGATCCGGGCGCGGGTGGCGGCCGAGGTGCCCGACGTCGAGGTGGTCGGCGACCCGGTCCTGCGCCTGCCGCACCTGGTGACGTTCTCCTGCCTGTACGTCGACGGCGAGACGCTGCTGCACGCGCTGGACCGGCGGGGGTTCGCGGTGTCGTCCGGCTCGTCCTGCACGTCGTCCACCCTGCGGCCGTCGCACGTGCTGGAGGCGATGGGAGTGCTCTCGCACGGCAACGTCCGGGTCAGCCTGCACCGGGACACGACCGAATCCGACGTCGAGCGGTTCCTCGCCGAACTGCCCGGGATCGTCGCCGGGCTGCGCGCCGACGCCGGGGTGGTGGGGCTGTGACGATGCCGGACGAGGTGCTGGACTGCCGGGGCCAGCGCTGCCCGCTGCCGGTGATTGCGGCGGCCCGCCGGATGCCGCAGGTGCCGGTCGGCACGGTGGTGCGGGTACTCGCCGACGACCCGGCCGCGGCGGTGGACATTCCCGCCTGGTGCCGGATGCGCGGCCAGGAGTTCCTCGGCGCGGTGACCGGCCCGGACGGCCCCGCCTACGACATCCGCCGCACCCACTAACCCCACCCACACCCCGCCCCGCCCCGGCCCCGCGATCCCGGCCCGGCCCGGCCCGGCCCCGGCGATCCCGGCCCCCGCGCCCCGGCCACCCCACTCCGGCGTCGATCATGGAGTTGTGGTGGGCGAAAAGTCACCTTCTGCGGCCTTTGTCCCCACCACAACTCCATGATCAACACGGCAGGGGCGGGCGGGAGGGTGGGGCGGGGGTTACGGGAGGAGGTGGGGGCGGATCTCTTCGGCGGCGGCGTCGCCGTAGGACTCGGCGAGGCGCTTGACGAACAGGTCGCGGCGGACGTCGTACTCCTGGGTGCCCACCGTCTCCAGGACCAGCGTGGCCAGCAGGGAGCCGACCTGGGCGGCCCGCTCAAGGCCGAGGCCCCAGGAGAGCGCGGTGAAGAAACCGGCCCGGAAGCCGTCGCCCACCCCGGTCGGGTCGACCGCCCGGATCTCCCGGGCGATGGGCACGTGGATCGGGTCGATGCCGCGGCCGGCGATCTCCACGCCGTCCTTGCCCAGCGTGGTGACCCGCACCTTGACCAGGTCCAGCAGCTGGTCGTCGGTCAGCTGCGCCTTGCTCTGCAGCAGCGACTTCTCGTAGTCGTTGGTCATCAGGTACTCGGCGCCCTCGATCAGCGCCACCACGTCCTCGCCGGGCATCCGGGCGAGCTGCTGGGAGGGGTCGGCGGCGAAGGCGTACCCACGGCTGCGGCACTCGGCCGAGTGCCGCAGCATCGCCTCCGGGTCGTTGGCGCTGACCAGCACCAGGTCCAGCCCGCCGAGCCGGTCGGCGACGGGGGCCAGCTCGATGTTGCGGGCCTCGCTCATCGCACCCGCGTAGAACGACGCGATCTGGCACATGTCGGTGTCGGTGGTGCAGACGAACCGCGCCGTGTGCGCCACCTCACTGATGTGCACGGAGTCACAGTCAACGCCGTGCCGCTCCAGCCAGGAGCGGTAGTCGGCGAAGTCCGCGCCCACCGCCCCGAGCAGCACCGGGCGCAGCCCGAGCTGCCCCATGCCGAAGGAGATGTTCGCCGCGACCCCGCCACGGCGGAGCACCAGGTCGTCCACCAGGAAGGAGAGGGAAACCTTGTGCAGCTGATCGGCGATGAGCTGGTCGGCGAACCGACCCGGGAAGCTCATCAGGTGATCGGTGGCGATCGAGCCGGTCACGGCGATCTTCATGTCAACCCTCAGGGTCGGGAGCAGGGCGCGGTCAGCCTACCGGCCCGGCAACCCGGACGTGTCCGGTCGGTCGGGCAACGGCAACCGCCCGTCCACCCGTGCACCCGGGCCACCCGGGACCGCTCCCACCATCAGCCCGACATGACGACGGGGCCGTCCCGAAGGACGGCCCCGTCGTCGGTGGTACGTGGTGCGCGACTCAGTTGAACGAGTCGCCGCAGGCGCAGGAGTTGCCCGCGTTGGGGTTGTCGATGGTGAAGCCCTGGGCGTCGATCCGGTCGGCGAAGTCGATCGTCGCGCCGGACAGGTAAGGGGCGCTCATCCGGTCGACGACGACCTCGACGCCACCGAAGTCGCTGACGACGTCACCGTCGAGCGAACGCTCGTCGAAGAAGAGCTGGTACCGCAGGCCGGAGCAGCCACCCGGCTGCACCGCGACGCGGAGCCGCAGGTCGTCGCGGCCCTCCTGCTCGATCAGGGCCTTGACCTTCTGCGCCGCGACGTCGGTGAGGACGACGGAAGTAGGGGCCTGGGCCTCGGTCGACTCGGTCTGCGCTGGCGTGGTCACGTGGAAGTCTCCCTGCGCGGTTTTGGGTCCGGACGCACTGGCCAACGTCGCGCGCCGTCCAGTGATTCCCGGTTGTGGTCCGGTTCCGATCGTACGCCGCCCCGGCCCGACGTACCCGCGTGGCGGGACCAGCGCCCCAGGTCGGCCCGGACGCGACGGCCTGGAGCGGGTCGGTGGAGCGCTCAGCGGCTCCACTGCCGGGCCAGTCGGGCGCCCAGCTCGCGCAGCCCGTCGGCGGGACGGCTCAACGCGGCGTCGAGCCCGCCGGCCTGCTCCCCACCGAAGTGCTCGACCAGGCTGTACGCGTCGGTCACCCCCGCCGAGGCGGCCTCCCGTCGGCCGGTGCTGACCTGCCCGGCCACCACCACGCAGGGCACCCCACGATCCCGGGCGGCGCCGGCCACCCCTGCGACGACCTTGCCGCGCAGCGACTGGTGGTCGAAGGACCCCTCCCCGGTGATCACCAGGTCGGCGGTGTCGAGCGCGGCGTCCAGCCGGGTGGCCCGGGTGACCAGGCCGATGCCCGACTCGCAGGCGCCGCCGAGCGCGAGGATGGCCGCGCCGAGGCCGCCGGCGGCCCCACCGCCGGGCAGTGCGCCGAGCCCCGCCGGGCAGCCGGGGAGGTCCCGCACCAGCACCGCCGCGAAACGCTCCAGGGCCGCGTCGAGCAGCAGCACGTCGGCGCGGTCGGCGCCCTTCTGCGGGCCGAACACGTTGCTCGCGCCGTGCAGGCCGAGCAGCGGGTTGTCCACGTCGGTGGCGGCGACGAGCCGGGCGCCGCGCAGCCGGGGAGCGCCGTCGAGGGCGTCGACCAGGGCCAGGGCCGCCCCGCCGTACGGCAGCGCCGCGCCCGTGGCGTCGAGGGGCGTCGCGCCCAGCGCGGCGAGCATGCCGGCGCCGGCGTCGTTGGTGGCGGAGCCGCCCAGCCCGATCACCACCGTCCGGGCCCCGCTCTCCACGGCGGCGGTCACCAGCAGACCCAGCCCGTACGACGTGGTGGTCTTCGGGTCGCGCTCGGCCGCGGAGAGCAGGTGCAGGCCGCAGGCCTGCGCGCTCTCCAGGTAGGCCGTCGTGCCGTCGACGGTGAGCAGGATCTCACCGGCCGCGGGCCGGCCCAGCGGGTCGACTGTCGGCACCGTCACCCGCCGGCCGCCGAGCGCCTCGGCGAGCACCTCCACGAAGCCGGGCCCGCCGTCGGCGAGTGGCCGGATCAGCAGCTCGTCACCATCGGCGACGCTGCGCCAACCGTCCGCCACCGCGGCGGCGACCTCCGGTGCGGGCAGGGTGCCGGCGAACTTGTCCGGGCAGAGCAGCACGCGCATGTCGAGCAGTGTGGCAGCCCACACCGAGCGGAGCTGCGGCGCGCTCGCGCTGTGGGACCATGGGCTACGTGACTTCGACCTGGGTGGAACCCTCCAACACGGCGACGGCTCTGCTGCTGCTCGGCCGGGGCAGCGACCCCGACACCGAGCGCGGCGTCGAGTGTCCGGGCGACCTGCCGGCGCCGAGCGACCCGGATCTGGTGGCCCGTGCCACGGCGGCGAAGGCGAAGCTGGGCAGCAAGGTGTTCGTGCTGGGGCACCACTACCAGCGCGACGAGGTGATCCAGTTCGCGGACGTGACAGGCGACTCGTTCAAGCTGGCCCGGGAGGCCGCGGCCCGGCCGGACGCCGAGTACATCGTCTTCTGCGGCGTGCACTTCATGGCCGAGAGCGCCGACATCCTCACCACGGACGCGCAGCGGGTGATCCTTCCCGACCTGGCCGCTGGCTGTTCGATGGCGGACATGGCCGTGCTGGGTCAGGTCGAGGCCGCCTGGGACACGCTCACCGAGCTGGGCATCGCCGCCGAGACCGTCCCGGTGACGTACATGAACTCCTCGGCCGACATCAAGGGTTTCGTCGGCCGCAACGGCGGCGTGGTCTGCACCTCGTCCAACGCCAAGCGCGCCCTGGACTGGGCGTTCGAGCAGGGCTCGAAGGTGCTCTTCCTGCCGGACCAGCACCTGGGCCGCAACACGGCGGTGCTGGAGATGGGCCTGTCGCTGGACGACTGCGTGCTCTACGACCCGCACAAGCCCGGTGGCGGGCTCACGCCGGAGCAGCTGCGTGACGCCAAGATGATCCTGTGGCGGGGGCACTGCTCGGTGCACGGCCGGTTCACCCTGGAGAGCGTCAACGACGTGCGGGCGCGGGTGCCCGGGGTCAACGTGCTGGTCCACCCGGAGTGCCGGCACGAGGTGGTCACGGCCGCCGATCACGTCGGCTCGACCGAGTACATCATCAAGACCATCGAGGCGGCGCCGGCCGGCTCGGCGTGGGCGCTGGGCACCGAACTGAACCTGGTCCGCCGGTTGGCGCTGGCCCACCCGGACAAGCAGATCATGTTCCTGGACAAGGCGGTCTGCTACTGCTCGACCATGAACCGGATCGATCTGCCGCACCTCGTCTGGGCCCTGGAGGAGCTGGTCGCGGGTCGGGTCGTCAACCAGATCACTGTCGACGCCGACACCGCGCACCACGCCCGGGTGGCGCTGGACCAGATGCTCGCCCTGCCCGGTGCGTGATCACGATCTGTGACGTCCTTGGTACGCAAAAGTGCCGGATCACCGATTAATGCCACACACGCCGGTCTGACCGAGTCCTTTTTCGTCACCGAGGGCTATGCTGCCGAGGCGAGGACGCAAGCGGGCCGTTTCGATATGGCCGCATCCGGGGTAGCGACAGAGTTCAGGCTCCCCACCATCAACACAGCAGCACCGACGCGCTGGAGGTTGCGTTGACCGACGACGTCCTGATCGTGCATGGAGGCACTCCGCTCGAAGGGCGGATCCGCGTGCGCGGCGCGAAGAACCTGGTTTCGAAGGCGATGGTCGCCGCACTGCTGGGCGACAGCCCGAGCCGGCTGTTCGACGTGCCGAAGATCCGCGACGTCGAGGTGGTCCGGGGTCTGCTCGGTCTGCACGGCGTCAAGGTGACCGACGGCGCCGAGGACGGCGAGCTCGTCTTCGACCCGGCGAACGTGGAAAGCGCCAGCACCGACCAGATCAACGTGCACGCCGGTTCGAGCCGGATCCCGATCCTGTTCTGCGGGCCGCTGCTGCACCGGCTCGGGCACGCGTTCATCCCGGATCTGGGCGGCTGCCACATCGGCCCGCGCCCGATCGACTTCCACCTGCAGGCGCTGCGGGAGTTCGGCGCGACTGTCGACAAGCGGCCCGAGGGTCTGCACCTGTCCGCGCCGAACGGCCTGCACGGCACCAAGTTCGCCCTGCCGTACCCGAGCGTCGGCGCCACCGAGCAGGTGCTGCTGACCGCGGTGATGGCCGAGGGTGTCACCGAGCTGCGCAACGCCGCGGTGGAGCCGGAGATCATCGACCTGATCTGCATCCTGCAGAAGATGGGCGCGATCATCAAGGTCCACACCGACCGGGTGATCGAGATCCAGGGCGTGCCGAAGCTGCACGGGTACACCCACCGCCCGATCCCCGACCGGATCGAGGCCGCCAGCTGGGCCGCGGCCGCGCTGGCCACCCGTGGCCACGTCGAGGTGCTCGGCGCGCAGCAGGCCGACATGATGACCTTCCTGAACATCTTCCGGTCCGTCGGCGGCGAGTACGAGGTCACCGACACCCGGCCGCCGAAGCTGGGCGACCCGGGCCAGGAGGGCGGCATCCGCTTCTGGCACCCCGGCGGCGAGCTGAACGCGGTGGCGCTGGAGACCGACGTCCACCCCGGCTTCATGACCGACTGGCAGCAGCCGCTGGTCGTGGCGCTGACCCAGGCCCGCGGCCTGTCGATCGTGCACGAGACGGTCTACGAGCAGCGGCTGGGCTACACCGAGGCGCTGAACTCGATGGGCGCCAACATCCAGGTCTACCGGGACTGCCTCGGCGGCACCCCGTGCCGCTTCGGCCGGCGCAACTTCAAGCACTCGGCGGTGATCGCCGGGCCGAGCAAGCTGCACGCCGCCGACCTGGTCATCCCGGACCTGCGGGCCGGGTTCAGCCACCTGATCGCGGCGCTCGCCGCGGAGGGCACCTCCCGGGTGTACGGCGTCGACCTGATCAACCGCGGCTACGAGGACTTCGAGGCGAAGCTCGCCGACCTGGGCGCGCACGCCGAGCGTCCGTAACCTCTCGTACCAATCGTTCGGCCCCGACGGCTCCAGGTCGCGCTGCGACCTGGAGCCGTCCGCCGCCGTACCGCGATGTGCACCGGGCGCGGACCGTTGGCTACCCTTGCCGCGTGCCGTCGCTCTTTCGCCGCAAGTCCACCGACCTCGTCGACGAGGCCGTCTCCTCGGTGACCTCCGAGGAGACCGCCGAACGTCCCCGGGGTTACACCCCGGCCAAGGGTCGGGAGACGCCGAAGCGGCCGACCGTCGGCCGTCGCCCGGCCGGCCCCACCCGTCCCCTCACGAAGGAGGAGGAGCGGGAGCGGCGCCGCCAGCTGCGTACCGAGGCCGCGGCCGAGTTCCGCCGCGAGGGTGGCCCCCGCGACCGGGGCCCGGAGCGGCTGCTGGCACGCAACGTGGTCGACTCCCGGCGTACCGTCGGCACCTGGTTCTTCGGCGGCGCGCTGATCGTGCTGATCGGCTCGAACGCGGCGATGCCGCCGGTGGTGCGGCTGATCTCCAACGTGCTCTGGGGCGCGCTGGCCCTGGGTGTGGTCGTCGACTCGCTGCTGATCTGCCGCAAGATCGGCAAGCTGGTCCGGGAGCGCTTCCCGAAGAGCGACCAGCGGATGGGCTCGCTCTATCTCTACGCCGTGATGCGGTCGATCACCTTCCGGCGGATGCGCGCTCCGGCTCCTCAGGTCAACCTCGGCGACAAGGTCTGATCCCGGCTCCGGCGGGCCCCCGTCGTCCCGGCGGCGGCTCCGGCCGCGTTGGGGGCAAAGCACAGCGGGAAGCATCCGGGCCGCGGCTGTTCGTTGTACCGTGCGCGTAGTTCATCACGGTGAACAGGTCGCCCGTTGTTCGTCACCGCGAACGTTGATCCACTGGAGCGAACACGCATGCCTGGAGAACCGGCTGCCCCGTTGGCCACCATCGCTGCCGCGCTGCGCCGCGAACGGGAACGCGTCGGTGTCTCACTGGCCGAGCTGGCTCATCGGGCGGGGGTGGCGGAGTCGACGCTCGCCCACCTGGAGTCGGGGACCGGCAATCCGAGCGTCGAGACGCTCTGGGCGATCGGTGTGGCGCTGGGCGTCCCGATCAGCCGGCTCGTGGAGCCGGGCGACGTCGACATCCGGGTGATCCGCGCCGGGGAGGGGCCCCGGGTCGGTTCCGAACAGGCCGACTTCACCGGGACGCTGCTCAGCGCCGGCACGGCGCACCTGCGCCGGGACGTCTACCTGATCGAGTTGGAGCCGGGCGCGGTCCGGGAGGCGGACGGGCACACCCCGCGCAGCATCGAGCACGTGGTGGTGGCCGCCGGGCGGCTGCGCGTCGGCCCCGAGGCGGGCACCGTGGACCTCGGTCCGGGTGACTACGCGACGTTCCCCGGCGACACACCGCACCGGTACGAGGCGCTGGTCCCCGGCACCTTCGCCGTCCTCGTCATGGAGCATCCCTGACCCGATGCTCCGGTCCACCCGGCTGGCGGGTGGGGTATCGTCGAAGGTCAGATTGGGTTATCGACCTAAATGTCCGGAACCATCGGATAACGTTTGCGCTCGTGGACGGTGCCACAGTGGCGGTGAACGAGCCCACGCCGTTACCCTCCATCCGCAGCCACGCCCTGCCGGAACGGGCGACCCGACCGGCACGCGAGGCCCCAGCGCGACAATGTGCAACGAGGTGACAACGCCGTGAGCGAGCGGACGCGAGCCGGCCACCGGGGCGTGGCAGGCGGCGACCGGACGCCCATGGGTCAGCGGGGCCCGACCTCGGCCACCTCACCGTCGACGGGGAGCGGCCACGCGGCCGGGTGTGGCGACGGGCTCGACGGATGAACGGCCGCTACACCGACCGGTGGCGGGACCCGAACGAGCCGTCCTGGGTGGTCGAGCCGACCACCGAGTGGCACCCCCAGTTCCCCGGCCAGCGCTACCCCGGCGACATCGGCGTCACCCACCAGCCCGCACCGCCGCGCGGACGGGCGACAGTGGTCGGTCGTACCGAGGTGCCGCCGCTCGCGCCCACCCGACCGGACGGCACCTACCTCGGCCGCTCCTGGGCCGACGAGCCTCCGGGCGAGCCGGCCCCCAACGGCCGGTGGGGGCCGGACGACGAGCCGGGTGAGACTTCGTCCTACGGCTGGTCGCGCGGTGACGAGCGCCCCGCCGACACGGCGCACCACGGCCGATCCGAGACACCGCACTACGACCATGAGCCGTACCGTCGGCCGCTCCCCGAGCCGCCCCGACGCGAGGAGCGCCGCTCCCCCGAGTCGGACCGGCGGACCGCCTGGTCCGACCGGCGTCCCGGCGACGACCGGGGGCCGGCCCGGGAGGCCGCCTGGCACCGCGAGCAGCCCACTTCCGAGCGGTACGACGGCCGTGCGTCCCGACCCGAGCCGGTCGACCGGGACCGGGCGTACCCGACGGCGCCACCCGTCTCCCCCGGGCCCTACTCCCCCGCACCGCGCGGTGACTCCGGCTGGGTGCCCGAGCCGAACGAGGCGCCGCGCCGGCGCGGCACGTCGGAGCGGCCGGCCGCGAGTCACGACCGGCGCCCCGGCGACGGGTACGGCACCCGACCGGCCAGGGGCCACGACGGCCGCCCGACCGACGGTTGGGCCGCCGAGGGGGCCGGCCAGTGGGCACCGGTGGACAGCCGGTCCCGCTACCGCGCCGACGGCCACCCCGACCGCCTCCCCGACGAGGCC
>NZ_MUZA01000004.1 GCF_021442385.1 Micromonospora sp. MH99
CTCGGCTGGGCCGCCACCGTGCGCCGCCTGACCGACGGGCGGGCCCGCCCGGGCGCCGACCCGAGCCGGCCCGAGCCAGTGCCGGCACCACCCGCCGACGACCAGCCACCCGGGGGCCAGGCCGGCAGCGGCCAGACCGGCGGCGGGCCGGTTGAGGACCGTCGCGCCGGGGACCTGTTGGTGCGGGTCACCCGGCGCAACCAGGTCCTGCTGCGCGATCAGCTCGACCTGCTGGACGCGATGCAGCGGCGGGAG
This sequence comes from Micromonospora sp. MH99, assembly GCF_021442385.1. GTDB lineage: Bacteria > Actinomycetota > Actinomycetes > Mycobacteriales > Micromonosporaceae > Micromonospora. Next base: position 256 of record NZ_MUZA01000004.1, read on the forward strand.
CGCAGCGCCGAGGAGGCCGACGAGCTGTTCCAGCTCGACCACCTCACCACCCGGATCCGCCGCAACGTCGAGAAGGTGATCACCCTCGCCGGCGCGACCCCGGCCCGCCGCTGGCGACGTCCGGTCCCCCTGCTCGACGTCACGCGCGGCGCGGTCGCCGAGGTGCCGGAATACCACCGCGTCCTGGTCGCGCCACACTGGCCGTGGTCGCTCGCCGGGCCCGCCGTCACGGACGTCGTGCACCTGCTGGCCGAGCTGATCGAGAACGCCCTGACCTTCTCGGGCACCGACACCACAGTCCGGGTCGCTGGTGAGCACCGGCCGCACGGCTGCGCGGTCGTGGTGGTCGACGACGGTCCCGGCCTCGACGAGACCGCGTTGAGCGAGGCCAACCACCTGCTCACGAACCCGCCCACCCACCCGCCCGCCGACGCCACGGGGTTGCACACGGTCGCCCTGCTGGCCGCCCGCTGCGGTGCCCGCGTCACGTTGCGGCCCAGTCGGCGCGGCGGGACGGCCGCGATCGTGCACCTGCCTGCGGAACTGGTCACGGTGACCGGCGGACCTGCCGTGGCGGCCCCCGGGCCCGCGCACCGGCCGGGTCACGGCGGGCCCGACGCGCCCGACGCGGCCAGGACGGGCCGGGCGGGCGGCGCGGGCGAGTTGCCGATGCGGATCCGCCAGTCCCGGGCCGCCGGGCCCGAATCCGGGCCCAGGTGGCCCGACCCCGGCAGCACCGGCCCCGACACCGTCGAGCTGCCGGTCACGAGAGCAACGAGGAGACATCGATGACGCATGCAGTGGTCACCGCGGACAGCCTGACCGGCGCGCTGGACCGTCTGGTCGACCGGGTACGCGGGGCGGAGTTCGCCGTGGTGCTCTCCCCGGACGGGCTCCCGCTCGGCAGTTCCCGACGGGTGGAGGCGAAGCTGGCCGAACAGATCTCCGGCGTGGTCGCGGGCCTGCTGGCGTTGGGGCTGGCCGCCACCCGCACCTGCGACGCGGGAGGGCTGCGCCAGATCGTCGTGCAGATGTCGCGGGCGTTCCTGTTCGTCGCCACCATCGGAAACGGGACGATCCTCACCGTCCGGATCGCCGGCGACGAGACCGAGGTGGGTGACATGGCGTACGAGGTCGCGCTCTTCGTGGGGCAGGCCGAACGGCACCTGCCGATCACCCTGAGCCCCGCCTCCGCGGCGAGAAGCGGGGAATCCGGTGCACAGCGCCAACTCCGCTGACGAGGCGTGGTACGACGACGACGCCGGCCCGGTGGCCCGTCCGTACACGATGACCGGTGGGCGCACCGCTCCCGAGCGGGGCCGCTTCGACCTGATCTCGCTGGTCGTCGCGCGGCGGCCGGCCACACCGCCCACGGCACTCTTCCCCGAACAGGCGCGCATCGTCGAGCTGTGTCACCATCCAGTGTCGGTGGCCGAGGTCAGCGCCGAGCTGGATCTGCCCCTGGGCACCGTCCGGGTCCTCCTCGGTGACCTGCTCGGGGCGGGTCTGGTCGAGACGCACGAACCACCGACGCTGTCGGAGCTGCCGTCGCAGGAGCTGCTCGAGTCGATACTTGTCGGGTTGCGCGCCCTGTGACGGGTCGGGTGCCACCGCGACCCAGGGGTCGCGGGTTGGCGTCCGGTGATGAAGTGAAGGGGAGAGGCAGTGCCGGCAACACCGCCGCAGCCACGGCGTACTGTGGCGATCATTCTGCTGGACCGGATCGTGGCCGCCGCCGCAGCCGTACGGCGGGTGGTCACCGGCCGGGGCGATGTGTCGCGGGCCACCTGGATCGCCGTGCTCGCGGCGCTCGGCGTGGTGGTGGCGACGGTGGTCTCCATCATCGGCGTGGTGCGTACGCCGGAGCAGTTGGCGCCGGTGACCCTCGATCCGCCCCCGTCGGTGGACCAGTTGGGCACCCCGGCGGCGGGTACGCCCCGGGGGCAGGCGAAGCCGGCGGCCAGCAGCCCACCCACGTCCGCGCCGCCGTCGGTGAGCGCGGCCCCGCCGCACGCCGAGCCGCCGACCAGCTCGCCGGCGGTGACCCCCTCGTCGGCGTCGCCGACCCCGGCCGCTCTCGGCGCCGACTTCGCGATCGAGGAGAAGGCCCTGCTCAGCTACGGCGCCGCGGTGACGGTCAGCAATCCGGGGCCGGCTCCGGTGGCACAGTGGACGCTGGCCATCACGCTGCCCCGGGAGTCGCTGCGCGTCAGCGCGGTCCAGGGCGCGCGGGCCACGCAGGACGGCGCGGTGTGGACGTTCGTGCCGGACGGGAGCGCCGGGCAGGTGCCGGGCAGCGCCTCGGTCCGGGTGACGTTCCGGGTCAACGGCGCGGCGGTCGGCGCGACGCCCACGGCGTGCACGATCGACGGGGTGGCCTGCGCAGGGCTGCCGGACTGACGGCCGCCGGCCGTCCGGTGGCGCGCGTCGCTCATGCTGAAGGGGTGATTCGCTTCGTCCTGAACGTCCTGTGGCTCATCTTCGGTGGTGGCCTCGTGCTGGCGATCGGTTACGGCTTCGCCGCGCTGGTCTGCTTCGTCCTGGTCGTCACCATCCCGTTCGGCGTCGCCTCGTTGCGCCTCGCTGTCTACTCGTTGTGGCCCTTCGGTCGCACCCTGGTGCCCAAGCCGGGCGCGGGCGTCGGCTCGGGGCTGGCGAACGTGCTGTGGGTGGTGCTGGCGGGGTGGTGGCTCGCCCTGTCGCACATTCTCGCGGGCATCGCGCTCTGCGTCACGATCATCGGAATTCCGTTCGGCATCGCCAACTTCAAGCTCGTCCCGGCCGCGTTCTGGCCGCTGGGCCGGGAGGTCGTGGACGCGCCGTGACCCGTCGCCGGGTCGTCCGAGTAACCACGGGCGACCCGGCCCGGACCGTCACCGTCGATAGTGGACACTTCGAGGCGCTACCCACCCCGTCGAACCCCCCGATTGGAGCCTGGCATGGCCGGCCCGGACGCCGAACTCACCGCGACGCTTGCGCCCGACGTGCCGCACGCGGCGCGGATCTGGAACTACTGGATGGGCGGCAGGGACAACTTCCAGTCCGATCGGGCGGCCGGTGACGCGGTCGCCGAGGTCTACCCGGAGATCGTCCTGATGGCACAGCAGTCCCGCCGGTTCCTGGTGCGGGCCGTACGCCATCTGGCCGCCGAGGCGGGCATCCGGCAGTTCCTGGACATCGGCACGGGCCTGCCCACCATGCAGAACACCCACGCGGTCGCCCAGGGCGTCGCGCCCGACTCGCGGATCGTCTACGTCGACAACGACCCGATGGTCCTCGTGCACGCGCGCGCGTTGCTGGCCAGCACGACCGCGCAGGGCGTCACCACGTACGTCCCGGCCGACTACCACGACCCGGAGAGGATCCTCGCCGAGGCGGCGCGGACGCTGGACTTCGACCAGCCGATCGCTGTCATGTTCATGGGTGTGCTGGGGTACGAGCCGGACCTGGCCGTGGTGCGCTCGATCGTCGCCCGAACGATGGACGCGACCGCGTCCGGCAGCCACCTGGTGCTCTGGGACGGCACCAACACCAGCCCGGCGGTGGTCTCCGGCGCGCAGCGGTTGGCCGAGAACGGTGGTGTGCCGTACATCCTGCGCAGCCCGACGGATCTCGCCAGCTGCTTCTCCGGGCTGACGATGGTGGAGCCCGGCCTCGTGCCGATCCCGTTGTGGCGCCCGGACGACGCCGACGCCGAGGGGATCGACGCCTACGGCGCCGTGGCCCGCAAACCCTGACGGGCGCGGGCCACGGCCCGGTCATCGGTCACCGGTCAGCGACCGCAGGCCAGCAGCAGAGCGTCGGGAACCGCGCTGGTGGTCACGAGCAGGCCGAACGTCGTCGCGCCGCCCGGCGCGAGCGTCGCGTTGTAGGAGGCGTTGCGGACCGTGACGTCGGCGCCGGCCGTCTCGGCGACCCCGCGCCAGACCGTCTGGATGCGCTCGTCGCCGGCCCACCGCCAGGAGACGCTCCAGCCGTCCAGCGCCTGCGTGCCGGTGCTGCGCACCGTCACCGTGGCGACGAAGCCGGTGCCCCAGCGGGAGTCGATGGTGGCCGTCGCCCGGCACGCCGCCAGCGCGGCGGTCCGGGCCGGTCCGATCATGTACGGGTCCCGCCGGCCCTCGGCGTCACTGACCCGGTACCAGTACTCGGTGTCGGGCGTCAGCTGGCCGATGGTGACGGTCCCGTTGGTCTCCGGCCCGGTGACGGCCTGGGCCACCGGCGCCTGCCACTGTTGGGCGTCCTCCCGGCTGGCGAAGAGGCTGACGGTCATCGGCGGGTTGTAACCGCAGGGCGGGCGGAACAGGATCGAGTACGACAGCGTCACGCTCGTGGTGGTCACCGCGATCACCGAGACGCCTATCGGTAGGGCCGGCGGGCAGGTCGGGGTCGGTGACGGCGACAGGGTGGGTGCGGGCGTGGGGGCCGGCGCGGCCTCGGCGGAGCCGGTCGTGCCGGCCCAGCCGGCCAACGCCATGGTCGTGACTGCCAGGAAGATGCGGAGCATCGGTACCTCCGGGGAGACCGTCGCCGTCGCGGTCGAGGATGGGCGACCGACCGTACGGGCCGGACGTGCGGCGGCCGCCCGACGGCGATCGGCATGCGGCCGCTGACGAGGACTGCCCGGCGCGGGTGGTGTGACCACCTCGCGCGTCCCCGCATCCGGAAACGAACTGACGCGCCGGCTCCCGAGCGCGACCGAACCACAGCATCGCATTCGACAACCGTCGATACAAGCTCGTCCACCGGTGAGCGGCGGCGGCAGCGGGTCGTCGACGCGAGCCCGTCGAGAAGCGGCTGCCTGCTCCTCGCCGCGGGGACACGTGCCGGCCCCCTGAACCGACGATCATCCATCGTGGCCTGTCAATTCGACGCGGGAGCACACCATGCGCGACAGAAGCAGCACGAACCGGCGATCCCGGGTGGCGAGGGCACTGACCGCGACGGCCGCCGTAGCGGCACTGACCGTCGCCCCGCTCGCGGCGCCGGCACCCGCCACCGCCGCCGTCAGCCGGGCCGAGCTGGCCCTGCGGTGGGCGCCCGTGCACTACCAGGACGTCGACGCCACCGGCACCCACGCCCTGGGCGGTCAGTCCGACTACCTCACCGCCGTGGACTTCGACGGCGACCTGTCCGGGCGCAACAACTGGGACCGTGCCGGCCAGCCCGGCACCTCCCTCGCGGCGCACGCCTACTACTCGGTCGTGGAGACGAGCACCCACTGGTACATCACGTACCTGTTCTTCCACCCGCGGGACTGGACCGATCACCCGTTCTTCGAGACCGAACACGAGAACGACGGCGAGGGAGTTCTCTTCGCGATCGAGCGCGACGGTTCCCCGTACGGCGTCCTGCGCGGCGCGGTGACTGTCGCGCACAGCGACTTCTACTCGTACACGCCGGCCGGCAGCACCTGGACCAGTGGCCGGGAGAGCGTCGACGGCACCCTGCAGTTCCAGACCTCACCGCACGACTCCTTCTCGCACCCGGTGACCGCGCAGGAGGCGCAGGGGCACGGCCTGAAGGCGTATCCGCAGTACGCCATCAACGGCGACGGCCTGGTCTACTACCCGTCGACGGTGGCCGAGACGCCGAGCAGCGGCGACGACCGCGACGTGCGGTACCAGCTCGTCGACATCTTCGCCGCCGGGGGTCTGTGGGCGCAGCGGACCAACGCGAACCTGTTCGCCAGCCTCGGCACGTTCGCCGGCGACACCTCCGGCGACTGCGGCTCGGGCACCTGGAGCTGCTCGGCGAACTCCGCGAACGCCCCCTGGGGCTGGGACGACGGCAACGACGTACCCGCGCGCGGCGAGCTGGCCAGCGACCCGGCGAAGCTGTCCGCCGAGTACTTCACGGTCCCGGCCGGGCTGGCGCGCAGCTACAGCTACAACCCGTACGCCGGCGCCGCCGCGGCGCTGGCCGAGGCGGCCAGGACGGCAGCGCCCACCGTCGACTGACCGACGGCTCACCTGCGCGGCCGGCCCGGTCCGGGCCGGCCGCGCACCGGCTCACGAGCCGCCGCCGGGCGCGTCGGCCGCCCCGGAGCGGTCGCGTCGCGCCGCGTCAGCACGTAGCCTGCGCGGATGCGACACACCCTCGCACCCGGTGACGAGACCCTGCACGGTCACTTCTCCCCCGACAGTCCGCCGGCCCTCACCATCGACCCCGGCGATACCGTCACCTACCGCACCCTGGACTGCTGGTGGTCGGCCGGCCCCTACCCGGGCGGAGCGAACCGGGACCGGCCCCGGGTTCCGCAGCATCGGCCCGATCACGGGCATGCGTTGACCGGGCCGGTAGCGGTCCGCGGTGCGCGGGCCGGCCAGACCCTCGCGGTACGCATCGACGCGATAGTCCCGGGCGCCTGGGGAACGACTGTGGCCGGCGGGTGGCCGAGCGGGTTCAACAAGCGCTACGGCGTCGAGGCCGACGGCGTGGTGCACGCCTGGGAGCTGGACCCGGTGGCGTTGACCGGCCGCAACCAGCACGGCCACACGGTGGCGCTGCGCCCGTTCATGGGGGTGCTCGGCATGCCGCCCGCCGAGCCGGGGAGACACTCGACAATTCCGCCCCGCCCGTGCGGCGGCAACCTGGACTGCAAGGACCTGACCGCCGGCAGCACCCTGCTGCTGCCGATCCCGGTCGACGGGGCGCTGTTCTCGGTAGGGGACGGGCACGCCGCGCAGGGCGACGGCGAGGTCGGCGGTACGGCGATCGAGTGCCCGATGGACGAGGTGACGCTGACCTTCGACGTCCGCGACGACTTCCCGGTCACCGGCCCGGTGGCCCGCACCGCCGACGCCTGGCTGACGCTGGGCGTGGGCGCGTCCCTCGACGACGCGACGTTCATGGCCCTGGACGGGATGCTGACCCTGCTGCAACGGCTGCACGGCCTCCGCCGACCGGACGCGGTGGCGCTGGCCAGCGTCGTCGTCGACGTGCGGGTGACCCAGATCGTCAACCAGACCGTCGGCGCGCACGCGGTGCTGCGCGACGACGCGCTGCGCTGAGCCGCCACAGCGGACCGCCCGCGCCGTTTCGCGACGCCGGACGCTGTCAGCGCAGCCGGCGGGCGGTGAACCTCGCCGGCGGCTCGGCGATCGCGTCCTGTGCCGCGACCAGCTGGATCTCTCGGGTGCCCGCCGCGAGGGTCGCCTCAAGGACGGCGAAGACCGAGGAGATGGTGCGCTCCAACGCGGTCGCGGGTGAGCCGGAGGTCAACAGGTGCGCCAGGTACAGCGCTGCCGTGACGTCACCCCCGCCGTTCGGATTGATCGGCAGCAGCGGCGTGGTCACCGCCCAGGCGCCCTCGTCGGAGACCGCCACCACCTCCAGCGCGTCCGCCGGGACGTCGCCGTGCAGCACGCTCGTGACCAGGACGTGCCGCGGTCCGGTGGCGCGGACGACGTCGACGGCCTCCAGCACCTCCGCCAGCGTGGACGTCGTGCGGCCGGCGAGGAAGTCCAACTCGAAGTGGTTCGGCGTGATGATGTCGGCGCGCGGCACGACCGTGTCGCGCAGGTACTCCGGAATGCCGGGTCGGACGAACATGCCCCGACCGATGTCGCCCATCACCGGGTCGCAGCAGTACACGGCGGCCGGGTTGGCGGCCTTGACCTGGGCCACCGCGTCCAGGATCACGGCGCCCATCGCCGGATCACCCTGGTAGCCGGACAGCACCGCGTCGGCACCACCGAGGACCCCCCGGTCGGCGATGCCCGCGATCACCTCGGCCACGTCGGCGGCGGCCAGCAGCGGCCCGCGCCACGCGCCGTACCCGGTGTGGTTGGAGAAGTGGACCGTCAGGACGGGCCAGACCTCGTGCCCGAGTCGCTGGAGGGGGAAGACGGCGGCGGAGTTGCCGACATGGCCGTAGGCGACCGACGACTGGATGGACAGGATCTGCACCGACCCATCATGGCCGCCTTCGACGAGGCGCGGCGCACGGCCCGCCGAATCTGTCGGCTGGCCCACTCCGGCCAGCCGGTACGCGCCGGACGGACCGCGCCACGGCCGACCCGCGAGCCGACGCCACCACAGCGCGGTCGGGCGTGCGGTGCCACCCGCGGAGCACGCCCTCGGGCGGCCCGGACCGTGTCGTCCGCGCCGCCCGAGGTCCTCCGTCAGCGGGTCGTCAGCCGCCGAGGCTCGCCGCGGCGGAGGCGATCGACGAGGCGAAGTAGCTCACCTGCGTGTAGACGCCCGGGTAGTTGGGTCGGGCGCAACCGTTGCCCCAGCTGACGATGCCGACCTGGATCCACGCGTTGGTGGCGTCGCGGCGGAACATCGGGCCGCCCGAGTCGCCCTGGCAGGTGTCCGTACCGCCGCTGGCGTAGCCGGCGCAGATCTCCTCGGCGGGGATCAGGTCGCCGCCGTAGTTGGAGTTGCAGGTGGAGTCGCTGACGAACGGCACAGTGGCCTTGAGCAGGTACCGCTGCTGGCTGCCGCCCTCGCGCGCGGCGCCCCAGCCGGCGATGGTGAAGGTGCCGCTGTCGTACGCGGTGGTGGTGGCGATCTTCAACGTGCTCAGCCCGGTCACGGGGGTGGCCAGGCGGATCAGCGCCCAGTCCTTTCCGGAGCCGTTGTAGCCGGGAGCTCGGTAGACGTAGTTGGACCGGACGGTGATCCGGCTGGACGACTGGAGGTCGACGGTCCCGAGCGTCGCGGTGATGCTGGTGTTGGTGCCGGTCGAGCCCACGCAGTGCGCCGCGGTGAGCACCAGCCGGGAGCTGTAGAGGGCCCCGCCGCACCCCATCGAGAGCCGCACCATGAACGGGAACTCACCCTGCGCGGCGCGGGTGCCGCCGACGACGTTCGGCGTGACGGGGTTGTCGGCCGCGGCAGCGGGCGCCGCGAGGGTGAGGCTGGCCGCGGCCAGCGCGGCGGCCACCAGGCCGGTGAGGGTACGCCAGCGAACCATGCATTCCTCCGCATCCGGACGGCACGCCTTGTGAGCGCGCCTCGAGTCGAGATAGCGCTCAGCATATTGAGATGCATGGATGTTGCGGGTCATCCCCGCTGGGTCGTATCCCCGCGTTATGGGGCCGCGGCCGAGTCGGGCCCGCCGGCACTCGGGCTCACCGGGGAACGGACTCCTGGGCCGCCAGGACGACCAGTTCGTCGGCGCGGGCCGCCTGCGGCGCGGTCGCACCGTCGGGCCAGATGAGATAGCCCACCGGCGGACCCGACGGACCCCAGCGGGCGCCGACGATCGTTGCCGTCCCCGTTCCGGTCGGTTCGTGGAGCAGGCGTACCCGGGTGCCCGGAGCATGGCCGTCGTCGGCCACGATGAGCAGCGCGTCGAGGATCTGGCGGACGCCGGCGACGGGCAACCCGGGCACGTACGGCTCGCCCGCCGGTCCCACCCGTGGGGTCATCGTCGCGCGCAGGAACGCCGCCAGCCGGATCGCCTCCTCGCGGACCGGCCAGTCCGTGCCACGCTCGGCCTTCACCAGCGCCTTCTCGATCACCGACCAGAGCGCCACCGGGTCCCGGTCGAGCAGGCGGCGGGCCTCGCGGTCGGCCTCGGCGCAGGCCGTGTCGAGGGCGGTGTCCTCGCCCAGCTCCGCGATCCAGACAAGGTCGCCGACGTCGGGCAGCAGCCCCGGCGACTCGGCCGCGACCACGAGGTAGAGCATCGCGAGCAGTTCCTCGCGACCCTCGCCGTGGTAGAGCGTGCCCACCCCGGCGCCCGTACGCCCCCGACTGGGCGGGAAACGCTCGACGAGGTGCCGGGCACGGCCGTTCGGCAGGGCTGCGGCCCGCCGCGAGTCCGTCACCCGATCCTCGAACGAGCGCCGCTCACGGCGTTCGACGAGGAGCTGCCGGTGGGGGTCGAAGCCGATCGGATAGATCGTCCGACCGTACGTGGCGAGGGTCTCGCCGGGCCGCAGACCGAGCGACTCGAGGTGCCGGGCGGCCACCGAGTAGGCGACGCCGGTGCGGGCCGCCTGCTCCCGGATGGCGCGCTTACGGGCACGTCCCGGGGTCGGGGTGCGGCGGGGGTGGTGTTCGGACATGACGCCTCCGGTGCAGCCCCACGCACTTCACCGAACGGGCGGCGTGACGGACACACCGAGAGTCGACACGACGGCGCGGAGTCGGCGACTCTTGGCCCCGGGCATGTGGTCGGGCGTGGGCCACCACATCGGGCGCGGGCAGGCGCTCTGCCGTCGCGAGCATATCGCGACCCGGGGCCCTCGTTCGCCCCGCGGAACCCCCGACCCCCGTGTCGGCACGTGTCGGCGGGCATGTCGGCGGGCGTGTCGGTGCGCTGTCGGCGCCGTGTCAGGCGACCGGCGCACGCTCTGGGACATGACAAGCGATCTGGTGATCGAGGCCGAGGGCCTCGTCAAGACATTCGGGAAGACGAGGGCGCTGCAGGGCGTGGACCTCGCCGTGCCCCGGGGGACCGTGCTCGGCGTGCTCGGCCCCAACGGCGCTGGCAAGACCACCGCCGTGCGGATCCTCTCCACGCTGCTCACCCCGGACGCCGGCAGCGCCCGGATCGGCGGCTTCGACGTCGTCCGGGACGCCGAGCGGGTCCGCCAGAGCATCGGCCTCACCGGCCAGTACGCCTCGGTTGACGAGGACCTGACCGGGCGGCAGAACCTGGAGCTGTTCGGGACGCTACTGGAGCTGGGTCGCGCCGGGGCCCGGCGGCGGGCCACCGAACTGCTGGACTGGTTCGACCTGACCGACGCCGCCAACCGGCCCGCCAAGACCTACTCCGGGGGCATGCGGCGGCGGCTGGACCTGGCCGCCAGCCTGGTCGGCTCGCCGGACGTGATCTTCCTGGACGAGCCGACGACCGGGCTGGACCCGGCCAAGCGCGAGGACATGTGGGACGTGGTCCGGTCGCTGGTGACCAACGGCTCGACGGTGCTGCTCACCACCCAGTACCTGGAGGAGGCCGACGCGCTTGCCGACGCGATCACGGTGATCGACCACGGCCGGGTCATCGCGCACGACACGCCCGAAGGGCTCAAGCGTGTCGTGGGCGGACAGACCCTCGAAGTCCGGCCCGCGGACCTGGCGCAGCTGCCCCGGACCGCGGCGATCCTCACCGAGGTCGGCTCCGGCGGGCAGGCCGACGAGATCCGCAAGGGCGTGCTCGCGGTGCCGGTCACCGACGACACGGCCCTGACCGAGAGCGTCGCGCGGTTCGCCGCCGCCGGCATCTCCGTCACCGAACTCTCCCTGCACCTGCCGAGTCTCGACGAGGTGTTCTTCACCCTCACCGGACGTACGGCAGCCGAGGACGACACCACTTCCCGTACGGAGGTAGCGGCATGAGCACCCTGGTCGGCGCACCACCCACGGCAAGCTCCGCGCTGTCGACGGCCACCCCGAAGCCGCGACCCTTCCGGCTCGTGCGGCACTCGCTGGCCCTGGCCAAACGCAGCCTCATCAAGACCTGGCGTACGCCCGAGGCGCTGATCGACGTCACGCTGCAACCGGTGCTGTTCCTCATCATCTTCGTCTACATCTTCGGCGGCGCGGTCGCCGGATCCACCCACGACTACCTGCAGTTCCTGCTGCCCGGAATCCTGGCGCAGACCATCGCCACCGGCGCCATCGCGATCGGCGTCAACCTCAACACCGACATCGCCAAGGGCATCTTCGACAGGTTCCGGTCGCTGCCGATCCCCCGCTCCGCACCACTGGTCGGGGCAGTGCTGGGCGACGTCGTCCGGTACGTGATCGTCACGGTCTCGACCCTCGCGATCGGTTACCTGATGGGTTTCCGGATCGACACCGACCCGTTCCGCGCGATCGCCGGTTGCGTGCTCGCGGTGCTGTTCGCGCTCTGCCTGAGCTGGCTGCCGGTCTACGTGTCGATGAAGGTCCGCACCCCCGGCGCCGTGCAGGGCCTGATGTTCGCCCTGATCATGCCGCTGAGCTTCGGGTCGAACGTGTTCGTCGGCACCGACACCCTGCCCGGCTGGATGCAGGCCTTCGTGAACGTCAACCCGATGACCCACCTGGTGGCATCGGTACGCGGACTGTTCCTCGGCACCCCGCTCGACGCGCACGTGTGGTGGACCCTCGCCTGGTGCGCCGGCTTCGTGGCGGTGTTCATGCCGCTGGCGCTGCGCGCGTACCACAGGAAGATCTAGGCGAGCAGGTCCTCCATCAGCTCGCGGACCCGGGCGACGGCCGCGGCCACCGGCCGGGCCCGCCAGGCGGCCAGCAACGACTCACGCTGCTCCTCGTCACCGAGGGCGGCGTCGAGTCGTTCGCTGCGTCCGCTCGGGAAGAACAGCTCCATGTGCGTCCCGAGCCGCTTCGCGAGCGCGGACAGTTCGCGGGTGGTGGCGACGTCGTCCCGGTACGCGGCGAGGTCCGCGCCGCCGGACGCCCACGCCCCGATCACCGGCAGGTCCTTCGAGTTGAGCGCGTCGTCGCGGGCGAGCGCCAGCAACGTGGCCGCCTGGGCGGCGGCGTCGGTGCCCGACGCCCCCCGCGCCTCGGCGACCCGCAGGTACAGGACCGCCACCGAGGCCCGCAGCATCACGCGCGGCTGCGGTGGCGGGCCGGTCCAGCCGGCAAGGGTGCGGGTCACCTCGCCGGCGTGTACCAGCGCCTCGTCGTAGCGCTCGCGCTGCCAGGCGAGGTGCGCCAGGCCGAGAAGCGCCTGCGCGACGTCCATCTGCTCGGCCTGGCCCGGCGTCGCCGTCTCACCGAGTCGCCGCTCCGCGTCCGCGTCGCCGGTCAGGGCGAGCTGCACGTCCAGCCGCACCCGGATCGACCGCGCGTCCTGCTGGGCGCCGATCATCTCCATGTGCCGGACGCTGCGCGCCAGCCACTCGGCGGACCGCCCCTCCCGGCCCGGGAGCAGGAACTGCCCGACGGCGCCCGCGGCCATCGCCATGCCCCAGTGGTCGCCCGCGACCTCGAAGCGGTGGTACGCCTGCTCGGCGTCCTCGATCGACGCCTCCGGCAGGCCGCTGTTCTCCCGTACCGCCGCGCGCGCGATCAGGCCGAGCGCCTGCACGTACGGGTCCGGGTGCGCGATCATCTCGGTCGCAGTCTTCAGGCTCCGCTCCGGGTCGGACTCGTCGAAGCCGGGCAACGCCAGCGCGAACGCGGTCAGCCGCGGCGACACCTCGGCGGGCCGTTCCGCGAGCAGCGTGCGCAGGGCGCGTCGCGCGAGAACGGCGGGCCGCAGGTCCGCGCTGATGCCGCTGTTCACGCTGATCAGCACGGACGCCCAGGCGAGTCGGTCCGCGTGGGGCAGGGGTCGGCCGCTGGCCCGGCCCCGCAGGATCGCCGAACGTCGACGCCGCTGCGGCTCGTCGACGTGGAGCAGCCCACGCGCCCACGCGAGGACCTCCACATGCAGGCCACGCACCGTCCAGAGGTGCAGCAGCGCGGTGGCGACGTCGACGACGGCTGGCTCGTCGTCCTGCGCCAGCGCCCACCGCAGGCCCGCGACCAGGTTGTCCTGCTCGGCGGCGCAACGGTCCAGCGCCTCGACCTGGCCGGGACCCACGAGGCGACCGGCGAGCCCGACCGCCTCGTCTCGGGCCCAGCCGACCAGACCGGCCATCGCCCCGCCCCGGTCACCTGCGGCGTCCAGACGGGCCTCGCCGTACTCGCGGACGGTCTCCAACATCCGGTAGCGGGGCTGCCCGTCCCCCTCGACCAGGGTCAGCAGGGACTGTTCGACGAGCCGCGCCAGACCCCGCCGTACGTCGGGGGTCTGCACGACAGCGGCGGCGAGGTCCGCGGTGAACGGCGCGGGGATGACCGCGACCCGCGCAAGCAGCGCACGGTCGTCGGGGGCGAGCAGTTCCCGGCTCCAGTCGACCATCGCCCACAGGCTCGCGTGCCGTTCCGGCAGGCCCCGCAGCGCGTCGTCGAGCAGCGCGAACCGGTCGGTCAGCCCGGCGAGCACGTCGTCGATCGGCATGTGCCGCAGTCGCGCGGCGGCCAGTTCGAGGGCCAGCGGCAGGTTGTCGAGCCGGTTGCACAGCGCGAGAGCCCGCGCGGTGTCCCAGGTCGGCACCGCGCCGCCGGCCCGCGCCCGGGACTCGATCAACCCGAGCGCGTCGGCGTCCGGCAGGGCGGTCAGTCGGTGCACCCACTCGCCGGCCAGGCCCAGCGGCGCACGACTGGTCGCGAGCACCGCGACCTCCGGGGAGGTCACCGCGAGCAGGTCGGCGACGACGCCCGCCACCGCGTCGAGGACGTGCTCGCAGTTGTCCAGCACGACCAGCCCGTCGAGATCCGGCGCCAGCGCCCGCAGCCGCTCCTCGGGGCTGAGCACCCGCCGTTCCAGGCCCAGGTTGCCGCCGGTCGTCGAGGTGTCCGCGAGGCGGGTCTTGCCGGCGCCGCCGACCGCCACGATCGTCACGAGGGCGGACTCGTCGAGGGCCGCGTCCAGGGCCTCGACGTCGCGCTCGCGGCCGACGAGGGCGGTCATCGGCCGGCGCCACGCGGCGGGCAGGGCGATCCGCGCCGGCAGGCGAGGTGGCGCGACGACGGCCGGCGCGGTGAGCTCGCCGCGCAGCAGCGCCAGATGGACCTGGGTGATCACCGGTGCCGGGTCGGTCCCGTAGCGCTCGGCCAGGTCGTCACGGAGGCGCTCGACCACCTCCAACGCCTCCGCCTCCCGCCCCTGCGCGGCGAGCACCCGCACGAGCAGGGCGGCGGACGGCTCGTCCGGGGGCGTCCGGGCGGCGAGCCGGCGCAGGTCCGCCTCGTCGTACGGCCCCGCTCCGGCGAGCGCCGCCTCGGCGCGCAGCGCGGCGACATCGGCGAACAGGCGGGCGTCCTCGGTGGTGACGATCTCCGGTACCTCGGGGAACAGGGCACGGGCCCGGTCGGCCGAGTCGCGGGCCGCCCGCGCGTCGCCGGCCCGCAGGGCGGCACGCCCGTGGTCGAGGAGCGCCCGCGCCTCGACCGCGTCGACGGTGACCTCGTCGGCGGGCAGGCGGTATCCCCCCGGCACCGCCACCACGGGCAGCCCGAGACGGCGTACGCGGGACACGAGCGCCTGCACCGCGCCTGTCGCGTCGTCGGGCGGCGCCCCGTCCCACACCGCGTCCACGAGCAGGCTGGTGGAGACCGCCCGGCCCCGCGCGTCGACGAGTGCGCGCAGCACGGCCGCCAGCCGCTCGCCCCGGACCGGCCGGCCGTCGACGGCGAGGGGGCCGAGGATCGTGATCTGCACGGAACCAGCATCCCCCACGCCGACCACCGCACCGAGCAGGGTGTCGGGCGGCGTGCGGGTCGTCAGGGGTGGGCGGCGCGGCGCGGGATGCGTCCAGGACGGCGTGGTGCGTACAGTTTCGGGTCGGACTTGGGTGGGCCGGGGGAATCCGGCACAGGAAACGGGACGAGACAACGACGCATGACAGTGGACAAGATTGCCCAAAACGGTCAGGACGGCATTGACCGGAGTCGGCTGGAGACCTGTCTCAGCGTCTTCGAGGCGTTGGAGGCCCTTCCGCCCGACCACCCGGACGTGGTGCGGGTGCAGCGGGCCACCGCGAAGCTCTACAAGGTGATCAAGCAGCGGCGACGTGAGGAGCGGCGCGACGCCATCCTCGCGGCCGACCGGGCGGTGACGGAGGCCACGGCCACCGGCGCCCCCGGCCGGATCGACGACGAGACCCAGGGCATCCCCCTCGCCTCCCCCACCATCGGCACGACTGCGGGATTCCTGCACAACCCACGTGGCTGCTACATCTGCAAGCAGCGCTACCGCGAGGTGGACGCCTTCTACCACCAGCTCTGCCCGTCCTGCGCCGCCCTGAACCGGGAGCGCCGCGACGCCCGTACCGACCTGACCGGCCGGCGCGCGCTGCTCACCGGCGGCCGGGCCAAGATCGGCATGTACATCGCGCTGCGGCTGCTGCGCGACGGCGCGCACACGACGGTGACCACGCGGTTCCCGCACGACGCGGTCCGCCGCTTCGCCGCGATGCCGGACAGCGCGGACTGGCTGCACCGCCTGCGGATCGTCGGAATCGACCTGCGCGACCCCGCCCAGGTGATCGCCCTGGCCGACTCGGTCAGCAGTCAGGGCCCCCTCGACATTCTGATCAACAACGCGGCGCAGACGGTCCGCCGCTCGCCCGGGGCGTACGCCCAGCTCGTCGCCGCCGAGGCTGCGGCGCTGCCGGACGGCCCCCTGCCGGAGCTGATCACGTTCGCCAAGCCGACCGGCCCCGGTGGCCCGGCGGGGAGCCTGACCGCCGGCACCGGGTCGACGGCGCTCACCCCGCACGCGCTCACCGCGTTGGCGTTGACGAGCGGCTCCGCGTCGCCCGAGCGGATCGCGGCGTCCACGGCCATCGACGCCGGCGGCCTGGTGCCGGACCTCGACTCGGTGAACAGCTGGGTCCAGCGGGTGCAGGAGGTCGACCCGGTCGAGCTGCTCGAGGTGCAGCTGTGCAACGTCACCGCGCCGTTCGTGCTGGTCAGCCGGCTACGCCCGGCGATGGCCGCAGCGAAGGCCCGCCGCAAGTACGTGGTGAACGTCTCGGCGATGGAGGGCCAGTTCGGCCGCGGCTACAAGGGCCCCGGGCACCCGCACACCAACATGGCCAAGGCCGCGTTGAACATGCTGACCCGCACCAGCGCCCAGGAGATGCTGACCGACGGCATCCTGATGACAAGCGTCGACACCGGTTGGATCACCGACGAGCGGCCCCACCCGACGAAGATGCGGCTGGCCGACGAGGGGTTCCACGCCCCGCTGGACCTGGTCGACGGCGCGGCCCGGGTGTACGACCCGATCGTCCGCGGCGAGCAGGGCGAGGACCTGTACGGCTGCTTCCTGAAGGACTACGCGCCCTGCGCCTGGTGAACGACGCTCGACGAGGAGAAACACATGTCATCTGACCAGTGGCCGACGCTTGACGAGCTGCAGCGCGAGGAGACCGAGCTGGAACTCGCGGGCCTTACCGAGACCGACGCGTACGAGCTGGGCGTGCGGGCCGTCACCGCCGCGGCGGAGCGGGGGCTCCCGATCTCCGTGGGCGTGTGGCGGACCGGGCGGCAGTTGTTCCACTGTGGCCTGCCCGGCTCGACGGCGGACAACGACGGGTGGCTGCGCCGCAAGGGGCGCGTGGTGATGCGGTTCGAGCACTCGTCGCTCTACATGGCCCGGCTCTGCCGGGACCAGCAGACGACGCTCACCGAGAAGTTCGGCCTGCCGGCCGCACGCTACGCCGCCGCCGGAGGCGCTGTTCCGCTGCGCGTTCGTGGCACCGGCGTGGTGGGCTGGATGGGCGTCTCCGGCCTTCCGCAGCTGGACGACCACCGCTTCGTCGTCGACATCCTGCGCGGCGACGCGCGCTGACCCCGGGCAACCGCCGGACGCCGCCCGCCCGCCGCACATCGGCGTCGGCGGGCGGCGTCGGCGCGTCCGGGTGACCGTCAGCCCGCGCGGCGGTTCGCGCGCAGGGCGCCCAGGATCACGCCGGGTGTGGCCAGCGACAGCGGGTGCTCCCGCAGGGAGACGACCTCGTTGAACCGCCGGGCGGTCGCCACGTCCGTGACTGTCGCCGTGAGGATCTGCCGGCTGACCCAGCTGGAGACCCGGTAGCCGCGCGGGTAGGGCCCGTCGACGTGCGGCAACGCCAGGTCGGCGGAGGTTGAGGTCGACCAGGCGGCGTCGACCACGACCTTCTGCAGGGCGAGGAAGTGGCGGGCGGGCTCGCTCAGGTCGGGGTCGGAGCGCAGGTACGCCGACAGGCAGGCCGCGTGCAGGGCCGCCGCCGTCATCCCCTGCCCGTACACCGGGTTGAACGACGCGACGGCGTCACCGACGCTGACGAGTCGCGCCGGGAACCGCCGCAGCGCGTGGAAGTCCCGCCGGCGGCTGTCGGCGTGGTGGTAGGTCTGGACGTCGCCGAGCATCTCCTGCCCGGCGACCTCGCCGAACTCCGGCGGGAACTGCTCCCGCAGCCGGCGGACGAAGTCCTGGGCGGTGCGGCCCGGGCGGTCCTTCCCGTAGCCGGCCATCATGGCCATCCACCGGCCGTCCTCGATGGCGAAGAAGGCGGCGCCGGCGATGTCCGTCATGGTCCGCGGCGTGTGCAGGGCCAGGACGACCGTCGTCTCCGGAGACGGCTCGGGGCGGCGGAACAGCGCTGTCGCGTAGTTGAGGTGCACGGCCATCCGACGGGTGGCGGGCCGTTCCCAGCCGGCCTGCTCCAGCCACTCGGAGAGCCGGCTGGACCGCCCCATGGCGTCCACCACGAGGTCGGCGCCCTCGACGCCGGGCACCTGATCGACCTCGTACCGGACGCCGGTGACCGCGTCGCCGTCGAACACGAGACCCGTGGCACGGGCGGTGACCGTCTTGACGTTGGGCAGTCGGAGCACCTGCTGACGGATCAGCCCCTCCAGGAGGGGTCGGCTGCCGGCGAGGCTGTCGTCGTCGTCGGGTACGACCACCTTCCGTCGGCCGTCGAGGTAGCTGCGCCGGGCGGCGGGCGGCGCCTCGATCGCCCCGTGGGCCAGCGCCTGCTGGCGGAACCCGGGGAACAGCTGCTCGAGCTGGAGCAGGCCGCCGGGCAGCAGCGCGTGCAGTTGCGTCCCCTGTGGCACGCCGGGTCGGGCGCCGCTGAGCTGCGGGTCGTCCCGGTCGAGAAGGAGCACGCTTTCCGCGTGGTCGGACAGGACCCGGGCGGCCAGGAGGCCGGCGACACTGCCGCCGACCACCACCGCCTTACCCAGGCGCGGAGTGGGTTGGTCGGGGGGTCGCACGGCGTTCAACGCGGCGAAGACCCGAACCGGGGAGAGGGACATCGTGCTCTCCAAGGGGTACGAGGTGTGGCACCGATCGTTGCACAGCGTCGAGCTCCGACCGTCGCCCCGACACGTCCGCCCGGGTGTCGGATACCGACATGCCGCTGGACGCGGTCGCGCACCCCGACCGGCGAACAGGCCGTCAGCCCGCGAGGACGGCCGGTTCCCGGTCGCGGCGGCGTCCGGCGGTGAAGCTGACGATTCCGAGGCCCAGCCCGACGACCGCCAGGACCAGGCCGACCCGCGCCGGCGCGAGGTAGCCGAGCCCGGCGGCGATGGCGACGCTGCCCAGGGCCGCGCCCAGGCTGTTGGCGATGTTCATGGCGGACTGGTTGAGCGCCGCGCCCATCAGTTGGGCGCCGGGGGCGACAGTGATCAGGCGTGCCTGCAGGACCGGACCGAGGTAGAGGCTTGTCGCGCCGACCAGGAACGCGCCGACGAACAGGCCCACGCGGTTCGACGCGACGAGGCTGAACACACCGATGCTGACGATCATGGCGACGAAGCCGATCATCATGCTGCGGCGCAGGTCCCGGTCGGCGAGCCAGCCGCCCAGGGCGTTGCCGACTGTCATGCCGAGACCCACGGCGACCAGCACCCACGGGACGGTCGCGGCGGAGAGGCCGGCGACGTCGGTGGTGACCGGCGCGATGTAGGAGTCGACGGCGAAGAACCCGGCGAAGCCGATCGCCCCGGTGGCCGCGACCAGCCAGACCTGCGGGGTCCGCAGGGAGCGCAGTTCGGCGGCCGGCGAGCCGTCCGCCGCCGCGGGGACCTCCGGGACGACCGCCAGCACCGCCAGCAGCGTGAGCAGGAAGACCCCGGCGATCACCAGGTACGCCGCACGCCAGCCGGCCGCCTGGCCGAGCCGGGTGATCAGCGGTACGCCCACCACGTTGCTCACCGTCAGCCCACCGAGCACGGTGGCGAAGCCCCGGGCCTCGTTGCCGGGGCCCATCAGGGTCGCCGCGAGCAGGCCGGCCGCGCCGAAGTACGCGCCGTGCGGCAGCGCCGCGACGAACCGCGCGACCAGCACCAGCTCGAAGTTCGGGGCGGTCGCGGAGGCGATCGTGCCGACGGCGAAGAGGACGAGCAGCCCGAGCACGAGCTTGCGGCGCGGCAGGCGGGCGCTGAGGGCGGCGATCAGCGGGGCGCCGACGACCACGCCCAGCGCGTACGCGGTGATCATCCAACCGGCCTGGGCCACCGCGTCCGACGACGATCGGGCGTACTCCTGCGGGAGCAGGCCGCGGGCCATCTCGGGCAGCAGACCCATCGCCACGAACTCCGTCAGGCCGACCGCCACGCCGCCCAGGGCCAGGGCCGCCAGCGCCGCCAGGCGCTGACCTCTGCTCAGTCCGTTCACCGGGCGAATTTAGCAACAGCGTTGCGTAATAGGCTGGTGAGATGACGCGCACCACAGCCGACGTGACGTTCCTGCGCGGATACAACCAGGCGCTCGTCCTGGCCGTGGGGCGTACCGTGCGGACGTTCGAGCGGTCGACGGTCGTCGACGCCACCGGCCTCACACCGCAGGCGGTTTCCAAGGTCATCGCCCGCCTGGCCGCCGACGGGCTGATCCGTCCCGCTGGGGTCCGCCGCCTGGGCATCGGCAAACCCGCGGTCGTCTACGAGCTGGTCCCCGACAGCCGGTACGCCATCGGCGCGCACGTCGCCCGACGCACGCTGCGGCTGGTCCTGGTCGACCTGGCCGGCACCGTGCGCCACTCCACCGTCAACCCCCTGCCCGGCGACTTCACCCCGGAGCACCTCCTCGACGCCCTGCGGGTCGGCGTCGACGCGATCACCGCCGGCGACGACCTGCGCGGCCGGCTGACCGGGGTGGGCCTCGGCATGATCGGGCCGCTCGACCACGCCAACGGGCTGGTCCGGGACGCGCACGGCCTGCGGCAGTGGCACGACGTACCGCTGCGTGAGCTGGCCGAGGCGCACCTGGGGCTACCGGTGCACCTGGACAAGGACGTGACCGCCGGGATCACGGCCGAGGCGTGGCGGCACGGCGCGACGTTCGGCGACGCGGCGCTCATCATGGTCGAATCCGGCATCGGCGGTGGCTTCTGGCTGGGCGGCGCCGCCCACCGGGGCGCGCACACCAATGCCGGCGAGTTCGGGCACACGGTCGTCGACCTGGACGGGCCCCGCTGCGTCTGCGGACGCCACGGCTGCCTGGAGGTCGTGCACCTGGGCGCCGCGGAGGCGGGAGACGTCGCCCGCGCGGCCCGCGTCCTGGCCGTCGGCGTCGTCAACCTGCTCCAGACCCTCGACCTCGCCCACGTGGTGCTGGCCGGCGCGGATCTGCTGCGCCACGCGGAGGACTACCGCGCCGCGGTCGAGCGGGCCGTCCGCACGGACGTGCCGCGCGCGGACTGGCTGACGCCGACGGTGACCCTGTCCGGTCTGGGCGCGGACGTCATCGCCGCCGGGGCCGCGATGCAGGTGCTCGACCAGCTCTACGGCATCCCCGACCTGACCCTCGGCGCCCCGCCCACGATCGCTCGACGGACCTCATTGCGGACAGCCGGAGCGTAGGGCGGTCACCGTGGGTCGGCGTCCGTGTGGAGGCAGCCGCTGGCCGGGCTCTCGCTGGCGCTGATCACCGCGTCGAGTCGGTCCCTGACCTGGACGAGTTGGTCGATCTGTCGGGTGATGCGGTCGCGTTCGCCGTTCAGCAGGGCACGCGACTGCGGGGTGTTGACCTTGGCGTCGACGCAGGGCAGCAGATCCAGGATCGTCCGGCTGGACAGGCCCGCGGCGTACAACGTCTGGATGAGCTGGACCCGATCCAGCGCCTTCTCGTCGTAGTGGCGCTGGCCGCCGCCGCTGCGCTCGGGGATCAGCAGCGACTGCTCCTCGTAGTAACGCAGGGCGCGCACCGACACACCCGTGCTGGTGGCGAGTTCCCCGATCCGCACGACCACTCCCCCACTGCCGGTGACAGCCGCCACACAACCTTGTCCCTCACGTCCACGTCAGGTTTTAGCGTAGGCCGCGTACCAGTCCTCGTCCAACCCCAGCGGAGGCATCATGCGGATCTCGGGCTCGATCGCGCTGGTCACCGGCGCCAACCGTGGCATCGGCCGGCACTTCACCCACCTACTCCTCGAACGCGGCGCGGCGAAGGTGTACGCCACGGCCCGCGACCCCGAACAGATCGACATCCCCGGCGTCGAGAGGCTGCGCCTGGACATCACCGACCCGCAGGCGGTGCGGGACGCCGCAGCGGTCGCTTCCGACGTGACCCTGCTCGTCAACAACGCCGGAATCACCACCCGGACCAATCTCGTCACCGGCGACCTGCGCCTGGTCCGATCCGAGATGGACACCAACTTCTACGGCACCCTCGACATGGTGCGCGCCTTCGCCCCGGTCCTGGGCGCCAACGGCGGCGGCGCCATCCTCAACGTCCTGTCGGCGTTGTCGTGGTTCTCCTACGACGGCGCGAACGCCTACAGCGCCGCCAAGGCGGCCGAGTGGAGCCTGACCAACGGCGTCCGGCTCGAACTGGCCGCGCAGGGCACGCTGGTGACCGGGCTGCACCTGGGCGCCGCCGACACCGACATGATGGCCGACTACGACGGCGTCAAGATGGACCCCGCCGACGTCGTCCGCGCTGCCCTCGACGGCATCGAGGCCGGCCGGCTCGAGGTGCTCGCCGACGAGTGGAGCGCCCACGTCAAGGCATCCCTCGCCGACGATCCGAGCGCGTTCTACGGCACGGCCGTCGCCGGCTGACACGCCACCACGGCGGCGGCCGGCCACCCCGACGTGACCGGCCGTCGCCGCGTGTCGCGGTCGGAGCCGGGCAGGACCGGCGGGCAGTCGGGGGGCCTCACATACCGGTCGGCTCGGGAGCGTCGCTGCGCGGGTGCGCCAGGACGAACCGCTGCACTGCCGCACCGCTGACCGCGGCACAGAACTGCCGGTACCCGGCCTGCGCACCCCAGTGCGACAGGGCCAGCGGCCGGCCGGCCGGGAACGCCCCGTAGTCGAGGTCCCACGGCGCGACCACGAACCTGCCGCCGTAGCTGTCGTCGCCGAACGTCCGGGCCAACGCCCGCAGTGCCTCGATCTGGTCGGGGGCGAGCGGTTCGACGTACCACAGCACGGTGTAGCCGTGTTCCAGGTTATGGACCAGCGTCTCGATGGGCGGGCGGTCACGGGCGACATAGAAGCGGCGCACGGTCGGGGCGGGCACCACGAAGTGCGGCCCGGACGACGGTGGGACCAGGTCGTACCGGACGCGGGTGACGTACGGCTCGGCGGTCCCCGGGCCGACGTGCAGGCCCGCGCCACTGATCCGGTCGGTCAGCTCCGGATCACAGCCGGCCCGGTCGGCGTCGACCCCGATCGCGGCGGCCGGTCGGCGCGAGGCCGGGTCGGCGTAGGCGCGCAGGAACGGGGTGGCCGCCACCACGAGCAGGACGGCGCCGAGCGCGGTGACCGCCGCGGCGATTCTCGGCCCGTACCCGGAGCGTGCCTCAGCCACGGCCCGCTCCCTGCGCCCGCAGGTGGGCGGCGGTCCACTCCAGCACCGTCTCCACCGGTGGCATCCCCCGGCCCGCGAGGGTGCCGGTGCTCAGCGCGAGCACGGGAACGGGCGGCACGACGCCGTACCCGTCGGCGCGCAACCGCGCCACATTGCGCTGCACGGCGGGTCGCTGCCACATCGCGGCGTTCATCGACGGCACCAGCACGACGGGAGCGGCGGCGGCCAGCACGCAGGTGGCGACCAGGGTGTCGGCGATTCCCAGGGCGGCCTTGGCCAGGGTGTTGGCGGTGGCGGGCAGGACGAGCACCAGATCCGCCCACCCCGTCAGGGCCAGGTGCGTGACCTCGCTGGTCGCCTGCTCGTCGGTCAGCGCCGGGTGTCCGGTCAGGAGGGCGAACGACGCGGCCGGGACGAAGCGGGCGGCGGCGGGAGTGAGCACGACCCGCACGTCGAGCCCCAACGCGTGGCGCATCACCATGATCGACTGAGGCAGTGTCAGCACGTCCGCGGATCCGCAGGCGGCGACGAGGATCCGCCGCGCCGGGAACGCTTGCGGGTCGTCGGCGGAGACCACCGGGCGCTGCGGCGCCCCGGTCACGGTACGGGTGTCCATGCGTCGCCTCCTGCGTGGGCGGGTTCGTCATCGGTCAACTGGCAGCGGACCAGGTCGGCGTACACGCCCCCGGCCCGCAGCAGGTCGTCGTGCCGGCCGCGCTCCACGAGCCGGCCACCGGCGACGACGAGGATCTGGTCAGCGTTACGGACGGTGCTCAGCCGGTGGGCCACCACGATCCGGGTGCAGCGCATCGCCGAGATCGCCTCGTCGACGCGCCGCTCGGTGGCCACGTCGAGGTGGCTGGTCGCCTCGTCGAGCAGGAGCACGGCGGGCTGGCCCGCCAGGGCCCGCGCGATGGACAGCCGCTGCCGCTGCCCACCCGAGAGCGCCTGGCCCCGCTCGGCGACCTGGGTGTCGTAGCCCATCGGCATCGCCGCGATGTCCTCGTCGATGGCGGCGGCCTCGGCGGCCGCCCGGATCGCCGGCATGCCGACACCCGGATGCACCAGGCTGATGTTGCGCCGGATGGAGTCGCGGAACAGGTAGCTCTCCTGCAACACCACCCCGAACTGGCGGCGCAGAGCTGTCGGGTCGATGCGCGACAGGGGCACCCCGTCGAACAGGATCTCCCCGCCGGTGGGCCGGTAGAGGCCGGTCAGCAGCATGGCCAGGGTGCTCTTGCCGCTGCCCGAGGGCCCCACCACCGCGACCTTCTCCCCCGGTGCGACGTCGAAGGAGATGTCCCGCAGCACCGGTGCCGCGCCACCGTCGTAGCGGAAGCTCAGGTCGCGGACGGTGATCCGGCCGGTGAGGCGGGGCGTCGGCAGGTCGGGGTCCCCGGTGGGCTCCGGCCGGGCGGCGAAGACGTCCCGCAGGCGCTGCAGGTGCGACACGACCGACTGCAGCACCTGCGCGCTGCTCACCAGTGAGGCCAACGGGGTGAGCGCGGACAACGCCAACGCCTGCAGGCCCAGGGTCGCACCGAGGCCGGCGCCCTCGAAGAGCCGGCCGGTGCCGAGCCACAGCAACGCCAGCGGCCCGGCGAGTTGGACGCTCGCGGTGATGTTGGCGACCGTTGCCGAGAGCCGGTTCTGGGCGATGTCGGCGTCCAGCGCGGTGGTGTAGCGGCGCAGCCAACCGTCGTACACCTGCCGTTCGGCGCCCATCGACTTGACCGTCGCGATGCCCGACAGCGCCTCCATCAACGCGCTCTCCGCGTCGGCCTGCACGGTGAGGTGCCGCTGGGTCAGCCGCAGCAGCCGACCGTTGACAAGCGCGACGGCCACCACCTGGACGACACCGATCGCGGCGGCGAGCCCGGCGAAGGTGAGGTCCCTGGCCACCAGCACCGCGAAGTACGCGATCACCAGCACACCGTCGATCACCGCCGTCAGCACCTGGGTGGTGACCAGTTCGCGCAGCAGGATGCTGCTGGACAGCCGCTGCATCAGGTCGCCGCCGGCCCGCTGCTGGAAGAACGCGTACGGCAGCCGCAGCAGGTGCCCGAACAGGCGGGTCATCAGCGCGGCGTCCACAGCGGCCTGCAACGTGACCAGGAGCCGGGAGCGCAGATAGGCCACGCCGAACTGGGTGAGCACCAGCGCCGCGATGCCCAACGCCAGGTACGGCATGAGGCCGGTCTCCCGGGCCGGCATGATCTGGTCGAAGGCGACAGTCGTGGCCAACGGCAGGGCCAGTCCCAGGGTCTGGAGCACCAGGGAGACGCCGAACGCCGTGCCCAGCCGGGGCAGGAAGGGCCGCAGCAGCGGGTGCGCGCGCCGCCAACGGGCCAGCGGGCCGGGATGGGAGACGGCGGGCTCGGGCACGGCCTCGGGGTCGGGGGTGAAGGTCAGCACCGTGCCGCTGAAGCCGGCCGCGAACTCGGCGGCGCTGAGCAGCCGACGCCCGAGCGCCGGGTCGACGAGCCGCACACCCCGCGCGCCGACGTGTTCCACCACGACGAAGTGGGAGTCCTCCCAGTGGGCGACGGCCGGCAGGGGCAGCTGCGCGACCTGGGCGGCGTCGGCGCGGAACGCGCGGGCCCGCAACCCGAACCGGGAGGACGCGGTCAGCAGCGCCCGCGCGGTGACGCCGTCGCGGCCGATGTCGAGCCCGTCGCGCACCCGGGCCAGCGAGGCACGTACGCCGTGCCGGCGGGCGATCATGGCCAGGCACGCGGCGCCGCAGTCGGTGTCGGTCATCTGCATCACCAGCGGCACCCGCTGCCGGCGCCACCACGCCCGGGCGCTGGTCAGGCGGCCCACTGTCGCCTCCGGACGCCGAGCGCGCCGGTGCGCGCGTCCGCCGGTGGCGCCAGCACGAGAACCGACGGCACCCGCTCGGGTGCGGCCAGCCGCAGCAGGGCGAGCCCGATCCCCGACAGGCCGGTCATCAGCTCCGGCGTGGCGAGGGCCGTCGGGTTGGCACAGCGCCAGCCACCGCCGAGGCCGTCGCGCAGCACCGCCGCCGCAGGCGCCGCCGCCTGCTGGGGGACGGCCGTCAGCAGCAGGTCGAGGTTGCCGAGGTCGCCGTGGCACAGCGAGTGGTTACGACCGAAGCCGGTGGCGAGCGTCGTCCGGACGGCCGTGTCGATCTCCGCGTCCAGGCCCTCGTCGGGGCCGAGGGCGTCGCGCAGCAGCAGCCGCGACAGCCCCACCCCGGGGGCACCGTGACACCAGGTGACGGTGCTCTCCCCCGGCCGGCGCAGGTCTGCCCAGTTCGCCAGCTCAGGGCGGAACAAACTGCTGTCGTACGCGAGCACGCGGACCGCCGCGTCGGTGTAGCCGGGATCGCCGGTCACCTGACCGGCCCGGGCCAGCGCGGCGGCGATGCCCGCGGAGCCGTGCGACAGCCCGCCGAGGGGGTCGCCGGAGGCACCGCGGGCCGGGTGCGGGTAGCGCTCGGCGGCGGCGCGAAGTCGCGCGGCGGCAGCGCTCAGGGCGGGCTCGACCCGGTCGGGGTCCAGACCCGCGCCGGAGACGGCGAGGACGGCGCCGGCGTACCCGTCGACGAGGTCGACGGCCTGCTCGCTGGCGGCCAGCGTGACGATCCGCGCCAGCGCCACGTCGACCGCCGGCGCGAACCGGTCGGTCCGCCACAGCGCTCCGAGGTGCCCGAAGGTGTACAGCAGGCCCGACCATCCGGTGAACGCGCCGATCCGATCGCCGGGAATCCGCTGGTCGAGGACGCGGGCGGCCAGCCCGGCGGCCGCCCGGGCGGCGAGGTCGGTGAATCGCCGTGCACCGGTTAGTCGGCCGGCGTGGGCCAGGAAGAGCGCCACGCCCGCGACGCCGTCGTAGAGGTGCGGGCCGAGCGGCGTCGGCGCCCACCGGCCCGGGTCGGTGGTCGAGGGCGTGAGCCCGAACCAGGTCGGCTCGGCACCTGCGCTGGCGAGACCGGCGACCACGGCCGCGACCTCGGCCGCGGCGGCCAGGTAGGCCGCCGGGGCGGGTGCCGGCGCGGGTGGCAGATCCGCCAGCCGCCAGCGCACCCGCGCGTGGGGAGCGTCGGTGCCGTCCACCCGGGTGGTGAAGGCGGCCTCGATCAGCCAGCGCTGCCGCGTCAGGTCGGCCGGTCCGAGCCGGGCGAGCCGGCGACGCGCCTCGTCGAGCCCGGACCGGGCCAGCAGGCCCGGCAGGCGTTGCCCCCGGCTGCTCCAGAGGTCCCGCGAGTCCACCCGGGTGGTGAACATCGGCACGTCGCGGCGGGCCAGGTCGGCGCGCTCCGCCCCGACGGTGGCCGCCAGCATCGGCAGTTCCGCCACCCCCGACCAGAGCCAGTCGTACAGCCGCTCGGTGTCCAGGCCGTCCTGCAGCGCGTCGGTGTGCAGCGCCGCGTCGCGCAGTCGCAGGTACGTGCGGGTGGGGCGGAGCACGACGCGGATCTCGTCGGCGGCGAACGCGGTGAGCGGCCCGTGCGGGGCCAGCAGATCGTCGCGGACGGCGACGAGGAGGCGCGTCATCGACTCGAACCCCCGCACCACCTGCGGCAGGTGCGCGGCGACATCGGTCGCCGCGCCGGCGGTGGCGGGGTTCTGCCGGTCCTGCTCGTCGTGGTGGTGACCGGGAGCGCACAGTCGCATCTCGTCGGTCCCCTCGGCCTGCCACGCCGAGCAGTTGCAGCCGTCGCCGACCGGTCCGGCGGCCTCGTCGGCGCGCGGCAGCAGGCCGACCGCGAGCACCGAGTCCGCGATCGCGTCGCCGCCCCGAAAGCTCGTGGACCGGACGACCGCCGGGGTGAACACGGTCTCCAGGTCGACCAGGACCGGATGCTCACCGTGGGCGACCACGTTCTCCTGGTGGCAGTCGGTGGCGCCGATGGCCTGCAACAGGACCAGCAGGGCACCGAAGCGGTGGGCGTAGCGGCGCTGACCGGCCGTCGTGGCGGCGGCGCGCGTGTCGACGTACGCGGCCCAGCCGTACTCGCCGCGCGGCAGCACGGTGAAGGTGTGCAGGTCGGCGCCGCGGTCGTTGAGCCAGGCCAGCAGCTGCTGGAACCGGGCCTCGACGGCGACCGGGCGGGGCTTGTAGACCAGCCGCAGCCCACTGTCGAACGTCGCCACCAGCACCCGGCGGCCGTCGCGGTGGGGGTCGCCGGTCTCCTCGACCTCGACCAGGCGACCGATCGGGGCACCGGAGTGGAAGGTCGCCGCGAGCGTCGGCGCGTCGGCGCGGAGCCGGTGCAGGAACTCGACGGTCCGCTCGGCCCAGGCGCGGGTCAGCCCGTACGCCTGCCGGGCCAGGACCGGGTAGTCGGCCAGCAGGCCCAGCGCCGCCCCGGGGGCGCGGTACCTGCCGAAGAACGCCTCGAAGCGCTCCTGCGGCGTCTTTCCGGACGACGTGCCGCGCAGCCGGTCGATGTTGAGTTCCAGGACGACGGCCCGGCTCAGGAGCACGACCAGCTCGTCGAGCAGGCCGGTCAGTCCGAGCCGGTCCGCGTCGGCGGGCAGCGGCACGGCGTCGCCGGCGAGGTCACGAGTCCGACGTGCCACCTGGGCGCGGGCCTGTGCGACCAGGGGCGCCACCAGGACGAGACAGGCATCGAGCGGGCGACCGGGCAGCAGGTCGGGGCCGATCTCCCCGTCCGCCGCTCGCGTGTAGCAGGCCAGCAGTTCGTCGATCCAGGCCGGCGTACCGTGCAGACGTGCGGCGAGCAGCTCGGGCGTCTCGTCGAGCAGAGCGAGGAGCACCTGCTCGTCGATGCCCTCCGCCGTCAGCCGGCTTCGCCAGTCCTCGTCGTCGGTGAACGCGCCGGCGGTGCGCCACCGCGACAGCCGCCACCGCGACCGCTCGCCGGGCAGCGACGCCGTCGGCGCGGGCGCGGCCAGCCGTTCGGCGATGCTCAGCGCGGCCAGGAGGCGCTGCTCGACGCGGACGCTCGGGTCGTCGGTGGCGCGGTGCGGGTGTTCGGACATGCGGGGCTCCCGTGGCGGTGGTTGGGCGGAACGACGGGGTCCGGGCCAGGCCCGGACCCCGTGCGGACCCGAGGGTTCGAAATCAGCAGACGCAGTGGCAGCAGGCCGTGGTGTGGCCGGTGGTCGCGGCGGCGCCGCCGGCCACGGTCTCCAACTGGTCGCGGTCCAGCTCGACCAGACCGGCCGGGTGGGTCTCGACGGCCTCGGGCGAGGCGGCGCGGCGGTACTCGTCCTTCCAGCTGCTGACGATGTCGGTGATGGACATTCGTGGCTCCTTTCGCGACGACCGTCGGCCTGTCCGGCGGTCGCTGGCAGAAACCAGCCTGCGGGCGGCGGGGGTGCCGGCACATGAGTAGCGGCTACCTCATCCCGGGCCGGTCGTGTCACGCGGACGACAACCGAACCGTGGGTTCGGGGCGTCAGGTGTGCAGGCATGTCTGGAAGCTGACGGCGCCACCGGGCGGGAGTGTGTGAGGGTGGGGCCCGCGCCACCCAGACCGCCGCGCACACACGATCCGGCCGAGCGAGCGGATCGAGGACGGAGATGGCGACCGGGCCCGGGGCGGGCACCCGGCCGGGTTGAAGGGGTTCCGTGGCTGCATCAGGTGGTTTCGTCGACGGGGGCGCCGGATGGCCGTTCGTCGGCAGGGCGCGCGAGCGTGACCGGGCGGTCGAGGCGCTCACCGCGTCGGCGGGTTGGGGGGTCCTGCTCACCGGCGATCCGGGGGTGGGCAAGAGCCGACTCCTGGAGGAGGTGCTGGCCGAGGCGCTGCGGCGCCAGCATGTCGTGTTGCGGGTCACCGCCACTCCGGGCTGGCGTGGCGTGCCGTTCGGCGTGCTCGCCAGCCGGCTGCCCCAGCCGTCGGACGCGAGTGTCGCGGACGTCTTTCGCGACGTCGAGCGCCGGCTGCGCGAGGTCGCGGCCGGCCGGGGCGTGGTGGTCGGGGTGGACGACCTCAACTGGCTGGACGACGCGTCCGGGGCGCTCCTGGAACGCCTCGTCGTGGGTGGCACCGTGCGGGTGGTCGCGAGTGTCCGGGGTGACGCCCTGGCCGCGGCGCCGGTCGCGGCGTTGCACCGCTTCCGCGCTGTCGACCGGGTCCACGTGCCGCCGCTGGACCCGGACGAGACGGCAGTGCTGGTCCGCGAGGGTCTCGGCGGCCCGGTCGACGGCCTGACGGTCGGCGCGCTGTGGCGGATCAGTCAGGGCAACCCGCTCTTTCTGCGCGAGGCGCTCCGGTGCGGGTTGCGCGATGGCGGTCTGGTCCAGCGCGACGGGATGTGGACGTGGCCCGCCGAGTCGCTGTGCTCCACGCACCTGTCCGACCTCATCGAGCAGACCCTCGGCACGCTCACCGCCCAGGAGGCCGAGGCGTTGCGGTACGTCGCGCACGCCGAGCCGGCTCCGCTGGCGCTGATCGAGCGGACCGTCGACCCACCCGTCGCGGAACGGCTCGAGGAGCGCGGCCTGATCCGCCTGGTTCGGCATGACACGGGCGTGCTGGTGCAGACCAGCCATCCGCTGTACGCCGAGGTGGTCCGCAACCGCACCGGGGAGCTACGGGCCCGCCGGCTGCGCCGGACCCTGGCCGAGGCGCTGGCGGGCGTCGACGGCGTCGGCACCGAGGCCCGGGCCCGGATCGCGGCCTGGCGGTGCGAGGCGGATCTGCCCGTCGATCCGGACGACCTGCTGGCGGCGTCGGAGTACGCGTTGCGCCGCCACGACGCGCCGCTGGCCGAGCGGCTGGGCCGGAGGGTCGACTCGGCGCGGGGCGACTGGCAGGTGGGCCGGGCGTTGGTGGCTCAGGGGCGCGGCGACGAGGCCGACGGGCACCTGGCCCGCGCCGCGGCCGACCTCGACGACGCGCGCGACCGCGCCGAGGCGACGGCGCTGCGAGCGCTGAACATGTACTGGGGAGAGCGACGGCCCGACCGCGCCCGCGAGGTGATCGACGGGGGCCGTCGTGACCTGCCCGCCGACGCGCGCGCCGGGCTGCTCGCGGCGGAGGTGGGGATCGCGGCGTTCGGCGGCGACGCGGGGGGCGCCCGCGCCCTGATGGCACGCCTGGCCGCCGACCGGCCCCGGGACCCGCTGTTGGCGACGGCGGTCGCGGCGTTGCTGCCGTACCTGCTGCTGTTCGACGGGCAGCCGGGGCAGGCGGTGCGGATGTTCGACACCGGCGAGGTCGACATCCCGGAGACGTGGCCGACGATGCGCGCCGCGACGCAGGCCTGCCACGTGCAGGCGCTGGTGCTGTCCGGGCGACTGCACGACGCCGAGCGGTTGGCGCAACGCTACTACCGGGACGCGGTCACGCGGGGCGCGGCGGACGCGGTGGGTCTGCTCGCCTTCTCCCTGGGCAAGTGCGCCTACCACGCCGGGCAGATGCGGCGGTCGATGCGCTGGCTGCACGAGGCACGGACCCTCACCGCCGACCGTACGCTGTTCCCGATCCGCGACTACGTGCTGTCGGCGAACGCGTACGTGGCGGCGCAGGTGGGTGAGCTGGCGGAGAGCGGGAGGTTGCTGCGGCAGCTCGTCGACGATCGCTCCGACGGCGACGGGCCGCACGGCGGCGGGCTGGTGGCCATCGACGCCGAGCTGACCGCGGCCTGGCTGACCGCCGCGGAGGGCCGCCCGGCGACGGCCGTCGCCACGCTGCGGGAGTTGCAGGGGCGGGCCGGGCAGGCGACGACGGTCACCGTCGAGTGCCTGCACCTGCTGTCCCGCCTGGAGCCGGGGGCCGCCACCGCCGAGCGGCTGCGCACGGTCACCGCCAACTGTGACAGTCCACTGTTCGCGCTGTGGTCCGACTACGCGCACGCGCTCGCCGCCGACGACCCGGCCGCGCTGGAACGCGTCGGCAGCGCCCTGGAGGCGAGCGGCTACCTGACGCTCGGGCTGGAGGCCGTGGTCGCCGCCGAGCGGGCCTGCCAGCGTCGAGGCGACCAGCGCCGGGCCAATCTGCTGGCCCGGCGCGCGGACCTGCTGCGGGAGCGGTGCGGCGGGTACTGGCCCCCGTTGAGCCCCCGGCCGTCGGACCGGGACGGGCTCACCCCCCGGGAGCGGCAGATCTGCGAACTGGCCTCGGCCGGGCACGACAACGCCGCGATCGCGGCCAAGCTGGTGTTGTCGGTGCGGACGGTGGAGAACCACCTCCAGCGGGCGTACGTGAAGCTCGGCGTGCGGGGCCGCGGCGGGCTCCCGACGGCGATCGGGGCGCAGCGGGCGGGGTAGGCGCGCGGGGGCTCACCCGGTGACCCGCTGGCGTCGATCCGCTGGCTAGAGCCGGGCGTCGCCGGCCGCGGTGGCCTCCTGCACCGCCGAGGTACGACGAACCTCGGCCCGCTGGTCGCCCGCGTCGTCCCGGTCGGCGGCGGCCATCCGGGCCGCCCGGTTGGCGCCCGGCGCGGCCTGGTCGCCCGTCACGCCGCCGCGGATGCGGTTGTTCGCGGCCACCTGCGCGGCCGGGTTGTTGCCCGTCACCGTCAACTGGCCGTTGATGATGTTGTCGTCGACGGTGACGCCGCCGGTGGTGGTGGTGACGCTGACGTCCGCGCCCCAGTAGCCGCCGGACGCGCAGCTGTCCAGAGCGCCGTTCGGGCCGAGCTGGACGCCGCCGAGGTTGCCGGCGAACGTGGCCCGACCCCGCACGGCGCTGCCGCACACGACACTGCCGGTGGCGCTGTTGAGCACCGACAGGGTGCCGTCGACGAACGAGTCGTGCACGTCGGTGTAGTAGGTGCCGGTGCTGCTGACGTTGCGCGTCACCTGGGTGCCGCCGTCGAGCCGTACCTCACCGGCGCCGACGGTGACGTTCCCGCCGATCGTCGCCGCCTCGGCGAACAGGAAACTGTCGATGGTGGCCGAGCCCTTCGGCCGGACGGTCACCGCACCGGTCCGGGCGTTGGAGAGGTAGACCCCGTAGCCGCCGGCGGCCAGCACCACCTGGCCGTCGACTGTCGTCTCGGTGGCGTCGAGGTAGCCGTCGGCGGCGACGCGTACCTCGCCGCTGACCCGGCCACCGGTCACCACCAGGTTCGCGCCGGCGGCGACTGTGACGTTGCCGGTGATCGTGGTGCCGGTCAGCGCGCACGACTCACCGGCCGGGACGAGCAGGTCGTTGGGCACGGTCACCGCACCGCCGGTGCCGATGCAGTGGGTGACCAGGTCGGCGTGGGCGGTGGGCGCCACGGCCAGCACCGAGGCGGCGATGACTGCGGTCACGGTGGCCAGCTTGGCGACGGTACGTCCGGGCATCGTGGTACTCCCTGTCGGTGAGATTCGGGTGCTCATGCGCCGACGTCCGATCCGGCCGCGGCCCGGACGATGGCGCCCTGCTGCCGCTTGGTGAGCGTTCCGGCGCTCACCAGAGCGGTGGTGACCGCCTCGACGTGTCGGACGAAGGCGGCGTGGCCGGGGTAGTCGGCGTGTTCGTCGATCAGATCGTTGATGGTGCAGCCGTCGCCGGTGTCGGCGTTGGCCACGCCGGTGTCGGCACCGTCGATGATCACCGTGTCGCGGGTGTCGGACGCGGGGCAGGCGTCGGTGCCGTCGGCCACCACCGTGAAGGTGCTGGACTGCTCGGCGGCGGCGTTCCCCGCGGTGTCGGTCGCCCGGTAGCGCAGGGTGTGCGCCCCGGGGGTGCGGACGGTGACCGGGCCGGCGTACGCGGTCCAGCCGCCGGTGTCGAGCGCGTACTCGACAGACGCCACGCCCGAGCCGGCGTCGGTCGCGGTGACGGTGACGGTCGCCGCGCCGACGTAGGCGCCGTCGGCGTTCCGCTCGCCGGTGACCGCAGCGGCCACCGTCGGCGGCGTGTCGTCCTCCTCGGGCGGGGCGACGACGGTGAAGTGGGACATCTGCTCCGCCGACGTGTTGCCGGCGACGTCGGTGGCCCGGAAGTGCAGCATGTGCATCCCGACCGCGGTCACCACGACCGGGTTCGTGTACGCGGTGAAGGCGGCGTCGTCGAGGGCGTACTCGATGCTGGCGACGCCCGAGCCGGCGTCGGTGGCGGTGAGCGTGGCGGTGGCCGTACCGACGTAGTTGCCGTCGCCGTCGCGGTCGCCGGCCAGCGCTGCCGTGACCACCGGCGCGGTGGTGTCCTCCTCGGTCGGTTCGACGATCCGGAACGACACCGAGCCGACAGTGCTCGTGTTGCCGGCCTGGTCGGTGGCCCGGAACTGCACCGAGTGGTCGCCGACCGCGCTGATGCGCACCGGCTGGGTGTACGGCGCGAAGCTGGTGTCGTCGACCTGGTACTCGACGGTCTGCACGCCCGAGCCGGCGTCGGTGGCCGTGACGGTCACCGTCGCCGTACCGACGTAGTTGCCGTCCTGATCGCGGTCGCCCGACACGGCGGCGGTGACCGTCGGCGGCGTGGTGTCGTCGCCTCCCCCGCCGTCGGTGACCACCAGTTCGCCGACCATCTGGCTGTGGCCGGGAATCGAGCAGAAGTAGCGGTACCGGCCCGGGGTCAGCGTGACTGTCGCCTGGTGGCGGCCGTTGTTGGCGTCGAACGGGCTGGCCAGGATGTTGACTGTGACGTCGTGGTTGTAGCCCTCGGTGCTGGTGTCGAAGGTCAGGGTGTGCGGCATTCCGGTCGTGTTGCCGGTGGCCGCGCTGTTCTCCCAGATGATCGTCGCCGCGCCGGCCACCGCCTGGGTGGGCGCGGACTTGTAGCGGGTGATGTTGTCGTCGGCGGTCCAGGTCAGCACCTGGTCCGCGGCAGCGCGCGGTGCGGCCGAGGCGGGTGGCGCCGCCAACGCCGTGACCGTGAGCAGGAGCGCCGCCACCGCGGCAGTGAGTCGTCGGATCATCGTCTCTCCTAGAGCTCGCGCACGCGGATGTTGCGGAACTCGGTCAGGTCGTTGTCACCGTGGTTCTGCAGGCCGATGAAGCCGCGCAGGAACTGCCGCAGGTCGGTCGGGGGGTCGCCGGCCCGGGAGGACTCCTTGCCGGGCGTGTTGTCGAACTCGTTGATCACCACGCCGTTGCGGATCATCGTGTAGTGCTGCCCGACCACCCGGATCTCGTAGTCGTTCCACACGTTCTTCGGCGTGACGCCGGCCTGCGCGAGCGGCACCGGGTCGAAGTTGTAGACCGAGCCGGTCTTCTGTGGCTCGCCGGACTCTCCGTCGTAGATCTGGATCTCGTGTCCGCAGTAGATCGCCATCCAGGCCGGCGAGGTCCGGGCCGACCCGACCGTGCCGCAGCTGCCCGGTGGCCGCTGCTCCAGCGGGGTTCGCAGGTCCGGGAAGCGGACGAACACGCCGGTGTTGGCCCGGTTGGTGCCCGGTGCGATGTCCTTGAACTGCACCTTCAGCGAGAAATCGCCCAACTCCCTGGTGTGCCAGAGCATGCCGAGGCCGCCGCTGGAACGCAGTGCCCCGTCCGGCTGGATGCTGAACGATCCCGTCGGCGCCTGCTGCCAACCGCGCAGCGACTCGGCGGTGCCGTCGTAGAGCGGCTCGTATCCGGTGCGCCCGTCCCGGCCGATGTCGGACGCGGCGGCCAGGCGGGTGAGCGTGCCCGCTTCACGGGCGTTGAGCAGGCCGTCGTCCTGCATCGCGCGGGTCACCGCGCTCACGTGCCGGACGAAGGCGTTGTGGTCGGGCCAGGTGCTCTCGTCGTCGATCAGGTCGTTGATCGTGCACCCCTGCCCGACCGTGCGGCTGGGCACGCCGGTGTCCGTGTCGCCGAGCCAGACCGTGGCCCGGGAGTCCGGCACCGCGCAGCCGACAGTGACCGTGGTCTGCACCGTCGCCGTCTCGCCGTCGGCGTACGTGACGGTGAGCTTCGCGGTGTAGGTGCCGACCTTGGCGTACGTGTGCCGGGGGTCGGCCTCGGTCGACGTGGCGCCGTCGCCGAACTCCCACCGGTGGCTCACGCCGCCGGACTTCGAGCCGGTGAAGGCGATCGTCAACGGCTTGTTCTGCACGGCGACGGAGGTCGCCGCCGGTGCCGGGGTGGGCGCTGTGCCGGTGTAGGTGATCCGGATGAGCTTCTGGTTGGGGTGCAGGCTGAAGAAGCCGCCTCCGTAGTCGAGCAGGTAGAGCGCGCCGTCCGGGCCGAACTTGGCGTCCATCCAGCTCTGCAGCTTGGTGTCGCCGTTGCCGCTGGGGATGATGGCCCGCAGCGACTCGGCGTAGACCGGCGGGGTGGCCGTCGGCACGCCGGCGGGGTCGACGGTGACCGCGACCCGGTTGGCGGCGTTCGACTGGTCGCCGATGAACCACTTCTCGTCCCAGTACGCCGGCCACGCCACCGTGCTGTCCGGATCGACCCGGTCGCGGTGGTAGGTGGGACCGGACATGATGGCCTGCCCGCCGCCGCGCAGGTACGGCTGCGTGTAGGTGGCGTCGGCCGCGACGTACGTCGGGAGGCCGCTGCCGTCGGTGCGCTTCGGGAAGACCGGTCCGCCGCCGTCCGGCGAGTACCAGATCATGTTGTCCCGGGCCGCCGGGATGTCCACCAGC
This sequence comes from Micromonospora sp. MH99, assembly GCF_021442385.1. Classification (GTDB taxonomy): domain Bacteria; phylum Actinomycetota; class Actinomycetes; order Mycobacteriales; family Micromonosporaceae; genus Micromonospora. The sequence goes on from NZ_MUZA01000004.1 coordinate 36,988, forward strand.
CCGGTGTTACGCGGTGAGGTGTTCTTCAGGTCGCCGCAGTCGTACCAGCCGGTCAGCACCGTCGCGTCGGTGCTGCTGCGGTCCCGGTACGGCTGCCGGTTGCCCATGCAGTACGGCCAGCCCTGGTTGCCGGCCGACGTGATGATCGTGGCGGTCTCGTACTTGGCCGGGCCGAGGGTGGGGCTGGGCGACGAGGCGTCCGGGCCGACCCAGCCGGCGGTCAGCCACTGGTGCTCCGGGTCGATCTGGAGGCGGGCGATGTTGCGGACGCCCATCACGTAGATCTCCGGGCGGGTCTTCTCGGTGCCGGGCGGGAACAGGTTGCCCTCCGGGATGGTGTACGTCCCGTCCGCCTCCGGGTGGATCCGGATGATCTTGCCGGCGAGGTCGTTGGTGTTACCCGCCGTACGACGGGCGTCCTGGAACGAGATGCCCTGGTACTCCTGCGTCCAGTTGTTACCGGAGTAGCCCTGCGACCCCTCGGAGGAGTTGTTGTCGCCGGAGCCGACGTAGAGGTTGCCCTTCGCGTCGAACGCCATGCCGCCACCGGCGTGGCAGCAGCTGTGGATCTGCACCGGGAACTTCAGCAGGTCCTTGCGGGTGGCCTGGTCGATGGTCTGCGCCTCGCGGTCGTAGGTGAACCGCGAGACGGTGCGCTGCCCGACCCGCTGCACCCGGTCGATCGACTCGTGCGGCATCCAGTAGACGTAGAGCCAGCCGTTGTCGGCGAACTTCGGGTCGGGCACGATGCCGAGCAGGCCCTCCTCGTTCTTCACCAACTCCGAGCCGCTGCCCCGGTTGCCCATCACCTCCAGGGTGGTGAGCAGCTTGACCTGCTTGGTCCGCGGGTCCCAGGAGTGGATGGTGCCGCAGCCCAGGCCGACGTTCGGGTCGTTCCAGTCCGCGATCGGGCCGGTCGGGCAGGCCGCCTTGCCGACGTAGAAGACCGTGCCGTCCGGCGCGATGGTGAGCCCGTGCGGCTCGCCGATCTGGTCCAGCTGGCCGGTCTGGTTGGCGGCGGTGAGCCGCTCCACCTTGTAGTTCGCCGCGATCGTCGCCTGACAGTCGCCGCGTACGCGGCCGGTGGTCCAGTTCAGCGCCCCGGCCAGGTGCGTACGGAACGCCTCCTCGCCGTAGCTGCCCTCGGTGTGGCCCATGCCGGTGTAGAACGACCGGCCGCCGTCGTAGTCCCGGCACCAGGACACCGGGTGGAACGGGCCGTTGGCGCCCGGACCCGGGTCGTAGTGCCGTTCCTCGACCTGGGCGAGGGTGTGCACGCTGCCGATCGGGTTCGGGTCCCAGTTGTCCCAGCGGTCCGAGCGGGTGAGGGTCAGCGGCAGCGACGCCGTGGCCGGGTGTTTGCGGTCCAGGATGTCGACGACGGCCCGGTTCACGGGGGTCGGCGGCGGCGCGGTGGCCGCGCCGGTGAACAGGCGCAGGTCGGCGAGCTGGATCAACGGCTCACCGCTGTTGGCGGTGATGTTCAGCCGGTAGCGGCTGAACTCCTGCGGCGCGGCGATGTCGAACCGGCGGGTCTGGAACCGCTCCGCGAAGCTCTGGTTGGTGCGTCGGTCCAGATCGGACCAGTTCTGCCCGTCGTTGGAGCCCTGCAGGGTCCAGTCCTTCGGGTCCCGCCCGACGAAGTCGTTGGCCGACGTCAGCGCGTACCCGGTGATCCGCTTGGGTGCGGCCAGCTGATACGCCACCCACGCGGTCGGGGTGCGGACCAGCCACTTGGTGTTGGCGTCGCCGTCGGTCAGCTTCTCCTTGGTCTCGCTCGGCGGGTTGTCACCGCTGGCGGTCACCCCGGCCACCGGTTCGGCGACCGGGATGGCGCCCGCCGGGCGGGCGCCGATCAGGCCGGTGAACCAGGTGGAGTCGACCTGCGCGCGGGCGGCGTCGGCGATGCCGACGAAGCCGCCGCCGGCCTTCATGTAGCTCTGGAGCGCCGCCTCCTGGTCGCGGTTGAGCGCGGCGCCCGTCGCGGAGAGAAAGACCACGCTGCGGTACGCCGACAGCCCGGCCGCGGTGAAGACCGCCGGGTCCGTGGTGGCCGTGACATCGATGTCATGACTGGCCGCAAGCTGTCGGATGGTGTCCACCGCGCGCGACACCGGGTCCTGTTGTTCGGCCACCGGCCCGTGGAACACGAGCACTGCCGTCCCGGGCGACTGTGCCGCCTGGGCGGCGGCCGCGGGTCGCGGCGCGGCGTTGGCCGCCGTGGCCGTGGCGGTGGCCGGAATGAGTGTGGCGAAGGCCGCTACCGCGGCGAGGGTTCGTCGTACGTCTCTGGTCATCCCCGTCCCCACTTTCGTCAGCTTCCGTGCGTGTGGGTGTGGCCCTGGAACCGGTGGATCGCCTCTTCGGCGCCGGGGGGCATGCTGCCGTCGGCGTTGCGCACCAGGAAGATCCCGGCCATGCCGCCGTCGGAGTGGTTCTGCACGTGGCAGTGGTACATCCACGCACCGGGTCCGACGCCCTCGCCGGCCAGCACCTGGAACCCGAACGAGCTGCCCGGGTTGAGGTCCTTGTTGTCGATGACCAGGCTCGGGTCGGCCGGCCCCTCCAGCATTCCGGTGCGGTTGTCCGCCCAGCGGTGCGCGTGCAGGTGGAAGGTGTGGAACAGGTTGCCGTGCCCGATGGCGAGCCACTCCACCCGCTGGCCCAGGTTCGCCTCGAACATCGGCGTGTCCGGGGCCATCCGGTTGTTGATCGTCATGTCGTGGAACACGACGGTGAACTGCTTGTCCGGCAGGATGTCGCCCCGGCGCCTGACGATCAGGGCCCCGTACAGGCCCTTCGCGACTCCGGCGGTGCCGTGGTCGGTGCCCATGGCGTGATCGTGGTAGTGCCAGTAGCCGGCGCTGCCCGGCATGTACCGGCGGCCCGACGCGGCCACCATCTCGTGGGAGCGCCAGACGTACGTCCGGGTTTCGCCGGGGTTGTTGAACGAGGCGTTGAGCGGACTGCCGTCCGAGTCGGTGCTGTAGTCCACGCCGTGCGGGTGGATGGAGAGCCGCTGGTCGGTGGTGTTGACCAGGGTGATCTCCAGGGTGTCACCCTCGTAGATCTCCAGCACCGGCCCCGGCACGGTGGCCTGTCCGGGTGCGAGGCCGTACCCGAACAGGCCGCCGGGCAACTGCTCGGCGTAGATGGTGACCTTCTTGGTCACTCCGGCGGCGGCCCGGGCCGGGCTGCCTCCGAACGCGTCGCCGAGCGTGGGCGCGGACGCGCCCAGCGCCCCGGCGGCGAGGGCCCCGGTGGCGATCAGTGATCGGCGGGACAGGTGGCGATGGGAGCCAACGGCGTGATCGTCCATGGGTCTCCGTTCCCGACCGGGCGAAGACGCGACGAGGGCAGGGTGCATCGACCGCCGAGCACAAGGCGGCAGCACGACTGAGGTGAGGATCGTCGCGGACTTCGCTCGGAAGACTCAGAACTTTCGATGGATGAACACAACTTATGTAATCCATCAACGAAAGTACAGGTCTGATTGCAGGAAGATTACCGCGAGATCACAACGTACGTCGATTGACCAGGCGATGTGGCGCGGTCAGACGGTGTGCCGGCCGTCCATCGGCAGGCCGGGGACCTCCGGCGGCTCGGGCGACTGGGCGGGCTGGCCGAGCCGCTCCACCCGGGTCGGGTCGAGGACCCGGGCGAGGAACGCGCGGGTCCGCTCGTGCTTCGGCGCCCCCAGCACCTCCTGCGGCGGCCCCTGCTCGACAACGACGCCGCCGTCCATGAACACGACCCGGTCCGCCACGTCCCGGGCGAACGCCATCTCGTGGGTGACCACCATCATCGTCATGCCGTCCTCGGCGAGCCCCCGCATGACGGTGAGCACGTCGCCGACCAGCTCCGGGTCGAGCGCCGACGTCGGCTCGTCGAAGAGCATCAGCTTCGGCTCCATCGACAACGACCGGGCGATCGCGGCCCGCTGCTGCTGCCCGCCCGAGAGCTGCGCCGGGAACGCGTCGGCCTTGTCGGTCAGGCCGACCCGCTCCAGGTTGGCCCGCGCGATCCGCTCGGCCTCGGCGCGACCACGCCGCAGCACCCGCCGCTGGGCGATGGTGAGGTTGTTCAGCACGGTCAGGTGCGGGAACAGGTTGAACGACTGGAACACCATCCCGATGCCCCGACGCACCGCGTCGATCTCGACGTCCGGGTCGGTCATCTCGACGCCGTTCACCCAGATCGTTCCGGCGGTCGGCTCCTCCAGCAGGTCGACGCAGCGCAGCAACGTCGACTTACCGGAGCCGGACGGCCCGATGACGCAGACGACCTCGCCCTGGCCGACCTCGAAGTCGATGCCCTTGAGCACCTCGAGCGAACCGAAGGACTTGTGCAGGTCGCGGATCTCGACGGCGGGACGGGACGGGGTGGTCGTCATGCGGGTCACCGGGCCTTGGCGTAGCGGAGTTCGAGGCGGCGCACCACCTGGGACAGGGGCAGGGTGATGACGAGGTAGGCGAGGCCGGCCACCAGCAGCGGCGTGGCGTTCACCCGGTCGTTGAGCATGTCCCGGCCGAACTTGGTGACCTCGATGGTCTGCGCCGTCACGCCCAGCACATAGGCCAGCGACGAGTCCTTGGTGAGCAGGATGAGCTCGTTCGTCAGCGGTGGGATGACGATCCGGAACGCCTGCGGGATGACGATGGTGCGCATGGCGGTGAAGTGCGACATGCCGAGGGTGCGGGCCGCCTCCATCTGCCCCTTCGGCACGGCCTGGATGCCGGCCCGGATGGTCTCGGCCATGTACGCGGCGGCGGTCAGGCCGAGACCGATCGCGATCGAGCCGAACACGCCGCCGGGAATCTCCCGCTCCGGGAAGGCGATCGGGATGCCGTACCCGACGAGGAAGAGCACCAGCAGCGCCGGCAGACCCCGGAACAACTCGATGTACGCGGTCGCCAGCCAGCGGTACGGCGCCACCCGGGACAGCCGCATCAGCGCGAGCACGGTGCCGAACACGAGGCCGAAGGCGAACGCGCCAAGCGTGTAGAGGATCGTGTTGCGCAGCGCCACGGTGATGATCGTCGGGAACATCGACTCGATGATGTCGACGCGGAAGAACGCGTCCTTGAGCCTGCCCCAGTCCGCGGCGAAGAGCACCACGGCGATGATCGCGACGAAGACCAGGTACTGGATGCCGAGGGACAGTCGTTCCCGCTGGCGGCGTCGCAGCTTCACGTCGGCTCGTTGCCTTCCCGGAGTGTGTCGACGGGAAGGGCGCGCGAGACGCGCGCCCTTCCCCACTGAGCGTCGATCAGGCGCTGGGCCGCTTGCCGATCCACTTTTCGTAGATCGAGTCGTACGAGCCGTCCTGCTTGGCCTTGGCCAGCGCCTCGTTGATCTTCTTGAGCAGTTCCGGGTTGCCGTCCTTCTTCACAGAGAACCCGTACTGCTCGCCGGTGTCGAACTCGGCGGTCACCTCGAACCCACCCGGGTTCTTGCGGAGGTACTCGGTCCAGACCGGCAGGTCGTTGACGGCGGCCTCGACCTGGCCGTTGGCGACTGCCTGCTGCAGGGCGGCGAGATCCTCGAACTCGACCAGCTGCAGGCCCTTCTCCTTCTCGAACTTGCGGGCGTAGTCACGGCCGGTGGTGGCCGCCTGGACGCCGAGCTTCTTGCCCCGCAGGTCGTCGAGCGACTTGTACGGCTTGCCGGTCTTGACCAGCATCGCCTGCGTCGCGTCGAAGTACGGGTCGGAGAAGTTCATCACCTTCTGCCGTTCGGCGGTGATGGTCATGCCGGCGGCCGCCGCGTCGCACTTGCCGGTGTTCAGGTCCTGACCGGACTTGATCCCCTCGAACGGCGTGTCGATGATCGTCTGCTCGACGCCCAGCTCCTTGGCCACGAGGTCCATCACGTCGACGTCGAACCCGGTGACCTTGCCGCTGGCGTCCTTCGACTGGAACGGCGGGTACGGCAGGTGGGTGCAGACGGTCAGCTTGCCGGCCTCGACCAGCTTGACTCCGCTGGCCTGGACCTCGCTGTCATCCTTCTTGGCGCATCCCGCGCTCAACGCCAGAGCGGCGACCGCCGCGACGAGGCCGGCCTGACGGACTGCGCTACGGACTCTCACGAGTGTCCCTCCGGTTCGGCTCCCCTGTGACAGGAAGCCAGGTTGGTGCGAAGACGGTGTGACAGGGGACGGTACCTGATTCGACGAACGGTACCCAGATCGCACGATGCAGCGGTCGTGCTGCGGTGACCGTCACAGCCCGTGAACGGGACGGGCGGTCCCGAACGGGACGACCGGTCGCAGCGACCAGCGGCATTTGAGTATCCGACCCACCTCGAACGAGTAAGCAGCTGAGCCGGCCACCGCTGCGCCACCGCAGAAGCTGATAGACGATCAGTGCCACCGCCGCGTTGACCGATGAAAAAAACTGACCGTCGAGCCCGGCACACCCGAGGCGATCCCGGATGGGAGGGCACGGCTGAGGATGGACACCTATCCCACGACACCCCAGATGGCCTTCGCACAGTTCGTGCGCCAGGCCGTCGACGACGCCCGCGAGGAGCACGGTTGGACAGTCGGCGACATCGCGCACCACACCGGTGTCAGCCGCTCGACGCTGTTCCGCTGGCTCGCCGGTGACTGGCAGCGCTACCCGGAGCTGGCGAAGGTCCGCAGCCTCTGCGCCACCCTCGGCCTTTCCATCGCCGCCGCGATCCGGCCGCTCGCGATGCCGAACGCCGTCGTGACGCCGCACGTGCTGGCGGAGGTCGAGGCGGACATGGGCACCATCCGGAGGCGGCTGCTCGACGACACGGTCTCCGCCGCCGACAAGCGCCGGATCCGGGAACTTCTGCGCCGCCTCGCCGGCCGCGATCTCCCGGTCGAGGGAGCGCCGCCGTCCACGACCGGCTCCGGGGCCGTTCCGCCCTCCCCCTCGCGGACGAGCGCGTCGCGCCGGTGACCCGACCGGCCGGGCGACCCCGGGCGGGCCTCAGCGGGCGGCGCGAGCCGGTCGACCCGGGCCGGTGCCGGAGCGCCGGGAACCGATGCGGGGAGCCCGTACCACCGGGGTGCTGGCGGCTCCGGGCCGGAAGTCCCGCGCGGCGGCGGCCACCATGTCGTCGGGATCGCCTTCGAGCCGCCGGCGGACGTGGGCCGGGATGATCTCGGACGTGGCCATCGCCAGCCGGACCTGCACCGAACGGTCGTCGACCAGGGCCTCCAGATCCGCCTCGTCCAGCTCCAGCGCGCGGACCAGCGCAACCCGCACGTCGACCGCCGGGTCCCTGGCCAGAGCGCCGCGCTGCGCGGCGGTGGTCCGCGGGTTGCGGGCGAGCCCCTTGCGGACGCGCACGGTGCGGTCGGCCAGCAGGGCGACGATGACGTCCGGGTCCTGGGTGTGCGTCGCGAGCCGTTCCCGCACCTCGGGTGAGACATCGTCGACCAGCCTGGCGGCCAGCTCGGGCTCCAACTCGCGGGACTCGGCGAGCAGGCCCCGAAGCTCCTTGTCGGGCGCGGCGGCCATCACCCGGCGGACCGACTCGTCGCAGGCCGGGTTGCCGGCGACGGCCCAGCGGACCCACCGGTCCGCGTCCTTGACCAGGCGCAGGAGATTGCCGGCCGACGTCGCGGGATTGCGTGCCACGGCCTCCCGGACGTGACGATCATGGTCGCGGGTCAGCGACCGCAGGGCCTGCGCGGGCGCGTCCGGCCGGGCCGCGACCGCCTTGCGGACCGCTGTCGACGCATCGGATGCCAGGTCGATGAGTGTCATCTGTGGCGTTGCGGGGTCGTGTGCGACGGCGAGCCGCGCGTCCGCCCCATCACCGGTCGGACGGTCGGCCGTGGCACCCGACCCGCTGTCCCGGTCGGCCCCGCCGACGTGCTGCTGCTTGCCCATGGGCGCAATCATGGCACGCGCCGGACCGGACCCCGCGCGGCAAGGCTGCGCAGCCAGTGGTCCGCGGCGGGCCGCCGAGGGTCAGTCGTGGCGCGGGGCCACCAGACCTGACTCGTACGCGATGACCACGAGTTGGGCGCGGTCGCGGGCGTGCAGCTTGGCCATGGCCCGGTTGATGTGGGTCTTGGCGGTGAGGGGGCTGATCACCATGCGCGCGGCGACCTCGTCGTTCGACAGGCCCTGGGCGACCAGGACGACTGCTTCACGTTCGCGGCTGGTCAGCTCCCGCAGACCGGTCGGGGCTCGCAGGTGGCGCGGCTCGGCGACGTACCTGTCGATGAGTCGGCGGGTGATCGAGGGCGCGAGCAGCGCGTCGCCCCGCGCGGCGACGCGTACGGCATGCAGGAAGTCCTCCGGCTCGATGTCCTTGACAAGGAAGCCGGCGGCGCCGGCGCGCAGCGCGTGGAAGACGTGTTCGTCGAGGCCGTAGTTGGTCAGGATCACGACGTGCACCCCCGCCAGGGCCGGGTCCGCGGCGATGAGCCGGGTCGCCTCGATGCCGTCCAGCACCGGCATCTGGATGTCGATGAGCGCGATGTCGGGCAGGTGACGCCGGGCGAGAGCGACCCCCTCGCGGCCGTCGGCGGCCTCGGCCACCACCTCGATGTCGTCCTCGATGTCCAGGAGGGCGCGGAAGCCACTGCGCAGCAGCGCCTGGTCGTCGACCAGCAGGACGCGGATCATCCGGGCGGGCCGACGGGGAGTTCGGCGTGGACGGTGAAGCCACCCTCGTCCCGGGGCGCCGCGTGGAGGCGACCGCCCAGGGCGGTGACCCGTTCGCGCATCCCGAGCAGCCCGACTCCGGGCGTCGGCACGGCGGCCAGCGTGGCATCGCCGTCGTCGTCGACGCGGATCGCGAGGGCGTCCGGACGGTAGTCGACCCGGACCGACGCCGTGGCCGCGGCGGCGTGCCGGGCGACGTTGGTGAGGGACTCCTGCACGATCCGGTAGGCCGTCCGGTCCACCGCCGCCGGCACGGCGTGTCGTTCGCCCTCGACAGTCAACGTCGCGTCCAGCCCGGCCATCCGGGCCCGCTGCACCAACTCCGGCAGGTGGTCCAGGCCGCGCGGCGGGTTCCTGCCGTCGTCCCGCAGGGCCTCCAGGGTCGCGCGCAACTCCCGGCTCGCCTCACGGCCGGCCTCCCGGATCGCCAGCAGCGCCTCCGGCACCGCCTCGCCGCGCCGGCGGGCCAGGTGCACTGCCACCTCGGCCTGCACCTTGATGATCGAGATCTGGTGGGTGAGGGAATCGTGCAGCTCCCGCGCGATGTGCAGGCGCTCCTCGTCGGCGCGGCGTCGCGCCGTCTCCTCCCGGGTGCGCTCGGCCTCGTCCGCCCGCCGCTCGGCCTGCCGCAATGCCTCACCCGCGGCGCCGGCGGCGATCAGCCACGCCAGTTCGAGCGCGCCCCGGGCCCGGGCGAAGGCCTCCCCCGGGGGCAGGTGCAGCGGCGGGGCGAGGGCGGTGAGAGGAAGGGCGACGAGCATCAACACGGCGGCGACGACCGTGACGACCCGGTGGCCCGTCCGCACGCCGGTGTAGACCGCGAAGAGGAAGGCGACGGCCGGCACGTCGAGACCGACCGCCTGGTAACCCACGGCACACAGCCCGGTGACGGCGAGGACGGCGACGGGCGCCCGACCACGCGCCGCAAGCGCCAGACCGCTGGCCACCAGCAGCGAGTAACCCAGCAGGTCGCTGTCGACTGTGGAGTGGTCCGCGGACCGCCCGGCGACCAGCAGCACCGCCGCCACACCGACGGCGATCGCCGAGTCCCGGAGAGCTGCACGCCCTGTGCTCATGCGCGCACCCTAGCCCGACCTGCGGCGTCAGCGACTCCTGCGCACGACCGACAGGCGTCTACCGCGCCTGCGGTAGTCGGGCCGCAGGTGCGCCGTGCGCGGCAGCCGCCTGCGCCGGTGGCGGCAGCGCGGAATGCCTCCGGCTGCCGGACGACCCGCGGCCGAACCGGCGACAGGATCGAACGACAACAAACGAGACGTACGACGAAGGAGAAGCACATGCTCCCCTCAGCACACCCGAAGCGGGCCCGACTGGTGTTCACCGCTGCCGCGTCCGCCCTGGCCGGAGGGCTGGCCGCGCCGGCCGCCGCGTACGCCTCGTCCGCTCCCCTGGCGGCCAGCGTCACCACCATGAGCGCCGGGCGACTCGGGGCGAGCGTGGGCGCTCTGCTGGGCCTGGCGGGGGTGATCGTCGGCGCCTTGGCCCTGGCCCGGCCCGCCAGCCGCGTCGGCACCGGCAGCGGGCTGCTCGGCGCGACGGTGGCCCTGGCGGCCGGGCTGGTCGGCGTCGCCCTCGGCGCGCTGGTGGTGGCGACCTCCGACGGCGGCATCGGCACGGGCAACGGGCGCGGCGGGGCGTACGTGGCACTGGTGGTGGGGGTGGCCGCCCTCGGTCTCGGCGGGCTGGCGCTGCGCCGCTCCCGCGCCTGACCTCCCGTCCGGCGGCACGTCAGCCGCCGGATGACGCGCCGCCGCAAGCCCGGTGGTGCGACCGCCGGTGATCCGGTCGTCGGCCCGGACCGCTGCGGTGGCGGCGCAACCTCTCCGGCCCCCGGGACGTGTAGCTGCAGATCGCCGTTCACACCGGACCTGGAGGAACGATGAACCCGGCAACCGCCCGCGTGCTCCTGCCGCTCACCCTGCTGGCGGGGCTGGCAGGCTGCTCCCCTGCCGGCCCCGACCCGGTGGCCGGGGCCGGCAGTCCGTCACCCACCCCCGGCACCGCGACGGCCTCCGGCGTGGCGTCGACCAACCCCGGCGTGCCGTCACCGACCCGCACCGCGGCGCCCGCCACGCCGACCACCAGCAAGGCCGCCTGCCCGGTCGGGGCCGCGACCCTGCAACGGGTGGCGGGGCTGGGAGACACCCACCGGATCGACCCGGACCACATCAAGTGCGCGCGGCAGTGGGCCACCGCCGGGGTGATCGCCGTCGACCCGACGATGCAGGGCGATGGCGTGCTGCTGTTCGAGTACTCGTCCGGCGCGTGGAAGAAGGTGGGCGAGGGCAGCGCGCTCGAATGCACCCCGTTCGGCATCCCACCCGAGATCGGCGATCAGGTCGGCTGCCACGACATGCGCTGATGCCGCCGCGATCGTCCACGTCGCGCGGCAGTCGCCGGGCGCACTCTTTCCTGCGCCGCGTGGAGCAGGAGAGGCGACGTCGTCGACGGGGCGGCCACCCGTCAGGCGTGCCGAGCGCCTCTGCGGAGGCCCAGGATCACTACCGCGCCCACCACCAGGTGCATCAGGACGAGGGTGAACCTGGTGCCGGCCGAGGCGTCGACCAGGAGCGCGGGCAGGAGAGACAGGACGAGGACGGCGACCGCGATCCCCGTCCAGATCGTCGTGGCGCGGGCCGAGAAGCGCTCGAGCACCGCCAGGAGTGCCCAACCGAGCAGCGCCGCGAGCGCGGACGTCATGAGCACGGCGAGCACCGGGACGTCCTGCGGACCGGAGCCCTGGTCGACGGTGAGCTGCGCGCCAGCGAGGGTGGCGCCCGACCACACGGCCACGGCGGCGAGCACGGCGACCGCGACGGCTACGGATCGGTTCCGGGTGCGTGCAGGACCGTCGACGGCGTGGGGAGCAGAGGCTTTCGCAGACATCAGGGGTGACTCCTTAGTGGAGGAACACGGTGTCGAGATCGAACCGTACCAGAAGGTTCTGTTCTTAACTATCTCGTTCTTAACTTGTCTGCTGGGCGCGCAGATGCTCCGCCACGAGATAGTTCGAATCACGAACCAGTTGCTAGGCTGCGGCCATGACCACCGGAACCTCGGGGCCCGATGCCACAGCGCCCGACCTGATGTTTCTGATGTCCTGGGCCACCCACGCGCTGGCCCAGGAGCACGCCGCCGCGCTCTCCGGCCTGGGCATCTCGACGCGTGCCTACTGCGTGCTCGATCGCGGCCTCACCGGCGAGTTCACCCAGAGTCAGCTCGGCGAGATGTGCGGCATCGACAAGACGACGATGGTCGTCACCCTCGACGAACTGGAACGCGCCGGCCTGGCCGAACGCCAGCCATCGACCACCGACCGACGCGCCCGCATCGTCACCGTCACGCCGGACGGCGAGCGGCTGGTCGCCGAGGCACGGCAGATCGTCGCGCGGCTACAGGGCGACATCCTCGCCACCGTCCCGTCGCGCGACCGCGCCATCTTCCTGGACGTGCTCGGTCGACTGGTGAACGGCCGACTGTCGACGTTCGTGCAGGCCGAACGGCCCGCCCGCAGGCGATCCGCACGGGCCGCCTGACCTCGACCGGGGGAGCATGGGCAGGTGAGTTCCGACCAGCTCCTCGTCACGCTGGACCGCGACAGTTCGGTTCCGTTGCAGCAGCAACTCTGCGACCAGATCAGCGGATCCGTGCGGGCCGGCCGGCTGCGCCCGGGCGACACGGTGCCGCCCAGTCGCGAGCTGGCACACCAACTCGGCGTCTCCCGGACGGTGGTGACCCGGGCGTACGAGCTGCTGCGGGCCAACGGGGTGCTCACCTCACGCCGGGGTTCCGGCACCCGGGTCAGCGCGGCCCTGACCGACGCGCTGCCACCCGCCCCCCGCGCCGCCCGCGCGCACCTGCGGCCCGAACCCCCACTGCCCACCGACGCCGGCAGCGCGCTGTGGAAACCGTGGGAACCGGCGCCGATGCACCGGCCGGACGGGACGTACGACTTCCGGCACGGCACCCCCGCGCTGGCCAGCTTCCCGGTGACCCGGTGGCGGCAGTCGCTCGCCGACGCGGTGAGCCGGGCCGACGCGGTGGCCCTGGGCTACGGCCCGGCCGAGGGCGCGTTGTCGTTGCGCGCCCAGATCACCGCCCTGCTGCGGCGCAGCCGCGCGCTGGACGCCACCCGGGAGAACACGGTGGTGACCAGCGGCGCCACCCAGGCCATGGACATCCTGGTCCGACTGCTCGTCGGTCCCGACGACGTGGTGATCATCGAGGACCCGAGCCACACCGTGCTCCGACAGATCTTCGGCTACTCACGGGCCGCTGTGGTGCCGGTCGGCGTCGACGAGGAGGGCCTGCGGGTCGACGAGATCGACTGCCAGGTCCGCGCGCACGGCCTCGACCCGGCCCGCGTACGCCTGGTCTACGTCACCCCGTCGCACCAGTTCCCCACCGGGTTCATCATGTCCGAGCGGCGGCGACGGGCGCTGCTGCGCTGGGCTCGCGAACACGGGGCCACGGTGCTGGAGGACGACTACCACAACGAGTTCACCTTCGCGCAGGAGCGGCTCCCCTCGCTGGCCGCCGACCCGCAGGACGCCGACGTGGTCTACGTCGGCAGCTTCAGCAAGACCCTCTTCCCCTCGCTGCGCATCGGGTACGCGGTGCTGCCGCCCCATCTCGTCCGGTCGTTCCTGGGCGTCAAGTGGATCACCGACCGGCTGACCCCGACGCTGACCCAGGAGGCGCTGGCCGAGTTCATCGCCTCCGGCGCGTACGCCCGGCACATCGGCCAGATGGACCGCCTCTACCGGCAGCGGCGTGCCCGGCTGCTGGAGGCGCTGTACGAACACTTCGGCGCGGGAGTACGGATCTCCGGCACGGCCGCCGGCCTGCACGTGCTGGTGACCCTGGGCGGCGCGCGCGACGTCGGCGAGGCCGAGATCGTGCGCGCCGCCGCCGGGCGGGGCGTCCGGGTCTACCCGGCCTCGGGCTACTTCGTCACCCGACCGCCGAGCGAGCCGACCTTCCTGATCGGGTACGCGGCGCTGCCCGCCGCGAAGATCACCGAGGGAGTGGCGCTGCTGGCCGCCGCGGTACGGGACGTGACGGCTCGGTGAAGCGAGGCCGGTGAAAGCGCGCGCTCTGGGCGTACGGGACGGTGCAGTCGAAGACCGCCTTCGCCGTGCGCCCGTCCGCCGACAGCGACGGGGAGTAGCCGGTGTGCTGGCTCGGGTCGAGCGGAAAACCCTCCCGGTCCGGCAGCACGAGCAGGTCCTGGTCGGCCTGGAAGCGGGTGACCATCGCCCACCACAGGTCCTGATCGGACTCGATGTCGACGTCCTCGTCCACGCACAGCACCAGCTTGGCCATCCGGAACTGCTCCAGCACCGCCTCGGCGGCGGCGCGTACCGCGAGGTCGTCGGCCGGGCCGCGCTTGGCCGGCCACTGCAGCACCACCATGAGCTGACCGCCGCCCGCGGTGTGGCAGTGCGCCGCCCGAGCCGGCGTCCCCCGGCGGCGCAGCAGGTCCAGCACCGCGGCCTCCATCCCGAAGCCGAGCAGCACCGACTGCTCGTGGCCGGGCCCGGAGACCGCCTGCAGGATCGGGCTCTCCCGGGCGGTGATCGCGGTGATGCGGATCAGCGGCAACGAGGGATGCGCCCGACCCTGGTAGCCGAGGAACTCCGGCGTGGCCACCGTGCCGTGCGCGCTCTCGGGCACCCGGTCGGCCAGCAACTCGCCCTCGATGACGTACTCGGCGTGCGCGATGAACTCGGCGTCCACAGTCGCGCAGGGCAGCAGCTCCACCGGTTGACCGGCGAGCGCGCCGGCCACCGCCAGCTCGTCGAGGTCGGGCGGGACCAGCGAGGTCGGGCAGCAGGACGACAGCAGCACCGCCGGGCTCAGGCCGAGGTGGATCGCGACCGGCAACGGACTCCCCCGGCGCAGAGCGGCCTGGTGCGCGAGCTCCAGGTCCCGGCCCGGCACCATCCAGATGGTCAACGTGTCGGGCCCCTGCACGCACATCCGGTGCACGGACAGGTTGCGGACCCCGGTGTCCGGGTCGGTGGCGAGCACCGCGCCGAGGGTCAGGTACGGGCCGGCGTCCTCATCGGTCAGGACCGGCACCGGCAGCGCGGTCAGATCCACCGGCAGCGTCTCGCGTGGCCAGCGGGACGCGTCGGGGGCGGCCACCGGCGGACGGGGTGCGGCCACCGCGGCGAGCAGCCGGTGCGGCAGCTCGGCCGGCGTGCAGCCGAGCAGACCGGAGGCACGCCGGCGGGTGCCGTAGAGGCCCATCAGCACCGCCCGGGTCGGGCCGTGGTCGGGGCGTACCCGGTCGAAGAGCACCGCCGGGCCGGCGCCGGTGGGCGGGGCGGCGGGAGCGCCCGCCCAGCGGGCGTAGTGGGCGGAGACACCGTAGCGGGCGGGCAGCTCCGTGGGGACGCGGACCAGCTCGCCCGGGAGCGGATCGAGGCTGGCCAGGGCGTGCCGCAGGTCGACGGGCGGGCGGTGACTCATCGCTCGTCCGCCCGTGGCGCGGTGTCCCGACGCTCTGCCAGCATGTCGAGCTGCATCCGGGTCAGCTCGTCGATGAGCGTCCGGTAGGCGCCGACCGCCACCTCGGGCGGCATGCCGTGCTGGGCGGCCAGGTCGTGCACCCGGTCGAGCACCTGTCGTACCCGGTCGGGTGATCGGACTGTCGCCTCGTCCGTCTTGTGCGCGGTCAGCTCCTGCACCACCCGGGTGCGCTCCGCCAGCAGGGCGATGATCCGCTGGTCGAGCGCGTCGATGGCGACCCGCAGCTCGGCGATCCGGGCCGGGCCGTCGGCGCCGCCGGCCGGCGGGGAGCCGGCCGGCGGCGCGATCGGGCGCTGATCGCTCACGGCTGCGGGACCTGGTCGATCACGAAGACGACTGTGGGCTCCGCGTCGCTGCCCTGGGACCGGTGCTCCTCGTCGTCGGGGATGACGAAGCCCATGCCCGGGCGGCACGGCACCGACCGGTCCCGGAAGTGGATGGTGAACTCGCCCTGCAGGACGTAGCCGGTGTGCCCACGCAGGCACCAGTGGTGCTCGTCGAAGCCCGGCGGCAGCTCCAGCAGGCGGAGACGCTGACCTCCGACGTACGAGATCTTGACGCGCCCCTCGGCTCCCGGCTTGTCCCACCTCTCCCACTCGGTGGCCGGGAAGTCGATGCCGACCGGCGCGGCGACCTGCTCAGTGGACATTCTCGATATCTCCTCTGGTGTGGACGGTTTCGGCGCGGCGGGGCCGCGGAACACGCTCGTTGCGGTCGCGGCGCGGGAGGACCGGACCGCCCTCGACCCCCTGGTGCCGCTTGAGCAGCTGCACCATGTCGAGCATCCGGTGCACCATCCGCTCCAGCGCGTCGACGCCCTCGACGTCGGTCAGGCCGGGAGCGCCGGTGGTGTTGCGCAGCAGGACGGGGAAGCCGCTGCCCACCAGAATCATCCGGTTGAGCAGCAGGTTGTTGACGATCTGGTTGTGCACCGAGGAGTCGCTGTACCGACGCCCGGTGACGATGATGCCGCCGACCTTGTCGGCCAGCGGCCGGGTGAAACGCAGGTAGCCGACGCCCGCCCGCTCGATGAAGACCTGCATGAGGTGGGCGAGGCCGAAGCCGTGCACCGGAGCCGCGTAGATCAGCCCGTCGGCGCTGGCCATCTGCTCCACCAGGGCGGGGACGTCGTCGTCCACCTGGCAGGGCAGGGTACGGCTGTTGCAGTCGCCGCACGGGCTGCACGGCGAGATGCGGTGGTCGCGTAGCGCGATGGTGCGCAGGATCGCGCCCCGATCGGCGATCAGCTTGCCCGCGTACGCGATGGCGTGGTCGGTGTTGCCACCGGGCCGTTCCGATCCGTTGATGGCGAGGATGGTCGCTGCTTCGCTGTGCAATGGCACCCCCGGTGCTCGTCGCGGAGGGTGGACGCCACGGTGGCGCCCACCCTCTCGCGAGGTCAGTCCGTCAGTTTCCCGGCGAAGTAGTCGATGTAGGCCTGCATGTCGAAGTGGCCGTGCCCGGAGAGGGAGAAGACGATGGCCTTCGACTCGCCCGTCTCCCGGCAGCGCAGCGCCTCGTCCACCGCCACCCGCACGGCGTGGGTGGACTCCGGGGCCGGCACGATGCCCTCGCTGCGGGCGAACAGCACGCCCGCCTCGAAGCAGGCGGTCTGCGGGACCGCCCGCGCCTCGATCAGGTCGATGTCCCGCAGCGCGCTGACGATCGGCGCCATGCCGTGGTAGCGCAGCCCACCGGCGTGGATCGCCGGCGGGTGGAAGTCGTGGCCGAGGGTGTGCATCTTGGCCAGCGGGGTGAGCCCGGCGGTGTCGCCGAAGTCGTAGTCGTAGCTGCCCTGCGTCAGCGACGGGCAGGAGGCCGGCTCCGCGGCGACGAACCGCACCGTCGGGCCGCCGCCCAACTGGCGGCGCAGGAACGGCAGGGCCAGCCCGGCGAAGTTGGAGCCGCCGCCGGCCGCGCCGACCACGATGTCGGGGTAGTCGTCGGCCATCGCGAGCTGGAGCAGCGCCTCCTGCCCGATGATCGTCTGGTGCATCAGCACCAGGTTGAGCACCGAGCCGAGGGCGTACTTGGCGGCGCCGCCGCTGGACATCGCCGCCTCCACCGCCTCGGAGATGGCCAGGCCGAGGCTGCCGGTGGAGTCCGGGTCGGCGGCGAGGGCCGCCCGGCCCGCCTCGGTACGGTCGCTCGGGCTCGGGGTGACCGACGCGCCGAACGTCTCCATCAGTCCCCGCCGGTACGGCTTCTGGTCGTAGCTGATCCGCACCATGAAGACCTCGCAGTCGAGGCCGAAGTACGCGCAGGCCATCGAGAGCGAACTGCCCCACTGGCCGGCGCCGGTCTCGGTGGTCAGCCGCTGCACGCCGTCGAGCTTGCTGTAGTACGCCTGCGGCACGGCGGTGTTCGGCTTGTGGCTGCCGGCCGGGCTGACCCCCTCGTACTTGAAGTAGATCCGGGCCGGCGTGTCGAGGGCCTGCTCCAGGCGGCGGGCGCGCACGAGCGGGCTCGGCCGCCACTGCCGGTAGATGTCGAGCACCGGCCCCGGGATGTCCACGTCCCGCTCGGTGGTGAACTCCTGCTCGATCATGCCGGTGGCGAAGAGGGGTTCGAGATCCGCCGCGGTGATGGGCTCCCGGGTGCCGGGGTGCAGCATCGGGGGCAGTCCCTTGGGCAGGTCGGGAACCACGTTGTACCAGGTCGTCGGAATGTCACTCTCGGGCAGCACGAACTTCGTCGCGGTCATGGCCTCTTCCGATGCGGGTGGGGTGTCAGGGACTGGCGGTGGCCGGTTCGGCGAGTGCCGGCGCAGGCCGGACGGCCGGTCGGATCCGCAGCGCTGCGAACGCGACCATGCCGACCACCGGGGTCAGCAGGAGCAGCAGGAGAACGGGACGGTGGCCCTGGGTCTGCCAGATGAAGCCGAGACCCATCGGCACGACCAGCCGGGCGGAGCTGAGCACGAAGGCGTTCAGGGCCATGAAGCCGCTGACCCGGTGCTCCGCCACGTGGTCGGCGATGTAGGTGGGCACCACCACCGACGCGATGATCTCGCCGAGGGTCCAGACCACTGTGGAGAGCAGCACGGCGGGCAGCGAGAACGCGAACACCAGCACGGCCATCCCGGTGGACCAGAGCAGCCCCGCCACGATCAGCAGGACCCGTGTCGAGTACGCCTTGATCCGCTTCTCGATCAGCAGGCTGGCGCTGACCACGACGACGCTGTTGATGGTGTAGACCGCCCCGACCAGCGCCACCGACGAGTGCAGCACCGTGGTGACCGCGAGGGGCAGCGTGTATTCCAGACCGATCAGCGGCGCGACGTAGCAGAACGAGACGAGCACCAGCACCGCCACGTCGATGTCGCGCAGCAGCCCGGCCCGGCCGGTGGTCGCGGTCGACGACGACGTAGCGGCACGCCGGGTGTCCGCCGGCACGAAGAGCCAGATGGTGACCGCCGCGAGCAGCCCGAGCAGGATGTTCCCGGCGAACATCAGCTGGTAGGAGAAGGCCGCCGCGAACCCGCCGAGCAGCGGGCCGACGCCCATGCCGAGGTTGTTGGCGAGGTAGCTGACCGTGTACGCGAAGGGCCGCTCACCGGGCTCGGTCAGGTCGGCGATCAGCGTGTTCGCCGCCGGCGAGAACATGCCCATCCCGACCAGCGCGACGAAGAGCAGCACCGCGTACGTCCAGGTGGGACCGTTGACCAGCGCGAGGCCCAGGTAACCGGCCGCGTTGAGCAGCAGACTCGACACCAGCGCGGCGCGTCGGCCGGCCCGGGCGCAGACCGGGCCGCTGAGCAGGCTGCCGGCGAGCAGGCCGGTGCTGCCGACGGAGATCAGCACGCCCGCCTCGCCGGTGCTCAGGTGCCGGCTCTGCACGAGGTAGACCGCGAGCAGCGGGAACACGAACATGCCGGCCCGGTTGATGAAGGAGGCGTACACCAGCATCCGCAGCGGGCGCGGCAGGGCCCGGAACCGGGTCAGCCACATGACGGCTCCCCCACCGGCTCGGTGCGCACCTCGAAGGAGTCCCGGATGACCTTGAACCGGGCGCGGACGTCGTCGAAGTCCCGCCCCTCGCAGACGTACCAGCCGAGCACGTCGTTGGAGGCGGTCGGCACGGCGAGCACGTCCCCGACGGTCTTCCACACGTCCGCGTCGCGCACGGCGTCCAGCGCCCGCAGCTCGTCGGCAGTGGTGATCGCGGTGATCCGGCCGTACCTGTCGGAGCACAGGTATTCGGTGCCGATCTCCGGGCCGAGGGTGGCCGCCGGCACGTGCGCCGGGTCCAGTTCCAGGCGGCACCACTCCCCCGCCAGGTTGATCCCCCGGCCGGCCTGGATGGCGGGGACGATCGAGCCGCCACCGGCCCGGGCGGCCGCCTCACCGAAGACGACCTCGCCGTCGTCGCGGAGGAAGAACTCCACGTGCGCCACGCCGGTGCGCATCCCGAAGCCGCGCAGCACTGTGGCGCTGGCGTCCAGGATGCGCCGCTCCGCCGGGGTCAGACCGTGCTTGCGGGAGACCGTGCCGCCGGGCTCGTCGCGGAACTCCAGGACCGAGTACGTGTAGCGGGAGAGCTGCTCGAAGACCACCTCGCCGTCGCGCAGCAGCGAGTCGACGTGGTACTCGGCGCCCCGGACGTACTCCTCCACCCGGTAGTCGTGCCGGTCGTCGGCGACCAGCGGCCACACCCGGGCCAGGTCCTCGGTGGAGTCCACCCGGTGGGTGTCGCCGCAGGCCCAGCCGGCGTACGGCTTGATCACCACCGGCCAGCCCACCTCGGCGGCGAACTCGGCGACCGCCCCCACCGTCTCGGGGCGGCACGAGCGGGCCACCGGCACGCCCAGCTCGGTGGCCCGGCGGTGCATCACGTTCTTGTCCCGGAAGGTCAGGGCCTCCTCCGGGTCGAGACCGTCGATGCCGTGGTCGCGCCTGCAGTACGCGGCGGTCAGCACGTCACCCTCGAAGAGCGGGAAGATGCGTCGCACCTGATGCGTGGCGACGATCGTCGCGACCACCGAGCGGACGGCAGCGGTGTCGTCGAGGTCGGCGTGGTAGCAGGGCAGGCCGGCGGCTTCGGGGGCGGGCTGCCCGGTCGGCAGCAGCGCCACCGTGGTCACGCCCAGCTCGGCGGCGGCGGCGACAACGCTGCGGAACTGGGCCGCGTACCGTCCGGCCGCCGGCCGGTAGATCACCAGGATCGCGCGGTTCACGGACGGCCCCCCTGGTGGTTGCCGGCGGGGCTGAGCGGCCCGGCGGTACGCAGGACGGCGCTTGTCGTCCCCGCGTCGAGCACCGCCTCCTGTCGCGGGGCGTCGGACTCCTCGTCGAGGGCGGCGGCCAGCCGGGCCAGCGCGTCCACCACCTCCGCCCGGCCGCCGGGGTGGGCCGACTCGACGGTGAGCAGCAGCCGGTGCCGGCCGAGGTCGGTGCGGACCAGGTGTCCCTGCCGCCAGTTCCACCGCCGGGAGTGGGCCCGCCCGTCGGTGTCGGCGTAGACGACCTCGCCCGGCTCGGGTCGCTCCGGTGCGTCGGGCACACCGAGCGGCAGGAAGGTCTCGGTGCCGTCGGCCGGTCGGACGACGAGGTCGGTGATGCCGTCGACCGCGCACGAGGCCACCGGCAGCGCCGCGCCGAGCGAGACGGCGTTGCAGAGGTCGACCAGGGCGTTGATCCGCGGCAGTCGGTCGCCCTTGGCGACCCGTCGGGCGATCGACTCGGCGGCGCAGGGGAACCGGTTCGGGTTCACCCCCACCGTCCGGTACGCCTCCCGCCACGCGGCGATGCCCGGCAACTCGGCCACCCCCGCCTTGTCCAGGTCGGCCGCGTGCAGCGCGTCCTCGGCGGCGGTCAGCAGCGCCGACACGCGGGGAGGCGCCGGGGCGACCTCGACCGCCGGCAGGGCGAGCACGCCGAGGACGTAGTCCGGCACTGCGGTCAGCACCCGGTCGTCGATGCGGACGGTGAGGGTGTCCGCACCGTCGCTGAGCTGGGTCATCGTGATCCTCGTGTGGTTCGGGTCCGATTGTCGGTCCGACCGTACGCAGCGCTGTGACCACTCGGTGTGGCCAATCCGGGGTGATCCGGTGTGGCCAATCCGGCGGTCGGTGGCTGGTCGTCGCGACGGCCGGCACGGGCCCGCGCGCCGAGCAGCGTGGTGCCCACCGCCAGGACGCAGAGCGCGGCGCCGACCGGCCCGAGCAGGTCGAGGGCGTCGCCGCCCCCGTGGTGCAACAGCCGGTTGCCGAGGAAGCCGCCGAGGGCGATGCCCACGAACGTCGCCGAGGAGTTGAGGGACAGCAGCAGCGGCCCGGAGGTCGGCGCGATCGTGAAGAGCCGGTGCTGCTGGGCCGGCTGCGTGGCCATCGCGGTGACGCCCCAGGCCGCCATGGCCAGCGCGGCCGGAAGCAGCGCCTGCCGGGTCAGCGGCAGCGTGACCAGCACCAGGGCGAGCCCGGTGATCGAGACCACCAGCACCGGCAGGCCACCGAAGCGGTCGGTGGCCCGCCCGCCGAGCACCGTCCCGGCGACCGCCGGCACACCGAAGACGAGCAGCAGCACCGCGAGCAGCGTCCCGTCGCCGTCGGTGGCCGGCGCGAGCAGCGCCCCGACGTACGTCAGGGCCAGGTAGCCGCCGGTCATGAAGAGCGCGGTGGTGAGCACCGCCAACCCGACGCGGCTCTCGCGGGCCGGGGCGAGCCGGGCCGCCAGCGACGGGCCGGGCGGCAGCGCCAGCCTCGGCAGGCCGACCAGCACCGCCACCGCGCAGGCGGCGCCGAGGGCGGCGAGCAGCCAGAAGGTGGCCCGCCACTGCAGGTCGGCGGCGAGCCAGGTGCCGAACGGCACCCCGACCACGGTGGCCGCGGAGAGGCCGCCGAGGACCACGGCCATGGCCCGGCCGCGCCGCTCGGGCGGGGCCAGCGCGGCCGCCGACGCGGTGGCGGCGGGGACGTAGAGCGCGGCGCTGACCGCCGTGAGGACCCGGGCCAGCAGCAGCAACGGCAGGTCGGGGACGAGCGCCGAGGCGACGTTGCCCACTGTGAACCCGACGAGCGAGATCACCAGCACGGTACGCCGTTCCAGCCGGCCGGCCAGCGCGCCGAGCACCGGGGCGGCGACGGCGTACGCGAGGGCGAAGACCGTGCTCACCCACCCGGCCGAGGCGACGCTCACCCGCAGCGTGCGGGCCACCTCGGGGAGCACCCCGGCGACGACGAAGGTGTCGGTGCCGATGGCGAACGCCCCGACGGCGAGCAGCGGGACGACAGGCACGGACCGCCGCATCACGCGACTCCCGCCGGCTGCCCGGCGCGGTAGCGGGTGGCGTCCCCGGCGACCACCCGGCCGCCCAGCAGCACCAGCTCGATCGCCTCCGGCCGGCCCAGCACCGTGATGTCCTCGGCCGGGTCGCCGTCGGTGATCACCAGGTCGGCCAGTCGGCCCGGCTGCACCGTGCCCGCCTCGTCGCCCCGACCGGCCAGCCGCGCGCCGTTGGCGGTGGCCCAGGTCAGCACCACCGGCGCGGGAATGCCGGCCATGCTCACGTAGGTCTCCAGCTCCTCGGCGTACCGGCCGTGCGGGGTCCAGGCGAAGCCGAAGTCGTCGCCGGCCACGATCGGGATCCCCATCTGCACCATCAGCGGCAGGATGCGCAGGGTGTTCTCCACCTCGGCCTGGAATTCGAGGGTCTCCAGGTACTCCGGGGTCTTGCCGTGCCGGGTGCCGTCGGTGAGCAGCCGGTACGGCTGGTGCAGGCTCGGCACCACGAAGATGCCCCGCTCGGCGATCGCCTCCAGGGCCGCGTCGTCGGCGTAGGTGGCGTGGTCGATCACGTCGACCCCGGCGGCGATGGCGTTGCGGATGCCGCCCAGCCCGCGCGAGTGGGCCCGGATGCGGACCCCCCGCTCGTGCGCCGCCCGCGCCGCGATCACCAGCTCCTCGGCGGTGAACAGCAGCTCGTGGGAGCGGCCGTTGGGGAACGTGTCGTCGCCGGTGGAGAAGACCTTGATGATCTCCGCGCCCTGTTTGACCTCGGTGTCGACGTACTCGATCAGCTCTTGCGGGGTGTCGGCCAGCCGCATGAGGTCGCTCGGGATGCGTTGCTTGACCGCCGGGTTGCGGCGCTCCGGCGGACCGGACACCATCAGGTCCCGGCTGCACGGGGTGATGCGCGGACCGGGCAGCCGGCCGGCGTCGATCGCCCGGCGCAGCGCCATGTCGATGCCGGCCACCGAGCCGGCGCCGACGAAGGCGGTGTAGCCGAGGCGCAGCATCGCCGCCGCGTTGGCGGCAGCCCCGAGGGTCACCTCCGGGATGCTGTACTTGAACAGCATCTCCCGACCGTCGAGCACGTTCAGGTACGCGATGTGGGTGTGGCCGAGCGTCATGCCCGGCATGACCGTCCGGCCGTCGAGGTCCAGGACGTCGACGCCCGGGTCGTGCAGGGGCGCCTGCGCCTCGGGTAGCACGGCCACGATGCGCTCGCCGTCGAGCAGCACGCTGTGGCGCGGCCGGGAGGGCACCCCCAGTCCCTCCTGGACTGTGGCGCGGTGCAGCAGCATTCGTCGGGACACGAGGCGTCTCTCCGGTTCTCTCGGTGTCTGGTCTCAGCGGCGGCCGAACAGGGTCCACACGATCTCGGCGCCCGGGCGGCGGGCCACCCACCGCAGGCCGTGGCGCTCGACCCCGGGCGCGTTGGTCACCGCGAGGTCGGCGCCGCCGGCGGCGAGGATCTCGGCGGCGTGCTGGGTGGAGTCGGCGTCGACCCACCGCACCGACCGGTCCCGCAGGGCCGGTGGCGCGAGGTCGGTGAAGATCCGCCGGACCTCCCAGAGGGCGGCCACGGCGAGCTGACCCCCGGAGGCGTCCGGGTCGCGGTCCGGCTGGGCCGCGATGCCGTACTCCGGGGTGGCCTGGGCGAAATAGGCCTCCAGCCGCAGGTCCCGGTGCCAGTGAAAGCGGGTGAGCCCCTGATAGGCGCTCGGCACGAGGGCCTGGTCGACCCGCCGGTCCACCAGCGCCGCGAGCACCGCGTCGAAGGTGTCGGACAGCTCGACGCGCAGGCCGTGCCGCTCGGCGAGGAACACCGCGGTCAGGTGGCTCGACGTCCCGGGCGGGCCGAGCGTGGCCAGCGTGGTGCCGGGCCGGCTCGCCCAGCCGTCCACCACGCTGCGCCAGCGCCGCCCGTACGCCTCGGCGAGCGGCCCGGGCAGCGCCGGCACCCGCTCGTCGGCGACTGTCTCAGGTGGTGTAGCCACGGTTGCCCGCCATCCGCTGCGCCACCTGGGTCTCGTGGTCGGTCTCGACCCGCCGGTCGACGATCCGGGCGGCCTTCCAGCTCACGAAGGCGCCGGTGCTGACGATCGGGTCGAGCCCGTCGGTCAGCTCCACCTCGACGGGTACGCCGAGCGCGGCGGCGGCCCGCTCCCGAACGCCGTCGGCCACCCCGGCGGGGTCGTCGACGAGCTCCTTGAGCAGTTCCAGGCGGACGGTCAGCCGGTCGCCCCCGGCCGCCGGGTCGTGGTCGATCACCACCTGGTAGCCGCCGGAGCCGGTGACCCCGCTCAACACGGCCGTCTCGACCTGGCCGGCGGTGAAGCGTCGACCGCCCAGCTCGATGCGGTCCAGGGTCCGCCCGACGATCTGCACGAGGTCGCCGGCCATCTCGCAGTCACAGTCGGACGCCTCGACGATCACCGCGTCGCCGGTGCGGTAGCGGACCAGCGGCTTCACCCCGTCGATCAGCATGGTGACGGTGAGTTCACCGCTGCCGCGCGGGCCGTGCGACGCGCCCGTCTCCGGGTCCACCACCTCGATGAGGTAGTTGGTCTGGGAGAGGTGCATCCGCTTGTTGCGGCAGGCGGTGGCGATGACGAACGCCTCCTGCGAGCCGTACAGGATGTTGTAGACGTCCGCGCCCCAGACGGATTCCAGGTTTCGGGCCAGCGCCGGGGTGCACATCTCGCCGGTGACGAAGAGCAGCTTGACGGCGAAGTCCTCGCGCAGCCGGTAGCCGTAGTGCTCGGCCGCCTTGGCGAGCATCATTGCCACACCCGGCGTGCAGCAGACGACCTCCAGCTCCAGGTCCTTCATGAGCTGCAACGCCTTGGCGAACCCGATAACCGGCGAGTACGGCCAGATCTTCGCGTTGAGCGAGCCGACGTTGCGGGCGATGTCACCGAGGGTGTCGCCGAAGGAGTGCACCTCGGTCGGGCCCATCAGCCCGATCCGCGGCGGGTGGTCGCCGAAGTGGTGGCGGAAGATCGACGCCCAGGACTCGGTGACGTGGGCGTTGCTGGCCACCACCTCCCGACCGTCGCGGGGGCACGGTGTCGCGCGGCCCGTCGTGCCTGTCGTCTCGTAGAAGAAGACCCCGTCGGCCAGCGGTCGGCTGAGCACGTCGAGCATCTCCTCGCGCAGGTGCGTCTTCGTCGTGAAGGGCAGCCGGTCGAGGGTCGCCGGGGTGATCGTGGCGAGGTCCACGTCGGCCAGGTGCCGGGCGTAGAACGGCGACCCGGTCGTCACCTGGTCCAGGACCGTGCGCAGTTGGCGTTCCCGCCACGCGTCCAGGTCGGCCGGGTCGAGGGTGCGGTCGTAGAAGGCCTTGTGCAGGGCCAGGTAGTCGACGGCGAAGTCGGCCGCCGGTCCAGTGGTCGGAAGCCACATGGTCGGGATCCTCTCCAGGGGTGCGCCGGCTGCGGTGCGATCGGCGCTCGGGCGGTGACGCGACTCAGTGCAGGCCGCCGTTGACGTCCACCACAGTGGCGGTGACGTAGCTGCTGGCCGGGTCGGCGAGCCAGGCGACGGCCGCGGCGATCTCGGCCGGTGTGCCGAACCGACCGACGGGGATCCGGGCCCGGTAGTCGTCCCGGCGCTGCGCCGGAATCCGGGCGGCCATCGGGGTCTCGACCAGGCCGGGAGCCACCGCGTTGACCCGGATGCGGTGCTCGGCGAGCGACCGGCCGAGGCTGTGGGTGAGCGTGATGCAGGCGCCCTTCGACGCCCCGTACGCGGCGTCCGGGCTGCCGGACTGCCCGCTGATCGAGGCGACGTTGACCACCGTGCCCGGCCGGCCGGCGCTGATCAGGGCGCGGGCGAACGCCTGCGTGCAGAAGAACGCGGCGCCCACGTTGACGTCGAACACCTGCGCGTACGTCTTCGGGTCGTAGTCGAGAAAGTCGCGGGCGTGGTAGACCCCGGCGTTGTTCACCAGCACCTCGGGCAGGCCGTACCGCTCGCGGATGTCCGCGAAGAGCCGCTCGACCTGTTCGGGCACTGCCACGTCGGCGACCAGCGAGGCGTACGCCGCCGGGTCGCCGCCCGGGTCGACGTCGACGCCGAGCACGCGGTGCCCGGATCCGGTCAGGGCCGCCGTCACGGCCCGGCCGATGCCGCCGGCCGCCCCGGTGACCACGGCGAGGGGCGCCGACCGGTCGGTCATGACGATCCCGCCGTCAGCGCCGGCGACGCGCTGCGCAGGAAGTTGTCGAACAGGCGCAGCCCGTCCTCGGTGAGCACGCTCTCCGGGTGGAACTGCACCCCCTCGACCGCCAGGGCCCGGTGTCGTACCCCCATCACGTAGCCGTCGTCGGACGACCGCGCGGTGACGTGCAGGGCCAGTGGCGCCGGGTCCGCGACGATGAGCGAGTGGTAGCGGGTCACGGTGAGCGGGGCGGGTGCGCCCTCGAAGACCCCTCGACCGTCGTGCGTGACGACGCTGGTCTTGCCGTGCATCAGGTGCCGGGCGACCGCGACGGTCCCCCCGTACGCGAGGCCGATCGCCTGATGTCCGAGGCAGACGCCGAGCAACGGGACCTGGCCGGCGAAGGCGTGCACCAGCTCCACGTGCCCGGACTCGGCGGGATGACCCGGCCCGGGGCCGAGCACCACCGCGTCCGGTCGCAGGGCCGCGAGCTGGTCGCTGGTCCGCGTCCGGGAGCGGACCACGACGGTCCGCGCGCCGAGCGTCCGCAGGTACTGGTCGATGATGTGGGTGAAACTGTCGTACGCGTCGACGAGCAGGACCTTCACGACAGCAGCTCCGCACCGGTCAGGGCCCAGAAGGTGGCGTTCATCTTGGCCAGCGTCTCCCGCCACTCGTCGCCGGGTGTGGAGTCGGCCACCACTCCTGCGGACGCCTGGGTGCGGTAGCGCCGGCCGTCGTGCACGGCGGTGCGGATGCAGAGCGCGAGCACGGCGTACCCGCGGACGTCCACCAGGCCGACGGCGCCCGCGTAGACGCCCCGGGGCTCGTCCTCCAGGCCGTCGATGATCTCCATCGCCCTCAGCTTCGGCGCACCGGTCATGGTGCCGGCCGGGAAGGTGGCGCAGATCGCCGCCCACACGTCGGCGTCGTCGGCGAGCTGGCCGGAGACGGTGGAGACCAGGTGGTGCACGTACGCGAACGGCTCGACGTCGAACATGGCGTCGACGCTGAGCGTGCCGGGCACGCAGACCCGGCCGATGTCGTTGCGGCACAGGTCGACAAGCATGACGTGCTCGGCCCGTTCCTTCTCGCTGGCCGCCAGCTCGGCCACCCGTCGGCGGTCGGTGTCCGGGTCGGCGGCCCGGGCCGCGGTGCCGGCGATCGGCCGCATCGACAGCCGGCCCTGTTCGATGCGCAGGAACAGCTCCGGGCTCGCCCCGATGACGGTCTGGCCGGCCCACGGGGTCAGGTACATGTATGGCGACGGGTTGCGGTGGCGCAGCCGTCGGTAGACCTCCAGCGGTGTGAGCGTGGTCTCCACGTCGATGCGGTGGCCGATCTGGATCTGGTAGCTGTCCCCCACCTCGATGTGGCGCAGGCACTGCTTCACCCGGGCGGCGAACGTCTCCTCGTCGACGGTGTCCCGCACCAGGCTCGGCGGCGGGGCGGCCGGCACGTCCAGGTGGTCGCCGGCCGGCCCGGGAAGGTCCGGCAGCTGGGCGGCGGCGTCGTCCCGCGGCAGGTGCGGGCCGGAGGCGGAGAGCTGGCGCACCGTGCCGGCGCGCAGGTCCCACCAGACGGTGTGCCGGAACAGCGCGAGTGTGCAGCGTGGGATGTCGTCGACGACCCGGTCGACGGAGAGCTCGTCCATGTCCCGCGCGGCCTCGTACGCCAGGGTGGTGAGGAAACCGAAGGCGAAGCTGTCGGCGGGGACTGTGGTGCGGACCGCGAACGCCCGCTGCACGGCCCGGACGGCGGCCCACACCTCGCTCGGCCCGGCGACCGGCCAGACCCGCTGGGCGTCGCGGCGCCGGACCGGCTCGCCCAGCACGGCGGTCAGCACGGCGGCCAGGGCGTCGCCGAGCGCACCCTCGGCGGTCACCTCCAGCCGGTCGGCGATGAACCGCACCTCGGCGAGAAGGCCCCAGCCGACGGCCGCCGCACACCGGTCCTGCGCCGGACCGTCCAGGCTTTCGAAGAGATACAGATCGTTGTCAGCGCAACTTTCCGCGAGTGCCGTATAGAGCGACAATGGATCGATCGACGGCAGTGTGACAGATGTCACCTCTACGGAAATTGAGTTGGTCAATGGTGTATGCGCCGTCGCCATCGAATGCGACGGGATCGGCCCCGTGGCGAGTTCGGTTGACAATAGGGACACTTGCGGAACCCCCTCTGAACAGCCCGATTTCCGCGCCACCGTTGGCGCTGACCCCGCCGATGACACGGCAGGTCGGACCCTTCCCCCCAGACGAAAGGACTCGCACGACCACTCCGACACCGGCGACGAAAGCGTCCGCATTGGACATTCTCGGAACGTACGCCCTGATTCGCCGGTCAGTGAGCGGTTGCGCGCCCGGCCAACACTTTCCACAGGCACGGATCACGCTGTCCATACCACTTCGGCGATCTCGGAGCGGACCACTTGTCACTGAATCTAAGCCTGTCAATAGACGCCCAATCACGTGAAACGCTGGCGGTGCAGCTCCGTAACGCATTTCGTACGCAGATCGAGGAGGGCACACTGCGCCCCGGCACGCGCGTGCCGTCGAGCCGGCAACTCGCCGCCGATCTCGGGGTGTCCCGCAGTGTGGTCGTCGAGGCGTACGAACAGCTCTGCGCCGAGGGGTACCTCGTCTCCCAGCACGGCTCGGGCACGTCCGTGGCGGCCGCACGTGCCGACGTCGGCTCGGCGCTCACCCCGGACGACCGCGCGCCCGCGGCTGCGGTCCACGACCTGCGCACCGGCGGGCTGCACGACTCCACCTTCCCCCGCCAGGACTGGATCCGGGCGGTCAGCGCGGTGGTCACCTCGGCCGGCCGCCGCGAGCTGGGGTACGCCCCACCGTCCGGCCTGCCCGTCGTCCGGCACACCCTCGCCGGCTACCTGGGCCGGGTACGCGGCGTCCGCACCCGACCCGAACACCTCATGATCACCTCAGGCTTCGCGCAGGGCCTCGCGCTGCTCTGCCGCGAGCTGCGCGACCGGGGCCACGACACCATCGGGGTGGAGGATCCCGGGCACCCGGGCGAGTGGGAGTTCATCGCCGAGGCCGGACTGCGTCCGGTGGGCATCCCGGTGGACGGCGACGGCATCCGGGTCGACGCGCTGGCCGCGAGCGGGGTCCGCGCCGCGCTCGTCACCCCGGCCAGCCAGTTCCCGACCGGGGCCACGCTCAGCGCGCAACGCCGGGCGCACCTGGTCGCCTGGGCGCAGGAGGTGGACGGCTACCTCATCGAGGACGACTTCGACGCCGCCCTGGTCGCCCCGGCGCAGCGGATGCCGGCGCTGCAGAGCCTGGCGCCGGACCGGGTGATCTACGCCGGCAGCGCCAGCAAGGTCCTCGCCCCGGCACTGCGCCTCGGCTGGCTGGCCACCCCGCCCGACCTGACCACACGCGTCGAGCGGATCCGCGCCGGCTGGGACATCGGCTGCTCCGGCCTGGAGCAACTCGCCCTCGCCCGGCTGATCGACACCGGCGCGTTCGACAGGCATCTGCGCCGACTCGGCGCCGACGTGCGGAAACGCCGTCAGACGGTCCAGCAGTTCGTCTCCCGCCACCTGCCCGACGTCGCCGTCCTCGGTCCGAACGGCGGGCTCCAGGCGTACCTGGTGCTGCCGGCGCGGTGCGCCGAGGAGGCGTTGGTGCAAGCGGCCCGCCGTCGGTCGGTGCTGGTGCGCGGCGGCCGCTTCTACGCCCTGCGCACGGACGACCGGCCGCCGGCGCTGGTCCTCGGCTACGCCGGGGTACGCGGCCCCGAGCTGGGCCGCGGCCTGGCCGGGATCGCCGCGGCGTACCGGGAGACGACCGGCGGCAGCGGTTCGTGAAGCGGTAATGCGCTTGGTTCAGGCGGCCGGCTCCGGCAGAGTGCTCCAGTGACCGCACGGGGCCTGGACATCGACGGAACCATCGCGCGCGAGGGCTCGCTGGGGCAGGTCCCGGCGGCGTTCGTCGACGTCGTCGCTGCGGCACGCGCGCGGATCGTCGACTCCTTCGGCGACGGTCGACTGCACAGCGCCTACCTCTACGGCAGCATCCCGCGCGGCACCGCCAGACCCGGGATCTCCGATCTCGACCTGCTGCTCGCGCTGCACGCGGAGCCGACCGACGCGGACCGGCGGCATGCGGAGCGGATCGAGCAGGCCCTCGACGGGTCCTTCGCCCAGATCGACGGCGCGGGCATCCTGCTGTTCAGCACACGCACCCTGCTCAGCGAGCTGGAACGCCACGACCTCGGCTTCTTCGTCGCCTGTCTGTGCACTCCCCTGCTGGGCGACGACCTCGCCGACCAACTCCCCCGTTACCGGCCCACCCCGTTGCTCGCCCGCGAGACCAACGGCGACCTGTCACTCGCGCTGGCGCCCTGGCGCCGCCAGGCCGCCGAGGCGGAGACCGACAACCAACGCAAGGTCCTGAGCCGGCTCGTCGCCCGTCGCGTCGTCCGGACCGGATTCACGCTGGTCATGCCTCGCTGGGGCGGCTGGACCAGTGACCTCACGGAGTCCGCCGCCGCGTTCGGGTCCTACTATCCCCAACGTGCCGGCCAGATGCGCAGGGCTGCCGTCGTGGGTCGCGCACCGTCGCCGGACCCTGCCGTCCTGCACGAGCTCATCGACGACCTCGGGCCGTGGCTCGCGACCGAGTACGCGGCCGTGCACGGCGAGAAGACAGACCGCCCCGGCCACCATGCGGCGCCGGCGCCTGGTTCAACCGCCGCCGATTCCTGAGGCCGGTGCCCGGTACCGCGGGGTCAGCGTGGCGATGCCGTGACCGATCGCGGCCGATCCGACACCGTGTCGGCCCTGCCGCGCCACCAACGGCGCGACGCCAGCGCGGCCAGCCCAGCGCCGGCGGCGTTGAGCAGGACGTCGTCCACTGACGTCACCCGGTCCAACCGCAGGACGTACTGCGCGGCCTCGACCAGGACCGAGCAGCACGCAGCGAGCACCAGGATCCGTGGTACGGACGCCAGTGCCGCGAACCGCAGCGGCGCGAAGAATCCCAACGCCGCGAACACCAGCAGGTTGCCGACGACCTGACCCGTCAGCGTCAGCAGCCCTCCGTCGGAGAAGATGGTGAACAGGTCACGGAGCGGCACCAGGCTCAGCCGCCCGGGAACAGCACCCGCCCGGGAGCCCGGCAACATGATCATCCAGACCCACGGCAGCGTCCCGTACACGATGCCGACCTCGGCCAACGACGTTCGCCACGCCCGCGGGGCGCCGTTCGCACGGCGACGGCGGGCCAGTGCCCACACCGCCAGCGCGGCCAACGGCAGTGCGGCCACCGTGAGGAGCACCACGCCGGTGAACGAGCCGACCCAGCCGTGCCACCCCTCGATCACCATCCGGGCACCATAGCCGCCTGGCCACCGTGACGCCGCCAGACGTCCGCGGCCTACCGGGAGACGACCGGTTGTTCAGTCGGCACGCCCGGCCGGGGTCGGCTCGCGCACCATGAACACGTCCACCGGGTCCTCGGTCTCGACGGTGAATCCGTGCCGCTCGTACAGCCGCCGGGCCGGGCTGCCCCGCAGCACGTTCAACCGGACCCGGACGCCGTCACGGTCACACCGTTCGAGCAGTCCGCGCAGCACTGCCGCGCCGATGCCGCCGCCCTGCACGTGGGGAGCCAGGTAGAAGTGCTCCAGCCAGCGCACGTCGTCGGCCGGGCGCAGCGACACGCAACCGGCGAAGGCGCCGCCCACCTCGATCACCCAGGTGTGCGCGGGCGCGAAGCCGTCCCGCAGGCGTTGCCGCACCCGTTGCTCGTCGTAGCGCCCGAGCCGTTCCAGATCCGCCCGCAGCACCACGGACCGCAGCTCGGCCACGGCCTCGACGTCCGCCGCCGACGCCTGCCGCATCGCCCAGTCCCCCATGATCGCCAGGCTACGACGTGACCCGTCGCGTCGTACCGGCCCCTCAGGTGGCCCGGACCGCCTCGATGATCGACTCGGCGACCTCACTCGGCCGGGCCACCGCCATCGCGTGCGAGCCACCGACGATCTCGCGCTGGCCGCGCGGGGCGGCCCGCTCGGCCATGAACCGGTGCACTGCGGCCGGGATGTTCATGTCGGCGTCGCCGAACACGAACCAGCTGGGCAGGGACCGCCAGGCGGGCTCGCCGGTAAGTCCGTCGCTCAGAGCCTGCTCGGTGATCGGCCGCTGGGTACGGGCCATCAGCGCGGCGACGTCGTCCGACGAGTCCGCGGCGAACTGCGCGTGATAGGCGTCCTGGCCGATCGCCACCTCGTTGCCGCCGGTCGACAGCGGGTACTGCACCAGGGTGTCGGCGAGCGTGCTGCCGGGGAACTTCCCGGACAGCGCCAGCGCCGATTCGCCGGTGTCCGGGGCGAAGGCGTTGACGTACACGAGGGCCCGGACCGAGGTGTCGCCCGCCGCGGCCTGCGTGATCACCATGCCGCCGTACGAGTGGCCGACGAGGACTACCGGGCCGCCGATCCCGTGTGCCACGTCCCGCACGTACGCGGCGTCGCCCGCGACGCTGCGCAGCGGGTTCGCGGCGGCCACCACGTTGTACGCGGCGCCCAGCCGCTCGATCACACCGTTCCAGCTCGCCGACTCGGCGAACGCGCCGTGCACGAGGACGATGGTGGGCTCCGGATCGGGCATGACACGCGCTCCCTTGCTCCGTGACAGTGGTCATCCGCCGGCCGCGCCGGCACGCCTGATTACCCGTTCGGCGACCGCGAAACGTGCCATCTGAGCGCAGGCTCCCATGCTGTGCCGACCGGCTGCTCCGGCGCCGTAATCGGCTTGTGCCCGGTGGGGAGGGCTCCTTACCTGTTGCCCGTGACCGACCTGCGAACGCCGCGACTGTGGCGCGCAACGTAGGCGAACGGTGGTCCGTCCTGGCTCGGGCCCGCGGGGGCCGCCAGCGCTGCGGACTATCGCTAGAGTGGGACGCCGGCCAGTGCTGTCAACAATGGCTGTCAGGAGAGCGTGTGGCCGTACGGGTTGTTAGTTCGATGCCGGGCGATCCCTCGTATCCGGTCGAGGTGCTGTACGACGGGTGGAGGATATGCGCCTCCAACGCGGAGGAAGCCCTTGGCCTGATCGTTGAGGGATACCGGGACATCACGCCTGGACCCGCGCGGATGCAGGCGCGACTCGCGCTGGCGCTCCGGGCCCGGACTATGGTGCAGACGCTGCTCAATGCCGGTGAGCTCTTCGACCAGAGCACGGACGAGCAGCGGCAAGTTCTGCTGGCGCGGCAGGACGCGCCGGCGCCGCGCGTCGAGGTGTGGGACGGCGTCGTACCCCTGGTGTTGGTGACCTCGTTCTACCGGCCGCTCGGGGACCGAGACCAGCCACGCGTGGCCGGGCCTGGTCAAGTCTGGTGGATCGATCCGCACACCTCCGGCTCTCTTCTGCGGACGCTTCACCAGGCGCGATGGCTTGACCTCACGCGGATGGAGGCGAGCTCGGATGATCAGGGCGGCCCCTACCGCAATCTTGGCTCGAACGGCGCTGCTGGCTACTGGTGGCGCCCCTGTGCTGCAGGTGTGGGCGCGTGACGGTCGATCACGCACTGGTGGTGCCGACAGACCAGCAGATCCGGGCACTGCACGAGCGGTACGCGCCGAACGAGGAAGCCTTCGATCTGGTCTACACGCACTGCCAGATCATTTGCGCCGTGGCTGAGCAACTCCTCGAAAGGCACCCCTCGCCCCTGAATGTCGATCTGGTGCGGGCGGGAAGTCTGCTGCACGACATCGGTGTCTACCGCCTCTACGATGCGACGGGGCAGCTCGATCACGAGAACTACATCCGTCATGGGGTGCTGGGGCATGCGCTCCTGCGCGATGCCGGACTTCCCGAACTGATCGGCAGGTTCTGCTCTCACCACACCGGCGTCGGGCTCACCCGTGACGACGTGCTGCAGCAGCGCCTGCCGCTACCGGTGGGTGACTACATGGCCGATACGGCGGAAGAGCAGCTGGTGACGTACGCCGACAAGTTTCACAGCAAGACGACGCCGCCCACGTTCGTGACCAGCTCCTCCTACGTTGCTGGTCTGCGGCGGTTCGGTGAGGACAAGGTGGCCCGGTTCGCGGCATTGGTGAAGAAGTTCGGTGAGCCGGACCTGCTGTCACTGTCCCGTAGCTATCAGCAGCCGCTGATCTGAGTCATCGGCCAAGGGCTGCTGATGTCGGGTCTCTACCGGCGCCTGCCGAGGTTAGGGTCCGGACCTTGGGTGTGCCCCGGCCTGGACGATCGGATGTCACCGCCCCGCCCTGATGTGGCCTGTGGCGTGGATCGCTGGGGCGGAAATGCGAGGGCAGCCAATCTTGCCGGCGTGTTGGTCCGCTGCGTCTCGCTGCGGGGCTGAAAGGTGATGATGCTGGAGATGGGCCGGCCGCTGTCGGGCACCCAGACGAAGTAGCTCTCGGCGGCCTTCGGCCAGCGAAGGTAGTGCCGGTTGCCAAAACTGGTGAGCTCCCCGTCCACGGCTGCCCACATCTTGGCCGTTTGGCCCCCGTCGATGAAGCAGCCCCAGCGGAAGCCCGGGTCAGCCGCGATGGAGTCTCGTGCTTCCTGCGGGGTAGCGCCCTGGAAGACAGGGGAGCCCGGACGGCCGTCGAACAGCCGTAGGTGGGTTCGGCCCACGCGGTCCTCGAAGACCGCCATCCGGGCCCTCCGGCTGGGCGCGAACGGCGGTACGACATCGAGCGATCGGTCCGTGTTGATGGGATGCGCTGCGAAGTCGGCGACGTCCAATGATGGCCCCACGGTTGCGGCGGAGTCGGGGAACGTCTCGGCGCGCAGCTCGCCGATGCTGCGAACTTCCAGCAGGTTGTCACCGCGGAGGTCGATGTGCCGAGTCGGACACCTCATCACGAGGTCGTAGGCGAAGATGTCCAAGGCGCCGGACGCGGCCACGCCCGTGGACCGAAATCCGCGTCCACCGGTCGAGATGAATCCGACATCGACCCAGTCGGCGGCACGGCCCAGGGCGGGCGTTACGCGTGACGCCTCATCCAAGACTCGCACGCTGCCCTTCGTCGGGTCGTTTCGGCGCGTGATCACCATGTTGCCGTTGCCGAAGGCATAGCACTCGGCCTGTCGCCCGGTGAGGCTGCCGGTCCACGTCAGCTCGGCCCCATTGATCATGACCGTGCCGGCGGCGGCGAGATTGCACGTTGACAGCACCCCAGCCCGAGAAATGAGGGCCTCGCGATCGACCACCGGCATGCTGAGGATTCGACCCTGCTCGACGGCGAGGTTCAGGCTTGTTTGTACGGGCAGGCCGGACGCCTCGTCGAGCAGGGTGAAGAAGGCTGCGGTGGAGGTTGCCGGGGCGTGCCGCGCCGCGTCGACGGCGGTGGTGGGGCGAGGCGTGAAACGCACCGCTGCCGTCGTAGCACTCGGTGTCCAACTCAGGTCGTAGACGTTGGCAAAGCCACCGTCAGCGAAGCTCAACGGGCTGGTGCGCAACATGAGGCCGCTGCCGAGGTCGGTTTCCCGCACCGCCACTGGTCGGTCGATCTCGGATTCCATGAATCGGGCCGCGTCCTGCAGCGACCGGAACCGACGCTCATCAGCCATCGGACGCAGCCAACCAGGTTTGCTCGCCAGCCTCGGACCGCATCGCGGCGCGCTCCCTCCCCCGGGGTCACACCACTCTCTGGTGCGGCGGCGTGAGAGTCCATAGTGGCAGGACCAACTCGTCAGCGTGGTCCGCCTCCTGGAGGTCGTCCTGTTGTCGACGCCTCCGCGGGACCGGCAACCCTCGGCGTCCGGAACAACTTGACACTCGTCGATGTTAGCGCCAACACTTAGGGCCGTTACGTGGGCGCAACGCCCTCGTCATGTTCCCGACCCGCGGGCGCTGCTTCCCAGCGGGGGGCGTGGGTCGATCGCCGCTCTCGCGGCCGTCCGGCTCTCGCGCACAGACGTCACGGAGGTCAGATGCCGCTGCCACTGCACCGAGCCGAGGCCGCCGCCCGCCGAGTCACCGGCCCGGGGCGTACCGGTCGCGGTGGCGCCCGACGCCCCCGAGCGGTCCTGGCCGCCCTGCTGGTGGTGCTCGCCCTGTCGGCCGGCCTGCCGATGGCCGGGCCGGCGCACGCCGCACCCGCCGTGAACTACACCAACCCACTGGTCAACCAGCGGGCCGACCCGCACATCTTCCGGCACACCGACGGCTACTACTACATGACCGCCACCGTGCCGCAGTACGACCGGATCGTGCTGCGGCGCGCGACCACCCTGCAGGGTTTGGCGACGGCCGCGGAGACGACGATCTGGAACCGGCACACCAGCGGAGAGATGGGCGCCCACATCTGGGCGCCGGAGATCCACTTCATCAACAACAGGTGGTACGTCTACTTCGCCGCCGGCCGGACCGACGACGTGTGGCGCATCCGGATGTACGTGCTGGAGAACGCCAACGCCAACCCGCTGACCGGTTCGTGGACCGAGCGCGGCCGGATCACGACACCCTGGGACACCTTCAGCCTGGACGCCTCGACCTTCGTTGCCAACGGTGTGCGCTACCTGACCTGGGCGCAGCAGGAGCCGGGCATCTCCACCAACTCGAACGTCTACCTCGCCCGGATGGGCGCCAACCCGTGGCAGATCACCGGCACCGTGACCCGGCTCGTCGTGCCGACGTACGACTGGGAGACCCGCGGCTACCGGGTCGCCGAGGGGCCCGCCGTGATCCAGCGCAACGGCCGCCTCTTCCTGACCTACTCCGCCAGCGCCACGGACGCCAACTACTGCCTCGGGATGCTGAGCGCCTCCGCCAGCGCGAACCTGCTCGACGCCGCCGCCTGGAGCAAGAGCCCGAACCCGGTGTTCACCAGCAGCGCCGCCACCGGCCAGTACGGCCCCGGCCACAACTCGTTCACCGTCTCCGAGGACGGGCAGAGCGACATCCTGGTCTATCACGACCGCAACTACCGGGACATCAGCGGCGATCCGCTCAACGACCCGAACCGACGGACCAGGGTGCAGAAGGTGTACTGGAACGCCGACGGCACCCCCAACTTCGGCATCCCGGTGCCCGACGGAGCCACCCCGGTCCGGCTGCGGTCGCACGATCTGACCACCAGCTACATCCGGCACTACGACTACCGGGCCCGGGTCGAGCCGAACGTCACGAACCTCGCCGACAGCCAGTTCCGCATCGTCAACGGCCTCGCCGGTGGCGGATCGGTGTCGCTGGAGTCGACCAACTTCCCGGGCTACTACCTGCGTCACTACGGCTTCGCCCTGTCCATCGTGCGCAACGACGGCTCGTCGGTCTTCTCCAACGACGCGAGCTTCCAGCGCCGAGCGGGCCTCGCCGACAGTGCCGGGCTCTCGTTGGAGTCACAGAACTACCCGGGCCGCTACGTCCGCCACCGCGACGGCCTGCTCTACCTGGAAGCGGTCGGTACGAGCGCTGAGCGCGCCTCGGCCACCTTCCACCTCGAATAGCTGCCCATCGGCGGACCGGCGGGCTGCCGGTCCGCCCGCGACCTCGACACCGTCGGCGGCCGGTCACCGCGACCCCGCCGACGCCGATTGGAGCATCCGATGATCCGGCGTCCCACCATCGCCGTACTGGCCGGTCTCTGCCTCGCGGCAAGCGCCGCGCCGCTGCCCGCCGCCGCCGTTCCTGTGAGCGCTCACACCACGGCCGCCGCCGCGCTCGCCGGCCCGCCCGGCACACCGCCCGGCGCGTGCCCGACGGGGGCCAGCTACGGCTCGCCGCTGCCGTCCAACTCCCTGACGGCGACGAAGATCAGGAGTGGCTTCAACTTCCTCGAAGGGCCCGTCTGGGTCGCCGACGGCGGCTACCTCCTCTTCTCCGACATGGCCCCCGGCACCGGGCCGTACAACGTCCAGCCGTCCACGATCCGCCGGTTCACGCCGCCGTCGACCTTCGACACGTTCATCGCCAACTCCGGCAGCAACGGACTGGCGCTCAGCGCCGACGGCCAGCAGATCATCGCGGCCACCCACGACCAGCGCAGCGTGTCCGCGTACCGGTTGAGCGACCGGAGCCGCAGCACCGTCGCGGCGAACTACCAGGGCCGGGCGTTCAACTCGCCCAACGACGTCGCGGTCCGGTCCGACGGCGTCACCTACTTCACCGACCCCAACTTCCAGCGCGGCAACCGCCCGGACCAGATGTACGGTCGCACCAGCGTCTTTCGCGTCTCGGGCGGCCAGGTGTCGCTGGTCGACGACCAGTTGCGCCAGCCCAACGGCATCGCGCTCGCACCGGACGGATCCACGCTGTACGTGGGCGCCTACTCCGAGAACAAGATCTACAAGTACACCGTTCAGCCCGACGGCACCACCGGCGCGCGCAGCGTGTTCGTGAACTACATCGGCGGTCCGGACGGCGTCACGATCGACTGCGCCGGCAACGTGTACTGGGCCTCGGGCTCAGACTCCCTGGTCCACGTCTACTCCCCCACGGGTGCCCAGCTCGGCACGATCCGCCCCGGCTTCTCCGGTACGACAAACGTGGCCTTCGGCGGGCCCGACCGGCAGACC
The DNA here is from genome assembly GCF_021442385.1 of Micromonospora sp. MH99. Taxonomy (GTDB): domain Bacteria; phylum Actinomycetota; class Actinomycetes; order Mycobacteriales; family Micromonosporaceae; genus Micromonospora. Next base: position 76,099 of record NZ_MUZA01000004.1, read on the forward strand.
CTCTACATCACCTCGGGTCCGTGGGGCGACTCCGGCCTCTACAGCGTGCGGCTCAACGTCCCGGGCTACCCGTACTGAGGGACGACCGCGCCCGTCCGGCGACGCCGGACGGGCGTGCTTCTGAAACGGCTCAGGTCGCCGGGCCAGCCGCGCCCCGCGCACCCCGAGCAGCCGAGTTCCCCGCGCGCCGGTCCGGACCCGTCTCCCAGACCGGCCGCCGGGGGTCGTCGTTGCGCACGATGATGTCGACGTGTTCGGTCGGGCGGACCGTGGCGTTGTAGAACTGCTGGGAGGGGATGTAGCGCTCACGCCAGCGCCGTTCGACGTCGGCCCGGGACGACCGTCGACGCTCGCGGAGCACGGCACGCTCCACAGTCGCCTCCAGCGCGATCGACACGAAGACGCGCAGGTCCCACCGATCGATCAACTCCGGGCGCATGAGAAAGACGCCGTCGAAGAGCAGCACCGCGTCGGTCGGGGCGGTAGTGACCGGCGGGGACAGCACGGTGTCCGTGGTGGGGTCGTAGACCGCGTGTCGGAAGCGTCGGTCCCCGTCCGGGCCGAGCGGATCCAGCAGAACCCGGGTCAGCGACCCGTGGTCGTGGGTGTCGAAGTAGCAGCCCTCGGCCGAGTACTCGCCGCGCGGATAGCGCTGTGCCCCGGGGAAGAGGAAATCGTCGATCGTCGCGCGGATGACGGCACGGCCCTGTGCGCGCAGGACGACGGCCAGCTCGTCGGCGAGGGTGGTCTTGCCGGCCGCGGGCGGCCCGTCGATGGCCACGCGCGTCGGGTGTGCGACGGTGACCGACCCGACTGCCTCGGCCAGGCGGCCGAGCACCTCGTCGCGGGTGCCGTGCGCCATGCCTGCCCCGTCCTTGGTGAGCGGATCGGATCCGCGCTCAACGACTGCTCCGAACTGGAGCGAGCGTACACTCACGTTCCGTGCCGATGTCTGGAGACGCCCGCCGATGAGGGGCCGCTACGACAACCTCACACGGATCCGCATGCTGGACCCGCAGCGCGACTACCTGGACATCTACCAGAGCATGCTGCGCCGCGAGTTCCCCTGGGACATGAAGCTCGGGCTCAACCTCGCCTTCAACAGGTCCTTCTCCATCCCCGCCATCGCCGCCGTGCACACCGCCACCGGCGAGCTGACCAACCGCACGCAGAAGCGCATCGACGACACCGGCCTGCTGATGTACGAGATGATCCTCAACGGCTTCGACGAACCCCGCGGCCGCGACGCGCTGCGGCGCGTCAACCAGATCCACCGCCCGTACGACATCGGCAACGACGACTTCCGCTACGTCCTCGGCTGCCTGGTCGTGATCCCCACCCGGTGGTTGCAGGAGTACGGCTGGCGCCAGCCCTGCTGCCACGAGCGGCAGGCGACGTACCTGTTCTACCGGGAGCTGGGCCGGCGGATGGGCATCACGGACATCCCCGGGTCGTACGCCGAGTTCGAGACCTGGTTCGACGCGCACGACGCGGCGCACCTGCAACCCAACGACGAGGCTGCGGCCATCGAGCGGGCCACCCGCATGTTGATGCTCACCCGGCTCCCCCGAGTCCTCGCGCCGCTGGGAAACTCGCTGGTCAGCGCCATGTACGACGCGCCGCTACGACGCGCGACGCGGGTCGCCACGCCGCCGTGGCCGGTCCGGGCCGGCCTGCACGCGGCGCTGAAGACGCGCACGCGGCTGCAGCGGTGGTTCGGATCGCCACGGACGACCCCGTTGTTCGCCGAGGGCATCAGCGCCAGGAGCTACCCCGACGGGTACGAGATCAGCCAACTCGGCCCGCACCACGACCCCGCCCCCGAGTAGCAGGGGCAGGCAGAGCTGATGGGGGCACAGTCCGCCGACACCGTCATCTTCGATCTCGACGGCGTGCTGCTGCGCGGGGACGCCTTCGGGCTCTTCATGCGGCGGGTCGGCTTCGCGGGCGCTCGACTGCCGCTCGCGGTCGTCCTGCTGCTCCTCCTCGCGCCCGTCATCGCCGTCCCCTCCTTGCGCCCACGCGCGGCACGATGGCTGAGCCGGATCGGCCTGGCGGGCCGAGACGCCGACCGCCTACAGGCGGAGCTCGGACGCTTCGGCGCGTCCCTCGCCGCCGAGCCAGGGCGCGTCATCGCGCCCGGCGTCCGGACGATCCGTGCCCACCTCGGCGCGGGCGACCGGGTCATCGTGGCCACCGCCTGCGAGCACACCCTGGCGCGTGCCCTGCTCGACGCGATCGGCCTCGCCGAGGTCGAGCTGGTGGCCTCGCACATCCGCGGGCCGAAGCTGATCGTGCACAACCACGGGGCGACCAAGCTGGCGCAGCTCGCCGCCCACGGGGTCGCGCCGCCCTGGCGGGTCGCCTACAGCGACTCCCTGTCGGATCTGCCCCTCCTCGGCGGCGCGGAGCAGGCCGTGCTGGTCAACGCGACCGCGCGGCAGGCCGCCCGGGCGCGGCAGCTGCTCGGTGCCCGGTTGCGCACCGTCACCTTCGGGGCCGGCGTCCCGCCTCCCCGGGCCTGAGATCCCCCGCCCGCAGGGTTCCGACAGGGTGGCTGAACGTGAATCTCGCCTGAGCCGACAGTTCTGCCCCTAGGTTCGATGCGCAGGACGCAGCCGAACCGGGGAGAGACGTGGACAGCTATCCGGCGATCGAGGATCACGGACTCATCGGCGACCTGCAGACCGCCGCGTTGGTGACGTGTGACGGCACTGTCGACTGGTTCTGCGCGCCGCGCTTCGACTCGCCGAGCATCTTCGCCGCCCTGCTGGACAAGGACAAGGGCGGCTACTTCCGCATCGCGCCGCACGACGTCCGGTACGTCACCAAACAGCTCTACCTCCCCGGCACGCCCATCCTGATCACCCGGTTCATCAGCGCGGACGGCGTGGCCGAGGTGATGGACTTCATGCCGGTGACCGGCGAGCGGGCCACCGACGCGCACCGCCTGGTCCGCATCGTCACCATGGTCCGCGGCAGCATGCGCTTCCGGGTGGAGTGCCGGCCGCGGTTCGACTACGCCCGGGAAGAGCACCAGCTGGAGCGCCACCGCAACGGCTACGTCTTTCGCAGCCGGTCGGCGACGCTGACGTTCAACCCGGTGGACCCCACCGGCCGGTTGATCTCGGAACGCGGCGAGATCCACCTCGAGGGCGACGACTTCGTCGGGTACGGCACCCTGAACGAGGGCGACACCGGCGGCGTGGTCCTGGAGACCGCCGGCACCGAGCCACGCGTCATCCCGGCGGACGAGATCCAGGGCATGTTCGAGTGGACCCGGGACTACTGGCGGCGCTGGCTCGAACGTTCCCGCTACACCGGCCGGTGGCGGGAGATGGTCGAGCGCTCCGCGATCACCCTGAAGCTGATGACGTACGCCCCGACCGGCGCGATGATCGCCGCGCCCACTGCCGCGCTGCCCGAACTGGTCGGCGGAACCCGCAACTGGGACTACCGCTACACCTGGGTACGCGACACGTCGTTCTCGGTGCACGCGCTGCTCGGGCTCGGCTTCACCGAGGAGGTCAGCCGGTACATGAACTGGCTGGACGAACGGATCCGCGAAGCCGGCGACCACCAGGACCCCCTGAAGATCATGTACCGGGTGGACGGCTCCTCCGACCTGCACGAGGAGGTTCTCGAGCACCTGGAGGGCTACTGCGGCTCGCGGCCGGTGCGGATCGGCAACGGCGCCGCCGACCAGCTTCAGCTCGACATCCACGGCGAGGCGCTCTACGCCATGCACCTCGCCGACGAACAGGGCATCCGCGTCTCGCACCAGGTGTGGAAGAGCACCGTCCGGCTCGTCGACTGGCTCTGCCACAACTGGGACAAGCGCGACGCCGGCATCTGGGAGAGCCGCCACCACCCCCGCAACTACACCTTCGGGCGGGTGATGTCGTGGGTGGCGCTGGACCGGGCCATCCGGCTGGCCACCCGGACCGGCCGGCCCGGGGACCTGACCTGCTGGACCGAGCAGCGCAACCGGATCTACGACCAGGTCATGGCCCGCGGATACAACCGGGAACGCGGCACCTTCGTGCAGGCGTACGACGAGAGCGTGCTGGACGCGGCGCTGCTCGCCATGCCCTCGGTCGGTTTCGTCACGCCGAGCGACCCGCTGTGGCAGTCCACCCTGCACGCGATCGAACGCGAACTGGTCTCCGACAGCCTGGTCCACAGGTACGACCCGGTCCACTCCCCCGACGGTCTCCCCGGCCATGAGGGCACGTTCAACATGTGCACCTTCTGGTACGTCGAGGCGCTGGCCCGCTCCGGCCGCCTCGACGACGCCCGACTCACGTTCGAGAAGATGTTCACCTTCAGCAACCACCTCGGCCTCTACGCCGAGGAGATCGCCGCGACCGGGGAGCAGATCGGCAACTATCCCCAGGCGTTCAGCCACCTGTCGCTGATCAACTCCGCGCTGACACTCAACGACCTGCTCGACGCCGAGGCCGAGTCCCGCAACCGCCGGTAGCACCGGCACCGTCTGGTCGACCGCGTCGCGCGGGGCCTGTCACGCGACGGCGCGGGCCATGCGGCGTACCGCCTCGGTGATCAGCTCCGGCGCGGTGGCCAGATTCAGCCGGACGTGACCGCCGCCCCCGGTGCCGAAGGTCGTACCGGAGTTGAGCGCGACCCGGCCCCGGTCGAGGAACACGGCCGAGGGGTCGTCACCCAGGCCCAGGGCTCGGCAGTCGAGCCAGGCGAGATAGGTGGCCTGACCGGGCTCGTACCGGATGGCCGGCAGATGCTCGGCGAGGAGCGCGGCGAGGAGCCGACGGTTGTCGTCCAGGCCCCTCAGCAGGGCGTCGAGCCACTCGCCGCCGTCACGCAAGGCGGCGGTGTGGGCGATCACGCCGAGGTGGCTGGTGCTGACGCTGGTCTCGAACGGAACGCGGGCGAGGTCGCCCGCCGCGGCCGGGCCGGCGATCAGCAGCCCGCCGCGCAGGCCGGCCAGGTTCCACCCCTTGGAGGCGGACATCAGCGACAGGCCGTTCTCGGCGCCCGGCACCGAGAGGTACGGCACGAAGCGCGCTCCCCCGAGCACCACCGGAGCGTGGATCTCGTCGGCGATCACCCGCACCCCGTGCCGCTCGGCCAGGTGGGCGACGGCGGCCAACTCGTCAGCGGTGTGCAGGACACCCGTCGGGTTGTGCGGACTGCACAGCAGGTACGCCGCCGGCCGCCCACCGGACCGCGCCTGCCGGAACGCGTCCTGCAGCGTGTCGAGATCGATCCGCAGGTCCCCGCCGAGCGGCGCCTCCACGATCCGGCGGCCGGCGTGCGCCACGAACTCGTAGAACGGCGGATAGACCGGGCAGTTGACGACCACCGCGTCTCCCGGCCCGGTGACCAGCCGCAGGGCCTCGACGACGCCGTGCATCACGTCGGGCACCAGCGCGGTGCGCTCCACGGCCAGCCCGTCCCAACCCCACCGCCGCCGGGCGAACGCCGCAAGCGCCTGCGGGTACGCCGTGCCGGCGGTGTAACCGGTGTCGCCGCGCGCGACGGCGTCGGTGATCGCGTTGGCGACCGGCTCGGCCAGCGGCACGTCCATCTCGGCCACCCAGAGCGGCAGCACGTCGTCGGGGTACCCCCGCCACTTCAGGCTCGTCCGTTGGCGCAGTTGGCCGATCGTGAGCTGGCGAAGGGGATTCACCGCGTCGCGCGGACCGTTCAGCACGCCACCCATTGCCGAAGCCTATGCGGCGAGCCCGCAGCGCGCCCCGGACGGTGCGACGAACTACGCGCTGTCGCGGGTCGACCTCGTTCGCGCCTCCAGAGCGGTGATCACGCCGATCATGTCGATCGCGCCCTGGCCGTTGTCGACCGCCTCCTGGTACAGCTCCCGGCTGGCCCGGATGAGGGGGTGCGCCGTCCCCGCGGCGACCGCGGCGTCCTCGATGAGGCGGGCGTTCTTGAGGACGTCGGCGATCGCCGCCTGCGGGGCGAGGTCGCCCTCGGTGAGCTTGCGCGCCTTACCCCGGGAGACGACCGATGCCATCGGCCCGGATTCGAGTACGGCCCGCAGCACCTCCGTGTCCGCGCCGGTCTGCGCCGCGAAGTGGAACGTCTCGGCCAGGCCCGTCACCATGGTGATCAGGAACGTGTTGACGGCGAGCTTCATCGACAGTGCCGCCGGCACCGCGCCACACCGGAACCGCTGGGCGCACATCGCGTCGATGAGCGGCTCGACATGCCCGATCGCCTCGTCGTCGCCGGCGAGCATGGCCACGAGCGTGCCCTCCGTGGCGGGTCCGCGAGACCCCGACACCGGGGCCTCGACGTACCGTCCGCCGGATTCGCTGACCTGGACGGCGAGCGTCCGCGAGTACGCGGTCGTGAAGGTGCCCATCTGGACGACCGTGTGTCCGCGTACACGGCGGACGAACTCGTCGGTCCCCCGCCCGAGCACGGCGTCGACGGCCGCCTCGTCCCGCAGCATCAGGATGATCGTCTCGGCGGCGTCGAACACCCCCGAAAGGTCGTCGGCCGCGCGCGCTCCGGCGGCGACGAGGTCCGCGACGGGCCCGGGCGTACGTGCCCAGACGACCACGTCGACGCCCGCGTTGACGAGGTTCGTCGCCATGGGCACGCCCATGATGCCGAGCCCGATGAATCCCACCGTGCGAGCACTCATCCTGCCTCCCGCCTCCCGCTTTCCGTCGTCCGATCTGGTGTGTCGAGCATGACGGCGAGGTCTTCGTCGGCCGCCAGCACCGGCCCGTCGAACTCCCGCTGCGCGGCCGCCACGGCGGCGGCCCGGTCGTTGCCGGGCCAGAAGTGGGTGAGCATCAGCTGGCGGGCACCCGCCCGTCGAGCCCACTGGCCGGCCTCGATCGAGGTCATCAGATTGCGGGTGGGTCCGTCGGTCTCCCCGCCGCGGTCGGTGGCCTCGACGATGAACAGATCGGCGTCGCGGCCGAGTTCGGCCAGCAGAGGCGTCGGGCCGGTGTCCCCGGAGTAGGCCACGACCATCCCGTCGGCCTCGATGCGGATGCCCGCGTTGGGCACGTGATGCACAAGGGCCAACCCGGTCAGGTCGAAGGGGCCCACCCGGTAGGCGCCGGGCAGCGGGTGCAGGTCGAAGACCGCGTGCAGGTCGACGTCCGGCTCCAGGCCGCCGAGCCGGTCGAGCACACCCGGCGGGCAGTACAACGCCAGCCGTGGCGCACCGGGGGTGCCGTAGAGCCGCCTCCGGAACAGCCCGTGCAGGTCGACGCAGTGATCGGGGTGCTCATGGGTGACGACGACAGCGTCAACCGCGCCATCCGGCCAGTGCCTGAGCAGCCGCGGCAGCGTGGCGTAGCCCAGGTCGAGCACCAGGCGGTAGCCGTCCCAGTCCACGGCGAAACCGCTACAGGCACGGCCCGGCTCGGGGAAGGCGCCAGAACTGCCCAGCACGGTGACCCGTCGCATCCGCACAGAATGCCAGGCCGCCAGCCGACTGTCCGGCCCGCGCGTTCGCGCGTCGAGGGCGTAGCTCACGTCCCTGAGCAGTCACTGGCCCGGTGTTAGGGTTCGAAACCGTGTCGATTGACTGGGCCGCTTTCGGGGTTGACCTGCACCTGGAGTTCGATCCGGCGTCCGGTCGACGAGCGGGCCTCGAGCGGGCGTTGCGCGAAGCCATCCGGGCGGGGCGGCTGACGCCGGAGACCCGACTGCCGTCCACCCGCACGCTCGCGCTGGAACTCGGCCTGGCACGCGGGACGGTGAGCGCCGCGTACGACCAACTGGTCGCCGAGGGCTACCTCAACGCCCGGACGGGCTCGGGCACCGTCGTCGCCGATCTGGCCGGCAGCCGGGCGCCGGCCGCGCGGCCGGCGGCCGACGTGCCCGCGCTGCGCTACGACCTCCGGCCGGGCAGCCCCGACGTTTCCACCTTCCCGACGGCCGCCTGGCTGCGGGCCACCCGACGGGCTCTGGCCGCCGCCCCGGTGACCGCCTACGACTACGGCGACCCGCGCGGCCGGATCGAACTGCGTACCGCGCTGGCGGACTATCTGGGGCGCGCTCGGGGCGTTCTGGCCCACCCGGACCAGATCGTGATCACGTCCGGCTACGTGCAGGCCCTCGCCCTGCTCGCCGGCGTACTCGACGGTGCGGCGCTCGCGATGGAGGACCCCGGTCTCAGCTTCCACCGCGACGTGGTCAGGCACGCCCGCGCCGAGGTCGTCGCACTGCCGGTCGACGAACGCGGCGCCCGCACGGACCTGCTCGGCACGCCCGCGTTCGCGGCGGTGCGGGCGGTAGTGGTGACCCCGGCGCACCAGTACCCGACCGGAGTGACACTGCACCCGCACCGGCGGCACGCCGCCACCACCTGGGCGAGGGAGCGCGCGGGCCTGATCATCGAGGACGACTACGACGGCGAGTTCCGGTACGACCGCCAGCCCGTCGGCGCGCTCCAGGGGATGGCGCCGGCGCACGTCGTCTACGTGGGTACGGCCGCGAAGACCCTCGGGCCCGCCCTGCGGCTGGCCTGGATGGTGCTGCCCGGACGCCTTGTCGAACCGGTGGTACGCGACAAGCGGCACACCGATCTGCACACCGAGGCGATCGGCCAGCTCGCCCTCGCCGATCTGATCACCAGCCACGCGTACGACAGGCACATCCGCGCGTGCCGGCTTCGCTACCGGCGTCGACGCGACCTCCTCGTCAGCCGGCTCGGACGCCACGTCGCCCTGCACGGGATAGCCGCCGGTCTGCACGCGATGGTCAGCCTGCCCACCACCGGCCCCAGTGAGCGGGAGGTCCTCGACCGAGCGGCGGCGCACGGTCTGGCGCTGGGCGGTCTGGGCGACCACTGGCACACTCCCGGCGATCACCCACCCGGTCTCATCATCGGCTACGGAACACCCAACGAGGGCGGTTACCCAGCCGCGCTCGACACCCTGACCCGAGTGCTCGGCAGCGGTCCACGGGGCTGAATTGGCCCAATTTTCCCGTACCCGATCGGCTCTCCTTTCTGGCCCGACCGCTTCGTAGCGTCGCGGTATGACAATCGTTGACCTGTGGTTCGACCCGCGATGCCCATGGGCGTGGATCGCCTCGCGCTGGCTGCTGGAGACCGAGCGCGTCCGTGATGTTCGGGTCCGGTTCCGCGTGATGAGCCTGACGGTGCTCAACGAGGGCCGGGACGACCTGGACGACTGGTACGCGGAGTGGCTCCGACCGGGCATGGGCCCCGTGCGGGTGCTGACCGCCGCCGAGCAGACGTACGGCCGCGAGGTCCTGCGGGACCTGTACACCGCGCTGGGGAACCGTATCCACCTGGACTCCGCACCCGTCGGACGTCAGCTGTACGTCGACGCGCTCACCGAACTCGGTCTCGACGGGCAACTCGCCGAGGCCGCCGAGAGCACCGAGTACGACAAGGCGCTGCGCGCGAGCCACGACGAGGGCATGGCCCCGATGGGCGACGCCCCCGGCACTCCGTCGATCCACGTCGACGGGCACGTCTTCTTCGGGCCTGTCGTCAGCCCCGTGCCGCGTGGCGAGGCGGCTGGGCGGCTGTGGGACGGGGTGCTGCTCGTCGCCGGTACCGCCGGCTTCTACGAGTTGAAGCGGTCCCGGGACGGCCGACCGGACGTGCGTTCGTGACCAGAAGCCCCGCCCGGGTTCTCGCCCTCGCCCAGTTCATCAACTCCGTCGGGGACGGCGCCTTCTACGTCTGCTCGGCCCTCTTCTTCGCCCGGATCATCGGCCTGTCTCCCACCCAGATCGGCCTGGGCCTGACCACCGGTTGGGCGGTCGGCGCCGCCGCCGGAGTCCTCCTCGGGCACCTCGCCGACCGGCGCGGCCCCCGGGGCGCCGCGATCCTGCTGGCCGCCCTGACCGGTGCGACCATCGGCTCGTTCCTGTTCGTCCGGTCGTTCCCGCTGTTCGTGCTGGCCACCTGCGCGTACGCCTGCTGTCAGGGCGGTTTGAGCGCTGCCCGGCAGGCCCTCCTCGCGGGGCTCGTCGAGTCGGCCGACCGCACCCGGGTGCGGGCCACCCTCCAGTCCAGGGCCAACGCCGGTCTGGCGATCGGCGCCGCGCTGGGCGGCCTGGCCCTCTTTCTCGACACTCCGCAGGCCTACCTGACGGTGTTCGGCGTCGACGCGGCGAGCTTCCTCGTCGCCGCCCTGGTGCTGCGCGGGCTACCGGCCGTGCCGGCCACGTCGGGCACCGGCGGCGACGCACGGGCGCTCGCCGTGCTCAGCGACCGCCCGTACGCCGTGATCACGCTGCTCAACGCCGTCCTGCTGCTTTACATGCCGCTGCTCAGCCTCGTCATTCCCTTGTGGGTCACGCAGCGCACCGAGGCGCCCCGGTGGATCGTCGCGGCGATCCTGGTCCTCAACACCCTCAGCGTCGTGCTGTTCCAGGTCCGGATCGCCCGCCGGGTCACCGATCTTCGTAGCGCCACCCGCCTCGTTCGGTACTCCGGGCTCACGATGTTCGCCTCGTGCGGCGTGTTCGCCCTCTCCGGCCTCGGCGCGGCGCCCTGGCAGGCCGCCGCCGTCCTGCTCCTGGCCGCGGGTCTGCAGGTCGTCGGGGAGATGATGCAGGCATCCGGCTCCTGGGAGATCAGCTTTGGGCTGGCTCCCGCCGGGCGTCAGGGCCAGTACCAGGGCTTCTTCGGCGCCGGCACCGCTGTCGCACGCGTGTTGGGCCCCCTTCTGCTCACCACGTTGATCGTCACCTGGGGCGCACCGGGCTGGCTTTTGCTGGGCGGGATGTTCGTCGCGGCGGCGTTCGCCATGCGCCCGGCGGTCCGCTGGGCCGAGGGAACGTCCCGTCGTTCCCCAGCCGGTCGGGCGGATCTCGCGCCGTCTATCGGTCCGCAGCTCCGGTAGCTGACACGGGAGGTGTCCGGGTCCGCGCGACGGTGAACCTGGTGCGACGGTGGCGGGGCCGTTCGACCTCGTCCAGCAGCGCCACGGCGAAATCCTCGGTGGAGATGGCGGAGGCGCCGGCCGGGTCGACCAGCAGCTCGTCGGCACCGAGCCGGTAGGAGCCGGTGCGCTCACCCGGTTCGAGGATCGCGGCGGGGCTGAGGTAGGTCCAGTCCACGTCGGTGCTCGCGCGAAAGACGGCGAGCTGGTCGTTGCAGGCCAGGGCGATCGCTCGCCAGGCTGGTGGTACGTACGCCGGGTCGTCGACCACGAGCGTGCCGCCCGAGCCCGGCACGGTCAGGCTGCCCGCGCCGCCGACAGCCAGCAGCCGCGCGCCGGTGCGGGACAGCCCGGCGAGCAGCGCCGTCGCGACGGCCACGAGTTCGTGTTCGTGGCCGATCGGCGGGCGGGTCGCCGTGACCACGACGTCCTGGCCGGCACTCAGCTCGACGACGGCGTCGACGTCGGCGGCATCGCCGACCCGGTGGATCGCGGCCGGGGGCAGTTGGGCGAGCCGGGCCGGGTCCCGTACGACGGCCGTGACGTCGTGGCCGCGACTCAGGGCCTCCGCGACGATCCGACTCCCGGTGGTGCCGGCGGCTCCGAAAACGGTGATACGCATGATCGTCAGCTCTTTCCTGTGAATCGGGCGCGTAGGTGCTGCTTCGAGTCCAGTTGTGCGGCGGAGATGGAGACCATGGCGAGGCCGAAGCCGAGGAGCTGGGTGGCGGTGAGGGACTGCCCGAGGATCAACCAGCCCAGGGCCGCGGCAACGACTGGCGACAGCAGCGGTAGGAACGACATCGCCGTGACGGGCAGGCGTGCAACGCCGGTGAACCAGAGCGTGTAGGCCAGACCGGTCCCCACCAGGGACAGCCAGGCGTACCCGCCCAGGGCGGGCGCGTCCAGCCTGGGCGGCAGGCCCTCGACGGCCAGGGCGAGCGGGGCGATCAGCAGCCCACCGGCGGTGAGTTGCCAGCCGGTGAAGGCCAGTACGCCGACGCCGGGCGATCGCCCCCACCGCTTGGTCAGCACGGTCCCGGCGGCCATCACCGCGGTGCCGGCGAAGCCGGCCGCGAGTCCCAACGGGTCGAAGCCCAGCCGCCCGCGCAGGACCATCAGCCCGATGCCTGCCACACCGACGACTGCCCAGCCGAGTCGCCACCGGCTCGGGCGCTCTCCGAGCAGGACCACGGCCAGTCCGGCGACGATGAGCGGTTGCGCCGCCGAGAGCGTGGCCGCGACGCCGCCCGGCAGTCGGTACGCCGCCACGAACAGGAGCACGAAGAACGCCCCGATGTTGAGCGTGCCCAGCGCGGCCGTGCGCCACCACCAGACGCCGCTCGGCAGCCGCCTGGCGATCAGGAGAGCGATGAGGCCGGCCGGCAGCGCGCGCAGGACTCCGGACAGGAGCGGGCGGTCAGGTGGCAGCCACTGGGTGGTGACGAGATAGGTGGTGCCCCAGGTCACGGGTGCGATCGAGGCGAGTCCGGTGATCGCCCAGCCGCCCGTCGTCGGGCGACCGGGTGGGAGGGCGGCCTCCCGGCGGGGATGGGTTTCGAGCACAAGAACCTCTCAACGTTGAACTGTTCGACGTTGAGATAAAATCACGACTGGTATCTTGACGTCAAACAGTTCAACGTTGAGGAGAGCGGATGGCCGACAGCCTGGACCGGATCCTGGACCAGTGGCGGGCCGAACGGCCGGACCTGGACGCCAGTCCCATGGGCGTGGTCGGACGCATCCAGCGCGCGTCGCGGCTGCTGGAACGCGGGCTCAGCGAGCACTTCGCCACCCGAGGGCTGCAGACCTGGGAGTTCGACCTTCTCGCCACCCTGCTGCGCTCGGGCCCTCCGTACCGGCTGACGGCGGGTGACCTTGCGGCCACCTCGATGATCACCTCGGGGGCCATCACCAACCGGATCGACCGCCTGGAGGCGCGCTCCCTGGTCAGCCGCGAAACCGATCCCACGAACCGCCGCAGCGTCCTGGTCACCCTGACCGATCGCGGCCGCGAGGTCGTCGACCAGGCCATGGCCGATCACGTCGCCAACGAGGCCCGACTGATCGGCGCACTGCGCCCCGACGAGCAGGAACAACTGGCAGGACTGCTACGCACGATGCTTACCGCGCTCGGGGACACCCCAACGGACGCCCGTCCCGGACGACCAGCCCAGAGCGCGCCCGAGGGGGGCTGACCCACCTCGACTCCACCACCCCTCGCGAGAGGCCCTAGCGGCGCAGACAGAAGGGGTGGCCGGCCGGGTCGCGCAGGACCCGAAAGCGGTCCGGCACGGGTTGCTGCTCTTCGCTGACGGCGCCGAGCCCGATCGCGCGCGCCTCGGCGTCGTCGAGGCCGCCGGGGTCGTCGACGGCCAGGTCGAGGTGCATCTGCTGGGACCGTTCGCCCGAGGGCCAGGTCGGCGGCCGGTAGTCGTCGACCCGAACGGCGCCGAGAAGCAGCTCGCCCGCCTTGACCGCACAGAAATCCGGGGTCTCGACCGCCACCTCACCATCGAGCATGGCGGCCCAGAAGTGGGCCAGCGCGGCCGGATCCGGGCACTCCAGGTTGATCGCAACGACGTGAGCTACCGGCATGATTTCGTCCTCCTGCAGGCGGGATCACCGGCGGCATGACCGGCGTCCAAAATGAAAGACTGCTCTCTTTGCGTGTGACGCGGACAGACGGGCGCAAGCCGACACCCGGACGCCGGCCGACCGACTGAGGCCGGTCGCGTCCCGCTCGCCTAACCGTTGATGATCGCCATCAGAGCGGTGGTGAAGGGCGCGGAATCCAGGTCACCCCGGATCGCCAGTTGCAGGCTGTAACTGGTGCTGAGGGCCACGAAGGCTTCGGCGATCTGCTCGGCCTGCGGGCGACGCGAGTCGGGCACCAACTCGGCGATCGCGGCCCGCAGGGCGGAGAGCTGTCGTTGCACAACGGCTGCCAGCGGCGGCGACACCGCCGCCTCGGCGTAGATCTGCGCGACCAGCCGGGCATGGTGGGTGTCCCGGGCCCGGGCCCGGACATGTTCGAGGAAACCCCCCACCGCCTCTGCGGTGAGCGCCCTCGGCAACGCTTCGGTTCCCTGTTCGCAGACCGCGATGACGATCTCGTCCTTGCTCGTGAAGTACCGGTAGATGGCGCCGTTGGAGAGCCCGGACTCCGCGACGATGTCGGCCATCGACGTGCGGGCGAAGCCGTGGCTGGCGAACCGGGCGCGGGCGGCATCCACGATCTGCTGGCGGCGAGCGTCGAGATGAGCTTGACTGACCCTGGGCATAAAAAGAGTGACCCCTCGCTTTTTTTGCTACTGTTCAGAGCCTACCTCGCCGCACCAATGTCAGGAGCCACGCCATGCGCTACCAGACCTTCGGCCGTACGACCGGACTGCGGGTGTCGCAGTACGCGCTCGGCACGGCGAACTTCAGCACCTCGGACACCGGCGCCGGCCCCGAGGCCTCCCGACAGATCTTCGAGGCCTTCGTCGCCGCCGGCGGCACCACGTTCGACACCTCCAACCTCTACCAGGACGGACAGGCCGAAACCGTGCTCGGCGGACTGCTCGGGCGTCAGCGGGACGACTTCGTGATCATCACCAAGTACAGCGGAACGAGGCAGGCCCAGCCGCGCCCCGGCACCACCGGCAACAGTCGAAAGACCATGATCCGCTCCCTTGAGGCCAGTCTGCGCCGCCTCGACACCGACTACGTCGATGTCTTCATGCCGCACTTTCCCGACGGCGTCACGCCGATCGAGGAGATCCTGGCCGGGTTCGACGACCTGATCCGCGCTGGCAAGATCCTGCACGGCGCCCTGTCCAACTTCCCCGCCTGGCGGGTCGCCGGCGCCGCGGTCCGCGCCGACCTGCGCGGCCTGTCCCCCCTGGTCGGCATCCAGACGGAATACAGCCTGGCCGAACGATCCGCCGAGCGGGAGCTGTTGCCGATGGCGCAGGCTCACGGTCTGGGCGTTGTCCTCTACTCCCCGCTGGCCGGAGGCCTGCTCACCGGCAAGTACCGGCAGGGCCAACGAGGCCGACTGACCGCCCGAGGTGGCGCGATCGAGGGCACCGCGCAGCGCACCGCAATCGTCGACGCCGTACTGGCCATCGCCGAGGAACTCGACGCCAGCGCGGTCCAGGTCTCCCTGGCCTGGTTGCGTCACCGGGCCGCACTGGCCACCACCGCCCTGATCCCGATCGTCGGCCCGCGCACCCTGACCCAGCTGGAGGAATACCTGACGTCCCTCGATCTCGACCTCGGCGACCGGCACTACCGACACCTGGACGAGGTCAGTGCGATCCGGCCGGGAACCCCGCACGAGGACGTCGCCGCCGCACTGAACAGCGGCGTCGACGGGGACCGCACCCTGCTCGACTCCCCCCTCGTTCCGGCCATCTAGCACAGGGCCCGGTGTCCGTCGCGTCGATGATCATTCCGCACTGATCGCCCAGTTGGCGGCAGACGCTGACGGGCATGGTCTCCTACAGTCCCACCTAGATCGTTGACCGGAAACACCACCGGCGAATTCTGCGTTTGGCCTATCAAACGAATACGCGGACGGTGTAGCAGTGGACCTCCCGGAGTATCACGCATACTCCTGTTCCAGGATGGCCAGGTCGCGGTCGGCGAACTGCACGTGCGCCCACTGGTCGCTGAAGATGACTTGCAGGCACTTGACCGCCGTACGTTCGGCGGGCGGCGGGCAGCCGATCGCGGTGTTCGGCCCCCGCACGCGGTCCAGCTCCTCCTGCGTGACCTGCGCCAGATATGCGCGCAGATCGGCGATCCGCTCGGCGCGCACGGCGAGGATTTCGCCGAGGGTGGGCGCGGCCGACTCGTCGATGCCGAACTCGGTGCCGTTGGTGGTGAACGATGCGGGTACGCCGATCGGATGGAACGGGTTCGGGCGAAGGGCCGCCGCGTGGCCATACCAGGCGTCCACGACGAAGATCGTGTGGCGCAGGGTTTGGGCGAGCGACCATTCGTCGTTCACTGATCTGTGGACGGCTTCCTCTGGCAGCACGCTTGCGCGTCGCAGCGTCGCTTGCCACAGCTCCTCGATGACATCCACCGCATCGCGCATGGTCTCGGGTGTGGTTGGCTGCAGTCGAAGCCGTTCGGGGTGCAGGCGATCCAGCTCGGCCTCGATCAATGGCATGACCTCCACGCCGTTGACGCGCAGGCCGTCGATCGCCCCGTCGATGTCGGCGTCCAACAGCAGCACGCCACGCATCCGGGCGCCGCTGAGATCCACCTCGCGGAAGATTGCGCTGGCCATTGACAGGTCGATGAACTCCGCACCCTCGTAGTCGGGCTGCTCCACGAATCGCGTCATCGGCGCATCGTAGGGGCCCGGTACGACAAGACCAGCAAATCAAGATCCCAGCATTGGCTGCCTGGAGGTTTCCGGACAGGGTTTCCATTCGGGACCATTGACCGGGAGCGGAGGAGATAGTAGTGGCACGAGTGAAGAGGAGAAATACTAGTCAACGATCTAGACCGCGCTGTCCTTCACCTCGCCGAGCATCACGTCGATGTCCCCGGATCGGATCATCTCTGCCAAGGCCGCCACCATCGCCTCGACACCGGGCCTTGGAATGATGACCAGATCGGAGCACCAGAAGTATCGGCCGCCACCAACCTCCCCGGTCCCAG
This sequence comes from Micromonospora sp. MH99, assembly GCF_021442385.1. Taxonomy (GTDB): domain Bacteria; phylum Actinomycetota; class Actinomycetes; order Mycobacteriales; family Micromonosporaceae; genus Micromonospora. The sequence continues at coordinate 92,649 of NZ_MUZA01000004.1, forward strand.
CCCACCGTTGCAGGAGACGGCCGATCTCATCCGTCGTCATGAACGTGGCGTAACGACGGGTGCCATCAGCGAGGCACAGGTGCGCATCGATGTTGTCGGCAGTCTCCGGTTCGTCGTCCTGGCCGGCCATGAAACACACACGAACGCCCTCGACCACGCGGTCCCATTCCGCTGTCTGACTCACCAAAGCATCATGGCAGCTTCGGACGCTCGACTTGGGCTCCGCTCTGCTCGGCGCTCTCGGTGGTGGAATGAACCGGACCGCCGCGTCGGCAAGCCTGGTCAACCCTGACGACTCTTGGACATCTGCATCGAGCGCGCGGTGGCGCGGGCGGCGGTGTCGATGAGGTCTGCGACGGTGCCGGGCTGCGAAACCGCCACCGCGTGGGACGCGGCGACCTCCACTGCCGTGGACCCCGCCCTGTCGGCCAGGAAGCGCTGCAGGTCCGGCGGGATGCCCTGGTCCTGAGTGGTGATCAGGGTCCAGGAGGGGATCGTCTTCCAGGCGGCCTTGGTCACGCCCTCCTCCTGGGCGCTCGCCGAAGCGGGCCGCTGCGTCGCCGCCATGATCTCGGCGGTGCCGGGGGCGACGTCGGCGCAGAACACCTCGGGATACTTGTCCTGCAGGATGTACTGATCCATGGCCATGCCGCCGTCGTCGGACGGGATCGGCACCATGTTGATGCTGGTGGCGAGCTGACTTCCGGGGTACATGCCGAGCAGACCGATCACGCTCTCGCCCACGTCCGGGCTCACGCTGGCGACGTACACCAGTGCCTTGACGTTGGAGGCGCCGGCTGCGGCCTCGGTCATGACCAGGCCGCCGTAGGAGTGGGCGGCCATCACGACAGGTCCGGACAAGCTGTCCAGAAGAGCCCGAACGTAAGCGGCGTCCTTCTGCACACCCCGCAGCGGGTTGGCGACAGCGATGACCGGATAACCCCGACGCTTGAGGTTGGCGATCACACCATTCCAACTGGACGAGCCGGCGAATGCCCCGTGGACCAGTACAACTGTCGGCATTCCTGCTTCCTGGCCCGACATGTCAGGAGTAGCGCTCATTCGGAGTCCTTTCGAGATGCCGCGCCGCCCACTTCTCGCGGTGTGCAGAACGGACGACGAGGACGGCCCACCGAACATCTCTCCCAGCGGCACGCATCGGTCCGCTGTCCCCGGCTCAGGTGGGTTGCAGCATCCAGAGTTCAGCATTTTCGAGGCCACCGTCAGCCAGATGGAAAAATCTGAGTGGATCATCAAATTTTGTACGGCACCTGCCACACCCCATACCGTGGGAACAGATCAGACCGAACGTTCTGTCGCTAGGATGGGAGGATGACGCGCGACGAACCCGACGCCCGGCCTTCCGAGGCACGACTCAGGCTTCTCCGCACGGCGACCAGGATCTTCTACACGGAGGGCATCCACTCCGTCGGCGTCGACCGGATCATCGCCGAGGCCAAGGTGACCAGGGCCACCTTCTACCGGCACTTCCCCAGCAAGGACGACCTGATCCTGGCCTACCTGCGTGAGGTGCATCAGCTGGAGCGCGGCATGGTCGACGAGGCTCTGGCCACCAACCGATCGCCGGTCGACCCACTCCTGGCCATCGCCGGTTCCATCGCCCAGAACATCCAGTCCCCCGGGTTCCGCGGGTGCGCGTTCCTGAACGCCGCAGCGGAATACCCCGACACGAACCATCCCGTGCACCAGGAACTCCTGGCCCACCGGCAGTGGTTCCTGGACACCATCACCATGCTCATGGCACAGGTCCACGAGGAAACGGCCGATCCTGCCGCGCGTCACTTCGTCATGCTCCGGGACGGCGCCATGGCCGCCGGATGTCTCACCGACCCCACGTTGGTGTCCGAGACCTTCCTGCGCGGGGTCGAAGGACTCCTGCGGATCAACTCGGAACGTCAGTCGGCAGAGTCGGCCCGCTAGTTTCTCGCCCGACCGCCGCCCGCACGACCTCGAGCTGGGCCACCCCCAGGCGGGGATGACCCAGCTCCTTCGTGTGTCCACTACGGCCGGGCCGCGCCGCGGCGGCGACAGCGCGCACGGCCGAGCGGCTCAGGTCAGCGGCCGTACGCCTCGAGCAGGCGCAGCCAGACCTCGCTGACGGTCGGGTATGCGGGCACGGCGTGCCACAGCCGCTCCAGGGGGACCTCGCCGACGATGGCGATCGTCGCGGCCTGGAGAAGTTCCGCCACGTCCGGGCCGACGAGGGTGAAGCCGACGATGACCCGCCGGTCCTCGTCCACGACCATCCGGGCATGCCCCTGGTAGCCGTCGGCGTGCAGCGCTGCCCCAGCGACGGCCCCCAGGTCGTAGTCGACGACCCGGATGCGCAGCCCGGCTCCCTCGGCGGCCGCTGCGGTCAGCCCGACCGAGGCGACCTCCGGGTCGGTGAAGACGACCTGCGGCACGGCGTGCGCGTCGGCGGTGGCGACGTGCCGACCCCATGGGCGGTCGTCTGCCGCTTCCCCCCTGGCCCGTGCGGCGATCACGTCGCCCGCCGCGCGAGCCTGGTACTTGCCCTGGTGGGTCAGGAGCACCCGCCGGTTGACGTCCCCGGCCGCGTACAGCCATCCATCGCCGATCAACGCGCCGGAGCCGTCGACCACCCGCAGGGTGTCGTCGACAGTGAGCCAGGCACCGGGCTTCAGGCCGACCCGGTCGAGGCCGACGTCCTGTGTGTTCGGCGTACGGCCGATCGCGACGAGGATTTCGTCGGCGTCGACCTGTCCGCCGTCGGTGAGCGTGATGTGCAGCGTGCCGTCGCCGTCGCGGCGCACCGACGTGGCCTCGACACCGAGGTGGACGGACACGCCAGCGTCCCGCAGGGACTGCGTGACCCGCTCGCCGACGAACGGCTCCGCCTTCGTGAGCACCCCGTCCCGAGCGAGCACCGTCACCGATGATCCGAGACCGGCGTACGCCGTCGCCATCTCCGCGGCCACCACGCCACCGCCGATGATGGCGAGCCGGCCGGGAACCTCGCTCGCGGCGGCGGCCGCACGGCTGGTCCACGGCGCCGCCTCGCGCAGACCGGCGATGTCCGGCACCAGTGCGCTGCTTCCGGTCGCGATGACGACCGCGTGTCGGGCGGTAAGCGAGGTGGTGGTGCCGTCCGCGCCGGTCACCTCGACGACGCGGTCGGAGCTGATCCGCCCCTGGCCGCGATGCAGCGCGATCCCCGCCGAGTTCAGCCAGGACACCTGCCCGTCGTCCGTCCAGTTCGACACGAAGGAGTCCCGGCGGCGCAGCACTGCCGCCGCGTCCAACTCGCCGGTCACCGCCTCGCGCGCTCCGGGCAGTTGACGAGCCGCCCGGAGCGCTGACTGGCTGCGCAGCAACGCCTTGGTCGGCATGCAGGCCCAGTACGAGCACTCACCGCCAACCAGTTCCCGCTCGACGATCGCGGCGGTCAGGCCGCCCCGCACGACGCGGTCGGCGACGTTCTCCCCCACCGGCCCCGCTCCGATGACTACGACGTCGTACGTGGCGTTCTGCACGTCAGTTCCCCTTCGCGGCGCGGCCGAGGCGGATGGCCGCGATGAGGAAGAAGATAGCGCCGGGGATGGCGTAGCCGATCGCGTTGGTCAGCGCCGGGTTGTCCGCGGAGGCAGCCGCGATGAACGATCCACCGGCGAGTACGGAGATGCCACCGCTGATGATCATCGGCCACTGGCCGCCCATCCGGCGGCGGGTGACGCCCACGATCAGCTGCACCAGCCCGGCAACGACCGCCCAGGCGCCCCAGACGCGCAGGACCGCGGGGATGCCGGACGCGCCGGCGATGCCCAGGCCCACCGCGGCGAGCAGGCTGATCGCGACGTTCACGTACAGCAGGGTGGGCGATCCGGTGGCCCGCGACGCACGGACATCGACGATGGCGGCGGCCACGTCGAACAGCGGGTAGAGCACGAGCAGCGCGGCGGTGAGGGGGTTCAGGTGCTTGGCGAGTGGGAACGTCACGGCGGCCCAGACGATTGCGAAGGCGAAGCGACCGAAGTAGAGCCGCCGCAAGGCAGCGGCCGTCGTCGAGATGCCGGGAACGGCAAGGGTGGTCATGGTCATCCTCTCGGTGGTTCCGGAGCGAAGGGGTGCCCGGCGGGGTGCGGCCACCGCCGGGACGGGACGGCGGTGCTACTCGATGTCCGAGAACAGCCCCGTGATCTCCACCTGAGCGCCCTGGAGCCCACCGAAGACGGCGCCGGCAGCGGGCGTCGCGACTGCCGCGGAGGCGTCCTCGTAGCTGGCGAAGTACAGGTCGAGCGTCCGGTAGGCGGGAGTGGGCGTGCCGTCTTCCTTCGGCCACACCTTGGCCGACTCGACCCGCTGGAGCTTGGGGAACGTCTCCGCGGCCCGGCGCACGTCGGCGTAGACCTTCTCGAACTCGGCGGGGTCGGCGGGATTGCCGATGATGACGGTGATCTTGGTAGGCATGGCGCTCTCCTCCAGAGACAGCCGCGCACCCGGCGGACACCAGGTAGAACGAACGTTCTGTCTTTGAGGAACGTACCCGCCCATCGACCCCGCCGTCAAGACCGATCGTTCTATCTGGCCCTGGTCGTGCGGGTGTCGCTCGTCACCAGCTGCGACGGCAGTGCCGGTGCGACGTCAACGCGCGACGCGGGAGGCGCCGGGCGCGTACGCGGCGACACGGGTCACTGCGACGATCGACGACGGCCGTGTCACGCCTCGGAGTCGCGATCTCCGGACGCCTCCCGTCCGATCGGCGAGGCGGAGACCTCCAGCGACCGGCCCCGCCCTCGCAGCGCGCCGAGGAGCACGACCAGGGCCAGCACGCCGGCCACCACGCTCAGACCGGCCATCGGCGCCCAGCGGGTCAGCACCGGCGTGACCAGCAACAGGGCGGCCACGCCGATGATCTGGGGTCGGGAGGCCTGGCCGAAAATCTCGTACTCCAGCCGCATCCGGGCAACGAGGAAGAGTGTCGGACCGCCCACCACGAACAGCAGCCAACCGGGCCGCGGCTGCCCGTACGGATGATCGATCACCAACTCGTAGCCGACAGCCGTGACGAGGACGCTGAGCACGATCACCAGGTGCGTCCATCCCGACACCGCGCCCAGCTGACCCGGCATACCCGCCCGGCCGAACGTCTCCGTCAACAGCAGACCGGCGCGATAGAAGTAGATCCGCCAGAGCAGCGCGCTGGTGACGAACGCTATCGAGAAAGCGGCTGCCCGTTCGGCGGAATAGTCCGCGCCGCCGAAGACCGTGCCGACAACCAGAATCGACTCACCGAGAGCGATGAGCACCATCTGCTGATAACGGTCCGCGAGATGGGTCCCGTCGATCTGCCACCGGCCCACTCTCGAAACCCCGAGCCACGGCAGCGGCCAGCCCAATGCCCAGGCAAGGTAGTCGACAGCGAGGGCGGCAACCCACAGCGGCAGGCGGAGGTGATCCGGTCCCAACGCGCCGGCCAACCACAACGGCGTGCTCACCAGAGCCCAGACGACAAGCCGGAACGGCACCAGCCGTCGCGGATGGCCACGCAGCGCGACGGCGACCACCAGCGGTCGCACCACCATCACCATCAGGTACGCGACCGTGAACGGCAGCGCTCGCTCCTCCATGGCGCGGGGCAGCGTCACCGCCATGACCAGTCCGGCGAACATGGTGCCGACGACGACGGCTTGAATGATCGACCGCTCCGGTTCGTACCGACTGGTGATCCAGACGGTGTGCGACCAGATCAACCAGAGCGCCAGAAAGAGCAGCAGGGTGCGCCCGAACCCCGTGCCGAGCGCCCAACCCGTGTCGTCGCGCAACTCGGCGAATCGTTGCGAGACCCGGGTGAGGGCCACAACGAAGGCCAGGTCGAAGAACAGCTCCAGGAACGTCGCTCGACCCGAACTCCGTGGAGGGCGCAGCAGTCCGGCACCCCGGCCCGTCGCCATCGTCCGCCTCCGTCCGCCGCCCTGGTCACCAACGAGCCGGCCGCCGAAGGAGTTGCGTAATGGAAATGGAGATTGAGCGGGGCCACAAGCTATCCGAAACTGCAAGGTATTGAGAGTCCCATCTCTGCCGGCGAACTTCCTGGGCGACGAGGGAAACGCAACCCTATGCTTGCCGCCGACCGCGCTGCGGCTCATCCGGGCCGACGGATACCCAGACAAGGACTTGCGAATGCGCCGGAAGTCTGCTCTGAACAACGGCACTGCTGGTCTCGAGGAATCACCGGCAACTACCGCAGAGGACCTCGCGCGCCGAGCCGCGATCGCCGAGGAACAGACGTTTCTCGACGTGGCCACGGCCCGGCGCGACACGCTGGCCGACCAGCTACGGGTCGAGCTGTCGGCAGCGGCCGCCGACGCGTTGGCGCAGGCCCGCCAGCGCATGCTCCGCCAGCAGTACGACGAGCTCCAACGAGCAGGGGAAGGGCTGGTCTTCGGCCGCCTCGACGGTCTCGATGGCACCGTTCGCCACGTCGGCCGTGTCGGTCTGCGCGACGAGGGTGCGGACAGTGAGCCACTGCTGGTGGACTGGCGCGCTCCCGCGGCCCGGCCGTTCTACACCGCGACGGCTGTCGACCCCCAGGGTCAGGCGCGGCGCCGGCACATACGCACCACGGGGTCGACTGTCGCCGGCGTGGACGACGAGCCTCTGGACGGCACCGCGACTGCCGAACTCGTCGGCGAAGGCGCGCTGCTGGCCGCCCTCGACCAGCGGCGCACCGGTCGCATGTCGACGGCGATCGCCACCCTGCAACGCGAACAGGACGACATCATCCGGGCGGAGGCGACCGGCCCGCTGATCGTTCAGGGCGGTCCCGGCACCGGCAAGACGGTTGTTGCGCTGCACCGCGTCGCGTACCTGCTGTTCACCCACCGGAAGATGGCCGACCAGGCGGTCCTGGTTCTGGGCCCTTCGCCGCGGTTCCTCCAGTACATCGCCCAGGTGCTGCCCGCCCTCGGTGAGACCGCCGTCGTCTCGGCGACCTGCGACACCCTGCTGGCCGACGTTCAGGTGGGCCGCGACGAGAGCCGGCTTCTCGCCGAGGTCAAGGGCCGCGCCCTCTGGCAGTCCGCGCTCGAAAACCACGTCACGTCGCTGCTCCCCCGGCCCCGTGAGCTGAAGCTGCGCTGGGAGGGCGAGTTCTTCGTCATCCCCGCCCCGACGGTGGCGCACGCGCTCGCCTCGGCGGTGCAGGGCCGCCCCTACCATCGCGCCCGCGCGGCGTTCGCCGAGCAGCTGCACCACCTTCTCGCCGATGTCGTCGCCGAGCAACGCGAGGCGCTGATGGACGAGATGGAGGAGGGCTTCGAGGACATCCTCGCCCGCGTCGACAAGGGCATGGGCCACGACCCCCGCTCCCCCCGGACGCCCACCGGCAGCGACATCGACGGGTTGCTCTCCGAGGAGGAGATCGAACAGTTGCGGTGCCGTATCGCCGAGAACGCCACCATCGCCCGGTTCGTCGAGGCGTGGTGGCCCACCCTCGACCCCGAAACCCTGCTGCGTGCTCTCCTGACCGACCGCGCCCTGCTGGCCCGGTTCGCCCCGCAGCTGTCCCCCGAGGAGATCACCGCCGTCGCGGCCGAGCCCGCCGGGTGGGCACCAAGCGACATTCCCCTCCTCGACGCCCTTGCCGACCTGCTCGGCGAGGTCGACGCCCCGCAACCACCTGGCGAGTTCGTCGCCGACCGCGCTCGCCGGCAGCGCGGCTGGGTGTACGGCCACGTCGTCATCGACGAGGCGCAGGAGCTGTCCGAGATGCAGTGGCAGATGGTTCTCCGCCGCTGCCCCAGTCGCTCCATCACCGCCGTCGGCGACATCGACCAGGCCGAGGCGGCCCACCGGCACACCAGTTGGGCGCAAGCGGTGCGGGCCGCTTTCGGAGACCGGTGGACCGCTGCGGAACTCACCATCTGCTACCGGACCCCGCGCGAGGTCATGGACCTCACCGAACCGGTCTTGAAGAAGGCGGGCAGCCACAACGTGCCACCCCGGGCGGTGCGCTCCTCCGGCATCGCCCCCTGGCAGCGCACTGTCGCACCCACCGAGCTTGCTGGTGCTGCCGCCGAAGCGGTGCGGGAGCTGCGGCACCGGTGGCACGGGGGCACGGTCGGCGTCATCGCCCCCGCCGACCGCGTCGCCGAACTCGTGGCCGTGCTGAGTGATGTGCCGGTGCTCACCGCCACCCAGTCCAAGGGGCTGGAATGGGACGCGACGCTCCTCATTGACCCCCAGGGCGTCGCCGCCGAGCCGCGCGGCTGGAACGGCCTCTACGTCGCGCTCACCCGATGCACCCAGGAACTCGGACAACTGATCCTCACGCAGCAGTCGCCGCACCCGTGACACAGGTACCCGGACATCCGGCCAGGGCGCGGTCGGGGTTGCCGCTTCGGACTCAGACGTTGCTTTCCCGTTCGTCCAGTGACAGGCCCCAGCCACGTGCCAGGGCTGCGAACTCCTCGTGGAACTGCGGGAAGGTCTTGTCGACGCAGGACGGTTCGTCGAACTCGATCCCCGGCGTACGCAGGCCGGTCACGCTCATGCTCATCGCGATGCGGTGATCTGAACGGGTCCGCACCAGTGCTCCGGTCGGCTTGGCCGGCCGGGCGTCCCCAGACTAACCAGCCGTGCCGGTGCCTCGCGTCCCGCCCGAGGGCGCCGATCCGCAGTCGCCGCCCGTGTCAGCGAACGAATCCCGTTGACACCATCACCGACGTCTCAATACGCTTAACATGTTCGTTAAGTGAAGGGAGGGGTTCGGATGGCTGGCACCGATCAGCTCAGCGCGGTGTTCTCGGCGCTCGCCGACCCGACTCGACGGGCGATCCTCGCCGAGCTGGCCGAACGCGACGCCACGGTCACCGACCTCACCGCTTCCTTCTCCATCTCGATGCCAGCGGTGTCCCGGCACCTGAAGGTGCTCGAACGCGCCGCGCTCATCTCGCGGTCGCGGTCGGGCAAGTGGCGCGAGAGCCGCCTCGAGGCCGCCCCGCTCCGCGAAGCAGCCGACTGGATCGAGCACTACCGGCGGTTCTGGGACTCGTCCCTCACTCGCCTCGACGCCCACCTTGCCGCGGTGCAGGCCGCCGGACAGGCAACCGATCAGATGGCCGACGACACCCGGGAGCCCGAATGAACGCCGACACTCCGCAGCTCGTCATCTCCCGGCTGTTCGACGCGCCACGGGAGCTCGTCTACCGAGCCTTCACCGACCCCGACCACCTGGCGGCGTGGTGGGGCCCGACCGGCAACTCACTGCCGCGCGACGAGATCGAGTTCGACGTACGCCCCGGCGGCTTCCAGCGGTGGACGGAGGTCAACGAAGCCAGCCCCGACCTTCGCGTGCACGTCCACGTCGCCCTCACCGACGTCACCGACGGCGAACTGCTCGAAGGCCTCATGCACGTCGGCGGCCGGCTGCAGGAGGGCATCGAGCCGTTCCGGACGAGGTTGCGGGTCGAGTTCCACGACGCGTCCGAGGGGCGGACGCGCCTGGAGATCCGCCAGTGGCTGCCGGAGCACCTCACACATCCCAGCAACGAGGGTTGGCGCCAGGCGTTCACCAAGCTGGACGCCGCGTTGGCGAACCCCCGGATCCTCGCAGCTGATCACCGAAAGGCAGACGCATGGCAAAGCTGATCTACGTGACCAACATGTCGCTCGACGGATACATCGAGGACGACCGCGGCGTCTTCGCCTGGTTGCCGATGGACGATGAGGTGTTCGTGCTCTGCACCGACCTCCTCCGGTCCGCGGGCACGTTCCTCTACGGCCGGCGCCTGTACGAATCGATGGCCCAGTGGGAGACCAATCCGGCTCTGGCCGCGCAGTCTGACCTCACGGCCGAATTCGCGCGCACCTGGAAGGCGGCGAAAAAGGTCGTCTACTCCACGACCCTCACCTCGGTGTCAACCGCCGACACCCGGCTCGAACGCCGTTTCGACCCCGCCGCGGTACGCGAACTGAAGGCCACGGCCAGCAGCGATATCACCGTGGGAGGTGCCAACCTCGCGGCACAGGCCTTCGAGGCCGGACTGGTCGACGAATGCCATCTGTTCATCTGGCCCGTTGTCGTCGGCGGGGGCAAACCCGGGATGCCGACCGGTACGCGCACCGACCTCGAACTCCTCGACGAGCGCCGATTCCGAAACGGCGTCCTGCACCTCCACTACCGCTCTCTCGGGCAGTGAGCGACGACCCGGTGTGCGCGGGCGGGGTCAACCGCCGAATCGGGCCGGCGGACTAGCGCGGCACGGCCCGGAACCACGCCTCCCGGTCGCCCGGGTCCGGTCCGCGCCGGGGCAGGGTCGGCGGGTCCTCCCCGGTGACCGGCGCGTAGTGGTCGAAGGTGGTGGTCAGGACAGCCTCCCCGCCGGTCAGGTCGGGAAGGGCGGCGACGACCTGCGGCACCCGGGAGGACGGCAGGGTGCCGCTCACCTCGAGGTAACCGCCGGCGACGGCGGTCTCGTGGACCACCCCTGCACGCCTACCGAGCAGCGCCAGCACCGTCTCCACCGTGCGCTGGGGAAGGTTGACGTCGAACCGTTCGATCGGCTGGCACACCCGGGTGCCGGCTCGACGCAGCGCCGCGGCGACCACGACCGGGGCGAGGTGGCGGAAGTCCGCCGCCACTGTCGAGATGGACTTGTCGAACTTCTGATGCGGCCTGCTCTGTCGCGGGAGGTACCGGGAAGCCGTCATGGTCACCACACAGTCGGTGACCGGCCAACCGTGCCGGCCATGCCGCAGCGCGACCCGTACGCCCTCCTCGGTGGCGGCGACGAATGCCGGTGGCAGCCGGCCGGGTTCGACGCCGGGACGGAACTCGATGCCGTGCCCGACCGGGGCGGCCTCGATCCGTAACCCGAGCCCGGCCAGGTACGGGTTGCCGCGCTCGTTCACCCGCTCCTCGGCGGCTCCGGTGCCGACGACCCGCTCGATGCAGGCCGTCAGCGTGCCGGAGAAGCGCACCCGGACGCCGTACCGGTCCTCGAGGAGAGCGGCGAGCACCTCCTTCTGGACCTCCCCGTGCAGACGGATCACCGCCTCCGCCTGCTGCTCGTCGAGCCGCAGGTCCACCAGCGGGTCCTCGTCGGCCAGCTCGGCCAGACCGGCGAACATCGCCAGCCGCTGCTCCGGCTGCACCGGTTCGACGACCGCCTGCCGGGTGGGCGGCGGAAAGCGGTAGCCGTGCCGCCGCGGCGGGTCCCCGATGTGCTGGCCGATCCGGGCCGAGACGCCACGCACCGCGGCGATCTGACCGGCGGACACCGACTGGCGCACCAGCACGCCGTCGGGCTCGATGACGGCGATCTGGGTCACCGTCTGCGGGCGGGTTCCGGCCAACTGCACGCGATCGCGCACCCGCAGACGCCCGGACCACAATCGCACCCAGGCCCGCCGGCCGTGGCCGTCCCGATCGACGGCGAACACCGTGCCCGCCAGCGGACCTTCCCGCTGCTCGCCACGCGGCAGCAGGTCGGCGAGGAGGTGGCAGAGCTGCCGTACGCCTGCTCCGGTGATCGCCGAGCCGCACGCCACCGGGGTGAGCTCGGCGCGGCGCACCGCGTTCCGGATCGCACGCCGGACGTCGCGGACGCGTACCGGCTCGTCTGTCAGCCACCGCGCCGCCACCGCGTCGTCGACCTCCGCGACCGACTCCAGCACCGGTTCGGCGTCGAGGCCGACGGCCCGCACCCGGACGTCGCGCCCGCCCTGGCCGGTGACCGTGGTGAGCGGGACCGGACGCGCCCCGAGCCGCTGGCGTACCTGGGTCAGCACCCGGTCGACGTCGGCGCCGCGGCGGTCCACCTTGTTCAGGAAGAAGACCGTCGGTACGCCGATGCGCCGCAGCGCCCGCCAGATGGCGACGGTCTGCGGCTGGACCCCCTCGACGCTCGACACCACGAGTACGGCGGCGTCGAGCACGGCCAGCGACCGCTCGACCTCAGCGATGAAATCCGGATGGCCGGGGGTGTCCAGCAGGTTGATGGTCAGATCACCGATGGCGATCGACGTGACGGCCGCTCGGATGGTGATGCCGCGCCGGCGCTCCAGCTCCATCGAGTCGGTCCGTGTCGTGCCGGCGTCGACGCTGCCCAACTGGGACACGGCGCCTGCCTCGTAGAGCAGGCGCTCGGTCAGGCTGGTCTTCCCGGCGTCAACATGGGCGACGATTCCAAGGTTCAACAAGGCCACAGCAGAACTCCACGGTAGGACGGTCAAGGGTCCGGAGCGTGGAAGCTGCTCGCATTGTCACTCCTGGTCGTGGTCGCTGTGGGCGATGCCCTCCACCAGGTGCGGCGGTGGGGCGTCCTGAGGTTCGCACGCCCGCTGCGACCGCCGCCACCGAATTCGCTCGCAGAGGGGCACGGCCTCGCGGCGCCGTGCTGCGGCCTGCGCGTCCGGCACTCGGGTGGACGGCCACCCCGTACCATCGGCTGTCAGGAATGACGCGGGCGGCGACAATCAGGGCAGGGTACGACGCCGTGCCGGCGGTGCGAGCTTCCCGGGGCACCGAGGAAGGACGTCGTGTCATGCCGGGGGAACGGTGGGTGCAGGTGCGGCGGGGCGGTGTCTACCTCCTCGGTTCGTTGCTGCTGGGGGTCGCCACAGTGCTCGCACTGCCACTGCTGTGCGTTCCACGGCTCGCGCGGCTCTGGGCGGACTGGCACCGTGACCGCGCCGCCCGGCTGCTCGGTAGGCCGTTGGCATCGCGTCCGGCCCAGGGCGCGTCGAGACGCCGCGCGGCCACGAGCGGCACCTCCCACGCCCTGCTCTGGCTGCCGGTGAACGCCGTCACCGGAGGGGCTCTCGGGCTGCCCGCCCTGCTGTGCGTGGGCAACATCGTGGTCGCCGCCATCGCCACACCCCTGTGGTGGGCGTTCGCGCCGGAGGCCAGGCCACGGTTGTTCGTCGACGTCCCGGTGACCGGCTGGACCACCGCCCTCACGCTTGGCCCACTCCAGATCCTCCTGCTCACCGCGCTGGCCTACCTGGGCTTCCCGCCGTTCGCGCGCGCGCACGCCCGGATCTGCCTGGCGGTGCTGTCGCACTCGACGAACGAACAGCTCGCCGAGCGGGTTGCCGTGTTGACCCGCACCCGCGCGGACGTGCTCGACGCACACGGCGCGGAGCTGCGCCGCATCGAACGCGACCTGCACGACGGCACCCAGGCCCGGCTGGTGGCCATCGCGATGCGGCTGGCCGTGGCCCGACAGGCTCTCTCCGACAATCCGCGCGACGAGCGGTTCCTGGAGGACCTTCTTCGGGAAGCACACGAAGGAACCGAGGAGGCGATGACCGAACTGCGCGACGTGATCCGAAGCGTCTATCCGCCGATCCTCGCGGACCGCGGGCTCGACGGTGCCCTGACGGCCCTGACCACCCGCTGCGCCGTGCCGACCCGGCTGGACATCGGCGACCTCGAACGGGTGCCGCCAGCGGTGGAGGCCGTCGTCTACTTCGCCGTCGCCGAGGCGCTGACCAACGTCACCAGACACAGCCACGCGACCACGGCCGGCGTACGGGTCAGCCGCGCGGCGGACAATCTGTCGGTGGTGATCACCGACAACGGCACCGGCGGCGCCGACGATCGGCGGGGCACCGGCATTGCCGGGATCCGGCGCCGGGTGCTCGCGCTCGACGGCACTGTCGACATCGACAGCCCGGCCGGCGGGCCGACGACCATGACCGTGGAGCTGCCGTGCGGGTGGTGATCGCCGAAGACAACGTGCTGCTGTCCACCGGACTGGAGCTGCTGCTGGGTCGCGCGGGCTTCCAGATCGCCGCCGTCGCCGAGGATGCGGCGGGCTTCCTGACGGCCGTGCGGGAGCACCGGCCCGACGTCACGGTCGTCGACGTCCGGCTGCCGCCGTCCTTCCGCGACGAGGGAATCCGTGCCGCCCTGCAGGCCCGGCGGGAGTATCCCGGCCTTCCGGTCCTGGTGCTGTCGCAGTACGTCGAGCAGCAGTACGCCGCCGAACTGCTGGCCACCGCCGGCGGCGGCGTCGGCTACCTTCTCAAGGACCGCGTCAGTCGCGTCGACGAGTTCGTCGACGCGCTGCGCCGCGTCGCCGCCGGTGGCACGGCAATGGACCCCGAGGTGATCGCGCAACTCGTCCAACGCGCCGGTGACCCGGTCGCCGCCCTCACCCCCCGCGAGCGCGAGGTACTCGCGTTGATGGCGCAGGGGCACGACAACAACGCCATCGCTGAGCGGCTCGTCGTCACCGACAACGCCGTGCACAAGCACATCGGCAACATCTTCGCCAAGCTCGGTCTCGCCGTGGCCGACAGCGGGCACCGCCGCGTCCTCGCCGTTCTCGCCTACCTCAACGCCGGGGGCCAGGTGGGCGATCGCTGATCCGGCCCGGCTGAACCCCTCGTCACTCCCGCCCGCCGATCGCGTCGATCAACGCCTGTCGCATCGCGTACCGGGTGGCCATCCTGATCGCTCCCCAGGAGAGCGCGATGGTGAGCGCCACGATCGCGATGAGCCCGGTGAGCGAGATGCGGGGAACGGGCGACCTCGTCAGGCCCAGGCTGATGCCGATCAGCGGTGGGACCGTCGCCAGCAGACCGAACAGCAGCGTCGAGAAAATCACGATCCTGGCCTCGCCGTTCATCATCGCGCGGAGCTGGTCCCGGCTGGCGCCGATGAGTCGCAGGCTCGCGAACTCGCGAACCCGCGCCGCTGTCGCCATCACCAGGGTGTTCACCACGGCGATCGCGATGTAGCCCAGCAGCACCGTCTGGAACAGCAGGTTCAGCGCCCAGTCACCGGAGCCACCGGACCCCGACGTGGTCAGGAACGCCTCTCGGTCGCCGACCTGGACCGTCGGGTAGCGCTCGACGGCGCCCCGCAGCGCACCGGTGAGCGCTGTCGGGTCGGTCCCGTCCACCGACCTGATCAGCACGGCCGAGGACACCCGCGCGGTGGTGTGGGCGACGACCAGGTCGTGGGGCAGGGTGACGTCCCCGAAGCCCAGGCCGTTCTCGTAGATCGCGACCACCCGCGGCGTGACCACCGTGCCGTCGCCGAGCCGCAGCTCGACCGTTTCGCCGACCTTCGCCCGGACGGTCTCCGCGACGATTCGGCTCAGCGCCACCGCATCGCCCCGCAGTTCCGCGATGTCCCCCTCGTTCACCCCGAGATCCATGGTTTCGGGAAGCCGTTCGGGCGTCACACCCTGGGCGGCGAAGACCTTGGTCGAGGTGCTGTCCTCGGATGGGAAGGTCAACAGCACCCGCATCCGGGCCACCGGCGTGGCCACGGCGACACCGGCCACGCCCCGCACCGCGTCCACGACCTCCGGGGACACCCCGGCACCGGACGACGCGGTCACCACGTGGTCGGCCCGCAGGCCCTCCTCGATCTGGTGCTGCGCCCCCGCCATCGTCGTGGAGGCGCCGAACACCTGCACGGCCGCCAGGGTCACGCCCATGGCCAGCGGTGTGGTGGCCGTACTGAGCCGCCGCCAGTTGGCCCGCGCGTTCGTCTGCGCGAGGAAGCCGCTGGCCGTGGACTGCCGGTTCAGGCCCGAGCCGAACAACGCGAGGGCGCCCCGGAGCAGCAGGGGTCCCAGACAGCCGAGCGCCACGACGAACAACAGGACCGCGCTCCCGGCGGTGTCGGCGGCCGAGTCGCCCGGCGCCGCGACATTGCCCCAGGTCAGCAGCAGCCCGAGCGGGATGAGCAGGACGCCGACGGCCACCCGCACCCGGCCGAACTTCTTCGGCTCGATCGCGGCGTCCCCGAGCGCCTCGACAGGGCTGACCCTGGCCAACCGGCGGGCCACCAGCCAGCCAGCGAGCCGGGCACTGAGCACGCAGAGGACCAGCGACGCCAGGACGGGCAACAACCCCACCCGCATCTGGAAGTCCGGGGGCATCACTCCCGCGAGGACGAACACACCGCGCATCACGAACGCGAGCAGCACGCCGGGAATCGCGCCGACCACGGCGCCCACCGACGACACCACTGTCATCTCGGCGCCGATCATCCGGTGGATCTGCTGCGGCGTCGCGCCGATGGCCCGCAGCAGAGCCAGTTCCCGCCTGCGCTGCCGCACCGACAGCGCGAGGGTGCTCGCCACCACGAACACCACGATCAGGACCATGGTGCCGCCGAACGACGCCGCCGTCTCGACCACCAGGCTGCGGGCGTCACCGACGTCCAGGAACTCCACATCGCCGCGTCCCGCGCCGGTGTGCGCCACCACGCCCGGCACGGCCGCCGTGATGCGCTCGGCCAACTGCTCCGGGACGACGCCGGGCGCGGCGAGCACGCCGATGGCGTCCACCCGGTCCGGACGCCCGGACAGCGTGGTCGCCTCGTCGTCGGTGACGAACACGGCGGACTGCCGGTCCAACCCGTCCCCCGGTGCGACGGCGAGGCCCACCACCCGGTACGAGGACGGGAGCGAGCCGACCACGAGCTGCACCGTCGCGCCGAGCGACACGTCGCCGCGCGCGGCGAGGTCGACGTCGAGCACCACCTCGTCGGGCGCGGAGGGCGCGTGGCCGTCGCGCAGCCGGAACGGCCCCAGCGCCGCAGCGGACCAGCCGTGCCCGAGCACCGGGAAACCGTTCGGGCCGGCCACCGTGTGGCCGTCCGGGGCCAGCAGACTCACCTCGACGTTGACGTCGCCGATGGCCGCCCGCACACCGGGCACCGCGGCGACGGCGGCCACCTTGTCGGCGGGCAGCGTGACCCGCTCGCTGTAGCGGACCTCGGCGGACTCGTCCAGCCAGAACGACTGCGCACCGCCGAGGAGCACCGCCGCGCCCCCGTACCGCTCGGGGGTCACGCCGGTGCCGAGCCCGGACACCAGCAGTATCCCGCAGGCGGTGATCACCGCCGAGCCCGCGACGATCGCGATGAAGGAGCCGACGAAACCGCCCCTGCGCCCCTTGATCGTGCTCCACGCCAGCGACAGGTCCCTGGGAAACGGCACCACGGCACGGACCAGCCGCCGCAAGCGGCGCATCACCACTCGCCCAGGTGCGTCATGCGCGAGGCGATCTGCTCCGGAGTCGGTCGGTTCAGCTCGCCCGCGAGCCTGCCGTCGGCCAGAAACAGCACCGAGTCGGCGTAGGAGGCGGCGACCGGGTCATGGGTGACCATCAGCACCGTCTGCCCCATCGCGTCCACGACGTCCCGCAGCAACTCCAGAACCCGTTTGCTGGAACGGGTGTCCAGCGCGCCGGTCGGCTCGTCCGCGACCACCACGTCCGGACGGGTGACCAGCGCGCGGGCGACAGCGACCCGCTGCTGCTGACCGCCGGACAGTTCGCTGGGGCGCCGCCTGTCGTACCCGCTGAGGCCCACCGCGGCCAGCACCTGGCCCAGCCACGTCTTGTCGGTCTTCCGGTCCGCCAGCCGCAACGGCAGCGTGACGTTCTCCTCCACGGTCAGCGCGCCCAGCAGGTTGTACGCCTGGAACACGAAGCCGATCCGATCGCGCCGCAGCTCGGTCAGCTCGGTCTCCGACTGCCGGGACACGTCCGTGTCACCCAGCAGGACCCGGCCCGACGTCGGCCGGTCCAGACCGGCCGCACAGTTCAGAAACGTGCTCTTGCCGGACCCGGAGGGGCCCATGACCGCGGTGAACGTGCCGCGCGCGAAGGCGGCGGTCACCGCGTCGAGTGCGCGTACCGCGGTCTTTCCCGACCCGTACTCCTTCGTCACCGCATCCAGGCGCACCGCGTACGGCGATGTCCTGGAGGTCGGTGTCGCCGCAGTGGCCGGCGAGCCGCTCCCACCGGTCTCGGCCGGCGCGACGTGCCGTCTCGACAGGCCCCTCGTTGATCTCATGCCGTCCGACGTTAGGTTTCCCGGCGGCCTGGATCGATACCCCGTACTCCCGGACGTCGAGTACAGCTGGCTGTAGTGCCGTGCAGCGGTAAGGCTCCGAACCACCCGACACGTTCGCATCTGCACGATGTCACCGCTGCGCCCCGGCGTCCAGGGGCCGCGGTGGAGGTGAGCAGGGGCAGACGACTGCTGATCAGGCAGGGGCCGGCGGAGTACGAGTACCTAGGGAAAGCTGGGTATTCCCGCCCATCCATCGGTCGCGGGCGACGCAAAGGATGGTTCGCATGCGAAGGACACTGATTGTGGTGACTACCGTGATTCTGGGGCTGGTGTCGGCAGGCGTGCCGGCGGCGGCGCAGCAGCGGCCACGAGGGATTCCGGACAGGGTCATGTTGCAGCCTGACGATCTCGGCGGGGCCGTGCCCGGGCCGGTGGAGGACGGTCTGGTGTGGTCGCTACTACCCCAACCATGCTCGGACACGCCGGTGCCGCAGCCGTTCACGAGTCGCTCTCAGGCGGCCGATCTCGGTACCCGTTTCCGAATCTACGAGAACGTCGCCCGGTACCGCGGCGATGGGGCACACAGGTACGTCACCGAACTGAAGGAGCAGCTCGCCCGGTGCGGGGCGGGCGGCGACGAGGAGGGCTTCGACCCGGTCGCCGAGGACCACCTCGGGCCGGACACGGTGCTGTTCCTCGGCACCTACGACGAGGGCGACCGCTACGTCGGCTATGTCGCCGCCGCGGTCGGCCACTACGTCGTGGTGGTCATGATGTCGGATTCGTACCTGGGCGCGGCCGACCTGACCACGCTGAACGGGCTGGCCAGTGCCGCGATAAACCGAGCAGCGGGGTGAGGCGGGGAGGCGAGGGCCTCTGGCCGCAACCACGGAACGTCCCCTGGCAACCGTCAGCGTCACCGCTGACTGGCGGATATCCCCTTGATGAGGCAGGTGGTTCCGTCCGGGCGGGTGAGTGGTGCCGACTGGTATCCCTCGCTCTGGTAGAGCGCGATGTTCCGCAGGCTCTTCGCGCCGGTGAACAGCACGATGCGACGGCAGTCCGGTCGGGCGCCGGCCTCGGCGATGCGGAGCAGCCACCGACCCAGCCCACGCCCCCGCAGATCGGGCACGACGGCGAGCCGACCCACCTGCCAGTCTGTGCCATCGCGACGGGCCCGCACCATGCCCAGCAGTCGGCCGTCCAACCAGATGCCCGTGGTGTGCCAGGTATCCAGCCAGCCGCGCACCTCCTCCAGCGACTCGTGCAGGGCCGGTACGGCCATCGTGTCATTGGCGACGGCTTCGTCGACCCAGCAGCACCGCTGCAGCACAGTGACCTCGGGCGCGTCGTCGGGGGTCAACCGCCTCGCGTACGACCCCGGCAATGGTCCGGACAGTGTCCCGGCCCGTCCGCGTTCACGCAGTGGCCGCAGGGCGTGGGCGACCCGGACCAGTTCGTCCACCAGCCCGACACCCGCCGTGTCGCGGACCGGGTCGGAAAGCAGCCGTCCACTTTCCACCGCGTCACCGATGCGAATCGCGACGGTGGCGCCCAGGGGAACCAGGCGGAGCGTGGTCACCACCTGCTTGGCATGCTGAACCGACCGGGTGCCCGCCGACGTGTTGCCGTAACTGACGAAGCCGATCGGCTTCCATGCCCATTCGCGGCCGAGGTAGTCCAGCGCGTTCTTCAGCGTCGCCGGCATCCCGTAGTTGTACTCCGGCGTGACTGCGATGAACCCGTCCGCCGCGTCGACGATCGCGCTCCACCGACGTGTGTGCTCATGCTGGTAGACACCCGACGACGGATGCTCCTCCTCATCGAGGAACGGCAGGTTCAGTTCGCCGAGGGCCACCGGTACAAGCTCGACGCCGAGTGCGGCGGCACGGGGGGTGGCCGCTTCGATCAACCACTGCGCCACCAGGGGGCCGAGGGCACCCGGGCGGGTGCTGCAGATCAGTACGAGGACACGCGCCGGTTTCGTTGACATGGAAACGAAGGGTAGATGCTAGGTTGATTACATGTCAACGAGTGGGCCGGCCGGGGCCGTAGGTTGGTTGAACGCCGATGAGGAACGGGCGTGGCGGGCGTTCCTGCGGATAGTGGTCGCCGTCCAGACCGGCACGGCCCGCGACCTGGCCGCGATCGGGCTCTCCGAACCGGACTACGAGGTGCTGAGCACCCTCTCGGAGCGGCCGGACCACACCAGCACCCTGGGGGAACAGGCCGACAAGATGGGCTGGTCGCGCAGCCGGCTGTCCCGGCACGCCACCAGAATGGAGGGACGCGGCCTCTTGAGGCGCACACCTGACCCGGCCGACGGCAGAGGCTGTTTCCTTGTCCTCACCGAGCAAGGTCTGGACGCACTCGAAAACGCCGCACCGGCCCACGTTCAGTCGGTACGACGTCACTTCATCGACCGGCTCACCCCAGACGACCTCGCCGCCATCGAACAGATTGCCCGGAGGCTGGAAGAACCCCCAACTGGCGGTCAGGGGCGATGACCGGTCACCGGCGGGACAGGTATCCCCTGTCCCGCCTCCGCCACCAGC
Source organism: Micromonospora sp. MH99 (assembly GCF_021442385.1). GTDB lineage: Bacteria > Actinomycetota > Actinomycetes > Mycobacteriales > Micromonosporaceae > Micromonospora. The sequence goes on from NZ_MUZA01000004.1 coordinate 113,013, forward strand.
ACGGCATCGGACCCGCCGCACGCGGTGGTGACCTGTCCATCCGGGACGATCCGCTAGCTGCCGGCCTGGTCGTGTGGGACGGTGACGGTGACGGTGCAGCCGACCGGCCGCCCGATCTCGTCGTGGCCGGCATACGTGAGGTGGTACACCCGGTCCCCGCCGTTTCCGGCACGTTCGGCCCGTAGCGCGCCGCCCGTGTCCGGCACGCCGACGGCGAAGCCACTGACGTCCGTGGCGTCGCCCCCGGTCAGGCCGGTCAGGGTGAACGCGTTCGGGCCGAGCACACCGTCGTGCAGGTCCACGGTGACGTTGACGTCGACCATCTTGTGGTTCGGCGGCCACAGGACCGGTCGGTCCGCCGCACAGTCGAGCTGCCGTACCGGCACGGGCTCCGCCAGGGTGGCGGTGGCGTGCCCGATGGTCGCGGTGAGCCGACCCCCGGCCTCGTAGTACATGTGCGCGGTGCGCCCGTCGAAATAGAACGTCGGCGCGGCCGAGCGGCCGAGGTCGGGCGCGGCGGTCATCGAGTCGTGTACGACGCCGAGGTGCGTCTCCTGGTCGAAGTCCTGCCCGACGTCCACCGCGTGCATGTTGCCGTCGGCGGCGTGGTAGATCACCAGGTTGCGATCCTTCCAGCGCAGAAAGAACGGCCCCGAGGCGTTCGGGCCCTCGATGCCCTGCGGGGTCACGAGCGGTTCGGGCTGGATGGCCCAGGTCCGCGCGTCGGTGGAGACCGCCCAGCGGATCCGTCGCGACACCGGTCCGGTCGGTCCGGGCAGCGCGGCGGTCGGATTGTCCATGAAGACCATCAGGTACCGGCTGCCCAGACGGGGCACGGACTGCTCGAAGACCCGGGCGTAGGAGGTCTCGCCACCGGTGGAGTCGTTGCGGCTGACCGCCGTTCCGCCGTAGTCGAAGTGGATGCCGTCGTCGGAGGTCGCGTACCGGGTGATCGAGTTCTCGCCGTGGAAATAGAGGAAGAGCTTGCCCTCGCCCTCGATCCACACCGCGTGGGGTGAGGAGATGTGGCTGACCGTCGGGTAGTACGGCAGCCAGGTGTTGCCGATCAGGGGGTTGGCGTCGTACTCCGTCCACGGGCCGTTGATCGAGTCGGAGTACGCGAGGGCGATCCCGCCGGGACGCTCGTGCGGCGCGTAGTACAGGTAGTAGGTCCCGAGCGGGTTGGGAAAGTAGTCGGCGGCCCGGATGACGCTCGGGAAGATGAACTCGTTGGTCGGGTTGTAGGCGAGGGCGCCCTTGTCGAACGCGGTGCCCTGGTAGGTGAACTGGGGAAAGTCGAGCGGGGGTTCGGCGGCTGCCGGCCGGACGCCGGTCACGGCGGCGACGATCAGGCCAGCACTGGCGGCCGCCAGCACAGCGCGTCGGGACGACGGGGTGGATGGTCTCGTCATGCGGCTTCCTCTTCGGTCGGTGGGATCGTCGGCGGCACGAACGATGTGTGTGACGCTCAGTGAGGGCAGGGGGTATCGATCGACGGACACCCACTGAAGCCGCCGAGCTAATACGTATTAGCATCTATGTTTTTTCGATGTTGCGCGCTCGGCTGCGCCTCTGTCAAGAGTTGGCTCGGGGTTCGCCGACCCACCCCGGCCGGACGATGACCCGGCGGCAGCCTCGGTAGCTAATGCGCATTACTCCAGCCAGTTCATTACGACGAAACCTTTCGTTCACCTCTTGACAGCTGCCGGACCACCGACCAAGCTCCTTCCCAACGCCGATCGCTAATACGCATTAGCACCGCCGAAGGGACCTGACGTGACTCCTCCCCCCAGACGCGTCACTCAACGTGACATCGCGCGGATGGCTGGCGTCAGTCAGGCGACGGTGTCGCTGGTGCTCAACAATCGGACCGACGCCGACGTCCGCATCGCCCAGGAGACCCGGGACCGGGTGCTGCGGGTGATCGCCGAGACCGGGTACGCGGCTGACCCCGTGGCCCGCCGCCTCGCCGCACGGTTCAACCGGATCATCGGCGTCTTCACGTACGAGCCCGCCTTCCCCAGCGGCAGCCGAGACTTCTTCCACCCGTTCCTGCTGGGCATCGAGGAGTACGCCGAGCGGGTCGGCTGCGACCTGCTGCTGTTCACCAGCGCACCGGTCGTGGACGGCCGGCGACGCATCTTCCACCAGGACAACCGGCTCCGTCTGGCCGACGGGTGCATCCTGCTCGGGCGCGAGATCGCCGGCGCGGAGCTGGACCGACTCAACCGCGACGGATATCCGTACGTCGCCGTCGGACGCCGGGACGACGCCGGCGGCCCGGTCCCCTACGTCGGTGCCGCCTACGCCTCGGCGGTGTCCCAGCTCGTCGAGATCGCGCTGCGGCACGGTCACCGCCGGCTGACGTACGTGAGCACGGGCACCACCGCGGAATCCTCCGAAGACCGACGCCGCGGGTTTCATGCCGCCGCGGCGACCGCCCAGAGCGCCGGGCAGATGTCGGCGCTGGCCACCGAGGCCGACACCACCATCGACGCCCTGCTGGCCGACGGGACCACCGTCGTCTTCGTGGAGGACTTCGCCACGGCGGTCGCGCTGGAGTCGGCCACCCGCCGGCGCGGCCTGACCGTGCCCGGCGACCTGTCGATCGTGACCCTCGGCGACCCGACGGTCCCCGTCCCCACCGACATCACGTTCACCGGGTTCCGCATCCCCCGCGAGGAGATGGGCCGACAGTCGGTCGAGGTGCTGACGGGCGTCATCGATGGCAGCGCGGACGGTGTCCAGCAGCGACTTCTCCCCTGCGAAATCGTCGAGGGCAGCACCCTCGGCACCCCTGATCCGGCGGTTGACCGGCGCTGAGCGGTCGGCCGCGCAACTGGAAGGAAACACGTGGTACTCATGCGTACGGACGTCCTCGTCGTCGGGGGCGGGTTGGGCGGCGTCGCCGCGGCGCTCGCCGCAGCCCGGGCCGGCCGGTCCGTCATCCTGACCGAGGAGTTCGACTGGCTCGGCGGGCAACTCACCAGCCAGGCCGTCCCCCCGGACGAACACTCCTGGATCGAGCAGTTCGGCGCCACCGCCAGCTATCGGGAGCTGCGCAACGGCATTCGCGACTACTACCGTCGGCACTACCCGTTGACCGAACGGTCCCGGTCCTGGACCGACCTCAACCCCGGTGCGGGTTGGGTGAGCCGGCTCTGCCACGAGCCGCGGGTGGCCGTCGCTGTCCTCGAACAGATGCTCGCGCCGTACCTCGGTTCGGGCCGTATCCGGGTGCTCCAGCCGTACCGGCCGGTGGCCGCGGAGACCGACGGGGACCGGGTGACCGGCGTGACCCTCGCGCACCGCGACCGCGACGAGCGGATCGACGTGGTCGCGCCGTACGTCCTGGACGCCACCGAGACCGGCGAGTTGCTACCGCTGACGGGCACCGAGTACGTCACCGGGTTCGAATCGCAGGCGGACACCGGTGAGCCGAGCGCCCCGGCCGAGGCCCAGCCGATGAACATGCAGGCGGTGTCCGTCTGCTTCGCCCTCGACCACGTCGACGGCGACCACACCATCGACCGTCCCGCGGGGTACGACTTCTGGCGCGACTACAAGCCCGACTTCTGGGGTGACCGGCTGCTGTCCTGGAAGTCACCGCACCCGCGCACGCTGGAGATCGTCGAGCGCAGCTTCACCCCCAACCCGGACGACGACCCGTTGAGCGTCAACGCCGACCAACGCCTCAACCCCGGCGACGGCAACCTGTGGACGTTCCGCCGGATCGCCGCGCGGCGCAACTTCACCGACGGCGCGTACGACAGCGACATCACGCTGGTCAACTGGCCGATGATCGACTACTTCGAGGGTCCGGTCATCGACGTCCCGAACGCGTCGTGGCACCTGTCCAAGGCCCGCGAGCTGTCGTACTCGGTGCTGTACTGGATGCAGACGGAGGCGCCGCGCCCGGACGGCGGCACCGGCTTCCCGGGCCTGCGGCTGCGTGGCGACGTGACCGGCAGCGCGGACGGCCTGGCCCAGGCCCCGTACATCCGCGAGTCCCGCCGGATCCGTGCCGAATACACGGTGGCCGAGCAGGATCTGTCCCTGGCGGTCCGGGGCGACCACGGCGCGGTCAGCTACCCGGACGCGGTGGGCGTGGGCATGTACCGGATCGACCTGCACCCGTCGACCGGCGGCGACAACTACATCGACGTCGGCTCCTGCCCGTTCGAGATTCCGCTCGGCGCGCTGATCCCGCAGCGGATGGAGAACCTGCTGCCGGCCGGCAAGAACATCGGCACCACCCACATCACCAACGGCAGCTACCGGCTGCACCCCGTCGAGTGGAACGTCGGTGAGGTCGCCGGTCTGCTCGCCGACTTCTGTCTGGCGCAGGGCGAGTCCCCGCGCGCGGTCCGCAACACCCCCCGTCTGCTGGCTGACTTCCAGGACCGCCTCACCGCGGCCGGGGTGGAGCAGCGCTGGCCACAGATCGCGGGCTACTGAACACACCCCCGGTAAGGAGAACATTGTGAAAGCAGGAAAGGCCCTGCGCGGCGTCGCCGTGGCACTGGCCGGCACGCTCGCCCTGACCGCCTGCGGTGGCGGTGACGACGCCGACGACAGCGGCCCGGCGGCACTGCGGATGACCGTCTGGTCGGCCAACGAGGCGCACCTCAAGTTGTTCAACGAGATCGCCGACGAGTACCGCAAGAGCCACCCGGACGTGACCGAGATCAAGTTCGATCCGCTGCCGTTCGACACCTACACCACGACCCTGACGACGCAGATCGCGGGCGGGAACGCGCCGGACCTCGCGTGGGTGTTCGAGAACTCCGCCCCCGACTTCGTGGCCTCGGGCGCGCTGCTGCCGCTGGACGACACCCTCAAGAAGGCCGAGGGCTACGGGTACGAGGACATCTCCCCCGCCACGCTCAAGCTCTGGCAGAACGACGGCAAGCTGTACGCGTACCCCTTCTCCACCTCGCCGTTCGGGGTCTTCGTCAACAACGACATGGTCAAGAAGGCCGGGCAGAAGACCCCGGCCGAGCTGATCGCGGCTGGCCAGTGGAACTGGGACAACGCCCTGGCAACCGCCGCGGCGACGGCGGCGGACTCCGGCAAGGCCGGGATGGTCATCCGGGACTTCGACTACAAGGGCTGGGACAACCTGTCCACCTTCTGGACCGGGTGGGGCGCCCAGGCGTGGAGCGAGGACGGCAAGTCCTGTGGCTTCAACAGCCCGGAGATGGTCGATGCGATGACCACCCTGCACAAGGCCACCTTCACCCAGAAGGCGCTGCCGGGCCCCGGTACGACCGCCGACTTCTTCGCCGGTGACTCGGCCATGACGGTCACCCAGATCTCCCGCGCCTCGCTGCTGAAGGACGACGGCTTCGGGTGGGACCTGGTGCCGCTGCCGGCCGGTCCGAAGGGGAACTACGCGGTGGTCGGCCAGGCCGGCATCGGTGTGATGAAGAAGAGCCCGCACGCCAAGCAGGCGGCCGACTTCCTGGCCTTCTTCACCAACCCCACGAACTCGGCGAAGCTCGCCCAGTTCTTCCCGGCGCCCCGGCAGTCGCAGCTGACCGCCGAGACCCTCGCCAAGACGAACCCGAAGCTCAAGCCGGAGCAGCTGCAGAAGGTCGTCATCGACGGCATCACCAACGGCGTGGTCAAGCCCAGCCACTCCGGCCAAGCCGAGCTGAGCCAGCAGGTCCGCGCCGGACTCGACCCGCTGTGGCAGCCGAACGCGGACGTCAAGGCCGTACTCGACGGCGTCTGCACCAAGATCCAGCCGCTGCTGGCGAAGTAAGGCCAACGATCATGACCCAGACGGACACCAGGGTGGGCTCGGCTGCTGCCGGGCCCACCCCGGGCCCGGCCCGGCCGTTCTGGACCAGCCGCCGCCGGGACCAGCTCGCCGGATACGTGTTCATCGCACCGCAACTGCTCGGCAGCGTCGTCTTCGTGATCCTGCCGCTGATCCTCGTGCTCTGGTACAGCCTGCACGAGTGGAACGTGCTCGCCGGAACCTTCGACTTCGTCGGCACCGACAACTACAAGGCTCTCGCCGATGATCCCAACCTCGGTGCGGTGCTGCGCGCCACCGGACTGTTCTCCGTCGGTTTGGTGGTGCTCAACCTCGGCCTGGCGCTGCTTCTGGCAGTCCTGCTGAACCAGAGGCTGCGGGGCACGATCGTGTTCCGCACGCTGTTCTTCTCGCCCGTGGTGGTCTCGCTGGTGGCCTGGACCATCGTTTGGGGCTTCCTGCTTCAGGACAACGGCGGGATCAACGGGCTGCTCGACACCATCGGGGTGGACGGGCCGAACTGGCTGCGCGGCGAGGGCACCGCGATGGTCTCCGTGATCGTCGTGCAGGTGTTCAAGAACGTCGGCCTGAACATGGTGCTGTTCCTGGCCGCCCTCCAGGGTGTGCCGGGCGAGCTGTACGAGGCCGCCGAGGTGGACGGGGCGAGCCGCATGCGTCAGTTCTGGCGGATCACCGTACCGCTGATCAGCCCCACGATCCTGCTGACGTCGATCATCACAGTGGTCGGGTCGTTGCAGGTCTTCGCGCAGATCTCGGTGCTCACCCAGGGCGGCCCGGGCACATCGACGACGGTCCTCGTCTACTACCTGTACCAGCAGGCCTTCCAATTCCATCACTTCGGCTACGGCGCCACGCTGTCGATCGTCCTGTTCGCCATCGTGCTCGCCCTCACCGTGCTGCAGTGGCAGATGCGCAAGAGGTGGGTCTTCCATGAGTCGTGACCTGTCCCGCCGGACCAAGCTGGTGCTCTACGGCGTGCTGCTGGTCCTGGCGATCCCGTTCGTCTTCCCGACCTGGTGGATGGTCACCTCGTCGCTGAAGCCGGTGGCGGACATCTTCGCCTTCCCGCCGAAGCTCCTGCCGACCAATCCCCGGTTCGACGCCTATCAGCGGGTGTTCGAGTTGCAGCCGTTCGGGCAGCAGTACCTGAACAGCCTCTACATCGCGCTGGTCGTCACGGTCGGCACCATGGCCGTGTCGGCGCTGGCCGGGTACGCCTTCGCGCGCATCCGGTTCCGGGGCCAGAACGTGCTGTTCCTGGTCGTCCTCGCGGGCCTGCTCATTCCGAGCGAGGTGACGATCGTGCCGCTGTTCCAGATGTTCTTCAAACTCGGCCTGGTCAACACCCACTGGCCGCTGATCCTGGTGCCGATCTTCGGCGCGCCCAGCGTTCTGGCGACGTTCATCATGCGGCAGTTCTTCATCAGCCTGCCCGGTGAGTTGGAGGAGGCGGCCCGGGTCGACGGGCTGGGCCGATTCGCCACCTTCTGGCGGATCGCCCTGCCGCTGTCGCGCCCGGCGCTGGGCGCGGTGGCGATCTTCACCTTCCTGCACAGCTGGAACCTCTATCTGGAGCCGATCGTCTTCCTCTCCTCGCCGGAGAAGTTCACCCTGCCCCAGGCGCTCACCCAGTTCGTCGACGCCTACGGCGGCCCCATGTGGGACGTCCAGATGGCCGCGGCGTCGATGACCGCCCTGCCCGTCCTGGTGGTCTTCGTCATCGCGCAGAAGCAGTTCGTCGAGGGCCTCGCGCACACCGGCCTCAAGGGATGACGACACCGGTTGTCGGAATCGACATCGGCGGCACCAAGACGGCGGCCGCGCTCGTCGACCGGACCGGGCGGGTGCTGGAGCGCCGCGAGGCGCCCACCCCGGCCCGGTCCGGGCCCGAGGCCGTGCTGGACGTCGCCGCCCGGCTGGCCACGGATCTGCTCGGCGCGACCGCCGGACCGTTGGGCGTGGGCACCGCCGGCACGGTCGATCCCGCGACCGGCAGCATCCGGTACGCCACCGACAGCTTGCCCGGCTGGACGGGCATCCCGGTCGCCGACGAGCTGGCCACCCGGCTGGGTCGCGACGTGCGCGTCACCAACGACGTGAACGCCGCCGCGCTCGGCGAAAGCTGGGCCGGCGCCGGACGGGACCGCGCCCACGTCCTGCTGGTGGCCGTCGGCACCGGGTTGGGTGGGGCGATCATCCGCGACGACCGGGTCGAGGCCGGCGCCCGCGGGGCAGCCGGCGAGGTGGGGCATCTGCCCGCCCCGGGCGCCGAACGACTGCGGTGCGGATGCGGCCGCCACGGGCACCTGGAGGCGATCGCCTCCGGCAGCGGGCTGGCCGCCGCGTACGCCATCGAGACCGGCATCCATGTCACCGGGCGGACCGTTGCCGAGCGCGCCGCGACCGGAGACGGCGCCGCCCAGCGGGTCGTGGAACGGGCCGGAGCCGTCCTCGGCGCGACCCTGGCGGGATTGGTGGCGCTGCTCGATCCGGACGCTGTCCTGGTGGCCGGCGGAGCGGCCGGTTCCCTGCTGCCCGCCGCTTCGGCCGCCTACTCGGCCGAGGTGCCCGCCGGCTGGGCCGACGTTCCGCTCCTGCCCGCCACGCTGGGCACCGACGCCGTCCTCGTCGGGGCCGCCCGACTGGCCATCGACCGACCCCACATCGAAGGGACCAACAGGTGAACGTGCTCGACGACCTGGCCGGCGGGCTGGTGGTGTCCTGCCAGCCGCTGCCCGACGACCCGGGCGATCCGATGCGGGATCCGTACGTCCAGGCACGGGTGGCGGCCGCTGTGGTACGCGGCGGCGCCGTGGCGGTCCGGGTCAACGGACCGGACGACGTCCGAACCGTTCGCGCTGCCGTCGACGTTCCGGTGATCGGGCTGTACAAGCATGGCGCCGAGGACGTCTTCATCACCCCCACCGCGGCCCACGCGCTCGAGGTGGCCCTGGCCGGGGCGGAGATCGTCGCGATCGACGCCACCGACCGCCCCCGGCCGGACGGCCGCGCCTTCGCCGACACGGTCCGCGTGCTCCGCGAACGGACCGACGCACTGATCCTGGCAGACGTCGCCACCGCCGCCGAGGGCGTCGCAGCCGTCGAGGCCGGCGCGGACGCCGTCGCCACCACGCTGTCCGGTTACACACCGGCCAGCCCACCGACCGACGGGCCCGACCTCGGGCTCGTGGAGCGACTCGTCGCACTGCTGCCCGTTCCGGTCATCGCCGAAGGGCGGTACCGCAACACGGAACAGATCGGCCAGGCCTTCGAGGCAGGTGCCCACGCGGTGGTGATGGGCAACGCCGTCACCTCACCGCTCTGGATCACCCGCCGGCTCGTGCCGGCCACCCCCCGCGCGGCGAGCGCACCGAAACAGAGGAGTGAGCGATGAGAAGACGCACCCTTCTGGCCACCGGCATGGCCGGGCTGAGCACCGTGGCCGTGGGCCGGCCCGCATTCGCCGGGCCTGCGGTCACCGGGCCCGGCAAGCGGCAGCTGACCGTGGCGCTGGTCCCGTTGGACGACCGGCCCGTCAACACGTACGCGGCGCAGATGACCGCGGCCAGCGCCGGCGCCCGGGTGCAGCTGCCGCCACGGGAGACGCTGGGCCGCTTCTTCACCCCCGGCGACGGCGCCGCCATCGCCCGCTGGCTCGGCACCACGACCAGCGTCGACGGGTACGTGATCTCGGTCAGCATGCTCGCGTACGGCGGCCTGATCGCCTCCCGCACCGCCGCCCCGACGCTGGCCGCCGCCCTGGCGAACCTGGCCGCGATCCGCACCCTGCGCTCCACCCGGCCGGAGGCGGTGATCGAGGTGCACGACACCATCCAGCGCCTCGCCATCACCAGCACGGGCACGGAGCTGGATCGGTACCGCGACCTGCTCGTCTCCTGGGCGAAGCTCTACGACCAGGTGACGAACCTCGGGCAGGAGGAGCTGCGCGCCCAGCTCGACACCGTTCGGGCCCAGATCCCCGACCAGGTCGTCGAGGACTATCTGGCCGCCCGGGCCCGTAACCACCAGGTCAACCGGCTCATGGTCGAGTGGGTCGCCGACGGCACCATCAATCACCTCGTGCTCTCCGAGGACGACACCGCGCCGGTGGGCCTGGCCCGGGCCGAGCGGGTGGAGCTGGAGGCGCTCGTCGACGAACTCGGCGTCAGCGACCGGGTGGAGATCTTCCCCGGTGCCGACGAGGTCAACGCGCTGCTGGTCGCGCGGGTGGTCGCGGCCGGCACCGGCCCCACCTACCGGGTGGAGTACGCCGGCGTCTCCGGTGAGGACTGGACCGCACAGCTGGAGGGCATTCCGTTCGCGGAGAACATCCGGCGGCACGTCACCTCGGTCGGAGGACGGGTCGTCAGCCGCGACGCGGACATCGTGCTCGCCGTGAACACCCCCTCGACGGCACCGGGGCAACGGGCCGCCGACCTGGACGCCTTCGTCGGACGGATCGGCAAGCTGCTGGCCGCCGGCACCCCGCTGATCGTGGTGGACCCGCTCATCGTGAACAAGGCCGACCACGACCTGGTAGCGCGGATGGAGAGCCACCTGGACCTCGCGGCGCTGCTGTCGTACTCGGGGTGGAACACCGGTGGTAACGCGCTCGGCCTGGCGCTCAGCCACGGCACCGCCCGGTGGGCGTACCTGCGCGCCTCCGGCAGCGGGTTCGGCGTGCCCGACCTGCGCGCGCCGGGCCAGGCGCACGCCGAGTACCTGCTCTACCGGTTCGTCAAGGACGACCCGTGGAAGAACATCGTGCAGGTCGAGGCGTACGCGCACGCACGGGCGCGGGGCTGGGACCCGCTTGCGCTCACGCCCGAGCAGAAGACCTACTTCGACGGCTGGGTCAGGGAACGGCTGGTACCCGTGACCGAGCGGTACTTCGCCGACCACTTCGCCGGGCACCGCATCGTGCTGGGTCGCCGTGGCGCGAAGACGTTCACGGCGACCCTCACCCGCTTCGAGTCGGCGCGTGTCGAGCTGCCGTGGGACCGGCTCTTCGAGGTGATCCTCGAACCTCGGCTGCAACTGGCCTGACCGGTAGCCGACCCCGCACATCGGACGCTGCCGAGATGCCGGACGAGCCTGATGGCCGACCGGCATCTCGGCACGCACGAGCGGCGGTAGGCGGCGAGTTCTGCCCACCGGGTCGGGATGTCAGGTGGAGCCGATGGCGTCCCTCCGGCACGATGCCGGAATGATGCTGCTGGTCGCCGCCGGCGACATCGTCGGCGTCCAATGACCACGACCGAAAGATCCACTGCTATGGCCCGCACCACACCTGCGCGTCCCCTGGACATCAGCGCGCTCTTCCCCGAACTGCGGGACCATTCCACGACCACTACCCGCCTGCATCCCCGGCCTGGCGCTCCGACCGTCAGGGACAGCTCGGTCGGCGGACCGCTGCTGTGGCCGGCCGACGAGGAATGGCCGGTCTGCGACGACGCGGGCGCGCACGAGCCGTACAACCTGACCACCCCGGCCGCCCTGCGCCGCCGGCGGGAGATCTTCGCGACCGCAGAGGCCCGGGAGCCACTGGCGGGTGGGGACTTCCTGACTGCGAAGGAGCGGGCCGAGCTCGATGCGGCCGACGCTCTGGACCTGGACGACCTGATCGAGGATCCGATCCCGCTGGTCCCGGTCGCGCAGCTGTACCAGCGAGATATCCCGGACTACGCCGGTCCGGACGCCACCGACCTGCTCCAGGTGCTGTGGTGCCCGGTGGACCATTCGGATCGGCACTACAGCCCTCGCGTCTTCCTCTACTGGCGCGACAGCTCCGCCGTCGGCCCGCTGCTCGAAGCGCCCCCCGAGCCGCCGGTGATCAGCGACATGTACCTGCCGGTTCCGTGCGTGGTGCACCCCGAGCAGGTCCGTGAGTACCAGTACGCCGATCTGCTCCCCGATGACCTACGCGAGCGGCTCGACGAGTGGGACGACGACGAGGACGACAGCCGTCCCCACTATCAGAGCGACTTGTCGTTGGCGCCGGGATGGAAGGTCGGCGGGTACGCGAACTGGTCGCTGACCGATCCGTACCCGATGGACTGTGCTGCCTGCGGCACCGCGATGACGATGGTCTTCGCCGCGGACTCGGGCGACTGGAACGGCATCCACTGCAGCTGGCGCCCGCTCGAGGAGAACCCGACCGCGTCCCCGGACATCGTCGGTGTGCAGATCGGGCGCGGCTACTCGCTGTACACCTTCCGCTGCCCCGGATCATTCGATCATCCCCCGGCCACCGCTATGCAGTGACGCTGCCTCCCACCTCGGTGAACGCGGCGGCGTGGTCGGTGGCCCACTGCCGGAATGTTCCCGGTGGTCTCCCGAGTTGGTCGGACACCGTCGAGGTGACGTGTGCGGGCTGTCCCATCGTCGCGTTCCATGCGGCCAGCAGCATGTCCGCCGCCGAGCGCGAGGACTCCGGGGTCTGACGCCGGAATTCGTCGGGTGGTAGTTCCTCGAACGTGATCGCGCGGCCCAGCACGTCGCCGATGATGCTCACCTGTTCGGCCTGACTGAGCGACTCGGGGCCGGTCAGGACATAGTCACCGCCGGCGTGCCCGTCTTCGTACAGGGTTCGTGCGACGACCGCGGTGACGTCCCGGTCGTCCACGGGGGCTGTCTCTGCCGCGCCGTACGGCCAGCGGACCACGCCGTCCGAGCGGATGGAGGCGGCCCACCAGAACAGGGCGTTCGATGCGAACATCCCTGGTCGAATGATCGTCGATTCGAGTCCGCTGGCCGCGATGAGTTGCTCGATCTCGGCGTGCAGCGCTGCCATCGGGTTCGGTTGCTGGAAGAACGGGTGCGGGGTCCGGTGTGGTGCGGACAGGTAGACGACGCGCTGCGCGTGGGCGGCCAGACGATCGATCACGGCGGCTGCGGTCTGCGGCGGCGCGGTCCAGACGAGGAAGACGGTGCTGACGGCACGTAGTGCGGCGTCGAGCGATTCGGGCACGGTGAGATCGCCGGTGATGACGTCGACGCCGGTGGGCAGTGTCGCCGCCGACTCGGAGCGACGCACGAGGGCGCGGACCGGCACCCCCGCGTCGGTCAGCTGGTCGACCACGGCGCGGCCGATCCGGCCGGTCGCCCCCGTGACGAGCACCGGGGATCCGGCTGCGGGTGGCACGGCATCGTGCCGTCGTGCGGCGGCTGTCGGGTTCGTCTGCTTCATGGCGCTCAGTAAAACGTTACCGGGTAAATAAAGCAACTCGGTAACAAATGCTACTCTGTGACAGTGATCGAGTCGGCCGGGCTGCGGGCGCGCAAGAAGCTACGAACGCGGGACGCCATCGCGGACGCGGCGATCTCCCTGTTTCTGGCGCGCGGGTTCGACCACGTGTCGGTGTCCGACATCGCCGCCGCGGCCGAAGTATCGAAGCCGACGCTGTTCCGCTACTTCCCGACCAAGGAAGACCTGGTCCTGCACCGTTTTGCCGACCACAAGGGCGAGGCCGCCCGTGTCGTCGACAGCCGAGGTCCCGATGTTCCCCCGATGACAGCCCTGCACCGGCACTTCCGGGCGGGCCTCGATCGTTTCGAGCCGGTCACCGGCCTCAACGATCATCCCGAGGTGATCGCCTTTCACCGGCTGGTATTCGCCACCGCGAGCCTGACGGGGCGGCTCACGCAGTACCAGCTCGACGACGAGGCCGCACTGGCCGCCGCCCTCGGCTCGGGCATCGCAGGGCGACTGCAGGCCGCCCAGGTGGTCGCCGTTCAACGCGTACTCGCCCGGACCAACTGGCAGAAGATCGCCGACGGGCGGACCGCACACGATGTGCAGCCCGAGGCGATCGCCGACGCCGACCACGCCTTCGCCCAACTGAGCCACGGCAGCATCTAGTCCGTCACGCCGGCAGCGATCCCGCACGCTCCGCGAGTCGCCGGCTCACCGGAACGTCAGGCTGGTCGGTGGGTGCCGGACGCCAGGTCCGCGCTGTCCGTCAGGCGGTAGACGACGAGCGTCTGCTCGGGCCGCTCGGCGACGTGGAACGCGCTGTGCGACACGGTGATCACACCCAGCCGGGGATGCCGTAGGCGCTTGCGGCCCGCGTGGCTGAACTGGATGTCGTACTGCGGCCACCACTCGCGCACCTCGGGGCTCGCCTCGCTCAGCTCGGCCACCAGCCGGGCCACGCGGGGGTGGCCGGGATGCCGTCCCGCGATCATCCGCAGCCGCGCCAGGACGGCGCGCGCCTCCCACTCCCAGTCGACCAGCACATCGCGAGCGGCGCGGTCGGTGAACATCCAACGCACGACGTTACCGCCCGGCCCGATGCCACCGAACAGCTCCGCCGCGGCTTCGTTGATCGCGAGCACGTCGTAACAGATGCCGGTGACGTACGCCGGATTGTCGCCCAGCAACGCCGGAACGCCCGCGACCTCGGGCGCGACCTGCTCGGGGGCGTCCTCCCCGGGCGTCGTGACCCCACCGGCGAGGCGGTGCAGGTGCTCCTGCTCGGCGGCGGTGAGCCGCAACGCCCGGCCGAGAGCGTCGAGAACCTGGCCGGAGGGGCGTACGTCGCGCCCCTGTTCGAGATAGGTGAGCCAGGTGGCGCTGATGCCGGCCAGCAGGGCCAGCTCCTCGCGGCGCAACCCGGGCGTGCGGCGGCGCCCGGTGACCGGCAGGCCCGTCTCGGCCGGAGTCACCCGCTCCCGGCGGCTGCGCAGAAACGCGCCAAGCTCGGCACTCACCCTAGAACCCACCCACCCTGGGACCTCCAGTACCAGAATAAAACGATTCTGGATACCACCTTACCGCCGCGCGAAGGTTGACTCATGCGAGCTTGGACTGTTGCTTCACATGACGATGACGTACGCCTCCGCGACGTACCGGCGCCCACCCTCCAGGGCGGCGGCGTGCTCGTGGAAGTGCTCGCCGCGCACCTTCCGGCGTACACGAAAATGGTGGTCGGTGGTAACCGCGGCGGCCTGCCGGTCCCGCTGATCCTGGGTCCCTCCTGCGTCGCTCGCGTGACCGACGTCGCGCCCGACGTGTTCCATGTCGCCCCGGGCGACATCGTGCTGGACACCGCGCTGCTGGACGCGGGCGACAACGACGAGATCCTGGTGGGCTGGATCGGTCTGGGCGGTTCCGGCGCCGGCAGCGAGCGCACGGACCGGATGCGTACGGTGTGGCACGACGGCGTCTTCGCGGAGCGCGCGCTGTGCGCCAAGGAGACGATGGTCAAGCTGCCCGGTGCGGAGAACTACCCGGACCCGGCCCGCCTGGCGTTCCTGCCGTGGCTCTGCATCGCCGCCTCGGGTCTGCACGCGGCGGGCCCGCTGGCCGGCCGGGATGTCGCGGTGATCGGCGCGACGGGTCAGCTGGGCGGCGCGGCGGTGCTGGTGGCGCTGGCCGAAGGCGCGGCGACGGTCACGGCGGTGGGCCGCAACAAGGAGTCGCTCGACCGGTTGGCCGAGCTCAGCCCCCGGGTACGCACCCACCGACTGACCGGCGACCGCGCGACGGACGCGGCGGGAATCGGCCCGGTGGACGTGGCCCTGGACACCCTCGGCGGAGCGTACGACGGGCCTGGCCTTCGTAGCCCTCGTCCCCTGACCGTCGGGTGCGGGTGCTGCCAGGCCCCCCGTGGCCGCCTGGCAGCACCCGCTCGGCAACAGACCGGGTACCTCGGTGGGTGCGCCGGGACAGAGGGAAATCCGTACCGATGCGCACTCCCCTTACATCACCTGGTTCGCTCGATGACGCCGGCGGTGCCGAAGCCGTTGGGCGAGGCGGCCCCGCTACCCCAGAAGGACGAGGTGCCCGGGACGTTGGCCAGGGCGTCGAGGCTCGGGTCGTTGCCGCCGACCTTCGGCCCGTACGCGACACTCCACCGGCCGCCGGTGTAGCGCAGCAACAGCGTGCCTGGGTACTCGATGTACGGCGGGATCGGATTCGTGCCGCTGATCCACACATTGCCGTTCGCGTCACCGGCGACGGCGTACGCCCAGCCGGCGGGTGCAGGTCCGGCCACCCGCTGCCACGTCCTGCCGTCCCAGTGCAGGATGACCGGCTTGGGAGCGGAGTCGTAGTCCTGGGTGCCGACCGCCCAGGCGTCGGCCGACGAACGAGCCCACACACCGGTCAGCTGGGTGCTGGGAACCGATGGCAACGCCGCCACCCGCCACACGCCACCGACCCGCTGCACGATCGTCGGCTCCGGGTAGGGGGCGTCGGCGACGTACCTGTCACCGGCGGCGAAGATGCTGCCGTCCCGGGTGCTCGAGACCACTCGCAGGACACCGTTGTACTGCTCCGTCCCCGGTACCGCCACCCGGTTGAACTGACCTGTGTCGCCTTCGACGACGAGAGGCCGGGAGCCGTCGTGGCCGACCAGCACCGCCCGTCCCCCGCCGGTGGCCGCCACGTCCAGCAACGCCGAGGGCCCTGTCGAGGTCCCCAACGGCGCGTGTCCCGTCCAGGTCTGGCCGTTGAAGTGCCCGGCGTACGACTGGCCGCGATCCCCGATGCCCACCGTCCAGACGTCCCCGGCGCTCGCCGCATCCACCTTGTACAGCACGAACGCCTCGTGCGGCAGTCGCCGCTCCGTCCACGCCTGCCCGTTCCACTGCAACAGCGCGTAGGGCTCGTCGATCGAGTATCCGGTGTAGGTCGACGCCTGGTAGCCGACCGACCAGGCACTGTCCGGGCCGGTGGCGACCACGTCGGTCAACCGGCTGTCCGGGATCAGCGGAGGCACCGTCGCCCTCCACGTCGACCCGGTGGCGGCCACGACCGCCGTCGCCGGCAGGATCGATGCGCCTGCTGCCACCGTGGCGAGCGTCGCCGCCGACAGCCAGCTCCGTGCCAGTGATCCCATAACGGCCCTCTTCCTCGATTGGTAGCTGGCCTTCAGCGTCGCGCTCGTCAATGGCTCACGCGCGCCCGATTCGCCTTCCGTAACGAAGGCGTAAGAACGTCGATGCGTGCACCGCTGCGCCCTGACCAGCCAATCCCGTCGTCTTGGCGACGATGGCGTGGTGCTGGTGACCGGTACGCCCCTGGACCGCGGTTCACCAGGTCAGCGGTTCCGGCTTCCCGCCCTCCAGGTTGAGATACGCCGAAAGCTCGGCGCCACGCTGAGGCTCGGTGGCCGAGTCGGCGGGCGGCTGCAGCCCGAGACCGCTGTAGAGCAGGCGCCGGTGCGCGGTCACCGTGGCTTCGACACCGTCCAGGTATTCGAACGTGGCGGACCTCAGCCGGCCGGACGTGGTGCGCACAGCGATCACCCAGGCCGCGACGAGGAGCACTGTGCACACGATGCGGGGCGTCGCCTGGAGACGACCGGTCCAGATCAGGGGCAGCCAGACGATTGCGGCACAACTCAGTGCCCACTGCTGGACCAGACCCAGCACCGTCGCGCTGCTGGCCGCCAGCCGCTTGTACGTCTCGTCCGGGAGCACCTCGAGCAGCACCGGCCAGCAGACGGCCAGATCCAGGCCGTACGCGTCGAGAACGCGCCGCAGCGCCGCGGCCCGGGCGTTGCCGATCCGGGTCGGCGCCAGGGCGTCGTGGTCGTCCGGACCGGCCACCGGCGGAAACCGCTGCCGCTCCGGATCGTCGCGCTCGGCGGTGGCCCGACCCACGGCGCGCTGACGGCGAGCCATCTGCGCCCGGCGTCGCCTCGCGAGCCAGGCGCGGCCGACGGCGTGATCCGGCCACTCGCCGCCGATCAGCGCGAGCACCCGCCCGGCGGCCGCGCTCAGCAGCGAGGCGGTTCCGATGACCAGCACCGCGGCCAGCACAATCAGCACCACGTCACCGGCCGATCCGTTGGCGTGCGCCCAGCACGCGAGATCGTGCCGGCGGGCGCACGTGTCGGCGCGCAGCAGATCGGACCGGCCGAGCAGCAACAGACCAGCCCCGAGCAGCCAGAACAGCAGCGCCGAGCCGAGCAGGTAGGACTTCCACCGCGCGGCGAGCGTGTTCGTCATCGAACCGACGAGTGGGCCCACGGTCAGTCGGCCAGCATGAGCTGCGTGCGGGAGTGCCACGGGTTCGGGCAGTGGTCCTGCTGGGCCGGGTGGAACCGGTCACCCCAGGTCTCGTAGCCGCAGGCCGGCACCGGGCAGGTCCAGCGGCGGGACGGGCGCCGGCGATCGGCCGTGGGGGCGATGATCTCACCCCGTGCGCCGGTCGGCGCGGCGTGCCGCCGCCGGTACAGCGCCCGCAGTTCAGGGTTCTGCCCGAGCAGACTCTGGGCGCGCAGGACGAACGCTTCCGGATCGGCGCCGTGATCGGCGAGCAGTGCGGTCAGTTGATTGCGCGCCGAGGACGGCAGGGTGTCGAACTCAGGGTCTTCGGCGAGCTCCGCCAGCCGGTGACGCCACAGCTCCACCTCAGAATGGGCGGCGTGGATCGGGTCGGACGCCCGCTCATCCGTCATGCCGACACTCTCGCATTGTTGCGCCACATCGGACTGTCAGATGACCGACGGCCAAATGGATACCGACCATTCGTCGGTTGACCATTTTTCGGCCACCCCGAAACCATGGTGGCATGGATCAGACCTTCTCCCCGCCGCCCTCGTCCGTCGGACACCGGCGCCGCCCGTGACCGCCGGTTGCGTCGACGTTCACCTGACGCTCCAGCCGGGTCCTCCGGGCACCATCGCGGTGACCATCGCGGTGCCCGACAACGGTCTGATTCCGCCGTGGAAAGACGACTATCTCCTGGCGGACACGCCGGCGGTCCTCGAGGAGTACGTGTCCGATGTGGTCACGTTCGCCGAGAGCGACCAACCGCAGGACCTCACCAGACCCGGGGATCTGTACGAGAATCTCTTGTTCGCCGGCGCAGTCCGCACGAAGTTCGCCGAGATGCGCCGAACTCTCGCCGGTCGCGCCCGGATCCGTGTTCTGCTCACCGGCGCCGCGGAGATCGTCGACCGCAAGTGGGAGGCAGCGCCGATCCCGCGCGTCCTCGGTGGCTTCACCGTCCTGGGGCAGGAGCCGGACGTGTCCCTGGTGCGGGTCGTGGACGGCCCGACCTCGCGACCGCGTGCCGTGCCGAGCAGGCGGGTCGTGGTGGCCACCGCCACCGACCTGTCCGGCCATCACCTGCTGCCCGACGGTGAGTCGGTGTCCCTCCGCACGGCATCCGGTCGTGCGCCGCGGGACGCCGCGTTGATCCGGGACGCGCTGCAACCGGCTCGCTTCGAGGTGGTGACGCTCGACGGCGTGACCAAGCAGCGGCTCCGCAGCGCGCTGATCGACCGGAGCTATGCGGTCGTCTTCTGCGGCCACCACGTCGCGGCGCCGGCGCCCGGGCTGCTGGTGCACGCCGACGACGAGGACGCTCCCGCGACTGCCGAACTGCTGAAGCACAACTGGGTGGCGGCCAACGTCACCGACGCGAAGCCGGCCCTGGCCGTGCTGGTCGCCTGCGGCAGCGGTGAGCCGGTCGGCCCGTACGGCTCACTCGCCCGGCGGCTGGCCGAGGGTGGGGTCCCGCTCGTGGTGGGCATCTACGGCACGGTCAGCCACTACGACGCCGAGCAGTTCGTCGCCACGTTCTTCGAACAGCTGGTGCTGGGAACCCCGGCCGACCTGGCCGTGGCCGGAGCCCGTTCGGGGTTCAGCCGGCACGACGCGCTTCCCGTCCTGTACACGCACGGCCTTGCCTTCCTGGACCAACGGGCGCCCGCGCCGGAACTGCCGACGCCGGACACGTACCAGACCTGGGCGCTGACCCGGTCCTGGTCACCGGGCACCTCCGCCCTGCCCGTCGACGACGCTCGGCGGGTCGGCCTCGACCTGATCTGCACCCTGGACCGCGGGCCGGCAACAGTCGTGCTGGCGGACGCGAAACGTCGCAGCCGCGCTCTTGGTGACGCGCTCACCGCGGCCGAGGAGACATTCCAGCACGAGGCCACCCGTCGGCGGCGTACGTTCGCGCGCCGTCGCTGGTACGAGTACGAGGCGGCCAACAACATCCCGGACACCGCGGAAACCTGGCTCCAGCTTGCCGGAAACCCGCCGGCGCTCCGCGCTGTCCTGGAGAGCCGCCCCGACGGCGCGACTCTCGGCCTCGTCGTGACCGCCGAGACGCCCGCGACCCAGTGGGAATACGGCGGTGAATGGGCGAAGCGGATCGCGATGTTCGCCGCGTTCCGCGACGCCGAGCTGCCCGGGGCGGCGCTGGTGCTGCGGATCGTCTCCCCGGAGCCGCTCGACGCGGTGCTGGCCGCCCAGGATGTCGCCGCCCGCCTCGACGGGCAGCGCGTCGAGTTGCTGTGCCACGTGCTTCCGTGGACCACCAGCCGGGTGCAGCGTGCCAGATCCGTGCTGCTGCCCGGTGACGGCCCGGCCGGTTTCGGCGCCGCGGTCGCCGAGGTCCGGCAGCGGTACGGCCTCGACGCCCCGACGCCGCCGGTCGCCGGGGGCAGCCGGCCCACACCGATCGCCGCCGCCGTGCAGGCCCTGGTCGCCGCGGTGAACGCGGACTCGCCGGGACTCGCCGCCGAGGTCGGTCTGCTGCTGGACGTGCGCGACTGGTTGCGCGACTGCTACGAGCCGCTGCTCGCCGCGTACGCCCGGGACCGCGCCGGGCCCGGCCGGTACGCCGCGCTGATCGCCGCCGCCGCGACGGACGACCACCTGGATCACTGGCTCGACGAAGCCATCAAGGCCGGTCGTCCGCCCCTGCCCGACGAGGCGCCCGCCCAAGTCATGCGCACCGAGGTGGTCGACGCCCTGCTCTGGGCGCTGCACCGACGCCGGCCCACCGACACGGCGACCCGGGACCTGATCGAGGGCTGGCTTGAACTGCGGGACGGCGAATCGGTCCAGCGGCTGATGGGCACCCCGCGGGCGGAATTCGGGAACGGCCGCTGGGCCGAGGAGGATCCCGCGGTCGTCCGCCGCTGGGCCCGTGCGGTGCGGCTGGGCCCGGAGCACCTGGCCCGCGCGTTCCCGGACCGGCCCGGTTACTGGGCGGCGCTGTCGCAGATGCCGCTCAAACCCGAACTGGTCGAGCGGGTGCTCACGCTCGACCCGCCCTTCCCGCTGGTGGTCGGTCTCTCGAACACCACGGGCTCCACCGGGGCCGACGTCACGGACGCCGACCTCGTCGCCGTGCTCCGGCACGCCTACCTGCCGCCGAACCGACCCGAGAGAGCGTGACCATGCTGCTCGCTGACTGGCACTTCTGCTGTTCCATCCGCCTCCAGCCGAGCGACACCCGGGCGTACCTGTCGCTGTTGGAGGTGCTGCGAACACCGCACGCACGGTCGACAATGGTGCAACTGGCGGCCGGCCGGATCGCCACGATCGAGCGGCTGCAGCAGGTCTACGCGATTCCGGCGCTCGTGGACGCGGCGCGGCGCTGCACGGACGCCGCGACGGCCGAGCACCTCACCGCCGCCCTGACGGCCACGATCGGCCCGGAGGCGCCGCCGGCGCTGGTGCACCTGCTCCGCCGGCTCGGCGCGGCCACCGAGCAGGAGATCGTCGAGGCGCTGTCCGCCGTACCTGTCGCGTCACCGGCCACCGGGCCGGCCCAGGGCACCCGCCTCCACCTCGACCTGCCGGGCCGAGCGACCGACGTCGCGGTACTCGCGCTCCTGCGCAGTGCCGCCGAGGCCGCGCCCCGGGCGGTCGCGGCTCACCTGGAGCAGCAGCCGGACTACGTCGAGGCGGTACTCGACGGCGAGCTGGGCCGGCTGCCGCAGCTGATCGCGATGGAGGCCGCGGGCGCCTCCGGGACGGACGGCGCCAAGCTGGTCGCCCGGCTGCTCGGCACGTCCGGCAACAGCGGCCTGGCGCAGCCCGACGTGCTCGAGACCATGGCCCGGCTGCTGTTCGCCGCGCGGCCGGCGGACGGTCGCGACACCGCCACGGTCGTGGCGGACATCGAGCGGGAGGCCGTCGGCTTCCGGCGCCTCGACGCCCTGCACAGGCGCGTCGGCGGGCCGCCACGGGCCGACGCGTTCGCCTGGCTGCGTGGCGAGCCGGAACCCCTGCTCGGCAGGCTGCTCTGGCAGACGGTTCTGTGGCAGGTCGCGGCGGAAGTGGATCCGGCGTCGCTGGCGACCCGGCTGAGCCGATGGTGGAACGCCCCGCCGTTCGCCGGCCCCAAACGCGGCAAGGGCCCGGCCCGGGTGTGGCTGCCGTGTGACTCGTCGGAGCTGAAGAGGTTCCAGGCGGCGATCGGGGATCTGCTCCGACTCCGGATGCCGCCCGGCGCCGAGGCCGGTGAGATCGAGGTCAGGTCGGGCGACCACGACCGGATGCCGGTGCCGACGGCGAGCCTGCTGTTCTCACCCTGGCTGCACCGCCGCGACGCCGTCTTCAACCCGATGGCCGTCCGCGACCAGGCCGAGGACGGCAACAGGCGCAAGCACACGGTCGCCGATGGCACGTTCCCGCATCTCGGCGACAAGTCCGCCCTGGTGCGCCTGTTCGGCGCGATCGCGGTGGCCGGCACCCTGCTGGCCGCCACCGGACCGCAGCCGCCGGCGTACCTGATCGACCTGATGGTGCACGCGGCGGACGTGCTGGGCGGGTACCGCCTGCGGACCCACCTCGGCAACCGGGAATCGCTGGACGCGGCAGGCGACGACGACGCCTTCCTCAACGGCCCGATGACCGGCCTCGCCCTGTACACGCAGGACTTCCTGCGCCGCATCGGCAGCGGCGAGGCGACCGCCGGCGCCGACGGCGACGCGCGACCGTCGCTGCCGCCCGCCCTGGTCGCCGAACGGTTGCGGCAGACCGTCCGGTACGAGCCCGGCGACCGGGGCAAACGGCTGGTCGGAACCCACCCGCAGCAGGCACTCAACCTGTTCCAGGAGGCGGCGACGATGGTCGTCACGCACTGGGCCTACGAGGCGTACTCCGGGCAGGTCGACGTCCCCGTCCGGGCGGCGTCGGCGGCCTGGTACGCCGGCACGGACGGGCCCACGCCCGCCGAACAGATGATCGCGCTCGCCATGACCGAGATGTGGCAGTACAACCCGGCAACCGCGTCACGGCGGCTCCTCGAACCGGCGACCCTCGCGCTGGAGGCGTTCCCATCGCTCTTCGACGCGGTCAACCGCGCGGAGTGGGACTGGCTGGACTCGTTCGTCGAGGGCCGCAAGGTCGGCACCCGGCAGGTGCTGCTCGCACCCAACCTGAAGGTCGACGAATGGCAGCGGGTCACCATCCCCGAGCCCGGTCCGCTGGTCACGGTCGACCTCGCCATGATGACGCTGCGGCTGGAGGCGTTGCTCGCCGACGGCCGGGCCGTGGGCGAGCACGCGGACTGGATCGCCGAGTGGAGCCGGCGCGTGTCCCGGTTGAACGAGCCCAAGAACCTGCCCCGTGACATCCGCCGTCGGATGCTCGACCTGCTGGACGTGCCGGTCGCCGAGCAGAACGACGCAACGGTACGCCAGGTCCAGGAGCTGGTGATCGACGCGGTGGCCGAGTTCTCGGTCAACGCGCCGCGCTATCTCGACCTGCTCGTCGCCAAGCTGACCGGGGTGCTGCCGATCGGCGAGTCGACCACGGCGAAGCTGCGTCAGCGGCTGTTCCGTGCGCTGCTGAACAGCACCGGCGAGCGTGCGGCGACGGCCAGCCCGTGGAGTGGGTACGCCCAGTCGATCGGCGCCGCGCAGCGCACCCAACTCCTGGAGCGTTTCGTCGCCCGGGTGGGGATGACCGCGGGGCACGCGCTGACGACCTCGCCCGCACAGTGGCAGTTCCACCGCGGCGGGGCGTTGGTGCCGGCGCCCGCCACCCAGGCGTACGACCCGCGGTTGGTCGCCGCGGTGTTGCGGCACGGCTACGAGTTGGCGCAGGTGCCGATGAACGTCTCCCTCACCACCTTCGGGTCGTACCGGATTCCGCGGGGCGACGCCGTCGACCTGTTCGCCGCCGACGCGCGCCGTGAGGAGCGGCTGCCGGCCGGGCGGGCCTGGGTCAGCGGCATCGTGGCGGCGGCCGAGCGGCGGCAGAACGAGCGGCGCGTCCTGGTCAACTGCGGATTGGGTGGCAGCCCGCCCGGCTTCGCGACAAACCTGTCGCTGGAGATCGGCGACCTGGTCGCCGTGCAGCTCGACAGCGGGACGATCCGGGCGGTGGAACGCCTGCACACACGGCCGCCGGCACCGGACGAGGTCCGTAAGGCCGACTTCACCATCCGGGCCGACGTGGTGAGCCTGGCGGTCGCGGGCCAACACTCCCTGCGAACGGTGTACCAGCACCGCCGCGGCATCTCGCTGCCCGCGTTGGTACACGACTACTGGGACCCCGACATCTCCGCGTCGTACCACCGCAGCACCGAGGTCACCGGATCGACGATGGTGCGGTGGGACGAGGAGCACCAGGTATGGCTGCCCACGGACCGATCTTTCGCCCACTTCCTGAGCGCCGAGCTGACCGCCGCCGCGCCGGCGACCACTGTGGTGCTCATCGAGCGGGTGATGACGCACGGCGGCGAGGCGTGGCGGGTCTGCACCAGCCCAGGCGCGGTGTATCTGCTGGCCGCCGCCGTCTGGACACCGGCCGCCCGCGCTCGCCTGGCCGACTGGCGGCTGGCCCGGCAGCAGCGCGAGGAACTCGACGGCAGCGGCGGCGAGACCGACGACAACGGTCTGCTGATCCATGTCCGCCTCGGCGGCGCCGCCGACGGTCACCCGCAGCTCGACCTGGCCGACGAGCCGCCGGCCGGGTCGCGGGAGCGGTGGCGCGACCTCGCGCCGGGGCCGTTCGACGACCGCAACCTGCGCTGGCGGCAGATGTTCGCCACGACCGACGTGCACGTGGCGACCTGGAACGGCACCGAGTGGACTATGTCGACCGGCATACCGGAGATCGCCGAGAGCGTGGTGATCCGCAGCCCGCTCGACGGCGGCGCGAGCCGGTCGATGGCGTTCGAGCTGTATCCGCACAGCTGGAACAGCGCCAGTCAGCGCACCGGAGTGGTGCGCGGCCGCACCACTCTGGAGTCGCGCTTGGACGATTTCGCCGATCCGGGTGACCGGTTCGCGTCATTGCGTTACGTCCAGGAAGGCGACGTCTTCGACATCAAACCGGTCAACGGGCGCGACGTCCAGGCGTCGCTCAAGGGACACACCCTGGACGGGTTGCCCGTCGAGATCGACTTCGACTCGCTCACCATGGACGCCACCCTGGCCGACGGTCTGGCCGCCGGCCGGACGGTGGTCGTACGGTCGATCCGCACCAGGCCGGCGGACCACCGCCAAGACCCGGTCCCGGTCAGCACCGAGGTCCTCGAGAGCACGATGCGCGAGGCGGACCGGGGACGGCTCACCCAGCTCGAGGGCCCTCGTCGCAACGTGGCGGGGCTCGCCGCACGGGTCCTGTACGGAGCCACGAGGGACGTGTGCGGCGTCTGGCTCGAGGACCACGCCGGCGACGCCTTCTACTGCGAGGCGCCGATGACCGCCTTCTCGGCGCTGCCCCGGCGGCCCGGCGATCCGGTGTGGGCCGTCCACCATGCGGGTGGGTGGTCGTTCGAGGCGACCCCGCGCATGGTGAACGTCCGGGCGCTGTGGTCGACGCGGTTCATCGGATCGGATCAGGTGACCGGCACGGCGCTGTATCTCGGAACAACGCAGCTGCCGCCCGTAGCCATCGGCGATCTGATCCAGCGCACCGAGACCGCCGAGGTCCTCATCGCGACGCCGGGCCGGACGACCCGCCGACATCTGGAGGGGCTGTCCGGCCGCCGGCGCCTGGACGTGCCGCCCGGTGCCGGCCGAGTGGAGTCCACCTGGGAGTTCCCCGACGGCGGCACCCGCCGGAGCCGGGTCCGTCTCCGGCTCGCGGGCAACCGGTACCTGTACGGGCAGGCGGACGTCGGAGCCTTCGGCCGCACCGGGGACAGCTGGGCCGACCTGCGGATCACCGCCGAGCCGCACGATCTGGCGGACGGTACCAGCATGGTCGACATCCGCCGGACGTTCCTGCCGGGCCGCTGGACGGTGCGGACCGCGCCGGACCGCTCGAACGACGACCACCGCCTCCGCGACCGGTTCGAGGCCTGGGAGCAGGGCAGCAACCGGCACGTCACCGGCAGGCTGCGCGGCGTACGCGCCGAACTCGACGGGCTGCACGTCCCCCTGCACGCCGCCGACTCCGCGGTGTCGTGGACCGCCGAGGTGCCGCTGCCTGCGACGGACACGCCGTGGGTGCCCGGCCGGGACGACTACCTCGCCTCGGATGCCCGGTTCCTGCTGAGCCGGGACCCCTCGACACAGCAGTGGCAGGCGTCGTACCGCGACGCCACGCCGCTGACCGTGGAACAGCTGGCCCGCCGCCTCGGCCACGGAGGCGGCAGCGCGGGCACCGCTCGTTTCCCGCGCCGGATGTACTTCGCCGGGCTCGACGAGTCGGGCGCCTACCGGTTCGAGTGGGGGTACGGCTGGACCGTGCTGGCGCCCGCCAACTGCGTCCGGGCCGGATCGCAGTACGCCCCGTCGCTGTTCTACGGCGACCGCGTCGAGGCGGTCTCCTTCGAGCGGGTGACCGGTGACGACGGCGCCGAGCGTCTGGTCCTCGCGATCGACCCGGCCGATCTGTGGTGGGAGATCGAGCACCAGATCTGGAGCGACGACGCCAAGGCCGTGCAACTGGTGACGGCGGTGGTCGACCCGGTGGCCCGCACCGTCGACGTCCGGAGCGCGATGGTGCGCAACGACAGGATGACCAGCGGATCCCAGCTGTCACCGGCCGCCCGGGAACGCCGGCTGCGCAACGCCCGCTTCGACCGGGCCTCGGTCGAACGGATCATCGCCGCGTTGCCCGCCACCGCGCGCGACAGCACCCAGCCGTACGAGACCACCCTGCTCGCCGAGGTGGACCGTGGCGCGCAACCCAGCGCCGACCAGCCGTACCTCTCGTTCTCGTTCCTCACCCCCAACGGTGGGCGCGAGCGAGGGCTGCGGCCCGGGCACCGGGTGCTGATGGAGTCGGGCCGGATCCAGCGCGGCGGCTTCGGCGACTTCCGCAACGACATCTACGTGTCATTCCGCTTCTCCGACGACGTCCTCGGCGCCGCCGACGAGCCGATCGAGGTACGGGTCTACCGGCGCTACTTCTCCTATCGGGAGGCGACGCTGCGCAACGCGCTGGAGCGTCAGGAGGCGAACGAGCCGACCGAGGTGCCGAGCCGGATGTGGGTGTCGCTCGACCGCTCCCCGAACGGCACGTCCGGGCGGGTGTGGCGAGGCGACACGATCCTGGTGCCGCCACGGCGGTCGGAGACCCTGAACACGTGGCTGGCGGCCCACTCGACTGCGGTCTTCGCCACGGTCGGCAAGACGTGGCCCGACGGCCGCGTCGTCGTCGAGCTCAGCCCTGGCGTGCTCGCCCAGTTGGTCGCCGACTCCCGTACGACCCGAGGGTTGCAGAAGGGCGACATCGTCACGCTGCGCTGGGCGGGCGACCGCGTGGTGGTGACTCCGGCCGTGTCGGCCGACGCGTCGTTCGTGGACGGTGCCGGCCGGCCGGCGACGCTGCTGCCGATGGACAATCTGCTCCGCCGACCGGCGGAGTACGCCCAGAACGGCGGCACGTTCACCGTGGTGTCGTTGCCGAACCAGCCGGTGCAGGGCGGCCGGCACACGGCGTCGCTGATGAGCAGGGACCACCCGAAGCTCGCCGTGATCAAGGCCCACGCCGGCGGGAAGGCAGTCATCGACGCCACCGACGGGATCCGCGCGGCCACGGTCGGGGTCGACGGCGACGATCAGCCCGTGCTCACCGCCGTGTCCACAGACGCGCCCGAGCCACCGCCGGTGGTCGGCTGGCACCGGTTGTCCTTCGCCGACCGGCCGACCAGCCGGATCGCCCGGCACTGTCGCGCCGGCCGGTGGCAGTACCACGACCTCAGCACCGGGAGCTGGACCGAACTGCCCGACGGCGGCCTGACCACGAGAGCGCAGGAACTGCCGGCCCGCGCGACGCCGGCGAACGACCCGCTGTTCTTCGACGACCGGTGGTCGCTGCGGTACCACCCCGAGGACCTGCGCAGGTACGCGTACCCGGCGATCCAGCTGATCGAGGACGGCGCCGCCGGCCAGGTGCGTACCTTCCCGGTCGCCGGGGTGCTCGACGGCGGGCACGGCATCTGGGTGGAGCTCGCGCCGGGCCGGATCGTCGAGGTGCCCGGCAGCATCCTGCGCGCCCCCGGCACCCCGACGAGTCTGGAGAAGTTCTGCTGGCGGGACGTGTCGCCGGGCGACGAGGTGACGCTGCGTACCGTGATGTCCTCCCCGCTCGCCCTCAAGCCGCTGGACCTCGTCGCGTGGTCGCCCGGCCCGCGCGGTTACCTGGGCCGCAACCGCGCGCTGCTCGTGGTCACCGGGCACGATGGCGAGGCCGGCAGCATCACCCTGGCCGGCGGGACCTGGCAGCTCACCTACCCGGCGGACGGGGACCTCCAGCTCCGGCTGCCGGTCGGCAGCTACTGCTGGCTGGACCGGGACAACGAGCTCACCCCCGCCACCGCAGCCGACCTGCCCGAGCGCGGCGACGTCCTGCTGGTGACCTGGCGGTCCGGTGAGGTGAGCGCGGCCGGCCTGCCGCACCTGCGGTGCGAACCCGCCGAACTCACCACCGACAACCGGACGACCTGGCTGTCGGAGGCGCTCAGCCGGCCCGCGGACCGGGCGCGCATCCTGGACGCGGTCGGCGGTTACCTCCCGGTTCGCGTGCTGGATCGCGACGGGACGACAGCACGGGTGACGCCGGTGACGGCCCGCACGGCCTCCACGTCGGGGCAGATCGTGCAGTTGCGGGTACTCGGTGGCCTCGGCAACGGCCAGGTGCTGGCTCAGCACGGCCGGGCGCTGCTGAGCGTAGAGCTGAAGGCGATGCTGCCGGGCCTGCCCGGCCGGCTGGCACCGGACGTGATCGCCTGGCTGCGCGACAGCCGCACACCGGTGTGGATGCACGTCGACACCCGCCAGCGGCTGGTGTCGGGTGCTCGGGCGACGGCGTACGGCACCGACGCCCGGGTCGAACCGATGACCGTCGTCGGCGACGAGACGGCCCCGGAGGGCATCGTCTGCCGCGACACGTCGTCGCTGGCCCTGCGCTGGCTGCCCGCCCAGCAGTGTTCGTGGGCGACCGGTCTGACCGCCTCCGCGTTGCGGACCGCCATCGTGGAGCACCACGCCGCGGAGGAGCCGCTGCACGTGGTGGTCCGGGACAACGCCACCGTGTCGGTGACGATGACGCCAGACGCGGTGCACCGGCGGGCGCAGCTGACCCCCGGCAGCGCCGTGCGGGCCGTGCTGATCGCGCCACTACAGCCGCTGGACGACCTGCACCGGCGCTACCTGGCCCGCCTCTACCCGGAGGGTCAGCTCGCCGAACTGGTCTCCGAGGGTGACCTGCGAGTCGGGGCTGACGCGGCGCCGATGCCGATGCTCGTCACGCAGCGGTCCGTGCCGCAGCGGACCCTGAGTCTGGTCCAGGCGGGCAAGCAGCGCACGAGGCTCGACATCTGCGGGTGGATGGCCGAGTCGCTGGGCGGCACCGCCGTGCCGGCGCGGTTCGCGGCGTACGTGGACGCCGGTTCCGCGCCGTCGAGCCGCCCCGTCGTCGAGCCGGAGTACGAGGCCGACCTGGCGGTCCTCCGGGAGTTCGGCGCGCAGGAGCGGTCACCCGGTGCCGCACCGGCACCGCTGCCCGCCCTGGTGTCCTGGCTGGAGAAGTACGGCCCCGCGCTGTTCGACGGTGCCACCCGCCCCGCCGAGATCGATCTGGCACCGGCGCTGGCCGCGGTGCTGCTGCTGCGCCGGCTCGGTCAGGACGGCAACGGACTCGCCAGCCGCCAGGCGGTGCACCTGACCCGCCGGCTCGGCGCGTGCGCCGCACGGTCGCTGCACCTGGGCCCGCTCGCGAAGTACCTGCACGATCCGTCCGCGCGAGCCACGGCGGGCGGTCAGCTGGAACGCCTGACCGCCGTCGACCTGCGCGGCCTCGACGTCACCGGGAAACCGGATCTGCGTTTCGCCGGCTCGCTGCGCGAAAACCAGGTCAGCGAGCTCAAAGCGTTCTGCCGCGGTGTCATTGGCCGCTCGGCGGGCCGGGTGGCGGAGCAGGACGTCGTCAAGCTCGCCGCAGCGCTGCTGGCCGCCGTCGGCGACGCCGAATACGCCGACCTGCTCATCGGCGTCAAGGACTGGCAGCTGACCCGGCTCGCCGCACTGGGGCGTGCGCTGACGCCGAACACCGTCGACTTCGTCGCCCAACCGCACCTGGAGGAAGCGCAGGCGCGGCTGCTGCGGAGAATCCTGCAGCGCACCCTCGGGGACGGATTGCCCACGACGATGCTCGTCGCGCCGTACCAGCCGACCGACGACCGGGAGCGCGACTATGCCCGGCGCCTGCTGGACTGGATGAAGGAAGCGACATGATGATCAGGACTCGCCAGTGCATGCCGTATGTATCCGGCCCGAGCCCGTGCGGTGCGGGGTCGGCGGGGGTCTAGGGCTGGACGTCGTTGGAAAGGTTGATCCGGATCCCCGTGTTGCGGTACCCGGCGCGACGGAAGGCGGCCGCCATAGGGCCGTTGCCCATGTCGGTGGTGGCGGTGATGTGCGCCTCCCCGTTGGTCGCGTGAAAGCGGGTGATCTCGGCGAGCACCTCGTCCACGTAGCCGCGCCCGCGGAACTCCGGCACCACCCCGAGATAGCCGACGTTCACGTTGTACGCGGTCGCGGAGGGAATCGCCATGCCCGCCACCTCGTCGTCGCGCGTGTAGGCGATCCGCCACCACTCCCGCTTGCCCGGCGCCCGCAGATAAAAGTCCATCTCCTCGCGCGCGGTCGCGTCCACCCCCTTGGCGGCCAGGTTCGCACGCGTCTGGGCGTCCAGGCTGCCCTCGGCGATTCTCCTGAACACCGCGAGGAACTCCTCGTCGGAAGCCTCGGCGAACCGCAGCCTGCCGGCCGCGGGCGGCACCCCGTCGGCGGGTGCCCACTCGAACTGCAGCCGTTCCACCTCCCGGGTGAGGCCCGCCGCGTGCGCCGCCGCCCGCCGCCACGACACGGCCGCCGAAGTGGCCGGATCGTCGCGCCAGCCACCGGCGACCTTGATCCTGTACTGCACCGGCTCCGGGAACCCGGCCAGCGCGGCCCTCATCAGCTCGGCCGCGACGGCGACACGGTCGCCCACGGCAGGATCCACGTCGAGGCAGTCGAGCGCGACCGGATGCGCGCTGCCCTTCGGCCCCCACCACAACGCCCGTCCCACGACCCGGCCGTCGTGCTCGGCGATCCACGTCCATTCCGGCCGGTACATGCCCTCGGCCAGTTCGGCCAGGTAACGGTCGGCGGGGATCCACTCAACGGGCTCGGTCACGATCCACGAGGTCACGCGGTCGAGGTCTGCGGGAGCACCAGTGCGGTAGGAGATCACGTGCAGAGGCTAGCGAAGTCCAGCACCACGACCGTACGGGCCGAGACCGCCTTGATGGTCCGGCAGCGGCTCAGCCGGTCCTGGTCGTTGCGGTAGCGCCACGGGGCTGATGACAGCCTGTCCCGATGTTGGCAGGATGATCTAGTGCGTCGGATCGAAGCGGAATGGGTACGTCGACTCCCGGATTCACAACTGGATCGTGTTCTCGCGCCACGCTCGCTGGAGCCGGTGGCCAGATACCACTTACTCGACCGAACCGTACGTGTGTTGGACGAGCAGTTGCAGCCGATCCACCAGCTTGTTTTGGACGTACCACCGGCAGCAGAGCTTCTTGCCGCAAGTCCGGACCTCGCGACAGTCGTCGTGACCGACACCCGTCGGGTCGTCATCATGGCGACGGGCCGGACAATCCCGGTCGAGATTGCGGCAGCCGATTCCGCGACGCTGCTGCCAGGCGGCCGTCTGCTGGTCACCGCGCCGACACTGGAACGGCTGGAATACAAGGGCCGCGAGTACGACGCCAAGGGCGAACATCTGGTGTTCCTGGTCGATCTGGATTCGGGACATGTCCTGGACCAAGCCGTTCTCGATGCGGTGGACGCCAGTGTGACCACCGTGCCTCATCCGCACGACGGGTCGGTGGTCCTGGATGCGGCCATGGGTCAGGACGGTGCTTCGATCTATGTCGCCCAAGTGCTGAACGACAGGATCGAGGTGGAGCTTGTCGCCGAGAACGTGGTCGCGGCGAGCTTCGCACCCTCCGGGGATCGCCTGCTGCTCATGCCGCACCCCAGCTTCGATAATGAGATATCCGTCCTGGAGTGGCCGAGCCGGCGCCCCCTTGCTCGGCTCCACGCGGACGATCTGGCGATCGACGACGTCGTCTTCACCCTGTACGGATGTTTCCTGAGCGACCACCGGATCCTCCTCGACACCTACGAACACGGGCTGTTGCTGTGCTCCGGCGAGCTCAGCCCGGTGGCGTGGATCAGCCTGAATCCGCCCCTCGACACGAGCGACGCGGAGGTGTCGACGGTGCGCGCGTCGCCAGCGGCCATGTTCGGTGTCGCAGAGGACGTGTTCGCTGCCGATCTCGGGGGTGGGTCGCCCCTCCCCTGGACCCTTTGGCGGATCCCGCCGTCACGAGGTGAGGAAGGCACCGGCCCTGACGAGGCCAGCACTACCCTGACCGGATGACGAGCATCGAGCAGCTTGAACGGGACGTGTGGCCAGCCCCCGGCCCGGACGCCACGTTCGTCGTGCGGCGCTGCACAGAGCTGCGCCGCACGCCGTTGGCTGAGTTCACGGTTGAAGATATGCGCATCATGCTCGGGCAGGAGATCGGCGTGCCGGCGCTGCTGCCTCTCGCGGTACAAGTCCTGCTCCGCGAACCCCTGGCAGAAGGTGCCTACTATCCGGGCGACCTGCTCAGCACCGTGCTGCGGCTGCCCGACTCGGCCTGGTCGAACCTGGGACCGCAACGCAGGCGATTGGCGTCGGTGCTGGCCGAACTCCTCGCCGCTCCGCCGTTCTCTGACCCCGACCTTGGACCTCGTGCCCCGTACCGAGAGATTCGTGACGCCATCCTGCGGTTCGTAGGGTGATGACAGCGGATCTCTGAGAAGGGCGATGCGGTGCACGTACGGCACTTCTTTCAAGCCCTCACTCGGTCGGCCGTGACGCCCAGAGCGCCTGCGGCTCCACATCGCTTGGCCAGTCCTTCTGGTGACTGGTCCTCGGTCAAGGGCGATGTCTGGGACCCCGTGGTTCCTTCGTCAGCTGATGCGCGACAACCTGTCCGCCAACTGATCTGCGACACCTCACCCGCACTGATCCCTATCCGTACGGTCGATGTTGGGTAGCGTTCTCGGACATGGAGTCGCGGACGGTCCATCTCGGAGACTGTGCAATGCACGTTGGCGTGACTGGCCGTGGGCCTGACGTCGTCGTCCTGACCGGTGGTCCGGGTTGTGTGCAATATCTGGAACGGGATGAGATCTCGCCGTTGGACCACCGCGCCTGGTACCCCGAGCCGCGCGGCGTCGGCCGCTCGGGGGGCGGCCCGCACACCTGCCCAACGATGCACAGGGATGACCAACCTGATTGCCCGCCCCGGTAAACGGGGGGTTTCGGGGGACGGTTCAAAACCCCATAGACAAACTAAAAGCCCTGACCAGCGTTTCCGCTGGTCAGGGCTTTTTGTCTGTCGGGACGGCCGGATTCGAACCGACGACCCCTTGACCCCCAGAGATCGGCAATGGGGTCTCGTTCGATCCGCTGCGCTGGCCGACAGTGCATAGACACCTTGTGCGGTCCCGTCAGGTCCCGTCGGTTGCTGTACTTCCCTGCTGTACTGGCCCCTGGCTCGGACGCCTACTTGAAAAGCCCGACGACACTCACGACGGTCCCGACAACGAAGCTGAGGGTGGCCATCTTGGCTTGGCCTCCTGTCCAAAGTCCTTCGCTCTTCTGACGCCAACCGAGAGACCACCACTCCCGCCCAAACTTCTGCCACTTGTGCTGGCGGAGGTGGCAGCCCAATATCAGTCCGGTCGAGTTGTTCCGGCAGAACTCGACCAGACTGCCTCGTCTACGGTTGATCGCCCCGCAAAAGACCGGAGCCGTGAAGAGAACGAAGACGAGTAGCAGGCCCAGCAGTACCAGGTAGACGGCGGGACCAAACTTCGCGCTACCGAGCGACAGAAGAAGGACTGCCAGAACGCCATAGCCCCAGTACTGCCACAGCTTCGACTTGCTACGCGACGCCATGGCCGCAAAGAGTACCGACATGGATGCGGAACGTGAAGATCTTGCCATCGTCGCCGATCCGACAGTGGCCCTGCGACCCACCGGCCTTCCATGCCGTCCGGCCAGACTTCACGTACTAATCCAGCATGGGGTATGAGGATCATCCGCAACCGGGCGAATCGCTGTCCTGGCCTGGGCGAACCTTGCCGTTGCCTGACAGTGGTTGACAGCCCTTGCCGGTCGCAGTTGTGCCGGATGTGTGCCCGATGATCTCCGGCCCCAACCACCCGGCTGCGCCCTCAGCCATCCCGTCGGCCTTCGTCCGCACCTCGTGGAGTGGGTGGGGCCTGCCCGGTCAAGGTGGAGCACCCCACCGTCTGAACGACCTTGACCGGGCAGGCCCCACCCACTCGGCTCTGCCCGGACGAAGGGTGTCGTGATGGCGCCAACCATCCCAGAGCGCCTGAGGACCCCGCCGGAGGCCCTGCGCATTCGAGCCGGGAGTACGCAGGCCGCGCCCTGTGTGTCGCAGCCCGATCCTGTGTGCCCTGGTACTAGAATCCATCGATCCACTCGCCAACAGCTTAGGTACTCGAATGACAATCCTCTCGATCTGGGAAAAAGTGGATACCAGCGTGATGGATCCACCTATTCAGGCCGCGAAGAGGGATCCGGAAGATCCTAATAAACCAAAGGTCAATTGGCGTAGGCGTTTTCGAATCGCGAACATCGCTGCTTCTGCGGCCTGGCTGCTCGCCGTCACGAAGCTTGCACTCGTCGATGTTGACAGGATGGTGCTTGAGCGGGTGGCACCATCGCTTACATTTCTTGTGGATTATCGATTCTTTGTAATTCTCGCCCTGCTAGCGACATTTATTTTAGTCGCAAAGAAGGCGTTTCTGTGGCTGGCCTACATCGCCTTCTTCCCACTCGTTGTATTCTTTTGGCACATACCCCGCCTGCTCTACATGAGGAAGAGTTGGACTCTCGCGCTTGCTGTAGTGAGTATTGGATTCAGGCTTTTCCGCAAGTTCAAGCGCAACTTTGCGATTCGCGTTGCTGAATCGATCCTCGCGCTCATCATCCTGGTATCAAATAATACTCCGTTGCTATGCGGGGCGGCGGGACTGCTGGTCGGATCCCTGGTCTACCACTATCTTGTGGCGCTCAAAGGGAGCTTTACGCCATCGATATTCTTGCGGAGTCAGAAGGAATTCATTAGCAAGCAATTTACCTCGGAACGTCTATGGACTACAGTGGGGATTGACCCTCAGCTCAAAAGCGCCGAAGTCGTAAAGTTCAATAAAGCGCAGCTTGAGAAGTTTGGTCTCTCGATCTCCTCGGGCCTACTGCTGGTAAAGCTCGTAGACTTCTACGTCGTCTTGCTCGATCGCTACCGGAGGACAAGTGCCGAACTTGCAATGGCAGTAATGTCGTTCGTTTGGCTTTTCCTGCAGTCCGCAGGAATTCTGACGCTGGCGAATTACGCTCTATGGAAAGCCCTTCCTCAGCAATTCACCGTTGCGGGCGACCCGTTCCTTTTGCACTTTGCGTACATGTCTTTGTTGTCGCTTTACGGCAATAGCATTTCGGGTATATCCCCCTCCGGCACCTGGGCGGTATTGCTCAGCACGTTCGCCGCTTTCTACGGTCCGCTTTTGCTGGTTGCGCTTCTCCTGCAAGTGATATTTGGATACAAGCACTCGAAGAACGAGGCGGTATTTAAGGAGACGGCCGCAGAGATGCGCGAGCGGAAGCGCGATATCGAGAGCCGCTTAGAATCTGACTATGAAGTTTCCCTAGAGGAGGCTCTGCAAAGGCTCGTCGATGCCCGGCTCGGGGCGGGACCGTTTATCGCGTACTTGGCGAGGCGAGTGCCAGCACCCTCAGACCCCGGCTCTACCTGACCCTTTCAGCAGTAGCCCCGGAACCGCTAACCATCGGCGGCCCGGGGCTTCTCCGTGTTCGCGCTGCCGGCGGGCTGTAACCGCCGCGCTGGCGGCCGAAGGCCAGAGGCGCGGCGGCGGGCCGTAAGGCTTGGCCCAGGTTCGGCAGCGCGAGCGGCCTGCGAAGCGGGCCGCCTTGATCTCGTACAGAAACTCCTCACACGCCTACTAGCCTCGGCCGTGTCCGGTCTCGGGACCTGCGTGACACATCGGTATCAGGACCTGCGTGACACTCCGCCGAGTGTTGGTGGAGATGAGCGTGATGGAACAGCGATACCGAGCCGTCCAGGACGTGCTTGCAGGATCCACGGTCACGGACGTCGCCGAACGATTCGGAGTTTCCCGCCAAGCGGTGCACCGCTGGCTGGCCTGGTATCAGGACGAGGGCCTGGAAGGGCTTGCCGACCGATCCAGCCGACCGCGCTCCTCGCCCGGGCAGACGCCACCGGAGGTGGAGGCGCTGATCTGTGAGCTGCGCCGGAACCATCCCCGTTGGGGTGCCCGTCGCCTCGTCTATGAGCTCGGCCGGCGCGACTGTCCCGGGCCGATCCCGTCACGGATCACGGTGCATCGGGTGCTGATCCGACACGGTCTGGTCGACCCGACACCCCGCCGCCGACGGCGGGAGGACTACCGGCGATGGGAACGGGGCAAGCCGATGGAACTGTGGCAGCTGGACATCGTTGGCGGCATCCAGCTGGCTGACGGTGGTGAGGCGAAGGTCGTCACCGGCGTCGACGATCACTCCCGGTTCTGCGTCATCGCCGCCGTCGTCCGTCGGGCCACCGGCCGGGCCGTCTGCCTCGCCTTCGCCGAAGCCCTGCCACGGTTCGGGATTCCGGAGGAGGTCCTGACCGACAACGGCAAGCAGTTCACCGCCCGGTTCGGTCGTGGCGGCGGGGAGGTGATGTTCGACCGGATCTGCCGGGAGAACGGCATCACACACCGGCTGACCAAGCCTCGTTCACCCACCACCACGGGCAAGGTCGAACGGTTCCACCAGACTCTGCAACGCGAACTCCTGGACGACGTCGAGGTCTGGTCTAGCCCGGAGGAGGCCCAGGCCGCCATCGACGTGTTCCGGCACGAATACAACACCGAACGGCCGCACCAGTCTCTGGGCATGGCCTTCCCATCGGACCGTTTCACGACCTCTCCTGCGGACGAGCAGCTGCCGCTGCGGCTTCCACCGATGCTGACCACCACCATCCCCGCTCCCCGAAAGCCGCCGCTTGTGCCGCCGTCGGCGCATGCGTCATCCGCCGACTCGGCGTCCGTCGCCGCCGCGTCGCCAAGCGGCGATGGCGGCCTGGCCGTGGAGGTCACCCGTCTCGTTCCCGCCTCGGGCAACCTCACCGTCTGCGGGCAACAGTTCTGGCTCAGCCCCACCCGAGCCGGACTACCGGTCACCCTGTGGGCCGACACCGCCGTCGTTCACCTGCTCCTCGACGGCGTCCGACTCAAGACCGTCCCGTCCCGGCTCACCCCCACCCACCTGCGCCAGCTCCTCGCCGACGACGGCCACCCAGCCGGGCCACCACCGATCACCACCGGGCCCGTCCAGGCCGGCGCCCCGATCGAGATCGAACGGCTCGTCAACGCCACCGGCCTGATCAGCCTCGCCGGCCGACAACACCCCGTCGGCTACCACTTCGCCGGCAGACGCCTCACCGTCCGACTCGACCGCGGCCTCATGCAGATCACCGCCGACGGCGTCCTGCTGCGCAGCCTGCCCAACCCCCTGACGCCAGCCGAGATCGCCGGCATCCGCGACGCCCGCCCCGCCGGACCACCACCCACCCCAGCGTCCGAACCTGTGCGAGTGGAACGCCGCGTCAGCTGCCGAGGAGCCCTCGTGATCGCCGGCCAACGCATCCACGTCGGCAACGCCCACGCCGGAGCAACCCTCACCGTCGAAGCCGCCGACACCACCTTCCGCGTCCACGACGGCGACCAACTCCTGCTCGAAGTGCCCCGCACCACCACCAAGGCCATCGCCAGGTTCAAGGTCCGCAAGCCGGAACCTCCACGGCGTGGAAGCGCCGACCGGACCACAGGAACCTGATTCGCAGGACCCGCCGTGTCAGAGGCGGTGAGTAGCTTCTATGCACACGGACCAACGCCGAGGAAGGCCGCAGATGGAACTACCGCTCAGGCGAGTCGAGCGCACCGAGACGCCGGTCATGTTCGTCGCTGCCAAAGACGGATCAGACGAGATCGGGCCAGCCTGGGACCACCTGGAGACCCTGCTCGGGTCGCTGCGCGGGCGCAAATTCCTCGGCGTGTTCGACGACTCCGGCATCTACCGCTGCTGCGTCCAGATCCGAGATGGCGACGACCCTAACCAACTCGGCCTGCAATCAGGCGTCGTGCCAGGAGGCCAATACCTGAGCGCAACCGTGCGTGGTCCCCAACCCGCCGCCTACGCCCTGCTCACCCCGACCTTCGAACAGCTGCGGCGCTCCGGAGACCGAGACGACACTCGCCCCAGCATCGAGTACTACCGCCGCCACGACCGGATCGACCTGCTCATGCCGATACGAGGCAGAGCCTGAACCGACCGACCGCCACAGCCGACCCCCTTGACCACGGCCCAACTAATGATCGTCTAGCCGGACGTGTCACCCACGTCCCGAGACTGATCTGTCACGCAAGTCCTGAGACCCGACACTACTAGCCTCGGCCCGTCAGATCTATGGCAAGAGAGAGTAGCCCTTGTGGCCTACCCTGGCTCGGTGCTCGCGACCGAGGCCCCGAAGATCACCGATTGGATGCAGGCTTGGGGAAGTATCGCCGGCCTAGTCATGTCGACAGTGGCCGTCCTCTTCACTGGCCTCCTGCTCCGCCACGAAATCCGCATCCGGAGGGAAGAGAAGGAAAGTACCGACTCTGGCCAGGCTCAACTGATCGTTGTCGGCGTCGAGCACTACAGCGGCAATGAGGAGGACGGGTGGACGGGCGTCCTCTGGTTCGTCCGAAACGAGAGCCCTGCGCCAATTTCCAACTTGATCGTTTGTCCGCAGCTTTCGGATGACCTGGACCACGAGTTGTTTGCCGGTCGGAGCGTCCTACACCGTTCCACTGAAATCGTTACTGCCGATTCGCGAGTCCAAGGCCAGTGGGTGTTTGACGATCCTAAGCCGTTTGAGGCGTGGAAAACCCGTGATCCACGACCCTTTGTGCTCGAAATCCTGTTCAGAGACGCCGCTGGCGTTACTTGGCACCGCAGGGGAAGCGATCAGCCCACCCGAAGCGCGGTTTTGCCTCAAGGTAGTTCACTGATGCAGTTGGCCGCCGAAGCATATGGGGTCCCCTATTGGATACGTCATCCAAGCCGTTGGGTCCGCCGTCATGCTGCCGTAAGGCGACGTCGGCTTGTCAAACACCTTCAGACGAAGATTGATAGGAGGTGGTGGTCCGAATAGGACTCGCACTGACTCAACCAGGACTTGGCGCCGGCGGCTTAGCTCGCAGCTGCTGCCCGCACGTCCTGGGGTGCGGAGCCCCGACTTGCCTTGGACCATCCTGGCACCAACATCGCCCCTGAGACTTCCACGCAGTGACCACTAGACCCCTCGGGGCTGCCCCGACGCCACCTCGGCGGGGGTGGCAAAGTCGACCCGACTTGGCATAATGCAGGCGTGACGACACCTGACCCAAGCGCTGAGTGGTGGACGACTTCTGACGTTGCCGCCTATCTCGGCGTCCAGATCGGAACGGTCAGCTCTTACCGGAATCGCAATCAGATGCCCGAGCCTGACCGAACTCTTGGACGCACTCACCTTTGGCGGCCGGAGACCATCACCACGTGGAACGAAGGACGACCAAGGCTCGGGATTGGCGGGAGAACTGCCGAAGCCAACCCGAGTGGCACGTTCTTGCAGGTGTCTACGGCGTTAGAATCCCGTGAAGCCGCCGAGAAGCTGGCTCGCGAGATTGTCGAGGCGAAGCTGTCAGCGGGAGCCCAGATCATCGGACCCGTGACATCGGCCTTCTGGCACCTAGGCGAATTCGGTACCGGCGAAGAATGGCAACTCCTACTCAAGACTCATTCTGACCGGTTCGAAGATCTTCAGGCGTATCTCACGGAGCATCACCCCTGGAACAATCCAGAGATTGTTGCAGTTCCGATCGTCGCGGGATCTGACTCCTATTTGTCGTGGGTACGGAAGACAGTCGAGCCAGGCAAGGAAAGCTAGCGGATCAGGATCTAGCCTTCTCTAGCAAGTCAGCCACCATCGGCACGCTGTTGTGACTTGCGAGCTGCCGCAAGATGGGTTGCAACCTTTGACGTGGACGAACGGATGCAACCCCTGTTGAGAGGCTGAGAACTCGGTCCGCGATCCCTGCTGCCGCCTCGATCTCGCCCGCCGTCAGGTACGCGTCTGCGAGCCAACAAGAATACAAGGCTTTGTCCCGAGCATGGGCGTCATCGAAGCCGCGGAGCGCATCCTCCAGGAGCGGAACGGCTCGCAGCGGCCGACGCAGCTCGGTCCAGCACCTGCCTGCCATGATCTGTAGTTCCTGCTCATCTACCCAGCTCGACCAGTCCGGCTGGGGCGTGCCTTGGTTGCTTGCCAGGGCAGCCTGGGCAGCGGTCAGCGCCTCGTCCGCTTCCCTGGCGTTCCCTGCCACCGCGTGTGCCCAGGCTCGCCGCTCATGCAACAACGCCCCGACGGTGGCCGGCACTCCCCCGTCGGCTGCCGCACATGAGGCTTCCGCGACCTCCACGGCTGCCTTCGGGTTGTTACCGATCGTCTGGTAGGCCAGGAAAGCTAGAGCGTTTCCAGCAAGAGCGGGATCCGATATCCGCGTCGACACCTTGTGACTCTCCTTGTACAGGCGTTCGGCGGCATCGTGATCACCGGCATCAAAAGCCGCCCATCCAGCCTGCTGAGCCTGCTCCGCAAGAATCGCTAAGAGCTTGCTCTCGGTAGCCGCCGAATAGCTACTGCCACGCAAGATTGCCTTAGTTGCCTTGTACTCGGCGAGATAGATACCTGACGTATCGCCGCCGCCCAGGACGTCGTCCAGGCGACGCAAACGAGCGGTTCGCCGTGCGAGCATCGCTGGCACATCGGAACCGATCCGGCCTCGTGGGACTTCCTCTAGCAATGACGGAATACCGAGAGCCGTTCCGGCACCAATAGCCGAAACACGCAGAAAGTCTCTTCTCTTCACGGCCTCATCTCCGCTCGACCTAACCGCCTCCAACGCGGAGGGCGCCTCCCAGCCTCGGGGAGATAGACCCAGCATATGGCCGGGAATCCGTAGTGCATCAGAAATAGCGGCGATTTTTTCGTATGTCGCTATACTCCCCTGCCCCCGGGCGAGAGTCCCGACTCGCTCGGGTTTTATTTCACAAGCCTCGGCGATCTTTGAATAGCTAATACCTGCCCATTTACGGGCAAGGACGAAGACTGCGCCAAAATCGTGGCGGGCAATTGCATCCTGCATATCCGCGCGTTGCAGCACGTGCGGGGGGATAGCAGTTGGTGAGACCTGAGGATGCATCAACCCTCCACGTCCTGACAGCTCATGCATTCGTACCACTCGCTCCCGACCCTACCCACCATGGGTACCCCCACGCGAGGCAAGAAACAGCCCCTCAGCCGGAGCCATGCTGATGCACATGGATCGATTGGGTCCGCTGAGGACCAGAAGGATCGATGCTTGACGTGTACTGACCCAGTCAGTACGTTGTAGTCAGTACCGAGTAGGTACTGAGTCTAGGTTCAGGGGCGTCTGCCCCCAGTCGAGAAGGAGTCAGTCATGGGACGTCTGCTGCTGGACACCTCGAAGGTGTCGTACGAGGTAGCGGTGAACCCGGTTCCGAAGCTGGACCAGACGGGTCAGCAGAAGTTCGACCGGGAGACGAAGCAGCCGATGTGGGCGGTGCAGCTCTACGCCCTGTCGGAGGGAAGCGCGGAGGTCATCAACGTGACGGTGGTCAGTTCGGTGATGCCGGCGGTGGCTGTTCGTCAGCCGGTGGTGCCGATGGACCTGGAGGCGCTGCCGTGGGTCAACGACCGGGACGGGAAGGTCCGCTCCGGTGTGGCGTTCCGGGCGTCGGCGCTGACCGCGATGGAGACCGCCGCCGTCTAGCGGCTGGTGTTCCTGTTCGGCTCCACAGAAGCGAAGAGGTGGACACGGGGTCGCCGTTGATTGGCGTCGTCTGCGACCCCGCGTCCTGTCCAACAAGGTCCCTACTAGGGAGGACTTGTCGTGTCCAAGTCTAGCCAGAGGTCCCCGTTCGGCTGGTCGAACCGTGGGGGTCAAGTCACTGTCATCGAAGCGCCGGTCGCCCGCTCGTACCGTCGTCGGGCCACCATCGCGTTCTGGGTCACCCTCGGCGTGGTCGGCCTCCTAGCCGCCACGGTGGCCTCTGAGTACATGCACCCGATCGTGGGTGGGCTGCTCGGCGTCGTCCTCGGCGCTGTCCTCGGCGCGGTGGTGTTCGCGCTGATCGTGGCGTGGCCCGTGCTGCGGGTCTTCTGGCACTGGCTGCCGGAGATCCTGCTCGGCCTGGCCGCCGTGTACGGCTGGACGACGCTGATGCAGTCGACTCCGCTGTGGGGCTCGCTGCTCGTCGTCGCCCTGGTCGTCGGCGTCCCCGCCGCCATCAAGCCGATCCGGCTGCGGGTCATGGCCTGGGTGTGGTGCCTGATCGTGCGGCACCGGCTGCGGTTGTGCTTCGCGGCGTTCATCGCCACCAACCGGCACGGCTCGCTCCCGCTGATCCTGCTCGCCAAGCCGACCCCGGCCGGCGAGCGGGTCTGGGTGTGGCTGCGCCCTGGTCTGTCTCTGCGGGATCTGGAGCAGGACGGCCAGGTGCAGAAGCTCGCCGTGGCGTGCTGGGCCAACGAGGTCCGCGTCATGCGCGCCTCCCGCAAGTACGCGGCGCTGATCCGCATCGACATCACCCGCCGCGAACCCCTGGCGCACACCATCGTGTCGCCGCTGCCGGACTACGTCCCCACCGACATCCCGGCCAACGCCCCTACCTCTCCGGGCATGCCGCCTGTCGGCCTCGACCTGCCCGACGTGCCGGACCAGCCGGCCACCGCATCGACTGATGCGCCCCGCCAGCGCAAGCCGCGCAACAACACCCCCAACACCACGGCGAGCCCGAACGGGTTCGACCCCTCCGACTACGCCTAACCGGGACGGCGCGGACCACGCACCCCTGACGGGTCAAGCGTCCGCGCCCCACCCAATCCCCCACCCGCTGTGACACGTACGTGTCAACCGACCCCGGGAGCCCTGCCATGGACCTCACGGACACCATCGAACTACCCACCCCGGCCGGTCCGGCGGACACGGTGCCGGTCGCCGGTGCCTTGTCCATCTTCGACCCGGTGTTC
Organism: Micromonospora sp. MH99; assembly: GCF_021442385.1. Taxonomy (GTDB): domain Bacteria; phylum Actinomycetota; class Actinomycetes; order Mycobacteriales; family Micromonosporaceae; genus Micromonospora. The sequence goes on from NZ_MUZA01000004.1 coordinate 156,257, forward strand.
CTCGGCATCGACGAATTCGGCCAGCCGGCCTACCTGCCGATGATCTACCGCAACATCCTCATCGGTGGTGAACCCGGCGCGGGCAAGTCCAGCCTGTTGAACACGATCGTGGGTCACGCCGCTTTGTGCCCGGATGTGCGGCTGTGCCTGCTCGATGGCAAGCAGGTCGAGCTGGGTTTGTGGAAGGACGCCGCCGACGTGTTCGTCGGCCCCGACATGGACCACGCGATCCGCACCCTTCGCCGAGTGCAGACGGTGATGGACAACCGGTACTCGTTCCTGCTGGCCCGCCGTCGCCGGAAGATCGGCCCGAACGACGTGTTCGGTCAGATCCTGGTGGCCTGTGACGAGATCGCCTACTTCTCCGCCACCGCCGGCGACAAGAAAGATCAGGACCTGTTCGCCGCGCTGCTGCGCGACATCGTCGCCCGGGGCCGCGCCGTCGGCATCATCGTCGCCGCCGCCACGCAGCGCCCGTCCTCGGACATCATCCCGCCGTCATTGCGGGACCTGTTCGCGTGGCGGTTCGCCGGCCGCTGCACCAACGACGTGTCCTCCGACATCGTCCTCGGGCACGGCTGGTACGCCCGCGGCTTCTCCTCCAACAGCATCGACCCCAACAACCAGGGCGAGGGCTACCTCATCGCCGAAGGCGGCACCCCCAACCGCGTCAAGGCCGCCTACATGACCGACGCCGACATCATCCGCGTCGCCGACTACGCCACCTGGACCCGCCGCCGCAGCGGCCTCGCCGCCCCCGCTGACCTTCGGACAGCGGCATGAGCACCACGACCGCTACCCCGACCCGCGTCTTGGACCTCGTGCTCATCGGCGACGGCGAAGACATCGCCGCCCTGACCGCCATCGCCCGACACGCGGGCGCCCTGGTCTTCCGCTCCGCACCCGCTCCTGTCAGCGACGGCAGGCAGCGAGTGGTTCTCCGGCTCCACCTGCACCACCGATAGAAGACGGCCGACAGACCGGCCAAGGCCCTGGAAAAGCTGCCCGGTCTGCCGACCCAACCACCGCCCACGAAAGGACGTGGCCGCCATGAACCCTACCCAAAAACAGCCCACCACCACCGCCGCGCTGGCCGACCTGACTCCGGCCGACATCCTGCGCTGCGCCGCCCGCTACCTCGAAATCCGAGGCTGGACCCAGGGCAGCTACTACGACTGCACCACCGAGACCGCGTTCCCGCCGGCCTGCGTGACCGGCGCTATCGGCATGGCTGTCTACGGCGACCGCATGGCCGTCCTGCTCGGCGAAAGCCCCGAATGCGACAGCACCTTCCGGCACCTGGCCGACTACCTGTGGCGCGACGGCCGCACCCCGGAGCACAACTACTACGGCGCGCTGTGCTCCTCCGACCGGGAGATCGTCGCCGACTTCAACGACCACGCCGGTCACACCCTGGCCGATGTCCTCGACGTCTTGCGCGACGCCGCCGATGACTACGACTGGACCCACGCCACCGAGGACGACCTCGAAACCTACGCCGACGCCTGCGTATGGGCTGAGAAGAACCCCACCCGCGCTGGCTTCCTCGTCTGGCGGGCTGCCCGATGAGCACCGTCGCCGCTCTGCCGACCGGCAACGTTCACGCGGTCCTTGACCGCGCTGCCCTCTACCTGGGCCGCTACGGCTGGACTCCGACCGGCCTCTACGACGCCCACGACGCCTGCCCGGCCAAGTGCGCCTGTCACCGCACCGGCACCTACCCGGCGTCGATCCTCGGCGCGATCCGGGCCGCTGTGTTCGGCCGACCCCGCTGGTACCTGACCGGCATCACCGACGCCGACCAGCGCACCTACTCGGCGGCCGTCGAGTGGTTCAACACCTACCTCATCGCGGTCGGCCACGCCGGCCTGCACGCCCCGGTCTTCACCTGGGAGACCACCCCCGGCCGCAAACCGGCCGACGTCATCGAGGCGCTGTGCGCCGCCGCCATCGCCTACCGCAAGCACACCATCCGGAGGGCCGCCGCATGAGCACCGCCGCCCACACCCCCGACCTGACACGTACGTGTCAAAACCCCGTCTCCACCGCCGCACTCGTCGCCGCGCTGGAAGCCGCCTGGTCGGCCATCCGCGACCAGCACAGCGAAGTCCCGGCCGCCGTCCTCGTCGTCGGCTCCGGCTCCCCCACCAAACCGAACCAGGGCATGAAGTGGGGCCACTTCGCCGCCCTGCGCTGGCAAGCCGGCGAGACCCAGCTCCCCGAAATCCTCATCTCCGGTGAAGGGCTCTCCCGCGAACCGGAAGCCGTGTTCACCACGCTCCTGCACGAAGCCACCCACGCCCTCGCCGACGTGCGAGGCATCCAGGACACGTCCCGGCAGGGCCGCTGGCACAACAAGAAATTCGCCACCCTCGCCGCCGAACTCGGCCTGTCCACGACCAAGGACGACAAGCTCGGCTACTCGCCCTGCACCCTGACCGACCTCACCCGCGCCCGCTACAAGGCCACCATCACCGGCCTGACTGAGGCGCTGCGCTTCTACCGCCACCCCGAACCGACCGGGGAAGGCAAGACCCGCACGAACAACAACAACGGCGTCTCGTGCGAATGCGAGTGCCCCCGCAAGCTGCGGATCTCCACCACGGCCTTCGAAGAGGGGCCGATCGTCTGCGCGGTCTGCTCGGCGGCGTTCCTGCCCGAGGACATCGACCGCGACACCTACGAACACCCCACCTTCGCCACCGGCAGCACGCCTGCGGGCGACGACGACCAGGACCAAGACGACGCCGACGACTCGGAGGACCCGATGGTGTTCTACGACCCGACCGGCGAGCGCTACGGCCTGCCGACCTACCCGTTCAAGTTCGCCCCCGACGGGCTCCTGACCCGCCGGCAACTGCGCACCCGCAACCTGCGCCCCGGCGGCCAAGACCCCGCCGCGCAAATCATGTGGCGTCGCGGAAAGCGCGTCGCCTACCTCTTCCGCCTCGACCTCGCGATGCCCAAGCGCACCGCCACCGCCGCCCAACGTGCGGCCATCGACAAGGCGCTCACCGCCCGGCGCACCTGCCCCGACTGCGGCCAGGTCAAGCCCTACTACATCCCCCGCCGTACCGGCACCTGCCTCGACTGCGACTAGCCGAAAGGACACGACATGTTCCGCTACATGATCTCGTTCACCTACAAGGTCCCCCAGGGCGCGGGCTTCATGTCCGTTGAATGGCCGTGCAACCGGCACATCCGCTCCATGGACGACATCACCAGAATCACCAACGACCTCCGCAGCAACGGCTACATCGAAGCCGTCGTGCTCAGCTTCTCCCTCTTCGCCGACCCTGCCCCCGCCAACAAGGCGGCGTCATGACGACGCCTACGCCCAAGTCCACGCGCACCGCACGTCTCCAGGACGGCGTCCTGGTCCTCATCGTGCTGCTCGTCGGTGCCATGGCCGGTGCCGCCTCGTTCAACCACGTCCACGACTGGACCATCAGCAACAGCCCCACCGGAACCGCCGACTGGTTCGGCTGGGCCAACGCTGTCATCACCGAACTCATCCCGATCGCCGCAATGATCGTCATCATCCGCCGCCGCAAGACCAGCGGCCCGATCGGCTACCCGATGTTCCTGCTCATCGCCGCCGTCGGACTGTCCCTGACCGCACAGCTGGCCGTCGCCAAGCCGACCGTCTTCGGATGGATGGTCTCCGCGCTGCCCGCGCTGGCCTTCTTCGCCCTGTCCAAGCTCGTCTTCACCGCAACCCGGCCCAAGCCTGTCCCGGCACCCGTGCCGGCCACCTCCGCCCCGGCGTCGTCACCCGACACCACCGCCGACGCGAAGGTCAGCCCGGCAGCCGCGACCATCCCGGCCACCGCACCCATCGAAGAGATCACACCCGACGAGCCCGCGACTGAGGCGAAGGAGATCGCCCCCGCGATCGCAGCACCGAAGACCACCCCGACCGAGGACACCCCGGCCCCGGCGACCCCGCCGGCTGCACCCGCGATCCCAGCGGTCAAACCCGCTGCGGCGCTGCTGTCCGGTGCCCGGATCGTCGCCGACGCCCACGCGAAAGCCCACGGTGAACCGATCACCCCCGGCCAACTCGCTGTACGACTGCGCGTCCCCACCCAAACGGCCGCCGACATCCTGACAGCCCTCACCACCCAACCGACCATCAACGACAAGACCCACAACGGCACCGCCGTCGGAGCCACCGCGTGACCTCCTCGACGCTGCCTCTCGCGCCCGAAACCACCACGGTTTCGGGCACGGGAGCCTCCGCCGACGCAGACACCAGCTACTGGCCCTGGGCCACCCCCACCCGCACCACCCACGATCTGACCGCCGACGGGTGGGTACGCGGCCACGACCCCCGCACCGTCGCCTCCGGCCGTGCCCGCGCCCAGGACCCCGACTACCCCGAATGGCTCGGCCACGTCCGCGCCGCCGCCGCCTGCAAGCACCCGATCCGCCTCGCCGGGCAGATCCACGTCAACGACGCCGACGGCAACCGTATGGCCACCGTCGACACCGAAGACATGCCCGACGGCGCGATCTACACCCCCTGCGGCAACCGCCGCGCCACCGTCTGCCCGTCCTGCGCCGAGCTGTACCGCCGCGATACCTACCACCTCATCAAGGCCGGCCTGCAAGGCGACCGATGGGGACTGCCGCCGCTCAACGAGCACATCGCGATCTTCCTGACCGCGACCGCCCCATCGTTCGGGCCGGTGCACCACCGGGTCGTGAAAGTCCACGCTGCGGACTGCTGCAAGAAGGACGGCTGCACCTGCCGGGCCTCGGTCTGCCACCCCTTCGGTCGGACCTGCCTCCACGGTGTCGAGCTGCGCTGCGGGCAACGCCACAAGGCCGCCGACACCCAGCTCGGGCAGCCGCTGTGCCTGGACTGCTACGACCACACCGGCCAGGTCGTGTGGAACCACGAAGCACCCGAGTTGTGGCGCCGCACCATCCAACAGGCCGACCGGGAGCTACGCCGCCTCGGCCGCGCCCACGGTGTGGACCTGCGCCGCCGCTACATCAAGGTCTACGAGTTCCAGGTACGCGGCGTCATCCACTACCACGCCCTCATCCGCCTCGACGGCTACAACCCCGACTGCCCTGAGGCGATCGTGCCCCCGCCGGCCGTCATCACCCGGCAGATGTTCGCCGACGCCGTGGAAGCCGCCTTCCTCAAGACGGCCTACACCTCGGCCCCACACCCCGCCAACGGCGGGCAGGGCTGGCACATCGCGTGGGGCGACAAGGGCCTGGACCTCAAGCACGTCAACGCCCCCGGCCACGAGGTCAACCTCGCTCAGATCACCGGATACATCGCCAAGTACGTCACCAAGAGCACCGAGGTAACCGGACTGAGCCTGCGCCGCGTCGACGACCTCTCCGTCGACATCCACGGCGACCCCAGCACGCACCTCGGGCGGCTCATCCGGGCGTGCTGGGATCTCGGAGAGCACCCCGCCTACGCCCGCCTTCGGCGCTGGGCGCACCAGTTCGGCTATGGCGGGCACATCGCCACCAAGAGTCGCGCCTTCTCCGTCACCCTCGGCTTCCTCCGGTTGCAGCGCACCATCTGGCGGCGCACCGAAGGCCACCCCCACACCTGGGACGACGAACAGACCGAGCGCGTCATCTACGAACTCGGCTACCAAGCCACCGGCTGGATCACCACCGGCGACGCCCTACTCGCCAACACCGCCGCCGCCATGGCCCGCGCACAACACCTCGCCGGCATCGACGCCCTGGCCGACGAACAGCCCACCCACCGCGCCACCGCCCGACCCCTGGCCGCTTGACACGTACGTGTCAACGCCCGTGAAGCCGTTCCTTGACAACTCCACAGCGCACGCAACACCCCACCCGACACCGGAAGGAAAGCCATGCCCACACGCTCCCGCCCCCTGGTCGCCGTCCGACTCATCGGCCCGACCGCCACCGTCACTGCCCACGCCGCGACCATCGCGGCTCAACTCACCGCCCACTACGGCCGCGAACGGGTCACCTGCCGCACCAGCACCCGATCCGCCGGCTACAGCGGCGAAAGCCGCACCTACATCACCATCACCCCGAAGGAGGCACCACATGGATAGGAGCCAGGTCCCGATCGTTCCGAAGTGGCATTCCCCGGCCGAGGTCGCCGCGATCCTCGGCTTCGGCCTGTCCAAGGTGAAGATGAAGATTGCCACCGGGGAGCTGCGCTCGGTCAAGGACGGCAAGTATCGCCGCATCCTGCCGGAGTGGATCGATGAATACGTCCGCACTCAGATCGAGCGCCAGGACGCGGCCTGATGGCCGGCAAACGTGCCAACGGTGAGGGCTCCATTTTCCCGTACCGCAACGGGTTCGCCGCCTACGTCTGGGTCACCAAGCCCGACGGCAAACGGGACCGCAAGTACGTCTACGGAAAGACCCGCGACGAGGTCCACGACAAGTGGGTGAGGCTGCACCAGCAAGCCAAGGCCGGCCCGGTCGCCACCAACGTCCCCACTGTGGCGAGCTATATGGCGTACTGGCTCGCAGAGGTCGTGGAGCCGAACCTCGCTCCGCTGACCTACGCCACGTACGAAACGCTGAGCCGGCTCTACATCGTGCCCGGTATCGGTGCCAAGCGACTCGACGGGCGGCTGTCGGTACGAGACGTTCAGACCTGGCTCAACAAGGTCGCGAAGACCTGCCAGTGCTGCGCGCAGGAGAAAGACGAACGCCGGCCACCGAAGAACCGCAAGTGCTGCGCGGTCGGCCGATGTTGCCAAGACCTCCCCGCGGCTCGCACCGTCAAGGGAATCCGCGCCGTCCTCCGCTCGGCGCTCTCCCAAGCCGAAGTGGAGGAACTGGTCGCGAAGAATGTCGCGGCCCTGGTGAAGCTCCCACCGATCCGCAGCCGCAAGGGCAAGTCGTGGAGCAGTGAGGAAGCTCGGGCGTTCCTGGAAGCCTCCCGCGACGACGACGATTACCTCTACGCCGCCTACGTCCTGGTCCTCGTGCTCGGCTTACGCAAGGGCGAAGTCCTCGGCCTCACCTGGGAGCACATCAACTGGGACGGCTGGCAGAAGCCGTGCACCACCCACGGCGAGAAGTTCTGCGAGCACTGCCGCGACAACCATGACATCAGTCTCGTCATCGACAAGCAGCTCCAACGGGTACGCGGCCGACTGCTGCACCGGACCACCAAGACCGAAGAGTCCGACGCTCCCCTACCGCTACCGGCCATCTGCGTCGCCGCACTGCGGCACCGCTACCAACAACAGCAGGCCACAAGACAGAAAGCCGGCGACGCCTGGCACGACACCGGCATGATCTTCACGACCCGCTACGGACTGCCGGTCGAACCCCGCAACTTCAACCGCTCCTACGACAGCCGCATCGCCCGCGCCGGCATCCCAAAGATCACCGTTCACGACGCCCGACGCACCTGCGGTTCGCTGCTGGTCGACCTGGACGTGCACCCCCGGGTCGCGATGGCGATCCTGCGGCACGCGGACTTCTCGATCACGATGGAGATCTACAGCCAGGTCTCATCCAAGACGACCCGGGAAGCCCTGCGGAGGCTCGGGGAAAGCCTCGATCAATGAGCCGTTGCTGTACTTCGCTGCTGTACAAGATCAGAAATGGCCATCCGGAAGATTCCGAATGGCCTCTGATCTGCGTCGGGACGGCCGGATTCGAACCGACGACCCCTTGACCCCCAGTCAAGTGCGCTACCAAGCTGCGCCACGTCCCGCCCCCGCAAGGCTTCCCCTGCGACAGCCGGTACAGCTTAGCGCAGCACCTGCCGGTCCTGCGCACAGGCCCCACCCCGGTCGTGCGGGCCGCGAACCACCGCACACCGCCTAGAGCGTCCTAGGAGGGTGGGGTAGAGAAATGCCGGATGATCTTTAGGGACCATCCGGCATTTCTGGGGTGTGCAGGGTCAGCCGTGCGCCTTGCCTCGGCCGCCGGGGCCGAGCTTCTTGCGCGGGCGTACGGAGATCTCGATGGGGCTGCCCTCGTACCCGAACTCCTCGCGGAGCTTGCGCTCGACGAAGCGCTGGTATCCGGCGTCCAGCGGGCCGGTGGTGAAGAGCACGAACCGCGGCGGCGCCACCCCGGCCTGGGTGGCGAACAGGATGCGTGGCGCGCGTCCGCCGCGCACCGGGTGCGGGGTGGCCTGCACCAGCGCGGTGAGCCACTGGTTGAGGTGCGCGGTCGGCACCCGGGTCTCCCAGCTGGCGAGGGCCTTGTTCAGGGCCGGGGCCAGCTTGTCCACCGCGCGGCCGGTCATCGCGGACAGGTTCAGCCGGATCGCCCAGGGGATGCGCCGCAACTCCCGGTCGATCTCCTTGTCCAGGTAGTACCGGCGGTCGGCGTCGACCAGGTCCCACTTGTTGAACGCGATGACGAGCGCCCGGCCCGCCTCGGTCACCATCGTCAGGATCCGCTGGTCCTGCTCGCTGATCGGCTCGCTGGCGTCCAGCAGCACCACGGCGACCTCGGCGGCCTCGATGGCGCCGGCGGTACGCAGGCTGGCGTAGTACTCGGTGCCGCTGGCCTTGCCGACCCGCTTGCGCAGACCGGCCGTGTCGACCAGCTGCCAGGTCTGACCGCCGATGTCGACCAGGCTGTCCACCGGGTCCACTGTGGTGCCGGCGACCGAGTCGACGACCGCCCGCTCCTCGCCGGAGAACCTGTTGAGCAGGCTGGACTTGCCCACGTTCGGCCGGCCGACGAGCGCCACCCGGCGCGGCCCGCGCGGCCGGTTCTCCACGATCTCCGGGGCTTCCGGCAGCGCGGCGAGGATGGCGTCCAACAGGTCACCGGAGCCGCGTCCGTGCAACGCGGACACCGGGAACGGCTCGCCGAGGCCGAGCGACCACAACGAGGTGGCTTCCATCTCGATGGCCGTGTTGTCGGCCTTGTTCGCCACCAGGATGACCGGCTTGGCGCTGCGCCGCAGCATCTTCACCGCGGCCTCGTCCACGTCCGTGGAGCCCACCATCGCGTCGACCACGAAGAGGACCACGTCGGCGGTGACCACGGCCGTCTCGGCCTGCGCCGCGATGGCCGCGGCCCGGTCCTTCGCGTCCGGTTCCCAACCGCCGGTGTCCACCACGGTGAACGACCGACCGTTCCACTGCGCGTCGTACGGCACCCGGTCCCGGGTCACGCCGGGGATGTCCTCGACGACCGCCTGCCGACGGCCGATGATCCGGTTGACCAGGGTGGACTTTCCCACGTTGGGACGACCCACCACGGCCACCACCGGCTGCGGGCCGGTCGGCTCCTCGACGGCGACGTCGGGTTCGCGCAACTCCACCCATCCACCTGGATCGCTCATGCCACGCCCCGCTCGGTGAGCAGGTCACGCAGCCGGACGACGACCTCGTCGATGCCCAGCTCGGTCGTGTCCAGCACGACGGCGTCCGGCGCCTGGGCCAACGGGTTGACCTTGCGGGTCGAGTCGAGCCGGTCACGGCGGGCCAGGTCGGCGGCGGTGGCCGCCACGTCGGCGGCGTCCTCGGCGCTGCGCCGGGCGGCACGGGCCGCCTCGGAGGCGGTGAGGAAGACCTTCAGGTCGGCGTCCGGCGCCACGACCGAGCCGATGTCGCGGCCCTCGACCACCATCCGGCCGGCGTTGGCGATCATCTCGCGTTGGCGGGCGACCAGCAGCTCACGGACTGCCGGCACCGCGGCGACGGCGGAGACCGCCCCGGTCACCTCGGCACCGCGGATGTCCGCGTCCACACCGACGCCGTCGACTGTCACGGCGTACCCCTGGGGGTGGGTGCCGATGCGCAGGTTGACCTCGCCGGCGACCTTGGCCACCGACGCGGTGTCGGTGAGGTCCACGCCGGAGCGCAGCACGGCCCACGTGATCGCCCGGTACATCGCCCCGGTGTCCAGGTAGCGCGCGCCGATGCCGGCGGCGAGCCGCCGCGACACGGTGGACTTACCCGAACCGGACGGCCCGTCCACAGCGACCACACATCGCCCGGCCCGTACGTTTTCCTCCACCGTGTCCTCCTCAGCCCGTACCTCGCGGATCGCCCGGTGCTCTGGCGCCGCAAGCGGTTGTCAATCGTCATCAATCATGCCCGGGGTCCCTGGCGGACCCACGCGCGCCGCCGCCCGAGGCGACCCACGCCACCCCGGACCGCCGCGTTCCGGCCGTCGCGAGCCTACCGGCAGCCGTACCCCGAACTCGGGGGTCAGTCACCCACCGCGTTGAACAGGGCGGCGACCTCGGCGTTGGTCAGCCGCCGGAGACGCCCGGTGCGCAGGTCGCCCAGCCGGATCGGACCGATGGAGGTACGCACCAGACGGGTGACCGGGTGCCCGACCTCGTCCATCAACCGCCGGACGATGTGCTTGCGCCCTTCGTGCAGGCTCAGCTCCACCTGGGCGGATTTACCCAGGGTGCCCACCACCTTGAACGAGTCGACCTTGACCGGTCCGTCCTCCAGCTCCACGCCCGCGAGGAGCCGCTTGCTGAGGTTGCGCGGGATCGGCCCGACCACCTCGGCGAGGTAGGTCTTGAGCACCTCGTACGACGGGTGCATGAGCTTGTGCGCGAGGTTGCCGTCGTTGGTGAGCAGCAGCAGGCCCTCGCTGTCCGCGTCGAGCCGCCCGACGTGGTAGACCCGCTGATCCAGCCGTCTGCCGATGAAGTCGGCCAGCTCGGTGCGTCCCTTCTCGTCCGCCATGGTGGTGACCACGCCGCGCGGCTTGTTCATCGCCACGTAGACGAGACGGATGTCGACCTGGAGGCGCTCCCCGTCCACGTGGATCACCGCGGTGGCCGGGTCGACCTTGTCGCCGAGCTTCGCGACGCGCCCGTCCACGGTCACCCGACGCCGGAAGATCAGGTCCTCGCAGGCACGCCGGGAGCCCACGCCGGCGGCGGCGAGCACCTTCTGCAGGCGCTCCGCCCCCTCATAGACGGGGGCGTCGGACTTCGGGGAACGGTTATCGGGTCGCATCAGCAAGCTCTTCTACGTCGTCGGGCAGGAAGGGTGCGAGAGGTGGCAGTTCGTCGACGGTGTTCAGCCCGAGCTTCTCCAGGAACAGCGTGGTGGTCCGGTAGAGGAACGCCCCGCTGTCCGGTTCGGCGCCGCACTCCTCGACGAGGCCGCGGGTGAGCAGAGTACGGATCACGCCGTCGCAGTTGACACCCCGGATGGCCGAGATTCGCGACCGGGTTACCGGCTGCTTGTACGCGACCACGGCCAGAGTCTCCAACGCCGCCTGGGTCAGCCGCACGGACTGCCCGTCCAGGACGAACCGCTCGACGTACGTAGCGTATTCCGGCCGGGTGTACAACCGCCAACCGCCCGCCGCCCGCCGCAGCTCGAACCCGTGCCCAGCGGCCGTGTAACCGGCGGCGATCTCGTCGAGCATCGGCCCGATCCGCTCGGCCGGCTGCTCCAGCACCTGCGCCAGGACCAGCTCGCTGACGGGCTCGTCCACCACCAGCAGGATCGCCTCCAGCGCGCCGCGCAGCTCGGCGTCGGGCAGGTCGGGCGCGGGCTCCGGCGCGGCCGTCACCCGCCGCCGCCCCACAATCTCCCGCCGAGGTACGCCAGCAGCCCCCTCCCCCACCTGAGCCGCACCGGCCTCGGCCACCCCGACCGCCTCACGAGGCTCGGCGGACTCGGCGACCCCGGCGGATTCGGCGGACTCGGCGGACCCGACGGATTCGGCGGACTCGGTGGACCCGGCGGATTCGGCGGACTCGGTGGACGATTCCGGCTCCTGGACGGGCGGCGTGCTCCCACGATCTTCTGCGGCTACCGGCGGAACGGTGTCGGCCGCGACGGCGGCTGGCGGGGAGTCGCGTTCGACGTCGGCCTCGGACGACTCGTCGGCCTCGGAAGGGTCAGCGGGCGCAGCGGTTGTGGGGGCTGCTCGGCGGGGGCGCTCCCACGGCGGGACCCAGGCGGCGGCCTGGTCGGCCAGGGAGTCCCGGCGTTCCTCGTCACTCATCCGGCTCACCCTCCGTCGTTCCCGTTCCGCCCGCTCCCACGGACTCCGAGCCGGCCTCCTCCGCCGGCTCCGGCCCAGCCACGAACGCTGGCGCAGTCTCCCCCGCCAACCCGGGCCCAGCCTCACCCGCCGGTTCCGGCCCGGCGACGAGCGCCGACCCGGGCCCGGGCTCGCCCGCCGACTCCGGCGCTGGGGCCGGGTCGGGGTCGGCGGGGGTGCCGGCGTACTCGTCGACGTGCAGTTCGGTCTCGCCGTCGACCGGGCCGGTCCAGCGCACGGTCAGCTCCTCCAGGGCCTGCTCCTGCACGAAGGCCACCAGACCCTCCCGGTACAGCTCCAGCAGCGCCAGGAACCGCGCCACCACCTCCAGGGTGGCCTCGCAGTCCGCGCAGAGCAGCGAGAACGTCGCCGTGCCGGCCCGGCGCAGCCGGGAGGCGAGGATCGCCGCGTGTTCCCGGACGCTGACGCGGACCATGTGCACGTGGGCGATGGACACCTCCGGCACGGGCTTCGGGGTCATCGCCCGCACGGCCAGCTTCAGCAGTCGCTGCGGGCCGATGCCGAGCACCAGGTCGGGCAGCGCCTCGGCGTAGCGGGGCTCCAGGCTGACCGCGCGGGGATACCGCCGACCGCCGACCGCCTCCAGCTCGGCGATGTGCGCCGCCGCCTCCTTGTACGCCTTGTACTGCAGGAGCCGGGCGAAGAGCAGGTCGCGCGCCTCCAGCAGGGCGAGGTCCGCCTCGTCCTCCACCTCGGCGGCGGGCAGCAGCCGGGCCGCCTTGAGGTCGAGCAGGGTCGCGGCGATGAGCAGGAACTCGCTGGCCTCGTCGAGGTCCCAACTGTCGCCCATCGCGCGGATGTAGGCGATGAACTCGTCGGTGACCGTGTGCAGGGCCACCTCGGTGACGTCGAGCTTGTGCTTGCCGATCAGTTGCAGCAGCAGGTCGAACGGGCCGGTGAAGTTGGCCAGCCGCACCGTGAAGCCAGTCGCAGCCGTGTCGGCCACCGGGTCGGCAGTCGGTTCGGCGGGTGGCACACCGTCGACCACTGCCGCAGCAGCGGCTTCGGGCGGGTCGAGGGGTGGCGCGGTCACCGCACGACCGTAGTCCACGACACGGACACCTGGCGTTCCGGCTACCGCTCCGACTGGGCGGCGATCACCTCACGGGCCAACTGACGGTAGTTGCGCGCCCCGGAGGACGCCGGGTCCATCGTCGTGATCGGGGCACCGGCCACGGTGGACTCGGGGAACTTCACCGTCTTGGTGATGACCGTCTGGTAGACCTTGTCGCCGAACGCCTCGACCACCCGCTGGAGCACCTGACGGCAGTGGGTGGTGCGGCTGTCGTACATGGTGGCGAGGATGCCTTCGAGTTCCAGGTCGAAGTTGAGCCGCTCGCGCACCTTGTCGATGGTGTCCAGCAGCAGCGCGACACCGCGCAGGCTGAAGAACTCGCATTCGAGGGGGATGAGCACGCCGTGCGCGACGGTCAGCGCGTTGATCGCCAGCAGGCCGAGCGAGGGCTGGCAGTCGATCAGGATGTAGTCGTACTCCTTGCGCACCGAGCGCAGCACCCGGGCGAGGGCCATCTCCCGGGCGACCTCGTTGACGAGCTGGATCTCGGCGGCGGAGAGGTCGATGTTGGCCGGCAGCAGGTGCAGACCCGCGACGTCGGTCTTGATCAGGACGTCCTCGGCTGTCACGTCGTCCTGCATGAGCAGGTTGTAGACGGACAGGTCGAGGTTGTGCGGGTTGACCCCGAGGCCCACCGAGAGCGCGCCCTGCGGGTCGAAGTCGACAAGCAGCACCTTGCGGCCGTATTCGGCGAGGGCCGCGCCCAGGTTGATGGTGGTCGTGGTCTTGCCGACGCCACCCTTCTGGTTGGCCATCGCGATGATGCGCGCCGGGCCGTGCCGATCGGTGGGCATCGGCTCGGGGATCGGCTTGCGCATGGTGTAGGCCGCCGGATCCGCCGGACCCAGGTCCGCACCGAGCGTGGCCTGCTGCTCGCGGAGCTCCGACGTCCAGGTCTCGGCACGGTCACCGTTGCCAGCCATGTCCTCGTTGCCCCCTCCCGACGACCCACCCGGCGTCGGAGCCGTCCGACGTCCTTCGCGGCGCCGCTGCGCACCCCGGTCGTGTCGCCCCAGGAGGTCCGCGCCGATGCCGACTGTACGCCACCGACCAGCAGGGCGTTCGGCACCGGCCCGGCGTGTCGAAGCCGACGACCGCCGGGGTTCAGCCGAGGGCGCGCGGGTGGGCCGTGGCGTACACCTCGCGCAGCCGCTCGACGGTGACGAGGGTGTAGACCTGGGTGGTGGTCACCGAGGCGTGGCCGAGCAACTCCTGGACCACCCGGACGTCGGCGCCGCCGTCGAGCAGGTGGGTGGCGTACGAGTGGCGCAGGGTGTGCGGGGAGACCGCGGCGGCGCCCTCGACCGGCAGGCCGGCCCGCCCGGCGGCGCGGCGCAGGATGGCCCAGGCGCCCTGGCGGGACAGCGCTCCGCCGCGCGCGTTCACGAAGACCGCGGGGGTTCCCTTGCCGTTGGCGGCCAGAGCGGGTCGGGCCCGGACCAGGTAGGCGCGTACCGCCTCGACGGCGTAGCCGCCGATCGGCACCAGCCGCACCCGGCCGCCCTTGCCGCGTAGCAGCACGGTGCCCTCGTCGGTGTCGAGGTCGTCGATCGCGGCGCCGATCGCCTCGGAGATCCGCGCGCCGGTGCCGTACAGGAATTCCAGCAGCGCCCGGTCGCGCAGCGCGAGTGGCGCCTCCTCGCCGGTCGCGGTGATCGCGCCGGCGGTCTCCAGGAGCCGGACCACGTCGTCGACTCCCAGCGCGCGGGGCAGCCGGCGCGGCGGGGTGGGCGGGCGGACGTCGCGGCTGGGGTCGGCGCCGGCCAGTCCCTCGCGCAGCGCGAAGCGGTGCAGGCCGCGGACGGCGCTGGCGGCGCGGGCGGCGGACGACACGGCCAGGGGCGGATGGTCGTCGTCGCCGGCGCGCAGTCGGGCCAGGTGCGACTCGACGACGCCGGCGCCGACCGACGCGAGGTCGGCGACGCCGGCGTCGGCCAGGGTCGTGAGATAGCGGTCCAGATCCCGGCGGTACGAGGCGAGGGTGTTCGCGGACAGGCCGCGCTCGACGGTGAGGTGGTCGAGGTAGCCGCGCACGGCACGGCGCAGGGCCGGCGCGGGCTCAGCGCCCACGCCGGCCTGCTGCGTGATCCCGCTCAGACCGCCACCGCTCTAGGCCAGGACGTCGGCCAGCGGGAGCACGGTCATGCCGTGCGCCTCGGCGACCGGGCCGTAGGTGACCTGGCCGTCGTGGGTGTTGAGGCCCAGCGCGAGGGCCGGGTCGTTGCGCAGCGCCTCGCGCCAGCCGTTGTTGGCCAGTTCCAGGGCGTACGGCAGGGTGACGTTGGTCAGCGCGTAGGTGCTGGTGTTCGGCACCGCGCCGGGCATGTTCGCCACGCAGTAGAAGATCGACTCGTGCACCTTGTAGACCGGGTCGGCGTGCGTGGTGGGGCGCGAGTCCTCGAAGCAGCCGCCCTGGTCGATGGCGATGTCGACGAGCACGCTGCCCGGCTTCATCCGGGAGACCAGCTCGTTGGAGATCAGCGTCGGGGCCTTCGCGCCGGGCACCAGCACCGCGCCGATGACCAGGTCGGCGTCGAGCACCGCCCGCTCGATCTCGTACGCGTTCGAGGCGACGGTCTGCAGGTGCCCCCGGTAGATGGCGTCGGCCTGGCGGAGCCGGGCGACGTTCTTGTCCAGCAGCAGCACCTCGGACTGCAGGCCCAGGGCGATGGCGGCGGCGTTCATGCCGGAGACGCCGGCGCCGATGACGACGGTCTTCGCCGCGTACACGCCGGAGACGCCGCCGGGCAGCACGCCGCGCCCGCCGCCGGTGCGCATCATGTAGAACGCGCCCACCTGCGGGGCGAGCCGGCCGGCCACCTCGGACATCGGGGCGAGCAGCGGCAACGACCGGTCGGGCAGCTCGACGGTCTCGTACGCGATGCCGGTGACCTTGCGGTCGATCAGCGCGTCCGTGCACTCCTTGGAGGCGGCCAGGTGCAGGTAGGTGAACAGCACCTGCCCCTCGCGCATCCGGTGGTACTCCTCGGCGATCGGCTCCTTGACCTTGAGCACCAGCTCGGCGGTGTCCCACACCTCGTCGGCGGTGGCCAGGATCGTGGCGCCCGCCGCGGCGAACTCCTCATCGGTGATGCTGGAGCCGACGCCGGCGCCGGACTCGACGAAGACCTGGTGGCCGCTGCGGGTGAACTCGTTGACGCCCGCCGGCGTGATCGCCACGCGGTACTCGTGGTTCTTGACCTCGCGTGGGATTCCGACCTTCACGATGCAGACACCTCTCTTCGGGGGCTGGGTTCCCCCCGACTGCTCGGTGCCGCGACGGCCCCGTTGCCGCCACGGTCCACCGGTCCCGCCGGCGGCAGTCTAGGCGTGCCCGACCCCGCTGGAAGCCAGCACAGTGGCATCCGGTGCCCGGGTGACCTGACGGAGTGTCAGGGCGCCGAACGGGCCGGCAGTGGGAACCTCACCTCAGCCGTCAGGACAGTGTTCGCCCATTATCGTCCCATCTGATGTGTGGCGGTGCGGACAGCGGGCGAGTGGATCACTAGTGTGTCCGCCCATGACCACTCCTCCTTACCAGCCGGGGTACGCCCCGGGTTACTCCGACAAGAGCAAGGTCGTCGCGGGCATCCTCGGCATCCTGCTCGGCACCTTCGGGGCCGGTCGGTTCTACACCGGACACACCAAGATCGCCGTTCTCCAGCTCGTCGTGAGCCTGGTGACCTGCGGCGTCGGCGCGCTCTGGGGCGTTATCGACGGCATCCTGATCCTGGTCAACGGCGGCACGGACGCGCAGGGCCGCCCGCTGCGCGACTGACCCGCACGGCGACATACGAAGGGGCCCCGCCGACGGCGGGGCCCCTTTGTGCGTACGCACCGATCGGGAAGGACCGGCGGCGGCGCTCAGCGCGGCAGCGGCGCCTGGGCGCGACGCAGCGCCGCGAAGCCGGTGTCCCGGGCGCGAGCCGCCGCGAGCAGCCCGGCCACCGCGGACGCGTTGGTGATCTCGCCGGCCAGGACCATGTCGACCGCCTCGTCCAGGGCCATCCGGACGATCTGCAGGTCGGCCTCCTCGTCGCGGCGCTCGTGACGCTCGGACGCCGGCACGTCGGCCAGATCCCGGGCCAGGAACACCCGGACGATCTCGTTGGTGAACCCCGGCGAGCTGTGCAGGTCCACCAGCACGTCGACCCGCCCGGCGGTGAGATCGGCCTCCTCGGCCAGCTCCCGCAGCGCGGCGGCCGGCAGCTCCTCACCGGAGACGTCCATCAGCCCGGCCGGCAGCTCCCACAGGTGCCGGCCGACCGGATGCCGGTACTGCCGGATCAGCACCACCTGGCCGGCGTCGTCGAGGGCCACCACGGCCACCGCCCCGACGTGCCGGACGAGGTCGCGCAGCGCGGTCCCGCCGCCCGGCATGGTCACCTCCTCGGTGACCACGTCGAAGATCCGACCCCGGTAGCGCTCCTCGCGGGAGCGCACCTCGTAGCGGTGCTCAAGGTCGCTCACGAGGCCGACGCGGCCTTCGTCGCGGCGCCGTTGCGGGCGGCCTTGCGCGTCGACGGGGCCTCCGACGCCGCCTCCAGGTCGACCGGCAACTGGTCGGCCTGCGAGTACGTCACGGCGGCCTTGACGAACGACGCGAACAGCGGGTGCGGGCGGGTGGGACGGCTCTTCAGCTCCGGATGCGCCTGCGTGGCCACGAAGAACGGGTGCAGATCCCGGTCCAGCTCGACGAACTCGACCAGCCGGCCGTCCGGCGAGGTGCCGGAGATGTGCAGGCCCGCCTTGGTCAGCGCGTCCCGGTAGGCGTTGTTGACCTCATAGCGGTGCCGGTGCCGCTCGCTGATGTCGGTGCTGCCGTACGCCTCGGCGACGATCGACCCCTCGGTCAGCGTCGCCGGGTACGCCCCGAGCCGCATGGTGCCGCCCAGATCGCCCTTGCCGGCGACGATGTCCTCCTGGTCGGCCATCGTGGCGATGACCGGGTGCGCGGCCTGCTCGTCGAACTCCAGCGAGTTGGCGCCGTCCAGGCCGGCCAGGTGCCGGGCCACGTCGATCGTCATGCACTGCAGGCCGAGGCAGAGGCCGAGCAGGGGGATGCCGTTCTCCCGGGCGTACCGGGCCGTGCCGATCTTGCCCTCGATGCCGCGGACGCCGAACCCGCCCGGGATGAGGATGCCGTCCACGCCGGCCAGGGCCGCCGCCGCGCCGGCCGGGGTGACGCACTCGTCGCTGGGCACCCAGCGCAGCTGCACCCGCGCCCGGTGACCGAAACCGGCCGCCCGGATCGCCTCGCTCACCGACAGGTACGCGTCCGGCAGGTCGACGTACTTGCCGACCACCGCGACGGTGACCGTGTGCCGGGGGCGGTGCACCCGCTCCAGCAGGTCGTCCCAGCTCGCCCAGTCCACGTCCCGGAACGACAGCCCGAGCCGGCGCACCACGTACGCGTCGAGCCCCTCGCGGTGCAGCACCTTCGGGATGTCGTAGATGCTCGGGGCGTCCGGCGCCGCGACCACCGCCTCGGCGTCGACGTCGCAGTAGAGCGACAGCTTCTCCTTGAGCTTCACCGGGATCTCCCGGTCGCAGCGCAGCACGATGGCGTCCGGCTGGATACCGATGTTGCGCAGCTGCGCCACGGAGTGCTGGGTCGGCTTGGTCTTCAGCTCGCCCGACGGCGCCAGGTACGGCACCAGCGACACGTGCAGGTAGAAGCAGTTGTCGCGGCCCAGGTCGTGGCGGACCTGGCGGATCGCCTCCAGGAACGGCAGCGACTCGATGTCGCCGACGGTGCCGCCGACCTCGGTGATGACCACGTCGGGCAGGACGCCGTCGTCGTCCGGGTCGGCCATCGCCAGGATCCGCGACTTGATCTCGTTGGTGATGTGCGGGATCACCTGGACGGTGTCGCCCAGGTACTCCCCCCGGCGCTCCTTGGCGATCACGTCGGAGTAGATCTGGCCGGTGGTGACGTTCGCCTTGCCGGACAGGGCCCGGTCCAGGAAACGCTCGTAGTGCCCGACGTCGAGGTCGGTCTCGGCGCCGTCCTCGGTGACGAAGACCTCGCCGTGCTGGAACGGGTTCATCGTCCCGGGGTCGACGTTCAGGTAGGGGTCGAGCTTCTGCATCACCACACGCAGCCCGCGCGCGGTCAACAGGTTGCCGAGGCTGGAGGCGGTGAGGCCCTTACCCAGCGAGGAGGCGACGCCCCCGGTGACGAAAATGTGCCTGGTCGTCCGTGCTGATGGGGCCAAGGCCTGCTCCCGTGTCGTCTGTCGCGGTCATGCAGACCGCCGTGCTCGATCAGCAAAGTGATCACGCGATCCACGGGATTCCACGGTAACACCTCTGCGGCGGGTACTCGCAGGCCGCACCCCGGGTGCGACAGGAGCGGGCCACCCGGACGACGCCCGACGGTCAGGAAGCGGCAACCTCGGTCGATGGCCGGGTGACCGGCGCGGCCGGGGTGTCCGCCGGCGTGCCCACCTGGGTATCCGCCGGTCGTCGCTGCGCCGGCGCGGAGGGTGCCCCGGCCGCCGCGTCCGCCGCCGGACGCTCCGGCGGCGACTGCGCGGGCCCGTCGACCACCTCGGGGCCCACCGGCGCGTC
>NZ_MUZA01000040.1 GCF_021442385.1 Micromonospora sp. MH99
CTACACGACGCTCTTCCGATCTGACACCGGCCAAGGGGTGTTGGTTGGCTCCTACGGGGTACGCCCGCGCCATGACCGTCCTGGCCCGGCGCCGCCCCGCCGCCCGACCCCGCCCCGCGCGGCCCGGACCGCTACGGCCGGGCGGCCCGGTGCCGCGACCCGACGCCCGACCCGGGGCGCGATGAGCGCCGCTGCGGCCCGGTTCCCGTTCCGCTTCGACCCGGCGTTCCGTCCGCCGTTGGCGCTGCTGGGCGTCCGGCCGGCGACGGCCTGGGTCACCGTCACCGACCAGGACCTGGTGATCCGGTACGGGCCGTGGCGGCTGCGCACCGGCCGGGACAACGTGATCGGCGCCGAGCTGAGCGGTCCGTACCGCTGGTGGCGGGTGATCGGCCCCCGCCTGTCGATGGTCGACCGCGGCGTGAGCTTCGGCAGCAGCACGGCGGGCGGGGTCTGCCTGCGCTTCGGCGTACCGGTGCCGGCCCTGGCGCCCGGCGGCCGGCTCCGGCATCCGGCGGCCACCGTCACCGTCGCCGACCCACCGGCCCTGGCGCGGCTGCTCGCCGGATGAGGACCTGCCCTGAGTAGGCCATCCGCGTACCCGGTTCCGCCGGTCGGACCGCCGCGCACCACCTACCGTCGGAGCAGGACCTGCGAGGGTGGGACGGGCGATGGCTGACGAGCACCGGGCGAGACCGCGACGCTGGAGCGGACGCCGCCATACGCCTACCGGACCGGACCCGGCGCTGCGCGCCGCCCGCGACCCGGCCCGCCCGCACTCCGGCGGCCGTCAGGGTGTCGTGGTGCCCGAGCGGGTCGACAGCCCGGCCCGGTCGGCGCCGCCGGCCAGCCCGCTGCGGCGGTGGCTCTTCGAACACCAGGTGCAGCCGCCGGGCCCGGAGACGGCCGAGGGGCAGAACCGCAGGCACGCGTGGTGGCAGGTGATGTGCCTGACCGGCGTGGACTACTTCTCGACCCTGTCGTACCTGCCGGGCATCGCGGCGGTGGCGGCCGGCGCGCTGTCCCCGCTGGCGACCCTGCTGATCGTCGCGCTGACCCTGTTCGGCATGTTGCCCATGTACCGCCGGGTGGCCCAGGAGAGCCCGCACGGGCAGGGCTCGGTGGCGATGCTGGAGCGGCTGCTGCCGTTCTGGCGGGGCAAGATCTTCGTGCTCGTGCTGCTCGGGTTCGTGGCCACCTCGTGGATCATCACGATCACCCTGTCCTCGGCCGACGCCACAGTGCACCTGCTGGAGAACCCGTACCTGCCGGACGCCCTGCACGGCCCGGCGGTGCCGGTGCTGGTCACCGTGGCGCTGCTGCTCGTCCTCGGCGGCGTGTTCCTGCTCGGCTTCCGCGAGGCCGTCGTGGTGGCCATCCCGCTGGTGGCGGTCTTCCTCGTCCTCAACGCGGTGATCGTGGTGGTCGCGGTGACCCGGATCGTCGAGGACCCCGCCATCGTGTCGGACTGGACGACCGCGCTGACCGCCGGCGGCGGGCCGGGTCACGTCCTGCTCACGGCAGTGCTGGCGTTCCCGCTGCTGGTGCTGGGGCTGTCCGGCTTCGAGACCGGTGTCAGCATGATGCCGCTGGTGTCGGCCGACGGCCCGGACCGGCCGGCCCGGCTGGCCGCCCGGATCCGCAACACCCGCCGGCTGCTCACCACCGCCGCGCTGATCATGTCGGTGTACCTGATCTCGACGACCTTCGTGACCACCGCGCTCATTCCCGCTGCCGAGTTCCGCCCGGGCGGCCCCGCGAACGGTCGGGCGCTGGCCTTTCTGGCGCACACCTATCTCGGCGAGGTGTTCGGCACCGTCTACGACGTGAGCAGCGTGCTCATCCTCTGGTTCGCTGGCGCGTCGGCCATGGCCGGGCTGATCAACATCGTGCCGCGCTACCTGCCCTCGTACGGCATGGCCCCGGAGTGGGCGCGCGCGGTACGCCCCGTGGTGGTCGTCTACACCGTCGTCAGCGTCGCCATCACGATCGCGTTCCGGGCCGACGTCAACGCCCAGGCCGGGGCGTACGCCACGGGCATCCTGGCGATGATGGTCTCCGGCGCGGTGGCGGTGACCATCTCCGCGGTCCGGCACCGCCAGCGCGTCGCCGGCATCGGCTTCACGGTGCTGACCCTGGTGCTGCTGTACGCGCTGCTGGAGAACGTCGTCGAGCAGCCGGACGGGATCACCATCTCGGCGCTGTTCATCCTCGGCATCATCGTGGTGTCGCTGATCTCCCGGGTAACCCGGACGACGGAGCTGCGCGCGGAGCGGATCGAGTTCGACGAGCCGGCCCGCCGGTTCGTCGCCGAGTCGCTGGCTCATGACGGGCAGCTGCACCTCATCGCGAACAAGCGCCAGAGCGGCTCGGTGAAGGAGTACACGATCAAGGAGCGGGCGCAGCGGGGCATGAACCCGGTGCCCGGGGCCGCGGACGTGCTGTTCCTGGAGATCGACGTGGTGGATCCGTCGGGGTTCAGCCAGGTGCTGCGGGTGCACGGCGTCGAGGTGGCGGGCTTTCGGGTGCTGCGGGCCAGCAGTCCGGCCGCGCCGAACGCGATCGCCGCGATCCTGCTGGCGCTGCGCGACGCCACCGGGGTACGCCCGCACGCGCACTTCGAGTGGTCCGAGGGCAGCCCGATCGCGCACCTGCTGCGCTACCTGATCCTCGGCCGGGGGGACACCCCGCCGGTGGTACGGGAGATCATCCGCCGTACCGAGCCGGACCCGCTGCGCCGGCCGGGCATCCACGTCGGCGGGTGACCGCACGCACCGTCTGGTGTCGTTAAAGATGAATGGCAGCACTATTCACGTTCACACCTTCCTGTCCGGATTGCGGTCATATGGTGACCTTTGGTGGTCGGCGGCACGTCGAGCACCCCACGCCCCGATTGGCGTGGACCGTCACGTACCCAGGAAGGCAGGCACCTGATGTCCACGTACCGAGGAGGAGACCGCCCAGCACGACCCCGACGGCGGTCCCGATGGTTCTTAGCCGGCGGGCTCCTGGCCGGGAGCCTGGTGGTGGGAGCGGCCGGCGCTGCCGCGGCGGCCGACCGCGACCTCTCCCTCCCGGGCCTGGACAGGCTGACCAGCGCGGCCAGCCGCGACGACGACCGGCGGGACGACGACCGCTCCGGGCCGGAGCGTGACGGCGACGACGCCGAGCGGGCCCGACCGCACACCCCGGGCACCGGCAAGCGCGGCGTGGTCGAGGTGCCGTGCGACGCGGCGAAGCTGGTGGCCGCGCTGGTGGCGGCCAACGCGGAGGGCGGCGGGGAACTGCGGCTCGCGCCCCGGTGCCGGTACACGCTCACCGAGGCGTTCCACGAGACCGACCAGTACGACGGCGGGATCCGCGACGCCCGGGAGCAGGCCGACGCGGCGGAAACCCCCGGCGACGCGGACGCCCCGCCGCACGACCCGGCCGACGACACGTCCGGTCTACCGGTGATCTACCAGGCCATCACCATCGACGGCGCCGGCGCGACGATCGCCCGCGACGCCCAGGCCGCGCCGTTCCGCTTCTTCACCGTCCGCGACGGTGGCGAGCTGACCCTGCGCGACGTCGAGCTGCACAACGGCCGTTCGGCCATCGAGGGCGGCAGCGTGCACGTCGTGCACGGCGCGACGGCAGTGGTGGAGCGGGTGACTGTCACCCAGAGCACCTCGCTCTCGCCCGAGGGCGGCGGCGGCGGGATCTTCAACGACGGCAACATGGTGGTCACCGACTCCACCTTCATCGGCAACAGCGCCTCCGGCGCCGCGGGCAAGGGCGGGGGCCTGCTCAACGGCGGCGTGCTGACGCTGAAGCGCTCGGAGTTCCGCCACAACAGCGCCAACGGCTACGGCGGCGGGCTCGGCAACTACCGGGGCGCGGCGGACGTGGACACCACCACGCTCGCCGAGAACAGCGCCGCGCAGGGCGGCGGGCTGGCCAGCTTCTCGGCCCGCACCAAGGTGTACGACACCGAGCTGCTGAACAACACCGCACAGGTCGGCGGTGGCGCCGCCAACTCCGACGCGGTGCTGGTGATGCGCAAGATGACCATCCGCGGCAACACCTCCACCGTCAACGGCGGGGCCATCTCCACAGTCAAGGGCCTGCTGCCCCTGGACGACAGCGTGGTCGCCGGCAACACCACGCACGGCATCGGGGCCGGCATCTACGCCGAGAAGTCCAACCTGCTCGTGCGCGGCAGCGACGTGACCGGCAACGAGGCGGTCGGCGCGACGTCCAAGGGCGGCGGCATCTACGCCACCGCCGGCTCGGTGGCGCTCTACACGAGCAAGGTCACCCACAACGCGGCCACGGTGAAGCCCGGCGGCATCTTCGCCGAGCACGCCCAGGTCAAGATCGACGATGAGAGCGTGGTCGTCGAGAACGAGCCGACCAACTGCGAGGGCAGCGCGGTGCCGATCGCGCACTGCTTCCGCTGAGGCGTCGATCCGCGCGCCTCGTCCCGAGCGCAGCCATCCTGAGCCCGCCCGCCCGGACAACCGTCCGGGCGGGCGGGCGTTCCCCGTGCGCCGCTGCCGGCGTGGTCGCACGCCGCGCCCCGACCGCGGTCGGTCCAGCGTCCGAGCTGGCAGGCTCAGCTCAGCGAGCGCAGCCGGCCGGAGAGGTCGGCGGCGAAGAAGTCGAGGAAGCCGTCGGGGTCGCCACCGGCGTTCTGCAGCACGATGTGGTCGAAGCCGGCGTCGACGTACGACCGGACCTTCGCCACGTGCGGCTCGGGGTCGGGGCCGACGGCGAAGAGCTCGCGGATGTGCTTCTCCTCCACGTGCGCGCTGGCCGCGTCGAAGTTGACCGGATTCGGCAGCTCGCTCATCACCTTCCAACCGGTGACCATCCACCGGCTGGTCTGCAACACCGCCTGCACCGCCTGTTGCTCGTCGGTGGCCCAGGCCAGGGGCACCTCTGCGTAGCGCGGGCCCGACCCGTCGGCACGCCGGTAGTGCTCGACGATCGAGGGGTCCGGATCGGTGGCGAACAGCCCGTCGCCGAGTTCGGCGGCGAGCCGGGCCGATGCCTCGCCGCTCGCCGCGACCGCGATCACCGGCGGGGTGTCCGGCAGGTCGAAGACCCGGGCGTCCTCCAGTTGCAGGTGTCGTCCCTCGTACGACTGGTAGCCGCCCTGCCAGAGCAACCGGATGATTTCCAGCGCCTCGCGCAGTCGTTCGTGCCGGCCCCGCACGCTGGGAAAGCCCTGGCCCACGACGTGTTCGTTGAGCCGTTCGCCGGCCCCGACGCCGAGGGTGAAACGTCCGTCGGAGATCAGCGCCATGGTCGCCGCCGCCTGCGCGATGATCGCCGGGTGGTAGCGCACGGTCGGGCAGGTCACGCCGGTGGCCAGGCCCAGCGTGGTGGTGCGCGCCGCGATCGCGCCGAGCACGCTCCAGGTGAAGGACGAGTGGCCCTGCGCGTTCAGCCAGGGGTGGAAGTGGTCGCTCATCTCGACGAAGTCGAAACCGGCCTCCTCGGCCCGGACGGCCTGGCGGATGATCTCCTGCGGTCCGAAGCCCTCCGAGGCGAGCTTGTAGCCGATCTGCATGGCACGCTCCCGATTCCGTCCGCCAGCTGACCCGGGTCGGTTCCCGCCTGCGGGACCGACAAACGCCGTCCCGCGTCCAAACCAGCCTCCTAGGACGCCCTACGCGGTGTGGCGGCGCCCCCGGACCCTGGACAGCGGACGGCCCGCGCCCCGTTTGAAGGGGCGCGGGCCGGTGGGTCGCGTACGCGTCCTACTTGGACGGCTCGGGCAGCTTGCAGTCGACCTTGGGGTTGGCCCCGATGTAGTTCAGCGGTCCGGCCACGATGGTGACCAGGATCGTGCCGGCCTCGGCGCAGTTGGTGTCGTCGCCGCTGTAGTAGCCCCGCTGACCGCCGGCGATGGCGCCGATCACCAGCCAGATCACGACGATGACTCCGAGTATCGAGGTGCCGCGCATCGCTGCCTCCTGAAGGAATGTGGTGGATCTGAGGTGCAGGCGTTGTACCCAATCGGGTCGCGCGGCTAACGGTGGGCGTCCGACACCCCCGCCGGATCATCCGTCCGGCCGATGCCGTCCGCCGTCGGTACCGCACCGGCATCGGCCGCCCGCATCGCGTACCGACCGTCGGCTATCGGATCGCCGACCGACCCGGCCCCCGGGCGGGCCACCGGACGTAGAACTGCGTCACGGCCCCGCCGAGGAGGACCCATGAACGCCCCGACCCCGTCCCTGTACATCGACCGCCCCGAGGACGTCGCGGTCGCGGCCCGCGCGCTCGCCGGCGGCGCGGTCGTCGCGGTGGCGTTCGCCAACTTCTACGCGATAGTCACCCGGCCCGACGCGGCCACCGTCGGCCGGGTCAACCTAGCCAAGGGCCGCCCGGTCCACCAGGTCGGCAGCATCACCACAGCCATCGGGCGGATCCCGGGAATGTTCGACTGGTCCAGGGTCTCGCCCCGGTTGCCGATCGCCCGGGTGCGGGCGCTGATGGACGCCCTCTACGGCGCCGGGCCGTTCGGCTTCCGGGGCCCCGCCGCCGACCGGCTGCCCGAGCACGTCACCCAGCTCGACCGCGGCCTGCGTACCACCCAGGTCATCGCCCCCGGTCTGACCTGCCCGTCCAACACGTTCTTCGAGCGGGCACTCGCCGAGACCGGCACCGATCACCTGTACATCACGTCGGCGAACCGGTCCCGGCACCACACCGGGGCCGTCGAGGAGCCGGCGCACTGGAAGGCCGGCGCGCTCGCCGCCGACTTTGCCCACCTCGACGACCTGCTGGTGCTGGCCCACCCGGACGAGGCGGCCGCCCGTGCCGCCTACCCCGGTTACCTCACCACGTCGGTGACCCTGCTCTCCTTCCACGCGCCGGAGTGCGAGCTGGAGGAGCCGCCGGTGCTGACCGTGGACCGGCACGGTTCGCTGCACCTGGACGACGTGCGCCGGGCGGCCGCACCGCTGGGCCTTCAGGTGCGCCTCGGTACCGCCGCCGGACAACGGTTGCAGGTCCGGGGGTACGCGGGAGCGCTGGTGTGAGCCACCGCCGGTCGGCCGGGTGGTGCCCCGCGGCGGCTCAGTGCGGCGGAGCGGGAGCCTCCGGCGGTTTGCCGCGGCTGCGGCGGTAGTCGGCGTACGCGACGCCGACCAGCACCAGCAGGGCGCCGAGGGAGGCGCACAACGGCGGCAGGTACAGCACCCCCGGTGCGATCGTCAGCAACGCCAGGAGACCGCCGGCCCGCGACGGCGACACCCGGCTGAACACCTCGTACTCGAATGAGGACCGACCGACCAGGAACAGCGCCGGGCCGCCCAGGATCACCGCCGCCCAGGCCGGCGGCGTACGGCCGGGGTCGTCGTGCAGCACCAGGTCGAACCCGGAGGCCGTGACCACCACCCCGGCGATCATCAGCAGGTGGGTGTACGGCGCGGTGAACAGGAACTTGCCCGGCGCTCCGGACATCTTGATGGCCGTCGGCAGCAGCTGGCCGGACTTGTGGACGTAGATCCGCCAGAGCAGCAGGGTGGTCGCGAACGCCACGGCGAACGACGCGATGTTCTGCGCCTCGGAGTGGGCCAGGTTGAACATGGTGCCGATGGTCAGGATGGCGTCGCCGAGGGCGATGATGAAGAACTGCTGGTACCGCTCGGAGAGATGCTCGGCGGTGACGTTGCGCTGCGGCTCGGGCACCACCCCCAACCCGGGCACCGGGTACGCGAGCCGGAAGCCGCTGTAGTCGATGGCGAGCGCGATGGCCCAGCAGGCCAGCCGGGCGTCGCCGCTGACGAACGCGCCGATGATCCAGGGGATCGCCGACACCGCGAACCAGACGAAGATGCGCACGGCCCTGCGTTGGGTCTGCGGCTCCCGGCGCACGGCAGGCATCAGGAACAGCCCGCGCCCGAGGTGGATGGTCACGTACGTGGCGGCGAAGACGATTCCCCGTGCGCCGAACGCCTCCGGGATCGCGGTGGTCATCAGCAGGGCGCCGAACATGACGGCGCTGATCAGCAGCTTGATCTCGGTGCGTTCCGGGTCGTACAGGTCGGTGACGAGGGTGGTGATCGCCCACGTCCACCAGACGGCGGCCAGCAGGATCAACGACTGGCCGGCCCGATGCCAGTCGAGCTGGTTGACCATGCCGCGCGAGATGAGCGCGAGCGCGACCACGAACACCAGGTCGAAGAAGAGTTCGAGCAGCGTCACCCGGCGGGGGGCGTCCGGGTCGCGCACCGGCGGTCGGGTCTTGCGGTGCCCGGGCTCCGGCGCGGAGTACTGCACGATCGCTCCCGCGGTGCCGGTGGACTCGGCGAGCCGTCCGGCCCACCTTGACGGACGCTAGCCGGCGGCCGGCCACGCCAGTGGGGATTCGTCCGGTCGTCCCCCGACCGGGGAGGGGCCCCGTCCGCTCCGCTGAAACGACGGAACCCCCGGGCCCGACCGTCGAGAAGACGGGCGGCCCCGGGGGTTCGCTGTCGGCACTCAGCCCTGGCTGCCGCCCGGCAACACCGCTGTCGCCTGGTCACCGGCGCCGGCCAGCACCCGCGCCTGCTGCGGCCAGGTGGCCAGCGCGGGTGCCGCACGCAGACCGGCGGCCCGGATCAGGTCGCGCAGCGCCGGCTCGTCCAGCTCGCCGAGCTGGCGGTAGGTGCGTACGCCGGCCGCCTGCAGGGCGGCCGCCATCTTCGGCCCGACCCCCTGGATCCGGCGGAAGTCGTCCGCCGGGCCCGTCGGCTCGGTGTCGACCTGCGTCGCCGTGGTGTCGGCCGTCCGTACCGGCGGGGCGGCCCGCACCGGCTCGGCGTCCTCGACGTCCGCCGAGGACGCGACCGCCGCGACCGCCGGCGCCGCCTCGGCCGGGGTGACCTCGGTGTACGTGGTCTCGGTCTGCGGGGCCTCCGCCGGGTCGGTCCCGGCGTCGGCGGTGTCCGCCGGGCTGGTCGCGGCCGGGCTGGTCTCGACCGGGCTGGTCTCGACGTCGGTGGTCTCGGCCGGGCTGGTCTCCGCTTGCGGGACCTCCGCAGGGGTCACCTCGGCGTGGGACGCCTCGGACGGCAGGGTGTCGGTGCTGTCGTCCATCGGCTGGCGCGGGGCGATCACGGTCGCCGGGGCGGGCTGCTCGTCGACCGCTACCGGCTCGGGGTCCGTCGTGAACGCGGGCACCTCGTCGACCGCGCCGGTCCGCTCGGGGGCGGGCGGCGGCGCGTCGGTGAGGGCCATGTCGCTTGTGTCGACGGCGTCCGGGGCGGAGTCGTCACGCGTGGTCACCGCGGCCGGCGCGCTGACCGTGTCCACCGGGACCGGCTCCTCGCTGACCGCGGCCGGGGGAGCGTCCACGGCCGCCGCCGGGGTGGACTCGTCGGTGGCGGCCGGCGGCACCGGAGCGTCGATCACGGCCAGGCCGGCGACGGGGTCACCGTCCACGATCGACTGACCCCGCCCGCTGGCCCGCGTGTCCTGCCGGCCGCGCAGCAACCATCCGGCGGCCAGGCCCAGCAACAACGCCAGTACCACTATCAGCGAGTGTCCGATAGACCACTCCACGGCGAACCTCCCTCTCTGCTCGTCGAATAAGTCACGAGAAAAACTCGCCGCAGCTTTGCACACGCGCTTTGCCGACGACAGAGAGGACCGGCCGTCGGGACGGTCACCCCGTGGGGTGCCCGGCGGGTGACGCAGCGTCGCAGCCCCGACAGGACGCGACAGGCAGCGGCCACGCCACCGATGCGCGCGACGACCAGGGCCGGACCCCGCACACGAAGCGACCCGGGCCGGCGCCTGTCGCCGTGCCCGGGTCGGTGGTGCCGCGTTCAGTCCTGGTCGCCCTCGTAGGTGTGGAAGTCGTCGACGAAGCGGCGCCGCAGTGGGGGCACCCAGCTGGTCACTCCGAAGTAGCCGCGCGCACCGAGCAGCGCGAGTCGGCCCACCACCGGCCGGTACATCCGGTCGTCGCCGCTGGTGCCGCTGCGGTGCAGCGAGTCGGCGACCCGCGCGAAGCCGTACGGCACCATGGCGGCCTCGTAGTCCGCGACCGCCTGCACCAGCGTCGTGTCCCCGGCGGCGGCGCGGGTGAGGTGCTTGCAGAGCAGGCGTGCGTCGCGCAGCGCGGTGTTCGCGCCCACCCCACGCCCCGGCGTCATGGTGTGGATGGCGTCGCCGAGCAGCGTGACCGTGCTGCTCTTCCAGGGCGGCGTCGGCTCGGACGTGCTCACCTTGATCGGCAGGGCGCTGTCCGGATCGCTCATCCGCAACAGCTCCCGCAGGTGCGGATGCCAGTTGGGGGTGAGGTCCAGGGCGACGCGGATCAGGTCCGCACCTCGGCGTTGCAGCACGTCGGCCGGGAAGCGGCGGGCCGTGCTCCAGATGATCAGGTTGATGTAGTCGGCGCTGGTCTGCGCCGACAGGCCGGACCAGGCCCGCAGCAGGGCGGCGTCGTCGTCGCTGACGCCCGGCTTGATCGCCCGGTCGGCGTCCCACTTGAACTCCATCACGTGCAGCACACCCATGGTCCCGCCGGCGCCGAAGATCAGCGAGATGCCCTTGCGGACCCGCTCGGGTACGAGGTCGCGGGTCTGCGCCGTCAGCGGAATGCGGGTGGCGATGTTGATGGTGCCGGCGTCGCGGGTCACCGCGTGTGGCAGGTACTGGCGGCGGACCGCCGAGTGTGTGCCGTCCGCCGCCACCAGCAGGTCGCCGGTGGCGCTGGTCCCGTCGGCGAAGTGCGCGGTGACCGTGCCGTCGTCGTGCTGCTCGTACCGGACGAAGGTCTTGTC
Source organism: Micromonospora sp. MH99 (assembly GCF_021442385.1). Classification (GTDB taxonomy): domain Bacteria; phylum Actinomycetota; class Actinomycetes; order Mycobacteriales; family Micromonosporaceae; genus Micromonospora. The sequence goes on from NZ_MUZA01000040.1 coordinate 10,770, forward strand.
GAAGCGCACCACGTCGCCCAGGTCGGTCAGCAGCACCTGCCGCAGCACCATCCGGGCCACCGAGTGTTCGGTGTGCACCGGGTCGACGGCCGGCCGCAACTCGAACGAGGCGGTCTGGCGCAGCCGCTGGGTGACGACGTTGAAGTAGCTCGGCGGTCGGGCGCAGGTGGCCAGGAACGTGGCGAACAGCTTCGGCGACAGGCACTCGCGCAGCGCCAGGCTGCCGGTGGGGCCGATGCCCACCCGGTAACCGAGCAGCCCTTCGGCGCTGTGCCGGTGGCGTTCGTAGACGGCGACGCTGATCCCGGCGCGGCGCAGCCCGTGCGCGAGGCACAGACCTCCGGTGCCGGCGCCGATGATCAGGACGTGCGGTCCGGCGGCGGACATGTCAGCCGGCCGGGTGGGGCGCTGCCACGTCGGCCGCGTCCCACCGGTAGAAGCAGTCGGCGATGGCGTCGCGGGGGGAGCGCCAGCTCGACAGGTACGGCGAGGTGTGGGCCGCGAGCCGCTCGTTCACCTGCGCAAAGAGCGGGTGGTTGCGGGCTGCGGCGAGCGCGCCCGGGTCGACGTCCGAGGTTTCGATGAGGTGCACGAACACGTCGTGCAGGCAGTACAGGGACCGGTGCGTGACGCCGGTCAGACCCGGTAGTTCGGTGGCGTCGGACTCGGCGAAGATCTGGGCGACCCGCTCCTCCGCGCCCGGGATGATCCGGCTGACGATCAGTAGACGACTCATGGGAACCCTTCCGCCGGTGGCCGGTTCCGACCCGTGGGCCGGTGGTCACGTGCTCGTTGTGCCCACCGTGCCGCAGGGTGTGTCACGTCACCGTCACGTGGGCCGCCCGGCCGGTGACGGCCGGGCGGCGGTCACCGGGCCGACGGTCGCGGGGCGGGTGGCCGCCCGGATCGGGGCGAGCGTGTCGTCGAGCAGGGCGCTCATCGCCGGGCTGGGCTCCAGGCGCAGCTCCCGGCGCAACAGGTCGCGGTAGACGTAGAAGGCGTGCACCGCCTCGAAGGCGTTGCCCTCGGCGAGATGGATGCGTACCACCAGTCGGTGGGGCGTCTCGCGCAGCGGCTCGGCGGCCATCGCCTCCAACGCGGCCTCCAGCGCCTCGCCGTGCCGGCCCGCCGCGAGGTGCTGCGCGGCCACCTGCTCCAGCATGTGCAGGCGCAGTTGTCGCAACCGTTCCCGGTCCAGCAGGACCCAGTCGTCGTACCAGCCGGGCAGCAGGTCGTGCCGGCCGGCGGCGAGCGCGCCGGCGGTGGTCCGCGGGTCGTCGCCGTTGCGGACGCGGGCGGCCGTCTGGACGAGGTCGTCCACGTCGAGGCGTACCGCCGGGGCCAGTCGGACCGTGTCGCCGGCCACGACCATCGGGCAGCACGGGTCCTGCCGCAGCCGCCACAGCGCGGTACGCAGCGACGACAGCGCCCGTTCCTCCGACACGTCGGGCCAGAGCAGCCCGGCCAGTTGGCTGCGGGTGGCGCCGGGACGCAGCCCGATCAGCGCGATCACCCGTTGCAGGCCGCGCGGCACCACGATGTGCGCGGTGGCGTGCAGGAGACGGAAGCCGCCGAGCAGATGCAGTGCGAGGTCGGCCTCGCCGGGACCTGCGGCGGTCGGCACGGACGGCTCAACGGCCACGGCGGCACCCCCTGCGGAACGCTCGTCCCGACTGTCTGCTGTGTCCCGGATCGGCTGCCGCCTCGCCACCGTCGACCCCGTCGATGGAATGCGACCACGGCTGTGAAGACGCGGCACCGCCCGCCGGAGCCGCCGGGCTGACCACCGTGAAGATTATCAATAATGGTCACGGTGAGTCAACGCCGATGTTGGCCTTCCCTCGACCGCGAGCAACCATGAGATCGGTTCTGAACTGGTAAAACGTCATTCCTTTGGCTCGTGATGCACACATGGGACGCATAGCTCATACACAGGTTGCGTCAACGCAGCGTCACCGTGCAGCGTCGACGGTCGGTTCGTCACGGTGACGCCGCCGTGACGACGACTGCCGCATCGTGGCGGCAGTCGTCCAGCGCGACCGGAGGTTCACCGGCCGGCCCGGACGCCGTGGGGGGAGGCCCAGCCATGGAGCGATCGCTGATCGTCGCGAAGGTCGTACCGACCGCCGAGGAACAGGTCGCGGACATCTTCGCCGAGTCGGACGCGACCGAGCTGCCGCGCCTGGTCGGCGTCCGGCACCGCGCGCTGTACCGACTGCACGACCTCTACGTGCACCTGCTCGACACCGAGCATCCGGCGCAGGAGGCGGTGGAGTCCGCCCGTGGTCACCCCGAGTTCGTCCGGGTCAGCGAGCGGCTGCGGCCGTACGTCTCGCCGTACCTGCCGACCTGGCGTTCACCGCGCGACGCGATGGCGCACTGCTTCTACCGCTTCGACGCCCCGGACGCCGGAGGGCGCTCGTGACCGCCACCGCCGGGCCCGCGGAGCAACTCTGGTCCCGCTGCGCCGGCTGTGCGAGCCTGCTCTACCGCAAGCGGCTGCGCCGCAACCTGGACGTCTGCCCGGAGTGCGGTGAACACACCCGGCTCGGCGCCCCGGAACGACTGCGCCAGCTCGTGGACCCGGGCTCCCTGCGCCTCCTGCCCGACCGGCCGAGCGAGGCGGACCCGCTCGACTTCGTCGACGTGCTGCCCTACCCGCACCGGCTCAGCGCCGCGCGGGTCAGCACGGGCCTGGCCGAGGCGGTCCTGTGCGGCACCGCCACCATCGGCGGACAACCGGCCGCCCTGGCCGTGATGGACTTCCGCTTCCTCGGCGGCAGCCTCGGCTGCGCGGTGGGTGAGCTCATCACCCGAACCGCCGAGCAAGCGCTTGACGATCGCCTGCCACTGATCCTGGTCACCGCGTCCGGTGGGGCGCGGATGCAGGAGGGCGCCCTGTCGCTGATGCAGATGGCCACGGTCAGCCAGGCCATCGCCGCGCTGCGCGAGGCGGGTCTGCTCACCGTCAGCGTGCTGACCGACCCGACCTACGGCGGGGTGGCGGCGTCGTTCGCCACCAACACCGACCTGGTGCTCGCCGAGAGCGGCGCCCGGATGGGTTTCGCCGGACCACGGGTGATCCGCCAGGTCACCGGCCGGGCGTTGCCCGAGGGGTTCCAGACCGCCGACTTCCTGCTGCGCCACGGTCAGGTGGACATGGTGGTGCAGCGCCGGTCGCTGCGGGGTCGACTCGCGGCGCTGCTGGCCGCGGCCCGCGCCGGCCGCCCGGCGCGGGCACCCGTACCCCGTCAGGAGCCGGCGCGGCACCACGAACGCCTGGCCGACGCGACCCCGACGGCGGAGGCGGACGGCCACCTGCCGGCCGACGACGGCCCGACACCTGCGGTACGTGACGCGTGGGACACCGTGCGCACGGCCCGCCACCCGGGTCGACCCACCACCCTGGACTATCTCGACTCGGTCTTCGACGGGTTCGTCGAGCTGCACGGCGACCGGCTCGGCGGGGACTGCCCCGCCATCGTCGGCGGTGTCGCCCGGCTCGCCGGCCGGCACGTCATGGTCATCGGCCACCAGAAGGGGCACACCACCGCCGACCTGGTCGCCCGCAACTTCGGGATGGCCAGCCCCGCCGGGCACCGCAAGGCGCTGCGACTGATGCGGCTCGCCGCCCGCCTCGGCCTGCCGGTGGTCACCCTCGTCGACACCCCCGGCGCCGACCCGGGGATCAGCGCCGAGGAGCAGGGCCAGGCGGCCGCCATCGCGGAGAACATCCTCACCCTCACCGTGCTGCCCACCCCCGTCCTCGCGGTGATCACCGGTGAGGGCGGCAGCGGTGGCGCGCTGGCCCTCGCCGTCGCCGACCGGGTGCTGATGCTCCAACACGCGGTGTACTCGGTGATCAGCCCGGAGGGCTGCGCCGCGATCCTCTGGCCGGACCGTTCCGCCGCGCCGCAGGCCGCCCGCGCGCTCCGGCTGACGGCGCCCGACCTGTGTCGTCTCGGCGTCGTCGACGAGATCGTCCCCGAACCGGCGACGGCCGCCCACGACGACCCTGCGGAGACCGCCCGACGGCTGCGCGCCGCGCTGCTGGCGAACCTGCTGCCGCTGCTGGACGTGCCGCCCGCCATGCTGGTCCGCCTGCGCCGCCAGCGGTTCCGCCGGTTCGGCGCCAATCGCGCCGGTGCCCGGGCGGGTGCCCGATGACCGCCGCGCCCACGGTCTCCACAGTGGACAGCTCGAACGGTAGGCCGGACGCCGAGGTCCGCACCGACGAGGGCCGGGTCGACGTGGACGGCGGGCGCGTGGCGCAGACCGGCCCCGAGCCCGCCGACACTGTCCTCCCGGCCGGACGTCAGCCGGCGGACGGGCAACCGGGGGCCGACGCGGACGTCGAGGAGGTGCTGGCCGTGCTGCGTCGACAGGCGCGGCACCTGCTCGCCGAACTCCCCGGCCCGGTGCGTCGGATCCGGCTGCGCAGCGGGACGACGGTGCTGGACGTCCAGTGGCACCCGGACGAGCCGGCCGCCCGACCGGACGTACCCCCGGCACCGCCACCGGCCGGCTTCCCGCCGTCGGGGGGCGCGCGCGTGCCCGGCCCGCCGGCCGCGCTGATCCGGCCGCCGGTTCCCGGGCGTCCGGCGGTCCGGGCGCCGATCGTCGGCACCTTCTACCGCGCGCCGGAGCCCGGCGCGAGACCGTTCGTCGCGGTGGGCGACCTGGTCCGCCCCGGCCAGCCGGTCGCGATCGTCGAGGCGATGAAGCTGATGAACGAGGTGACCGCCGACCGGGCCGGGCGGGTGGCCGCGATCCTCGTCGAGGACGGCCAGCCGGTGGAGTACGACCAGCCACTGGTCGAGCTGGATCCGGCCTGACGTCGGGAATGGGTGAGCGATGTTCGAGACCGTGCTGATCGCCAACCGTGGCGAGATCGCGCTGCGGGTGCTGCGGGCGTGTCGGGAGCTGGGCGTGCGCACGGCGGTGGTCTACTCCGCCGCCGACGCCGACTCGGCGGCCGTACGCCTCGCCGACCAGGCCGTGCGCATCGGGCCGGCGTCGAGCCGGCGCAGCTACCTCAACGCCGCAGCGATCATGGAGGCGGCCCGGCAGGTGGGCGCGCAGGCCGTGCATCCCGGGTACGGCTTCCTGTCCGAGGACGCCGACTTCGCCGAGATCTGCGCGGACAACGGCCTGACGTTCATCGGCCCGCCGCCGGCGGTGATGGCGGCGCTGGCCGACAAGTCCTCGGCCCGGGCCCTCATGAGCCGGGCCGGGCTGCCGCTTCCGGCGGGCAGCGTCGCGCCGGTGGCGACCGCCGCCGCAGCGGCCGAGGTCGCCGAGGCCGTCGGTTACCCGGTCATCGTGAAGGCCGCCGCCGGTGGCGGGGGCCGGGGGATGACAGTGGTGCACCATCCGGGCGAGCTGGCCCGGGCGTACGCGCGGACACGGGCCGCCGCGCAGGCCGCCTTCGGCGACGACCGGGTGTACGTCGAGCGGTACCTCACCGAGGCCCGGCACGTCGAGGTGCAGGTGCTCTGCGACTCCCACGGCAACGGCGTGCACCTGGGCACCCGCGACTGCTCGGTGCAGCGCCGGCACCAGAAACTCGTCGAGGAGGCCCCCGCTCCCGCGCTGTCCGCCGCCGTGCTCGACACCATCGCCGAGACCGCGCTGCGGGGCGCCCTGGAGGTCGGCTTCGTCGGCGCGGGCACGCTGGAGTTCCTGGTGGACGCCGAGGAACGCTTCCACTTCCTGGAGATCAACTGTCGGATCCAGGTGGAACATCCCGCCACCGAGATGGTCACCGGGATCGACCTGGTGCACGAGCAACTGCACATCGCGGCCGGCGTGCCGCTGCGGTGGCGGCAGGAGGAGATCCGGCTGCACGGCGTCGCCGTGGAGTGCCGCGTCAACACCGAGGATCCCGAGCGTGACTTCGCGCCCACGCCCGGCCGCCTGGAACGGTTCACCCCGCCCGGAGGGCCGTTCACCCGCGTGGACACCCACGCCAGCGCCGGCTACCTGGTCGGCCCCTGGTACGACTCGCTGCTGGCCAAGGTGATCGTCTGGGCGCCCGACCGGGAACTGGCGCTCAACCGGCTGGAGCGTGCCCTGGAGGAGTTCGACATCGCCGGGCCGGGCGTGCACACCACCATCGGGTTCGTCCGGCGGGTGCTCGACGACGCCGCGTTCCGCAAGGGCCGCTACACCACCGGCCTGGTCGACCGACTGCTCACCACGCCGCCGCCGGTGCCCGCGCAGCGGTCGACGGCCACCCCCACACCCCGCGCCGCGCCCGCCGCGGAGCCCGACGTACCCAACCGGAGGACCCGATGACCGTCACCCATGGTCGCTCGATGACCGCCGAGATCACCGACATCCTGGTGGCGCACTGCGGGCTGGACGCCGACGCCGCCGCGCGGGCGCCCGCCGCGTCACTTGAGGAACTGGGCATGGACTCGCTCGCGCTGCTGGAACTCTCCGCGGTCGTCGCCGACCGGTGGCAGGTGAGCATCCCCGAGCAGGCCGGGCAGCTGAGCATCCCGGCGGTGGCCGACCTGGTCGCCCGACGCACCGACCCGCCCGGGCACACCGAGAACTCCGTGGTCATCGACGCGCCGCTCCCGCTGGTGTGGGACGTCACCAACGACGTGGCGAACTGGACCGAGCTGTTCACCGAGTACGCAGTGGTGGAGATCCTGCACCGCGACGGGCACACCGTGCGGTTCCGGCTCACCATGTACCCCGACGAGAACGGGGTGTCGTGGAGCTGGGTCAGCGAACGCACCGCCGACCCGGTCAGCCGGCAGGTGCGGGCGCACCGGGTGGAGACCGGGCCGTTCGAGTACATGCGGATCCACTGGCGCTACACCGAGGAGGCCGACGGCACCCGGATGACCTGGACGCAGGACTTCGCCATGAAGCCCACCGCGCCTGTCGACAACGCCGGGATGACCGAGCGGATCAACACCAACAGCGTCATCCAACTCGCGGTGATCAAGGACCGGGTGGAACGGATCGCCCGCCAGCGCGAGGAGCAGGGCCGCACGGCGACCGCGCAGGACAGCACGGTTGCCGGCGACGAGCCGACGGGGGCCCGCGATGAGTGACCTGGGCACCCGGCCGATCGCCGCGGCGGACGTACCTGCCGACCGGCGGCGCGGCGGCGAACTGCGGGTGCTCCTCGGACCCCGCACCGTCGGCAGCACCTCCGGCTTCCTCGGGGTGGCCACCCTCGCACCGGGGGAGCGGATCGCCGAGCACTACCACCCGTACAGCGAGGAGTTCCTGTACGTGGCGCGTGGCGCGATCACTGTCGACCTGGACGACCAGCCCACCGAGGTCACCGCGGGGGAGGCGCTGTTCGTGCCGGTCAACGTGCGACACCGGCTGCGCAACACCGGATCCGAGCCGGCCGAGGTGGTCTTCCACCTGGGCCCGCTGGCCCCGCGGCCGGAGCTGGGACACGTCGACACCGAGCTGGTCGAGCAACGGGGCGGGTCGTGAGCGCGAGGAGTGAGCCGGGTTTGCGAGCCCCGCAGTCGCGATCTGAAGGTGGCGTCGTGAGCGCGAGGAGTGAGCCAGGTTTGCGAGCCCCGCAGTCGCGAACAGAGGTGGCGCGATGACCGGGCGTCGCACGGTGGTGACCGGCATCGGGGTGGTCGCTCCCGGCGGCGCGAGCCGGGACCGCTTCTGGAAGACCATCACCGAGGGACGTACGGCCACCCGGCGGATCAGCTTCTTCGACCCGTCGCCGTTCCGCTCCCAGATCGCCGCCGAGTGCGACTTCAACCCGATCGCCGCGGGGCTCACCGACGCCGAACGGAGCCGCGCCGACCGGTACGTGCAGTTCGCGCTCGCCTGTTCCACCGAGGCGATCGCCGACGCCGGCCTGGTGCTCAGCGACGCCGAGCGGGACCGCACCGGTGTGGTGCTCGGGACCGCCGTGGGCGGCACGATGGCCCTGGAACAGGAGTACGTGCGGGTCAGCGAGCACGGCCGGCGTTGGCTGGTCGACGCGGCGCTCGGCGGCCCGTACCTGTACCAGGCGCTGGTGCCCAGCAGCCTGGCCGCCGACGTGGCCTGCCGGCACGGGCTGCACGGTCCGGCGCAGGTGGTCTCGACCGGCTGCACGTCGGGCATCGACGCCATCGGCTACGCCCACCAGCTGATCGTGGACGGCGAGGCGGACATCGTGCTGGCCGGCGCGGCGGACTCGCCGATCTCGCCGGTGACCGTCGCCTCGTTCGACGCGATCAAGGCGACCAGCCCCGACAACGACGACCCCGCACACGCCTCCCGTCCCTTCGACGCGGATCGGCACGGGTTCGTGCTGGCCGAGGGCGCGGCGGTGCTGGTGCTGGAGGAGGCCGGGCACGCCCGCCGGCGTGGCGCGCACATCTACTGCGAGGTCGCCGGCTACGCGAGCCGCAGCAACGGCTACCACATGACCGGGCTGCGCCCGGACGGGCTGGAGATGGGCCTCGCCGTCACCGACGCGTTGCGGCAGGGCCGGATCATCCCGGAGCAGGTCTCCTACATCAGCGCCCACGGCTCGGGGACGCGGCAGAACGACAGGCACGAGACGGCCGCGTTCAAGCGGGCGTTGGGCCAGGCCGCGTACCGCGTGCCGATCAGCTCGATCAAGTCGATGGTGGGGCACTCGCTCGGCGCGATCGGGTCGATCGAGATGGCCGCCTGCGCCCTCGCGATCGAGTTCGGCGTCGTGCCGCCCACGGCCAACTGGAGCACCCGCGACCCGGAGTGCGACCTGGACTACGTACCCAACGAGGCGCGGGAGGTGCCCGTCAACGTGGCCCTGTCGGTAGGCAGCGGGTTCGGCGGCTTCCAGTCGGCGATGGTGTTCCGTCGGCTCCCCCCGGTGGCGGCGTGAGCACCGCCCGGGCGGTCGTCACCGGCATCGGGGTGGTCGCGCCGAGCGGCGTCGGCGTGGACGCGCACTGGCGTACCGTGCTGGCCGGCGCCCGGCGCACCGGGCCGATCACCCTGTTCGACCCGGCCAGCTACCCGACCCGCTTCGGCGGCGAGGTGCCCGACTTCGCGGCGGACTCGTACGCCGACAGCCGGCAACTGGTGCAGACCGACAGGTGGACGCACCTCGGCTTCGCCGCCACCCGGCTGGCGCTGACCGACGCCGGCCTGCCCGAGCGGGCACCCGACCCGTACGGCTACGCGGTGGCTCTGGCCAGCTCGTCCGGGGGCAACCTGTTCGGCCAGCGGGAGCTGCAACGGCTGTGGGGCGGCACGTCGCGCACCGTCGGGGCGTACCAGTCGATCGCCTGGTTCTACGCCGCAAGCGTCGGGCAGCTCTCCATCCACCACCAGTTCAAGGGCCCGAGCGGGGTGCTGGTCGCCGAGACGGCAGGCGGGCTGGACAGCCTCGCGCACGCCGCCCGCGCGGTACGCCGGGGCACGCCCGTGGTGATCGCCGGGGCGACCGAGTGTCCACTGAGCCCGTACGCGCTGGCCTGCCAACTGCGCTCCGGGCTGCTCAGCGACGTCGCCGACCCGGAGCGGGCGTACCGGCCGTTCGACGCGGCGGCCAGCGGCTACCTGCCGGCCGAGGGCGGCGCGGTGTTCGTGGTGGAGGAGCTGGGGCACGCGCTGTCGCGGGGCGCCCGGATCTACGGCGAGGTGAGCGGCTGGGGCTCGACCCACGACGCCGCGCACACCACCGCCGACAGCGCCGGCGACGTCAGCCAGTACGCCCGCGCGATGCGGCTGGCCCTGGACCGGGCGGGTGTCGCGGCGGCCGGGATCGACGTGGTGCTGCCGGACGCTCTCGGTGTGCCCCGCTACGACCGCAGCGAGGCCCAGGCGCTGCGCGCCGTTTTCGCCGACCGGCCGCCCCCGGTCACCACCCAGAAACCGTTGACCGGGCGGGCACACCAGGGCGGCTCGGCGCTGGACGTGGCGACCGCGCTGCTCGCGTTCGCGCACGACACGCTGCCCGCGTCCGCCGGCCCGGACGAGGTGGCCGACGGGTGCGAGCTGGACTTCCTGCGCGAGCACCGCCGGCCGCGCAGTCGGCTCGCGCTGGTCTGCGCGCGGGGCTTCGACGGATTCAACAGCGCGCTGGTCCTGCGGGGGGCCGCGCCGACGACGGGAGAGACGCCATGAGCGAGCAGCGGGCCCGAGTGGTCTTTTTGGTCCGGGTGCCGACGCCCCGCACCGAGGAGTTCCTCGCCGCGTACGAGCAGGTCCGGCATCTGGTCGCCGACGGCGTACCGGGGCATCTGGTCGACCAGGTCTGCCGCTCGTCGACCGACCCGGAGCAGTGGCTGATCACCAGCGAGTGGGCGAGCCTGGCCGACTTCGAGAACTGGGAGCGCACTGAAGAGCACCGGGACCTGGTACGCCCGATGCGGGAGTGCTTCACCGACGCCCGTTCACTGCGCTTCCACATCCACGCCCAGACCCCGGAGCGGGCCCGCGATGAGGTCACGGTCCGCTAAAACCGCCCGGCGGCGGTGACCGTCACCGCCGCCGGCCCAACACCTGCACCGCCTGCGACCGGTGGCCGTTCATCGTGGCGACCTCGATCCGGTCCTCCTCGGCCAGGTCGAAGTCGGCGAGCAGACCACGCAGGTGCGTTATCTCGTGATGCCGGCACACGGCACCGTCGTCCGTGGTGAAGACCCCGTACGGCGCCCCGAAACGCTGGGCGTGTGCGCGGTAGCGCTGACGGTTTCGCGCGTCGTCGTCCTGAAGGAGCAGGTCGCTGACGTAGAGCAGTCCGCCGGGCACCAGGACACGGCTCAGCTCGGCGATCAGTGCCCGCTGAGCGTCATCGTCGGGGACGCAGGTGAGTACCGCGAACAGCACGACGGCATCGAAGCTCGCCGCGGGGTACGCGAGCGCCGGCGACGACTCCAGGACGGCGAACCGCAGATCGGGCCACACCTGACGGCCCCGCTCGATCAGGGCGGGGGACGGGTCCACGCCGGACACGTCGCGGAAGCCGTGTTCGGCCAACTCGCCCATGACCCGGCCGTAGCCGCAGCCAAAGTCCAAGATCCGCGCGGACGGCCGTAGCCCTGACAGCCACGTGAGATTGACCGGATGAGTGAACGTCTTGGTCGCGCCGACGCTGTCCCAGTACGCGATCTGATTTGCCGAACCGTTCATGCGCGGCGAGTGTACCCACGGCATCGGGGCACGCTCGCATATCACCCTCTGCACACCACCGGTTCGATCGGCGAACGTCGCGGCGACCACCCTTGGAGAGGGCACGTCCGCGCCGGTACGTCCGGGTCGCCGCAGGTGCTGGAGGTGCGTAGGGTCCTGGGGTCATGAAGGTCCTGATCTCTGTCGACATGGAAGGCATCTCGGGGATCGTGCATCCCACCGAGACGAATCCGGATCGGTACGACTACGAGCGCGGCCGTGCCCTGATGACGGCCGAGGCGAACGCGGTGATCGACGGCGTTCTCGATGCCGCACCCGACGCCGTGGTGTGGGTCGCCGACGCGCACGGACCGTTTCGGAACCTTCTGCCGGAGGACCTCGATCGACGTGCTCATCTCGTGCGCGGCAAACCCCGCCCGCTGGGCATGCTGGCGGGGCTGGACGAGCACACGGATGCCGTCATGTTGATCGGGTATCACGCTCGGGCCGGCGCCGGGCCTGCCGTACTGGCGCACACGATGAGCGACGCGATCCTCGACGTACGCGTAGCGGGGCGGACGCTGGGCGAGATCGGTCTCAACACCGCCATGGCTGGGCACCTGGACGCTCCGGTCGTCCTGCTCAGCGGAGACGACACCGCCTGCGCGGAATTCGGTGAGCTGGTGCCCTCGGCGGTCACCGTCGCCGTCAAGCAGACCCTGGGCCAGGCCGCCGCGGTGGCCCTCCATCCGCAGGAGGCACGCGAGCGGCTGCGCCGCGCTGCCGCCGGCGCCATCTCCCGACGCGCCTCGATTCCCCCGTGGACGATGGCCGGGCCGTTGGACGTCGAGGTCGACCTGTACGGCCCGTACATGGTCGACCTCGCGGTGCTGGTGCCGGGTGTGACCCGCGTCCGCGGCGGCCGGACTGTCGCCTTCCACGCCGCTGACGTCCCCGAGGTCTACCGGCTCATTCAACTGCTCGTCCAGCTCGCCAGCATCAGACCGGACTAGTACGCCAGCCACCGTCCGGTTCCTGCTGCCCCTCAGCAGCTCAGGCCGTAGGCCGACAGGGCGGCGTCGAGCATGCGTTCCTGCTGATCCGCCGGGTACGCAGCGGGATCCGCGGCGGCGAGAGCCGCGACGCCCTCGGTCATGGCGATCAGCCCCAGGGCGACCGCGCCGACCTGGTCGACCGGCCAGTCCGGGGCGGCCGCGGCGACCAGTCGTTCGACCCGTTGCCGCCAGGCTCGGTTGTTGCGGCGGTGCATGTCGGTCAGTTCGGCGTCCGCCACCGCCGCGGCCAGGAAGCCCACCCAGACGACGCTCCAGGTGATCGTCTCCGGATCAGTCGCCATGCACTGGCGGAGCACCGCGCGCAATGCTTCCCGCGGCGAGGTGGCCGCGGCCTCGAGTGCCTCGACCCGTTGCCGGGTGGTGTCGTGCAGCAGTTGCCGGGCGTGCAGCAGCAGCGCTCGACGGTTCGGGAAGCGGTGCATGACCAGGCCCGTCGTGCAGCCGGCCGCCGCGGCGACCGCGCGCACAGTCAGCTTTTCCAGGCCCTGCTGCGCGAGCACGTCCCAGACCGCGCGCGACAGCGCCTCGCCCTGGGCCGCTCGGTCTGCAGGCGGCGGTGACACGGCTCTCACCCCTCCATCGTCGTAACGAATGTTACCGTAACGCTTGTTACCGAGTCTCGGTGAGGAGCGGCATGGCCTGGATCATCACGCAGCGGCCGTGGACCGACCCGGTGGGCGAGGCGTTGCGTGTGGCGCAGAAAGCCGAACTCGACCTCCGCTACGGTACCGACGACCATGAGCCCGGCACGCCGCCGACGGCCGAGAACATCGACCTGTTCCTGGTCGCGGTCGACGACGCCACAGGCCAACCGCTCGGCTGCGCCGCGCTGCGCCGCCTCGACCCGGTCACGGTCGAGGTGAAGCGGATGTACGTGGTACCGGAGAGCCGCGGCTCGGGGTTGGCGACCGACCTGCTCCGCAGGCTGGAGGAGGCCGCCCGGGAGCGTGGTTGGACGACCGTCCGGCTGGAGACCGGCACCGCCCAACCGGACGCGATTCGTTTCTATGAGCGCGAGGGCTACCGCGAGATCCCGCTGTTCGGCGCGTACGTGGGTTCCGACGACTCGGTCTGCTACGAACGCGTCCTACCCGACGGAGCACCCCGGCCGCAGCCCACAGCGCGGCTCTGATCACGCGGTGGCCGCCCTGCGTCCACCGGCGCTGCCGTGGATCCCCAACGGCGGCTGCCGTACCGGCGCGAGGCGCATGATCGACTCGGGTTCCCGGAAGCCGGGGTGTCCCGCTTGCCCGGACACCCCGCCTTCCGGAACCCGAGTCGATCATGGACGGTGGGCCGTGGCGATGGGCCGGGATGGCGGCCCGCGTGACGGTGGGCACCGGTATGTGGCAATCGGTCCGGGCGCTCTGTTTGATCTAGCCATTTGCATCTAGCGATGCTCCGCGCGGCTGTCGTAGGGTTCCGTCAGCACCTAGAAAGTTGTTCACAAACGGTTGCTATGCCCTACTTTGTGCTGCGGGTTGAACGGCGAGGGCGATGGATCAATCGACAGGAAACCTTACGGCTGAAGACCCCGGATGGGTGGACGACATCCTGTTCTCCGGCCATCCGACCGACGTTTGTCTCCGCCTGCCGGAACCGATCGACCGGGTCACCCTGCACCGGCTGGTGACCGCCGCGCAGGACCGGCTGATCGCTGCCGGCCTGCGCCCCGGTGGCGCCGCCGCGCTACGACTGCCACCGTCACTGGCGTACGTGGTGAACCTGCTGGCCACCTGGCGCGCTGGCGCACAGGCGATCCTGCTCGACCACCGGCTGACCGACCACGAGGTGGATCGGGCGCTGACCCGACTCACCCCGCAGGTGGTGATCGCGCCGCTGCGCACCGCCGGCGGCGCGCTGAAGGTCTTCGTCGACGTCACCGAGAGCGTCACCCGCCACGCCGACCGTCCGGCGGTCAGCGGGCACGCCGTGATCCAGCTCAGCTCCGGCTCCACCGGCCCGTCCAAGGTGATCGGCCGTACCGCAGCCGACCTGGTCGCCGAGGTGGGCCGCTACACCCGCATCGACGGCGTGCCGCTGCCCGGCGAACGCATCATCCTGCTGCCCTCCATGGTGCACGTGCTCGGGCTCGTCGGCGGCCTGCTCTACGGCCTGCACGCCGGAGTCGAGCTGGTGCCACCGCAGCGACTCAGCGGCGACGCCGTGCTGGCCGCGATCGCCGCCGACCCGACACCGGCCACCGTGCTGGGCGTGCCGTTCCACATCGGTCTGCTCGCCTCCACCCGGCCGTCCGGCCCCCTGCCACAGCTGCGGCGGATGACCACCGGTGGCGAACTGGTGCCGGCCGCTGTCGCACAGGCGTTCACCGACCGGTACGGGGTGCCGCTGGGCAACATGTACGGGATGACCGAGGTCGGGGTGATCGGCACCGACCTGCACGGAGCACACCGGCCGTCGATCGCCCCGGCGCCCGGCATCGAGGTCCGCGAGTCCGACGGCGAACTGTGGGTGTCCTGCCCGGCGTCGCCGTACGTCGGGCTGAGCGACCCGACCCGCTGGGCTGACGGCTGGCTGCACACCCGTGACGCCGGCACCGTCGACGCCGACTCCGGGCTGGTCACCGTGCGCGGCCGGCTCGACTCGCAGGTCTCGGTGGGCGGGATGAAGGTCGACCTCACCGAGGTGGAGGCCACCGTTGCCGAGCTGCCCGGCGTGGCCGCCGCCGTGGTGGTGTGGGACGACGGCATCACCGCGTACGTCCAGCCCGACGGCCCGCTGTCGGAGGAGATGCTGGACAAGCTCCTCGCCGAGCGGTTGGCCGGCTACAAGCGACCCAGGGTGTTGCGCCTGCTCGACGCGTTGCCCCGCACCACCACCGGCAAGCTGGTCCGCTCGACCGGCGCACTGCGGTCGGCGGCGAGACCGTGACCGGCCCCCTGCACCACCTCGACGTCGGGACCGGGCCGCTGCACCACGTCGACACCGACTCCGGGCCGCTGCGCCACGCCGACGTCGATGCCGGGACCGGGCCGCTGCACCACCTCGACGGCGACCTCGACGCCCGCCTCGGCGCGTACCGCGACGGCCAGCACGAGACCGCCGCCCAGCTCCGGATGACCGACCCGCAGGGGCTCGCCGCCGGGCACCTGGCGCAGCGGCAGGCCGGGCCCGGCCGGCGGGGGCATCCCCCGGAGCAGCCCGCCGCCGCGCAGCCCGACACCGAGCGCCTTGCCGACCGCCTCCTTGGCGGTCCACAGCCGCAGGAAATCGACCGCCCGGCCGGCCTCGGGTCGATCGGCCAGCCAGGCCAGCTCGGCCGGCGGGAACCAGCGGCGGGCCAGCGCGAGCGCGGGCAGCGCACGGACCTGCTCCACATCCACGCCGACCGGGCCGGCCGCACGGGCGGCGACCACCACGACCCGACCGGCGCGGCTGACGCTGACCGGCAGCTCGACGGACTCCGGCCCGGCGACGCGTACGACCGGGTTGCCGGCGGGGCCGTGTGCCAGCACCACCTCCGCCTCGGCGCGGCCGAGCAGCGCCGCGCCCGCCCGCCGCAGCAACCGCACGGCGGGACCCGGCCGACCGCCGGTGTCCCGACCGACCCACACGTACGCGGTGTCCCGATCGGACACCGTCAGTTGGTCCACGCAGAGAGGGTATCCATGAGAGCCGAGGTCCGTGCCTTCGTCGTCGAGCAGCTCGCCGACATGAACTACGACGTCGAGGGGCTCGACGACGACACCACGCTCGGCCCGTCCGGCGTCGACCTGGAATCGCTGGCACTGGCCGACCTGTCCGTCCGCGTCGAGGACCGCTACGGCGTGACGTTCGCCGACGACGAGTCGGAGAAGTTGGCCCTCATGACGGTAGGCGAGTTCACCACGATGGTCGCCGACCGTGTCGCCGAGGCGACGAGCGACAGCGCCTGATGCCCGGTCAGCCCGACCTGGGGCGAGCTGACCTGCTGACCATGCTCGCCGAACTCACCGCGAAACCCGCCGCCGAGGTCCCCGACCGGATCGGCTCGATGGAACTCGCCTGGCTCGTGCACCTCATCGAGCAGCGCTACGAGCGTCGGCTCGACCTCACCGACGACGACCTGGCCGGCATCCGTACCGTTGACGACGCCCTGGTGGTCTTCCGGGCGTCGCTGATCGCTACCGCAGATGGCTGAGCCACCCGTCGCCCAGCTCACCGGTGTGTACGCGGTCAGCGCCCTCGGTCGCGGCGCCGACGCGCAGCTCGCCGGCGTCCTGGCCGGTGCGCCGGCGTTCGGCCCGGTACGCCGCTTCGACACCACCACCCGCCGGGTCGCCGTGGCCGCCACCCTGCCCGACGTCGGCACCCTCGCCGACGAACTGGCCGCCGCGATCGACGCGGCCTGCGCGGCGGCCGGCCTGACCGACGTACGGCGGGCGGGGTGTGCGTTGCTGCTCGCCGTGCACGGAGGCCCGGCGCCGGGCGCGGGGCCCGCCCCGGCCGCGCTCGCCGGCCAGCTCGCGCTGCGCACCGGACTGTCCGGGCCGACCCGCGTCTACACGAGCGCCTGCGTGTCGGCGAGCACGGCGGTGGCCGACGCCGCCGCCCTGATCGCCCGGGGCGACCTGGACCGGGCGGTGGTGGCCGCCGGCTACCTCGTCGAACCGGACCAGTTCGCGCTCTTCGACGCCGGCAGGGCTCTCGCCGACGACGGTGCGGTACGCCCGTTCAGCGCCGGCCGACGGGGGTTGCTGCTCGGCGACGGGGTGGCCGCGGTGGTGCTCGAGTCCCGCGCGGCAGCCCGTCGTCGGGACGGTGGACCGGTGGCCACACTGGTCGGTTGGGGGCGGGCCGGGGACGCGTTCCACCCCTGCCAGCCGGACCCGTCCGGCACCGGCCTGGCGCACGCGGTCCGCGCCGCGCTGCGCCGGGCCGGGCTGTCACCGCAGGCCGTCGGCTACGTCAACGCCAACGCCACCGGCACCGCGCAGAGCGACGCCGCCGAGGCGGCAGCGCTGCGTCAGGCCCTCGACGGGTACGCCGCTCAGGTGCCGGTCAGCTCCACCAAGGCGCTGCACGGGCACGCGTTGGAGGCGTCCGGGCTGCTCGAACTGGTGGTCACCGCGTTGGCGCTGCGCCACGGCGAACTGCCAGTCAACGCCGGCTGGCGGGGCCCGGACGAGGCGTGCCCGCTGGATGTCATCACGGATCGTCCCCGGAGGACGACCGCGACGCACGCCCTGACCCTCAACGCCGCCTTCGGTGGCGCCAACACGGCACTTCTGGTCGGCGCCCCGTGACCACCCCGACCTCCCCGCGGTCCGGCACCTTCTGTCCCGACGAATCCGCTGACGCACGCGAAACGACCACCGAAACCGCACGAGCGCGCCAGGCGGGGATGCGGGAGCTGGCGCGGGCCTGCTGGCCCGAGGCCGACGACGGGGACGTGCCGGGCGTGCCGGGGTTCGTGTTCTCCGGGTTCGCACCGGTCGTGGTGGCCGTCGCCGAGCGGTGTCTGCGGCGACGGTACGGCACGGGACCGGTGCCGGCCGCCACACGGACGGCGATCGTGCTGGTCACCGCCAGCGGCGACCGGGCCAGCGCCGAGCACGTGCGGGCCACTGTCGAGGCCGGCGGGCGGGTCGGCCCACTGTTCTTCTACCAGTCCGTGCCCAACAGCGTCGCCGGGCACATCGCGGCCCGCTGGGGGCTGCGCGGCCCGGTGATCTGCCTCAGCCCGACCGGCGACCCGTACGCCGACGGCACCGCCGAGGCGACCCTGCTGCGCGACGACGGCGACGCCGACGAGGTGTTGCTGGTCCTGATCGAACAGGCGCCCGACACGTCCACCGAGGCGGTCGCGGTGCTGCTGGGTGAAGGAGCACGACCATGAGGACACGGGGACTGCGCGGCGCACTGGCCGCCGACACCGAGCTGGGCGCGGGCAACATGCTGGCCCGGGTGCTGGCGCACGGCGCCGACCCGGACGGGCCCGGCCTGACCTTCGACACCGCCGTCGACGGGCACCCGGCCGAGGAACCGCTCACGCTCGGCCAGCTCGACGAGCGGGTCGCCGCCCGCGCCGCCTGGCTGCACGAGCGCGGAGTACGCCCCCGCGACCCGGTCGCCGTCTGGGCCACCGCCGCCGCCGACATGGTGCTGAGCTTCCTGGCGCTGGCCCGGCTCGGTGCGATCCCGGCGCTGATGAACGGCAAGCTCCGTCCCGAGATCGCCGCCGAGTACATCCGCCGCCTGCGCGGCGTCGGTGTGCTCGCCGACGACGCGCACACCGCGCTGCTGGCCGGGCACGACCTGGGCGTACCGCTGCTGGGCACGCCCGCGCGGGCCGGCACGGGCGACCCGGCCGCCGCACCGGCGCACTACCGGCACCACAGCGACGACCCGATCGTGATCACCCACACCTCCGGGACGACCGGGGTGCCCAAGGCGGTGCTGCACTCGCACGCGAGCCTCTTCGCCGCCACCCGGCACCTGCTCACCATGCCGCAGGCGCAGGGCACCCGCCGGATCCTCAACGCGCTGCCCGCACCGCACACGGCCACCGTGCTGATGGTCAACCAGGCGCTGGGCAACCGCGCGGAGATGTTCCTGCTGTCCGAGCAGGGCGGCGAGCGGGTGCTCGACGCCATCCAACGCTGGCGTCCCGACGGGGTGTTCGGTTTCTCGGTCACCTGGGCCGAGCTGGCCCGCTTCGACCTGTCCGGCTACGACCTGGACTCGGTGCGGCTGTGGTTCAACACCGGCGACTGCTCGCACGAGCCGCACATCCGCCGGCTGGTCGCGACCGGCCGGCGGGACACCGTCACCCGCGACGGCGTGGCCCGGGTGCCCGGCTCGGTCTTCATCGACGGGCTGGGCTCCAGCGAGATGGGGCACTCCATGTTCCACATCACCCACCGCGCCGACACCGACAGGTACGGCCGCTGCATCGGCCGGCCCTACGAGTTCGCCCGGGTCGCGGTGCTCGACGCCGACGGCGAGCCGGTGCCGGTCGGGGAGGTGGGTTTCCTGGGCGTGGACTCGCCGTCGCTGTTCCGGGGTTACTGGAACGACTCGGTCACCACCCACCGGTTCCGCCAGCGCGGCTGGTACCTCACTGGCGATCTGGTCCGGGCCGACGCCGACGGCCGCTACTACCACCTGGACCGGGCGGTCGACTCGGTCGACACCGGAGACGGCCGGCGGTTCTTCACCGCCCTGTCCGAGGAGAAGATCCTCGCCAGCTGCCCGGACGTCACCGACTGCACCGTGGTGATCGTCGCCGGGGCCGGGGGTGTGGTCACCGACGTGCTGCTCGAGTTGGCGGCCGGCGCCGACGAGGCGCAGGACCGCACCGAACGGGTCCGCGCGGCGCTCGGCGCGGACGTCGGCGCCACGCTGCGCCGGGTGGTGCCGGTGCGCTCGGACGACATCCCGGTCACCGTCACCGGCAAGGTCCGCAAGGTGGCCCTGCGCGAGCGCTACCTGACCGAGGCGTCGTCGTGAGCGGGCGATCCGGGGTGGCGGCGTGAGCGCGCTGATCACCGGGATGGGCCTGTTCACCCCGGTCGGGCGGGGCGTCGAGGAGACCTTCGACGCGCTGACCACCGGCCGTTCCGGGCTGACCCGGCCGCCCGCCGGTCATCCGGCGCGCGAGTCGCTGGACGTCGCCGGCCTGCTGCCGGACATCGACCCGCGCAGCGTCGTGTCCGGGCCGGAGAGCCGGGTGCTGGACCGGATCGTGGTGCTCGCTCTGCTCGCCGCCGCCGACGCGCTCGCCGACGCCGGCATCGAGGTGGGCCGCGACGTCGACGAGTCCCGGATCGGCGTGATCGTCGGCGGGGTCGGCGGGATGGCGACCCTGGAGACCCAGGTGCTCGCCCGGGCCGCGCGGGGTCGCGCGGCGGTCAGCCCGTACCTGCTCACCGGCATCCTGCCGAACATGCCGGCGGCGCGGATCGCCATCGCGCACGGCATCCGGGGCTACAGCTCGTCGGTCGGCACGGCCTGCGCGTCCGGCGCGCAGGCGGTCGCCGACGCGGTCCGGTTGATCCGGGCGGGGGAGGCCGACGTGGTGCTCTGCGGGGCCAGCGAGGCGCCGCTGTTTCCCACCTTCGCCGACACCTTCGGCAACGCGCGGGCGCTGGCCCGCGCCGGGGACGACCCGTCCCGGGCGAGCCGGCCGTTCGACACGTCCCGCTCCGGGTTCGTGCTGGCCGAGGGCGCGGCGCTGCTGGTGGTCGAACGTGCCGAGCACGCCGCCGCACGTGGTGCCAACGGGTACGCCGAGGTGGCCGGCTACGGCGCGACCACCGACGCGTACCACCCGACCGCCCCGCGCCCCGACGGCGCCGGCGCCGCCGCGTGCATCCGTGGCGCGCTGCGCAGCTCGGGCGTGCCGGCGGCCGCGGTCGGCTACGTCAACGCGCACGGCACCGGCACGAAGCTCGGCGACATCGCCGAGACCACCGCGCTCGCGGACGTCTTCGGCGACGGCGGTGTGCCGGTCAGCTCCACCAAGGCGCTCACCGGCCACCTGCTCGGCGCCTCCGGGGTGCTGGAGGCGGCGGTGACCGCGGTGGCGCTCGGTCGAGGGCTGCTGCCACCGACGTACCACCTCGACGACCCGGACCCGGCCTGCCCGGCGGACCACATCCGTGGCACGCCCCGCAAGGCCGACCCGGAGTACGCGCTGACCAACTCGTTCGGGTTCGGCGGCCAGAACGTGAGCCTGCTGCTCGCGCGGGTCGCCGAGCCGAGGAGGTGAGCGACGCGGCATCCCGGACGGGGGGCGTCCGGACGGCAACACGGGGGAAGCATGGGGAAGGGCACTGAACATGGACATCCGTGGGATCGACCACATCGAACTCTACGTAGGTGACGCCCGACAGGCGGCCTTCTACTTCAGCACCGCAGTCGGTTTCCAGATCTGCGGCCAGGGCGGCCCGGAGACCGGCCTGGCCGGGCAGCGCTCGCTGCTGCTCTGCCACGGCGACATCCGCCTGCTGCTCACCTCCGGGCTGAGCGCCGAGCATCCGGCGGCCCGGTACGTGCAGCGCCACGGCGACGGCATCGCTGTCGTCGCGGTCGAGGTCGGCGACGTCGAGCAGGCGTACGCCGAGCTGGTCGGCCGGGGCGCGGCAGGCGTGACGCCACCGACCACGCTGACCGGCGCGGACGCCGAGGTGGTGACCGCCGAGGTGGACGGCTTCGCCGACGTGCGGCACCGCCTGGTGCAGCGCCGGGGGAGCCGCGCCGACTTCCTGCCCGGCGTGATCACGCCGACGCCGTTCACTGCGGACGAGGGCAAGCCGGTCCTCGCCGAGGTCGACCACCTGGCGGTCTGCGTGCCGCCCGGCCAGCTGGACGAGACGGTCCGGCACTTCCAGGGGTTGTTCGACTTCGCGCAGATCTTCGAGGAGCACATCGAGGTCGACGGGCAGGGGATGAACTCCAAGGTGGTGCAGAGCCCGTCCGGACAGGTGACCGTGGTGCTGCTCGAGCCCGACCGGACCCGCCGGCCGGGGCAGATCGACGCGTTCCTCGACCAGCACGCCGGTGGGGGAGTGCAGCACCTGGGGCTGCGTACCGACGACATCGTGGCCGCCGTGGAGTCGCTGGGCCGGCGCGGGGTCCGCTTCGCCGGCACCCCCGCCAGCTACTACGAAGCCCTGGAGGCGCGGGTGGGCCGGGTGGACGCACCGCTGGAACGACTGCGCGAGCTGGGGGTGCTTGTCGACTCCGATCACGGCGGGCAGCTGTTGCAGATCTTCGCCGAGTCGATGCACGTGCGCCGCACGCTGTTCCTGGAGCTGATCGAGCGGCGCGGCGCGAGCGGCTTCGGCAGCGGCAACATCAAGGCGCTGTACGAGGCCAAGGAGCGGGAACTGGCCGCGGCCGCGGCGGTGGGCGCATGACCGCGACCGGTTACGAGTCGACGTTGACCACGATCGAGCAGGCGCTGCTGCCGTCCGACGACGACGTGCGGCACTACGCCGAGCACGGCTGGTACCTGTCGAAGAAGCTGTTCACCGACGACGAGGTGGACGCGCTCGCCGCGGCCGCGCAGCGCTACTACGACGGCGAACGGGACCGGCGGCTGCCGGTGCGCCCACCGAAGCTCGCCTACTGGGAGCCCGCCAAGGGGCCGGTGCAGCGGCACAACGACTACGTCCACCACGAGCACGACGGGCTGGGCGCGATCCTGCGCAAGCCGCTGATCGGCGCGGTCGCCGCCCGGCTCGCCGAGGCCGACGAGATCCGCGTCTTCCAGTCGACGCTGATCTACAAGCCGCCGATCTCCGGCGAGCCGAGCAACATCGTGCCGTGGCACTTCGACAAGCACTACTGGGCGTCGTCGTCGTCGGAAAAGATGCTCACCGCGTTCATCCCGTTCCACGACTGCGGCCAGGAGATGGGCACCATCACCATGGTCGACGGCTCGCACCGGTGGAAAGAGATCGGCGCCGACGACACGGTCGTGCGGCACTTCGCCGACCGCGACCGCAGCCAGCTGGAGGAGATGCTGGCCGAGAACGCCGCGTACAACGGCGCGGAGATCCGCAAGGTCCCGATGGTGATCCCCAAGGGACACGTGAGCTTCCACCACTGCCGCACCTACCACGGCAGCGGCCCCAACGTCAGCGGTCGCCCCCGACAGGCGATCTCGCTGCACCTGCAGGACGGCGACAACGCCTGGCGGAAGTATCCGCTCTCCGACGGCACGCTCGCCGCGTACAACCACGACGTGCTGGTCCGCCGCACCCACGACGGGCGGCCGGACTACGCGGACCCCGACTACTGCCCGGTCATCTGGCGCCACCGCGCCCAGCAGGGAGGCTGACAATGTCACGGTACGACTGGGGTAGGACGCACCCGGGCATCGAGCGGCTGGAAACGGCGGTGACCGAGCGGCGCGACGCCGTGGTCAAGCACCCGCTCTACGCCAACCTGGACACCCACGAGTCGCTCGTCACCTTCATGGAGCACCACGTCTTCGCGGTCTGGGACTTCATGTCGCTGCTCAAGTCGTTGCAGCGGCAGTTGACCTGCGTGACCGTTCCCTGGATCCCGACCGGTCCGACCGGCAGCCGCCGCCTCATAAACGACATCGTGATGGTGGAGGAGAGCGACGAGCTGGGTGAGGGCTACATCAGCCACTTCGAGCTGTACGTGCGGGGCATGGCCGAGGCCGGCGCGGACACCACAGCCGTGAACAGCCTCGTCGACCTGCTGCGCGCCGGCCGGCCGGTGACCGACGCGCTCGCCGAGGCGGGGGTGCCGGCCGCGTCCGCGCGGTTCGCCGCTACCACCTGGCACATCATCGAGTCCACACCGGTGCACTGCCAGGCGGCGGCCTTCGCGTTCGGCCGGGAGGACCTGATCCCGGACATGTTCACGCAGGTCGTGTCGATCAACGAGCGCAGCAACCGGCTGCACACCTTCGTCGACTACCTGGAACGGCACATCGAGGTCGACGGCGAACAGCACACCCCGATGGCGATGCAGATGCTCGCCGACCTGTGCGGTGACGACGACACGAAGTGGCAGGAGTGCGCCGACACGGTCAACACCGCGCTGGCCGCCCGCGCCCGGCTCTGGGACGACATCCTCGCGGCGATCAAGGCGCCGGCGTGACCGACGCCGACCCGGTCCGCCTCTACCGCACGGTCCGGCTGATCCGCCGGTTCGAACAGCGTGCGGTGGAGCTGGTCCACGGCGGGCAGATCGTCGGCGGCATCCACCCGTACCTCGGTCAGGAGGGGATCGCCGCCGGCGTCTGCGCCGCGCTCGGGACCGACGACGTGCTCGCCGGCACCCACCGCGGGCACGGGCACGTGCTGGCCCGCGGCGCCGACCCCGCCCGGATGTTCGCCGAGCTGTGCGGCCGGCTGACCGGCCTCAACGCCGGGCGGGGCGGCTCGATGCACGCCGCCGACCTCAGCATCGGCGTGCTCGGCGCGAACGCCATCGTCGGCGCGTCCGGGGCGATCATCACGGGCGCGGTGTGGGCCCGGCGACGGCAGGGCCACGACACCGTCGGGGTGAGCTTCTTCGGCGACGGCGCGGTCAACGAGGGGATGCTGCTGGAGGCGTTCAACCTCGCCGCGCTGTGGCGGGTGCCGGTGCTGTTCGTCTGCGAGAACAACGGCTACGCCACCACCATGCCGGTCGCCGGCGCGGTGGCCGGCAGCATCGCCGGTCGCGCCGCCGCCTTCGGCATCCGGGCCGTCGAGGTCGACGGCCAGGACCCCGAGGCGGTACGCGACGCCGCGGCCGCCGCCGTCGACCGGATGCGCGCCGGCGGCGGCCCCGAGCTGATCGAGGCCCGGACCTACCGCTTCGACGCCCACCACACCTTCGAACACGCGGTACGCCTCGACTACCGACCGCCCGACGAGGTGACCCGGGGTCGGGCCCGGGACCCGGTGCACATCCAGGGCGAACGGCTCTCCGACGCCGACCGCGCCGCGGTGGACGCCGAGGTCGAGGCGACAGTCGACGCGGCGGTGCGTTTCGCCCTGGACAGCCCGGAACCCGACCCGGCCGACGCGCTGACCTACCTGTACGCCAGCGGAATGACCGCCCGCACCGGAGGTGGCTGAATGACCCTGCGCACCGGAGGTGGCTGAGGTGCCCCGACTGTCGTACCGCCGGGCCCTGACCCGGGCCCTCGCCGACGAGCTGGCCCGCGACGAGGCGGTGTTCCTGCTCGGCGAGGACATCCAGGTCGGCGCGTCGCTGGTGACCACCGGGCTGGCCAAACGCTTCGGCGTCGACCGGGTCCGCGACACACCGCTGTCGGAGCAGGCGTTCACCAGCTTCGCCACCGGGGCGGCGCTGGCCGGGCTGCGGCCGGTGATCGAGTTCCAGATCCCGTCGCTGCTGTTCCTGGTCTTCGAGCAGATCGTCAACCACGCGCACAAGTTCCCGTTGATGACCGGCGGGCAGTGCGCGGTGCCGGTCACCTACCTGGTGCCCGGCTCCGGGTCGCGTACCGGCTGGGCGGGGCAGCACTCCGACCACCCGTACAGCCTCTTCGCCCACGTCGGCGTGGTCACCGTCGTGCCGGCCACCCCGGCCGACGCGTACGGGCTGCTGGTCAGCGCGATCCGACACGACGACCCGGTGGTGGTGTTCGCCCCGGCGGGCGCGATGGACGTCCGCGACGACGTGTCCGATCTGGAGCCGGTGCCGCTGGGCCGGGGGCGCATCCACCGCTTCGGTGACGACGTCACGGTCGTCGCGGTCGGGCACCTCGTGCACGACGCGCTCGCGGTCGCCGAGGAGCTTGCCGACCAGGTCTCGGTGGAGGTGTTCGACCCGCGCACCCTGTACCCCTTCGACATCGACGGGTTGACCGAGTCGGTGGCCCGCACCGGGCGTCTCGTGGTGCTCGACGACGCCAACCGCTCCTGCGGCATCGCCGCCGAGATCATCGCCTCGGTGGTGGAGCGGGTCCGACTGCTCGCCCCGCCGCGCCGGGTCACCCGCCCGGACGGGGCGGTGCTGCCGTTCGCCCCCGCCCTGGACCGCGCCGTGCAGCCCTCCCGGGAGCAGCTCGCCACCGCCATCCACCTGACCATGAAGGACTCATCATGATCGACCCGAACTACTCGTGGCCGCCGGCCGACCGGGCCTGGACCGACCTGCCGGAGCCGGCCCGCCAGGCCATGGTGGCCAGCGGCGCGGCCGCCTGGGAACGCGTCTTTCACGGACGGGCCACCTACAACAAGGAGTGGCGGTTGGCCCGCCCCCCGATCCTGACCGCCGACGCCTGGCGGGAGCTGAACGAGGTCTGCGACCGGCTGGCCCAGCTCATCCTGGACACCTGCCGGCGCCGGGTGGACACCGCCGGCGAGTTGCGCCGGCTGCTCGGCGTCCCGGCGGGGGAGACCCGGCTGCTGGACGAGTCGGAGCCGCTGACCGAGGCGCTGCTGGCCGCGTACCGACCGGATGTGATCTTCACCGAGGGCGTGCCGAAGTTCGTCGAGTACAACATCGACAGCAGCCTCGGGGGAGGATTCGACGCCGACACCGTCATCCAGCGGTTCGCGCAGCTCTACGCCGAGCACGGCATCCTCGACGACCTGCCGGTACGCGCCGCGCCGTCGCTGCTGGACCAGCGTTTCGTGGCGATCCGCGAGGAGCTGGGGTTGCCCGACGGCGCCCGGCTGGCGCTGCTGATGGACTTCGACGCCGACTATCCGGGGCTGGACGACCCGGAGACGTTCATCCGCATCCTCAGCCCACTCGCCGTGCGGGCCCGCGACTTCGGCATCGACCTGGTCATCGCGCCCCTGGCCACCGCCACCCTGGCGGACGACAAGCGGCTCGTGGTGGACGGTGCGCCGGTCGACGCGCTGTTCCGCCTCTTCGTGCCCAACCGGGTCACCCCGACCGCCGGCCTGGACGCGGTGGCCGGCGCGCTGGCCACCGGCACGCTGCCGATGTTCGTGTCGGCGGCGGCCTGGCTGCTCGGCAACAAGACCACCTTCGCCTGGCTGTGGGAGGACGTGGACGCCCTGCCCGCCGACGACCAGACCCTGATCCGCCGGCACGTGCCGTACACGGTGCCGTTGACAGTCGCGGTGCTCGACCGCGCGATCGCCGAGCAGGCCGAGCTGGTGGCGAAGCCGGCGGACGGCTCCGCCGGGCACGGGGTGCTGATCGGCCCCGAGCTGAGCCCGGCGGAGTGGGCCGAGGGCCTGCGCGCGGCCGTCGACCGGGGCGGCAACATCCTGCAGCAGTACCTGCCGGCCGACCGGGTGCCGATGGACTTCGTGCAGATCGAGACCGGCGAAACGGTGACGGCCGATGTCCCGTACTCCCTCGCCCCGTACCTGTTCGGCCGCCAGGCCTCCGGCGGCCTGGCGAGAGTCGGCTTCCCCGGCGGCGACGGAATCCTCAACCTGGCCCACGGAGTCCTCCTGACCGGAGTCCTCCTGTCCGACCCCCCAACCCCCGGTTGATCATGAAGTTATTGCCGCGCCACGCCGCGCCGGAGGGCAACAACTTCATGATCACCGGTCGCGGTGGGACGGAGGCGGTCGTCGGAGGGCGCGCAGGGTTTCGGCAGTCGCTATCGCGTCGCTGCGGGCGCTGCCGTGGCGGCCGTCGGTGCTGTAGAGGGTCGGGTCGGCCGTCAGCGGGTGGTCGGTGAGGTGCACGTGGACAGTTCCCAGGCGGTCGGCCAGCCGCGCCGTGTGCGCCGAGAGGCGGCGCATCCGCTCCCCGAGGCCGGCCCGCACGTGCTCGGGCACGGCCGGGCTGTGCGACACGTCGAACATGCCCACCGTGATCACGTCCGCGCCGACGTCCCGTAGCGCGCTGATCATCGCGGTCAGCTCGGCGTCCACCGCGTCCGCGTCGTATGCCGGGTGAAAGGCGTCGTTGCCGCCGCAGACGACAAGCGCCAGGTCCGGCTCGAAGGCCAGCGCCGGGGCGAGCTGCGCGGCCCGCACCTGGTGCGCGCGCAGCCCGCGTCGACCCAGATTGCGGTACGCCAGCTCGGGGCGCACGGCGCTCAGCTCGGCGGCGACCCGGTCCACCCACTGCACCTCCGGGTATCCCGGCGTCGGCTCGCACATGCCCTCCACGACGCTGTCGCCGATCGCCACGAACCGCCGCCACGGGTGCCCGCGCAGCAGCTCGGCGGCCTCACCGGGGCGGAGACAGTACGGGTCTGTCGATTCGTCGAGCGTCGATGGCATGCCGGCACGCTAACCGACCGTCGCCTCCTCGGCCAGGCTGACCTCGGCCAGGTGGAACTGACGACGAACGACGAGGTTCGTTGCCCCTGTCGGATTGGCGTCGTCGGGGCGGTGGCGTCGGCGCGGTGGGCCGGTGTGCTGGCACGGGTCCGCCACGATGACGGTGGGCCGGCCGCTGCGGGGCTGGCGACTCAGTCGGAGGGAGGTGGCGGTGCTCAACGCCTTTCTGCAGGCGCTGGCGAGCAAGCTGGTCGAGGCGATCCTCGGCAAACTGACCGAGTGGCTCGCGCCGAAGGCGCTGCGGGCCGTGCCGCACCGCGCCTCTCCGAACTGTCCACGCTGCGGCGGGTACGGCGTCCGGCGGTGGGCCCCCGGCGGCATGTGGGCGGTGTTCCTGCTGTCGCTGCTGGCCTTCGCGTGGGGCTTCGGGTTCACCCTGCTGGGCGTGCCGATGGTCGTTGTGGTCGTGGTCGGCGCGGTGCTGTCCGACGGCGTCGGCGCCCTGTGGCCCGCCGTGCTCGCGCCGCTGGGCCTGCTGGTCCCCGGCGCCCTGATGGTCGGGGGAGCGTTCGGGCTGGCCTGGTACAACAGCTACCCGCCGAAGTGGTGCGCCCGCTGCCACAGCCGCTGGCCACGGCGCGACCGCACCGAGTACCTGCGCTCGGCCCGGGAGTTCACCTGCGGCTGCGGGCAGCGACTGCGCGTGCCGACCGCCGCCGGGGCGAAGCTGCGCTGCCCGCGCTGCCGGACCGAACACGCCACCCCGGTCCGAACTGGTCACTGACGAGACGCCCCAGCCGGGGCCGGTGCGCGGGGGATCAGCGCGACACGGGGTGCTCGGCGAGCAGTTCGCCGAGCACCCGCCGGGCCCAGGCCGCCGTGGCCGGCTCCGGGGCGTCCAGCGTGATGAGCGCCTTCCACAGCGCCCACCCGCGTCCGCGCGCCCAGGTGGCCGCGTCGACGTCGAGCGCGTCGCGGAACGCCGCCCGGGCGGCGCCGCGCAGCAGGGTCCAGGCGATCACCGTGTCGCAGGCGGGGTCGCCGACACCGCAGCAGCCGAAGTCGATGACGGCGGCGAGCCGGCCGTCGCGGACCAGCAGGTTGCCGTCCGCGATGTCGCCGTGGAACCAGACCGGGGGCCCGTCCCAGGTGGCGTCGAGCGCGGCCTGCCAGATGTCGGTGACAGCGTCGACGGGCAGCCGGTCGCGGTGCGTCCCGATGGCCGCGTGGGTCTCCGCGTCGTACGTGGACAGCGGGCCACCGCGCCAGGCGCTGTGCGGGCCGGCCGCCGGGCCGTCGGTCGTGTCGACGTCTCGCAGGGCCCGCAGGAAGGCGGCGAGGTCGGTCCCGAATCGGGTCAGGTCGTCGATCCGCTCGACGGCTGCGGTCCGGCCGTCGATCCAGCCGTAGACCGACCACGGGTACGGGTAGCCGGCCCCGGGTCGGCCGTGGGCCAGCGGGGTGGGGATGTCCAGCGGCAGCCGCGCGCCGAGCACGGGTAACCAGCGCTGTTCCTTGGCGACCTGCAACGCGTACCCCTCGCCGCTGGGCAGCCGGACGGTCATCTCGTCACCCAGGTGGAAGGTGCGGTTGTCCCAGCCGCCGACCTCGACCGGGCGCACCGGCAGCTCGGCCCAGCGGGGAAACTGCTCGGCGACCAGTCGACGGACCAGGCCCACGTTGATGCGCCGGGCCGTCGTCTCGTCGGTGTGCGGTACGTGGGGTGCGGGCTGTGCGCTCATCCGCTCGAGCCTGCGGGCCCCGCCGGCCGTCCGCAACCGATATGCGCCGAAAGCGTGACCGGTCGGGCCAGTACCTGGGCCAGGCGTGCGGGAGGTCCGCGCCTGGCCGTACCACAACTGGGTCCTTTGCTCTGCTTCCACCCACGCAACGATTGGGGCCTCGCACTGTTGCCTCCGTTGAAGCAGAGCAAAGGCGACGCGCGAGGTGGTCGCGAGCCGCCGGCCAGCAGGCCAGCAGGACGTCAGGCGGCCAGCCGGCCAGCAGGACGTCAGGCGGCGGCAGGTGTGGGTCGCGTTGGTGTCTTCGGGGTGGATGCCCTGACCACCAGCGGGAACGCGGTGACGAGCAGGCACGCCACGGCCATGACCAGCAGCGCCGGGGTGAGCCCGAGCGCGTCCACCGACCAGCCGCCGAGCAGCGCGCCGACCGGCAGGCCCACGAAGGCCAGCGATCCGGCGATGCCGAGCACCCGGGTCTGCAGCTCCGGCGGCACGCGCTCGTAGAGCGCCACCCCGAGCAGCGGGTTGACCGCCGCGATGCCGATGCCGGACAGGAACGTCACCACGAGCACGACCGGCAACTCGTCGCTGATCGCCAGTGCGATCAGTCGGGGCGTGCCGGCGACCATTGCCCCGAGCAGGAATGTCAGCCGGCCGGGTAGCCGCGGGCCGAGCGCGGTGAACAGCACGTTGCCCAGCAGCGCGCCGGCCGAGAACGCGGCCAGCACGAGACCGAGGCCGCTCGGGCCGTGCAGCTCCCGGGCGACCCAGAACGGGATGTAGACGGCCACGCTGGCGTTGGCGACCATGTTCAGCGCCGAGACGACGACAAGCATCCCCAGCAGCGGCCGGTCCCGAACGAGGTAGCCGAACCCGTCGCCGAGCGCGCGCAGGTAGCCGACCGGGGCGGCGGGCTGCGCCGGGGCGGCCGAAGGGCGGACCAGGAGGCCGATCAGCAGGGCGCAGATCGCGAAGCTGGCCGCGTCGATGAGGATCGCCTGGCTCACCCCGAACGCGGCGATCAACAGACCGCCCACGGCGGCGCCGAACAGCGTCACCACCCGGCTCAACCCGTCGTACGCCGAGGTCAGGCGGATCAGCGGCACCCCGGCGGCCTCGGCGACTGGCCGGAACATGACGTGCTTGACCCGGTCCCCGATGCCCCGCAGCGCGCCGGCCACCGCGACCAGCGCCACCAGGGGGGCGAAGCCCAGCCACGGGGTCAGCGCGACGACGGCCATGGCCACCGCGCTGCCCGCGTCGCACAGGATGGAGGTGCGGCGCAGGCCGATCCGGTCCGCCCAGGGCGTGCCGAGGGCGCTGGACAGCAGGTACGGCAGCGTCTCGGCGAACGCGACCAGTCCCATCTTGGTCGGGCTGCCGGTGGTGACCAGCACCAGCCAGGGGATGGTCACCACCGAGATGCGGGTGCCCAGGTTGGAGATCAGGTCCGCGCTGACCAGAACGACCAGCTGCCGGCGGGGCGTCATGTCCCGACCGCCGCCGCCCGGCGTGCGGCGTACCGCGCGCGCAGCGCCTGCTTGTCCACCTTCACCGACCGGTTCAACGGCAACCTGTCGACGAACTCCACCCCGGCGGGCGCCCACATCTCGTTGAGCTCGGCGGTCACCAGGTCGATCAGCTCCCGTTCGGTGACTGTCGCGTCCGGCGCCGGCACGACGTAGGCGTACGGCACCTCGCCGGCCGTGGGGTCCGGCACGCCGATCACCGCGGCGGCGCGTACCTGCGGGTGCCCGGCGAGCACGTCCTCGATCGGGCGGCTGTAGATGGGCCAGCTGCGCTGGCGGGTCAGGATCATGTCGTGGGTCCGGTCGACCAGGTAGAGGTAGCCGTCGGCGTCGAGGTGGCCGATGTCGCGGCTGCGGACCCAGCCGTCGACCAGCGTCTGCGCGGTCAGTTCCGGCTCGCCGTGGTAGCCGGCGAAGCTCAGCTTCGTGTGCACCCACACCTCGCCGTCGCGGCCCGGCGGCAGCACGGTGCCGTCGTCGTCGCGGATCTCGACGCGTACGTCGCCGTAGGGCCGCCCGCAGGAGCGCAGCCGCTCCGGGTGCTCCGGATCGTCGGTCAGGCCGGGCAGAGCGGTGATGACCACGGCCTCGCTGAGGCCGTACACGATGCGCAGTACCGGGCCGAACCGCGCGATGGCCTGGCGCAGCCGGGCGGGCGCGGCGGGCCCGGCGCCCACGTTGAACATGAACATGGCCGAGAAGTCGGCGCCCACCAGCGCCGGATGGTCCAGCAGTTCGTAGAGCATCGGCGGGGTGACGAACGTGGAGTTGATCCGCTCCCGCTGCACGGTGGCCACGAACGCCGCCGGGTCCCAGTCGTCGCGCAGGAACAGCACGCCACCGCTGAACAGGTTGATCAGGGCGGTGATCTGGCCGCTGGCCAGCCACATCGGCGAGTGCGACAGGTGCCGCAGCAGGGGGAACCCGGCGGCGCGGAAGTCGGCCGCGAGGGTGAGGATCTGGGCGTAGAAGCTCTCGGTGTGGTGCACCAGCTTGGGTGTGCCGGTGGTGCCGCTGGTCTGCAGGAACGACTCCGGCGCGCGGGCGGCCGCCGGCAGCGCCACGGAACCGGCCTGATCGCTGTCGGCCGTGACGTCCGGGCCGGCGCCGCCGGGGCCCAGGCAGCACACCGGCACGCCGGGCAGCGCGGCGGCCAGCTCCGGCCCCAGGCTGGCGGGGTCGCGGGCGTCGTAGACGAGGGCGTCGGGGCGGGCCAGCCGGATGAACTCGTCGACCTCCCGGCGGGCGGTGACCGGGACGACCCACATCGTCCGGCAGCCGATCAGGTGCAGGGCGAGCTGGAGCAGCGGCCCCTCCACGGCGTTCGCGACGGTCACCAGCACCGCCGAGCCGGGCCGTACGCCGTGCCGGGTCAGAGCCCCCGCCATCGCCCGCACCAGCGCGGCGGCCTCGGTGTACGTGATGCGGCGGCCACCGCCGACAAGCGCCTCCCGGTCGCCGAAGTCGGCGAAGAAATCCAGCGCCCTGTCCACATAGGTCGCGTGCCCGGGCCCGTCAGTCATCCGGCAAACCCCCATCGTCGCAAGGAAGCGGCGGTCTCCGGGTCGGTCTTCCCGGTGACGTCGCGGGCGGTGGGCGCGCGTTCGGCGACCGCACCGCCGCCGCCTGCGAGCCTAGGCCGGCGAGGGCGCTGCGGGACCGGGCCGAAGGGCGATCCGGCAGGCCCGGTGGACATTTGATCGCGTCGATCAGGTTGATTGACGCCCGTCATCGGCGGCGGCTAGGTTTCTGGACCATCGTCCAGGCGGGAGCCGTCAGCGGACGGCCCTGGGCTGCCACACGATGGAGGTTCAATGTCGACCCCGAAGAGATGGCATGTCGTCGCCGCGGCCGCGGCGCTGCTGGTCACGGCAACACCCGCCGTCGTCGCCACCGCCGGCGGATCCCCGACCGTCGCGGCCCGGCCGGACCGGGGCGAGTGGGCGGGCAGCTGGGCCGCCGCGGTCACCCGGGGCAACTCGGTCGGATTGACCAACACCGGCCTGAACGACCAGAGCGTCCGGATGGTCGTGCACGTCTCCGTGGGTGGCCCGGCGTTGCGCGTACGGCTGAGCAACCTCTACGGCGAGCAGGCGGTCCGGGTGGGCCGCGCCACAGTCGCCCGGCCGAACACCGCGACAGTCGACGACGTCTCCGACATCGACCCGGCCTCGCTGCGCGCGCTGACGTTCACCGGCGCCGCCTCGGCCACCATGAACCGGGGCGCCGAGCTGCTCAGCGACCCGCTGACCTTCACCGTCGCGGACGACAGCGACCTGGTGGTCACGCTGCACTTCCCGACGCCGACCGGGCCGACGACGTTCCACGGGCAGTCCCAGCAGAGCAACTTCATCGGCGCCGGCGACCTGACCGGGGCCGCCGACGGCGGCGGGTTCACCATCCGACCCACCTGCTGCTGGTTCTTCCTGTCCGGTGTCGACGTGCAGCGCAAGGGCAGCCCGGGGGCGCTGGTCGTGCTCAGTGACTCCATCGGCGACGGCAACGGCAGCACTGTCAACGCCAACCGGCGCTGGCCGGACCTGCTCTCCGACCGGCTGCTCGCGGACCGGCCGGACCGGCGCACCCCCGGCGTGCTCAACCTGAGCCTGGCCGGCAACCGCCTCAACCACGAGGGCACCGAGCCGGGCGCCGGCGACTACCCCGGCTACTACCAGCTCGGCCCGAACGCGGCGGCCCGCCTCAACGAGGACGTCTTCCCCCAGACCGGGGTCCGTACGGTCGTCACGCACCTGGGCATCAACGACATCTGGATGTCCAACGACTCGCCGGAGGCGATCATCGCCACGCTCCGGCAGATCAACCAGCAGCTTCAGCAGCGCGGGCTGACCAGCCTGGTCGCCACGCTGACCCCGTACGAGGGGCACGGCGCCCCTGGTGTGTGGACGCCGGAGAAGGAGGCCACCCGGCAGGCAGTGAACGCGTACCTGCGGGGCAGCCGGGAGTTCGACGGGCTGCTCGACTTCGACCGGGTGGTGCGCGACCCGGCCCGGCCCAGCCAGTTGCTGCCCGCGTACGACTCGGGGGACCACATCCACCCGAACGACGCCGGCAACCAGGCGATGGCCGACGCCGTCCCGCTGCGACTGCTCAACCTGTGACACCGGTCCGGGGGCGGCGGCCGATCCCGCCGTCCCCGGGCACCGACATCCTGGGGAGGAGAACGTCGTGACGGTGCAGGACCTGCTCACCGGCCTCTACAGCGAAGAGGGCCGCCAGAATCCGTACCCGTGGTACGCCGAACTGCACCGGCTCGGGCCGGTCAGCGCGGTGCCGCCCCGCGCCGAACACCGCACGGTGGCCGCGGTGGCGGTCGGGTACGACCTGATCGACGGGCTGCTGCGCGATCCGCAGTGGACCAAACAGCCGCCGCCGGGTTGGGAGGAGCACGAGATCCTGCGCACCTTCCAGACCTCGATGATGTTCCTCAACCCGCCCGATCACACCCGGATGCGGCACGTCTTCTCCCGTACCTTCACGCCGCGCCGCCTCGGCGCGCTGGAGCCGGTGATCCTGCGGGTCGTCGACGAGCTGCTGGACCGGATGGCCGACGCCGGTGGCGGGGTCGTCGACTTCGTGGCCGACTTCGCGTACCCGATTCCCGCCCTGGTGATGGCGGAGTTCATCGGCATCCCGGCGGGGGAGCTGCCCTGGTACCGGGACCAGGTGGAGCGCATCGACGAGTTCCTGGACGTGGCGGGAAAGACCCCGCAGCGGCTGGCCGCCGCGAACACGGCGGCGGGGGAGCTGCGGGCGTTCTACCGGGAGTTGCTGGCCCACCGCCGCCGCGCTCCCGGCGAGGATTTGATCAGCGCGCTGGTCGAGGCCGTCGGCTCGGGCGAGGTGGAGCTGACCGAGGAGGAGCTGATCAGCAACCTGATCGTCCTGTTCAACGCCAGCTTCGTCACCACTGTCTACATGTTCAGCAACGGCCTGCCGCTGCTGCTGGCCCACCCGGGGGCGGTCGCCACGCTGCCCACCGACGACGACCTCGCCCGGGGCTGCGTCGACGAGGTGCTGCGTCTGCAGAGCCCGGTGCACTTCCTCGCCCGGGCCGCGCCGCAGGACACCGTGCTGGCCGGCGTGCCGGTCGCCCGCGACGACAACGTGCTCATCATCATCGGCGCCGCCAACCGCGACCCGGCGCGGTTTCCCGACCCGGACGTCTTCGACCCCACCCGTTCCGGCCCGCCGTCGCTGGCCTTCGGCGTGGGCCTGCACTTCTGCCTCGGCGCGGCGGTGTCCCGGCTGGAGGGACGCCTCGCCCTGCCCCGCCTGTTCGCCCGGTTCCCCCGGCTCGCGGTCACCGAGACCCCGACGTACAGCGGCAGTCTCTTCCTGCGCGGCATCGACAAGCTGCTGGTCAGCACCGGCGGATAGGAGACCGGCATGGCCCTGCACCCGGAGGTGGCGGCCTACCGCGCCGCCCGCGTCGCGGCCGGCACGCCGCCGCTCTACACGCAGACCCTCGGCGAGGCGCGCGCCGCGGACCTGGCCGCGATCCGCGCCGGCGGCGGCGTGGTCGAGCAGGTCGATGAGGTACGCGACGAGCGTATCCTCGGGCCGGGCGGTGACCTGCCCATCCGGGTGTACCGGCCGGCGGGGTCGGGACCGCTGCCCACTCTGCTGTACTTCTTCGGCGGCGGGTGGACGCTCGGCAGCGTGGACACCGCCGACGGCATCTGCCGGCGACTGGCCAACGCGGCCGGATGCCAGGTGGTGACCGTCGGCTACCGACTGGCCCCCGAGCACCCCTTTCCGGCCGCGGTGCACGACTGTCACGCCGCCACCGTGTGGATCGCCGCGAACGCCGACCGGTTCGGCGTGGACCCGACCCGGCTGGCGGTGGGCGGGGACAGCGCGGGCGGGAACCTGGCCGCGGCGGTGACGCTGCTCTGCCGCGCCGACGGGCCCCCGCTCGCCGCGCAGCTGCTGGTCTATCCGAACACCGACGTCAGCGGCGAGCCGTCCGGCCCGCTCGACGACGACCCGGCGCTGTTCAACCGCCGGTCGGTGGCCTGGTACCGGACGCACTACCTGGCCGACCCGGCGCACTCCCGGGACCCGCTGGCGTCGCCGCTGCTCGCCGACGACCTGTCCGGCCTGCCTCCGGCGCTGGTGGTCACCGCCGAGCTGGACCCGCTGTGCGCCGAGGGGCAGCGCTACGCGCAGCGGCTGCGCGCCTGCGGTGTGCCCGCCCGCCTCGACCACTATCCGCGGATGATCCACGGGTTCTTCGCCATGCCCGGTGCCTTCACCGACGGCCAGCGGGCGCAGCGGCGGGCGGCGGCGTTCCTGCGGGAACGGTTCGGGCTGCCGCCCCGCCCGGACGAACCGGCCGCTGGTGAGGCTGACGGTGACCCGGCCGCCGCGGGCTCAGGTGTCGGCGCAGCCGCCGCCGCTGCCGACCTGGAGGTGCGCGGTGGCTGAGCCGGTGCTGGCGGACCTGCCGATCGTTCCTGCGGCGGCGGTGACGTTCGCCGACTACGGCCAGCGGGCGCGGGCGGTGCTGGCCCCGGACGTGTGGGACTACATTGCCGGCGGCAGCGCCGCCGAGGTGACCCTGGCCGCCAACCGGGCCGCGCTGGACCGGGTGGCCGTGCTACCCCGGGTGCTGCGCGGCAACGACGCTGTGGACCTCGGCGCCCGGCTGCTCGGCCGGCCGTACGCGATGCCGGTCGGGGTCGCGCCGATGGCGTACCAGCGGCTCGTGCACCCGGACGGGGAACCGGGCCTCGCGGCGGCGGCCGGCGCCGCCGGCGTGCCGTACCTGGCGAGCACGTTGAGCAGCACGCCGATCGAGGAGATCACCGAAGCGGGCGCGGACGTGTGGTTCCAGCTCTACTGGCTGCGCGACCGGGCGCTGGTCCGCGATCTTCTGGACCGGGTCGTCGCGGCGGGCTGCCACGCGCTGGTGGTCACCGTGGACGTCCCGGTGCTCGGCCGACGCCCTCGCGACCTGCGCAACGCGTTCCGCCTCCCGGCCGACGTGGTCGCCGCGAACCTGCCGCACGGCCGGGACGCGCTGGCGCACGCCGGCGCCCCCGGTGTGTCCGCGATCGCCACCCACACCGACGCGTCGTTCGAGTCGGCCCTGCGCTGGGCGGACCTGGCCTGGCTGCGGGAGCACGTCGACCTGCCGCTGGTCGTCAAGGGGGTGCTGGATCCCCGGGACGCGGTCGAGGCGGTGCGGATCGGGGCGGACGCGGTGGTGGTGTCCAACCACGGCGGGCGTCAGTTGGACGGGACGCCGGCCAGCGTCACCATGCTGCCGGAGGTCGTCGACGCCGTCGGCGACGGTGCTCAGGTGCTGCTGGACAGCGGCATCCGTGGGGGCACGGACGTGCTGCGGGCGCTGGCGTTGGGCGCGGCGGGCGTCCTGGTCGGCCGTCCGATGCTCTGGGCGCTGGCCGTCGGGGGGCGGGGCGGCGCGCAGGACGCGTTGGCGCTGCTCGCCGCGGAGGTGCGGGACGCGTTGATCCTGGCCGGCTGCGCCGATCCGGCGGCGGCGGCCGAGCTGCGTACGCTCGGGGTGGGCTGAGTGGTGACACCGACCGAGGCGGTCGACCTGAGCGTCGCCGACCTGCACCCCGCGCTGGGTGACCCGGCGCTGACCTCGATGAACTTCCTCAACGAGGTGTCCGAACGCTATCCGGCGGCGGTGTCGCTCGCGGCCGGACGCCCGTACGAGGAGTTCTTCGACGTCGCGGCGGTGCACCGGCACCTGGACACGTTCCACCGGCACCTCGTCGACGACCTGGGTCACACGCCCGAGCAGGCCCGACGGCTGCTGTTGCAGTACGGCCGGACCAAGGGCGTCGTGCACCACCTCATCGCCCGCAACCTCGCGGTCGACGAGGGGATCACTGTCGACCCGGAGGCCGTCGTGGTGACCGTCGGCTGCCAGGAGGCGATGTTCCTGGTGCTGCGGGCGTTGCGGGCCGGCCCGCAGGACGTGCTGCTGGCGGTCGCCCCGACCTACGTGGGGCTGACCGGGGCGGCCCGGCTGGTGGACCTGCCGGTGTGGCCGGTCGCCGGTGGACCGTCCGGTGTGGACCTGGCGGACCTGCGCGCGCAGGTCCGCCGAGCCCGGGCGGAGGGTCTTCGGCCGCGCGCCTGCTACGTGCTGCCGGACTTCGCCAACCCGTCCGGGATCAGCATGAGCGTCCCGGACCGGCAGCGGCTGCTGGCGCTGGCCGCCGAGGAGGACCTGCTGCTGCTGGAGGACAACCCGTATGGGTTGTTCCCCGTCGACGAGGGGCCGCGCCCGCCCACGCTCAAGGCGCTGGACACCGACCGGCGGGTGGTCTACCTCGGCTCGTTCGCCAAGACGGTGCTGCCGGGGGCGCGGGTCGGCTACGTGGTCGCCGACCAGCGGGTGGCCGGCTCCGACGGTCGGGTGGGCCCGCTCGCCGACCAGCTCGCGATGATCAAGAGCATGGTCACGGTGAACACCTCACCTATCGCGCAGGCGGTGATCGGTGGGCGGTTGCTGGAGCACGGGTGCAGCCTGGTGCCCGCGAACACCCGGGAGCGGGCCGCGTACGCCCGCAATCTGCGTCACCTGGTCGCCGGGCTGGCCCGGCGTTTCCCCGATAAGCCGGACCGGCCGGCGGCGGTGCGGTGGACGGTGCCGGCCGGCGGGTTCTTCGTGGTGGTGACAGTGCCGTTCGCTGTCGACGACGCGCTGCTGGACACCTCGGCGCGTGACTACGGGGTGCTCTGGACGCCGATGGCGCACTTCTACGACGACACGGCGCCGGTGTGCGCGCTGCGGTTGTCGGTGAGCGCGGTGACACCCGAGCAGATCGACAGGGGGTTGGACCGGCTCGCCGCCCTCATCGCTGACGAGCTCCTGCGTGGACGGTCATAATGGGCCGCATGGTTGCCTGGGAGTACGCCTTGCTCGTCCGCCGCTATCAGGGACAGGGCCGCAATTTCACCGTCTCGTTCGTCTGGTACGGCCCGGACGGGTCGCGTAAGGACATCACCCCCTACGGCGACACGGCCATAGCGCACCTGAACCGCGCCGGCCGGGAGGGCTGGGAGCTGGTCTCGGCCGCCGAGGACGTGAACAACGTCCAGGGCAGCACCGAAGTCCACCGCTACCACCTCAAGCGCCCCCTGAACTAACCCCCCGCCGCGCCCCCGCCGCGCGCCCCCGCCCCCGTCCGCGTCGATCATGGGGTTGTGGTGGTGGACAAAGGTTGCCACCCGCCCTGATTCGGGCACCACGACTCCATGATCGACGCAGAACTCACGTGGGGGTTCGCGGGCCGGCGTCAGGTCAGGTTGATGGCCGGGTAGAGCGGGTGGGGGGCCAGCAGGTCGGTGGCCTGGCGTGCGATCTTGTCGGCCAGGTCGGCGTCGAGCGTGTACTTCGCCTTGGACGGGGTGCCGTCGGCGTTGGCGCCGGCCGTGGTCTGGGTCAGCACGGTGTGGATCAGCTCGGCGGTCTGGTCCATCTCGGCGGTGCCCAGCCCGCGGGTGGTCAGCGCCGGGGTGCCGATCCGGATGCCGGACGTGTACCAGGCGCCGTTCGGGTCCTGCGGGACCGAGTTGCGGTTGGTGACGATGCCGGAGTCGAGCAGGGCCTGCTCGGCCTGCCGGCCGGTGAGCCCGTAGCCGGACACGTCGATCAGCACCAGGTGGTTGTCGGTGCCGCCGGTTACCAGCGTCGCGCCCCGGCGTAGCAGCCCGTCGGCGAGGGCCTGCGCGTTGTCCACGATCCGCTGGGCGTAGTCGGCGAAGTCGGGGCGGCGGGCCTCGGCGAGAGCGACGGCCTTCGCGGCCATCACGTGCGGCAGCGGACCGCCGAGCACCATCGGGCAACCCCGGTCCACCTGGTCGGCCAGCTCCGGCTGGCAGAGCACCATGCCGCCGCGCGGGCCGCGCAGCGACTTGTGGGTGGTGGTGGTGACGATGTGCGCGTGCGGCACCGGGTCGAAGTCGCCGGTGAAGACCTTGCCGGCAACCAGGCCCGCGAAGTGCGCCATGTCGACCATGAAGGTGGCGCCGACCGAGTCGGCGATCTCCCGCAGGATCCGGAAGTTCACCTTCCGGGGGTACGCCGAGTAGCCGCCGACCAGGATCAGCGGCTTGAACTCGCGGGCCGCCTCGGCGACCCGGTCGTAGTCGATGAGGCCGGTGGCCGGGTCGGTGCCGTAGCTGCGCTGGTCGAACATCTTGCCGGAGATGTTCGGCCGGAAACCGTGGGTGAGGTGACCGCCGGCGTCCAGCGACATGCCGAGCATCCGCTGGTTGCCCAGCTCGCGGCGCAGCGCGAACCAGTCGGCCTCGGTGAGGTCGTTGACCTGGCGGACCTGGGCCTTCTTGAGCGCCGGGGACTCGACCCGGTCGGCCAGGATCGCCCAGAAGGCGACCAGGTTGGCGTCGATGCCGGAGTGCGGCTGCACGTACGCGTGGGCGGCGCCGAACAGCTCCCGGGCGTGCTCGGCGGCGAGCGCCTCGACGGTGTCGACGTTCTGGCAGCCGGCGTAGAAGCGGCGGCCGACGGTGCCCTCGGCGTACTTGTCGCTGAACCAGTTGCCCATGGCCAGCAGGGTGGCCGGGGAGGCGTAGTTCTCGCTGGCGATGAGCTTGAGCGACTCCCGCTGGTCGGTCAGCTCGGCGCCGATGGCGTCGGCCACCCGCGGCTCGACAGCCCGGATCACCTCAAGGGCGCTCCGGAATGCGGTGGACTCGGCGTTGTGCGACATACGACCTCCTACAGACGTGCGGAAGGCCCAGGCGCTCGGCAAAAACGTCCTCGTGACGGGACCGCTTCCCGATGGTTGTCCATCCCCACGCGCCAGTAACGGCCCGCGCCGATCCTACCGGGCCGGCCCGGGGCGACCCGGCCGACCTCCCGACGTGCGCCGGGCGAGGTGGTGGGACGGCGCTGCTGCCCGGCCGGACACGACGAGGGGCCCGGTCCGGCCGGGCCCCTCGTCGAACAGTTGGTGGCTCAGGCGGTCACCGCGTCGCGCGCCTTCTTGATCGCCTTCGGCTGGGTGGGGGTACGCGGCGCGTCCGCGCGCAGCGCGATCATCTTCTCGCCGATCTCCTGGAGCTGCTTACGGCCGAGCGCCTCGCGGACCTTGGGGAACCACTCCTCCTCTTCCTCCTCGACGTGGTGCGTGACGTTCTCGATCAGCACCGTCGTCTTGGCGGTGAAGCGCTCGTCGTCGGCGTCCATCGCGGCCAGTTCGAGGCAGAGCACGTCGGCCACGTGGTGCTCCTCGTACGACTCGAGGATGTCGTCCTCCAGGTCGGGCAGGAGCCGGCGGACCTCCGGGTACATCACCTCGTTCTCCAGGTAGGTGTGCACCGTCAGGGCCTCGAGGATCTGGTTCACCAGCTTCTGCCGCTGGCTCGCCGGCCCCTCCTCGGCGTCCTGGAAGGCCTTGAACAGGCGACGCATCTCCTTGTGGTCCTCTTTGAGCAGGACGATGGCATCGGTTGACACCGGCGTGCCCCCTTTCGTAGCTCGGCTGGGTGTTGATCCGGTACCCCGACGGTCAGTGGCGAAACGGGCGAATGTGGCCGATCTCGCCTGGTCAGACGGTGGCCAGTGTGCGCGGGATCTCGTCGAGCAGTTCCCGTGCCAGAAAACCGATCCGGCCGTACCGGGGGATGAGCCGCTGGCCGCTCACGGCGTGCGCGAACGCTCCCCAGCACGCGGCCTGCGCCGGGTCGGCGCCCCGGGAGAGCAGCCCGGCGAGCAGGCCGGCGAGCACGTCTCCGCTGCCGGACGTGCCGAGGCCCGCGTCGCCGCTCTCCTCCCGCCACCCGCGCCCGTCCGGGGCGGCCACGTGGCCGTAGAGCGAGACGACTGCCTCGTACCGGTGCGCCAGTTCGGCGGCTTCGGCGCCCAGGTCGTCGCCGGGTTCGCGGCCGAGCAGGTGCCCGGCCTCGGTCACGTTGGGGGTGAGCACCACCGGACGGCCCGAGCCGACCAGCAGCTTCGGCTCGTGGCTGAGCGCGCCCAGGGCGTACGCGTCGAGGACCAGCGGGGTGCGTGTCCCCGCCGCCTCCAGGACGAGACCCAGCAGCTCGGTGGTCTCGTCGATGCCCTTCAGTCCGGGGCCGAGCGCCACCACGTCGGCCGCGCCGACCAGTTCGCCGAGCTGGCCGGCCCGGTCCGCGGCGACCGCGCCGTCGGACGTCTCGGGCAGCCCGACCACCAGCGCCTCGGGCACCTGGATGCTCAGCGTGGCGGCGGTGGACTCGGCGGCGGCGAGCTGGAGGACCCCGGCGCCGGCGCGCAGCGCGGCCACCCCGGCGAGCAGGACCGCCCCGGGCGTGAAGCGGGAGCCGCCGATCACCAGGACGGTGCCCCGGCTCTCCTTGCCGCCGGCCGGCACCGGCAGCTCCCAGTCGCGCAGCAGCCCTGGCGTGATCACCTTGACCTCAGACCGGTTCGGCATGGATCTCGTCCTCCCTGGTCGACTCGGCGCCCTGCCGGTGCAGGTGGCCGACCTCGTTGAAACCGCCAAGCGTCAGCCTGCCCTGGTCGTCGGCGGACCAGTCGGTGATCGAGCAGTTGGCGATGACGTGTTCGCGGGTCAACGCCATCAGCTCCGGCTCGGTCAGCCCCTCCACCAGGTACCGCAGGAGGAAGACCAGCGCGTCGTGGCCGAAGAGCAGCACCCGCTGGCCCTCGTGGTCGCGGCGCAGGTCGCCGAGGAGCGTGCGCAGCCGCAGCGCCACGTCGGTCCAGGCCTCACCGCCGGGCGGCCGGTAGTAGAACTTGCCCAGCCGGGTGCGGCGCTCGGCCTCGTCGGGGAACCGGCGGCGGACCCCGTGCCCGGTCAGGCCGTCGAGAATGCCCAGCTCCCGGTCGCGCAGCCGCTCGTCCCGGCTCACCGGCACCCCGGTGCCGTGCAGCGCCAGCTCGGCCGTGGACACCGCCCGCAGGTACGGCGAGACCACCGCCACGTCGGGCCGCCGATCCTCGGGCAGCCCGGCGAGCCAGCGGCCGGTCGCCCGCGCCTGCTCCTCGCCGGTGCCCGAGAGCGGCACGTCGGCGTCGCGGTGGCTGAGCCCGATCACGTCCGCGCCGTTCTCCTCGGCCCGGGTGGCCGCCACGTTCGCGGTGCTCTCACCGTGCCTGATGATCCAGAGGGTCGACATTTCCGCCATGCCGACCCCCTACCCGGGCGCCGGGCGCGGTAACCGCGCCCGGCTGGGCACCGGACGGCCGGTGCGTCGTCTCAGCCGCGCCGCCACGCTGGTCCCCGGCCGGTAGCCCACCGGGCCCGCCGGGACGTCGTACCCTCGGGTGCGTGGCCACGGCGGCGGAGGAGATCCGGGTGGGGGAGCGGCTGGTCCGCGTCTCCAGCCCCGACAAGCCGTACTTCCCGGAACGCGGACTGACCAAGCTGGACGTGGTCCGTTACTTCCTGGCGGTCGGCGACGGCATCCTGCGGGCGCTGCGCGACCGGCCAACCATGCTGGAACGCTGGCCGCGCGGTGTCTTCGAGGGCGCGACGATCGCCACCCGGCAGACCAACCGTGGTGACGCCTTCTATCAGAAGCGTCTGCCGGCGGGCGCCCCGGAATGGGTGCGGACCGCGCACATCACCTTCCCCAGCGGCCGGACCGCCGACGAGGTCGCGCCGAGCGAACTGGCCGTGGTGATCTGGGCGGCCAACCTGGGCACCCTCCGGTTCCACCCGTGGCCGGTCACCGCCGCCGACGTGGAACGCCCCGACCAGCTGCGCATCGACCTCGACCCGATGCCCGGCGTGGGCTTCGAGCAGGTGGTGCCGGTGGCGCACGAGGTGCGGGCGTTCCTCGCCGAGCTGGGCATGACCGGCTATCCGAAGACCACCGGCGGGCGCGGCCTGCACGTCTACCTGTCGATCGAGCCGAGGTGGAGTTTCGGCGAGTGCCGCCGGGCGGTGCTCGCGCTGGGCCTGCAGATGCAGCGCAGGCTGCCGGAGCTGGTCACCACCACCTGGTGGCGGGAGCAGCGGGACCGGCCGGTCTTCGTCGACTACAACCAGATGGCCCGCGACCACACGGTGACGTCGGCGTACTCGATCCGGCCGACACCGCAGGCCCTGGTGTCGGCGCCGCTGGACTGGGCGGAGCTGGACGACGCCCGGCCGGAGGACTTCGACGTGCTCAGCATGCCGGCCCGCTTCGCCGAGCGCGGCGACCCGCACGCCGGCCTCGACGGTGACCGGCACTCGCTGGAGCCCCTGCTGGAGCTGGCCGACTCCGAGGGCCTGGAGGCGCCGCCCGAGCGGTGAACGGCGCGGCCCGCCCTACTGCCACGGGCTCTGCGTGCCGTCGAACTCCTCGAAGACCAGCCATGACCGCGTCGACAGCACCCCGGCGATGCGCTGCACCCGATCGAGCAC
Organism: Micromonospora sp. MH99; assembly: GCF_021442385.1. Lineage (GTDB taxonomy): Bacteria > Actinomycetota > Actinomycetes > Mycobacteriales > Micromonosporaceae > Micromonospora. Next base: position 55,252 of record NZ_MUZA01000040.1, read on the forward strand.
CACGTCCCGCAGGGCGGCGTTGTCCGGCGCCCGAACCAGGGCCAGCACGTCGTGCTCGCCGCTGAGGAGCGCGACGTGCTCGACGTAGCGCACCTGCGCCAGCTCGGCCGACACCTCCCGCCAGGTGTTCTGCTCGATCGTCAACGCCATGTACGCCGACGTGCCCAGCCCGGCGGCCTCGGGCGCCACCTGCGCCCGGAAGCCCGTGATCACGCCTTCGCGCAGCAGGCGCTCCACCCGGGCGTACGCGTTGGTGCGCGAGATGTGGATCCGCTCGGCCAGGGTGCGCACCGACGTGCGCCCGTCGCGGACCAGCTCGTCCAGAATCCGCCTGTCGACCTCGTCCATGGCTCGGGCCGATCGTCCCGATCCGGTTCCCCGGCTCGCTCCGTCGCCGTTCTCCTGGCTCACCGATGCGCCTCCCACATGCCAGACGTCCCGCCTTCTGCGTGGATCTTGAGTCAATCATCCGTCAGGCGGAAGCATAGGCTCACCACACGTCCCAGGAGGTCCCGCCGTGACGACCACACCCCAGGCGGTCCGCAGGGCATCCCCGCGCGCCCGTCGGACGGTCACCCCGCCCGACCCGGCACGCCCGCTGCTGCCGGCCGCCGAACCGGTCCGCCTGCTCGATGAGACCGGTACGCCGCTGCCGGCCCGTACCGACTATCCGGAGCCGCCCGTCGAGGCGCTGCGCGAGCTGTACCGCCGGATGGTGCTCGGCCGCCGGTTCGACACCCAGGCGACCGCACTGACCAAGCAGGGCCGCCTCGCTGTCTACCCGTCGTCGCGGGGCCAGGAGGCGTGCCAGGTCGCCGCCGTGCTCGCCGTCCGCGACACCGACTGGGTGTTCCCCACCTACCGTGAATCGATGGCGCTGGTTGCCCGGGGCATCGATCCGGTCGAGGTGCTCACGCTGCTGCGCGGCGACTGGCACTGCGGCTACGACCCCACCGAGGTGCACACCGCGCCGCAGTGCACCCCCCTCGCGACCCAGTGCGTGCACGCCGCCGGTCTCGCCCACGGCGAGGCGTACCAGGGGCGCGACACCGTGGCGCTGGCCTTCATCGGCGACGGCGCGACAAGCGAGGGCGACTTCCACGAGGGCATCAACTTCGCCGCCGTGTTCAAAGCCCCGGTCGTCTACTTCGTCCAGAACAACAGGTACGCCATCAGCGTCCCCCTGTCCCGGCAGACCGCCGCGCCGTCGCTGGCGTACAAGGGCGTCGGCTACGGCGTGCCCAGCGAGCAGGTCGACGGCAACGACCCGGTCGCGGTGCTCGCCGTGCTGACCCGCGCGGTCGCGCACGCCCGCGCCGGCAAGGGGCCGTTCCTGGTCGAGGCGCACACCTACCGGATGGAGCCGCACACCAACGCCGACGACGCCACGCGCTACCGCGACGGCGCCGAGGTCGACGCCTGGCGCGACCGCGACCCGCTCGCCCGCCTGGAGACCTACCTGCGCGCCCGTGGCGTGCTCGACGACGCGGCGGTCGCCGAGATCGCCGAGCAGGCCGAGGCGTACGCGGCGGACCTGCGCACCCGGATGAACACCCAGCCCACGGTCGACCCGCTGAGCCTCTTCGACCACGTCTACGCCGAGCCCACCCCCCAGCTCGTCGAGCAGCGCGAGCAGGTCCGCGCCGAGCTCGCCGCCGCGCACGACGAAGAGGGTGACGCCTGATGGCCACCACCATGGCGAAGGCGCTCAACTCGGCGCTCGCCGACGCCCTCGCCGCCGACGAGCGGGTGGTCGTCTTCGGCGAGGACGTCGGCGCGCTCGGCGGCGTCTTCCGGATCACCGACGGCCTCCAGGCCCGCTTCGGCGAGAAGCGCTGCTTCGACACCCCGCTCGCCGAGGCCGGCATCGTCGGCTTCGCCGTCGGCCTGGCCATGTCCGGGCTGCGGCCGGTGGTCGAGATGCAGTTCGACGCGTTCGCGTACCCGGCGTTCGAGCAGATCGCCTCGCACGTGGCGAAGCTGCGCAACCGCACCCGGGGCAAGCTCAGCGTGCCGATCGTCATCCGGGTGCCGTACGCCGGTGGCATCGGCGGGGTGGAGCACCACTGCGACTCGTCCGAGGCGTACTACGCGCACACCCCCGGCCTGAAGGTCGTCACCCCGGCGACCGTCGAGGACGCGTACTCGCTGCTGCGGGAGGCGATCGACGACCCCGACCCGGTGGTCTTCATGGAGCCCAAGAAGCTCTACTTCGGCAGCGCCGAAGCCGAGCTGCCGGTGCGTACCGAGCCGTTCGGCCGGGCCGTCGTGCGCCGTACCGGACGCGACGCCACCCTGGTCGCGTACGGGCCGGCGGTGCCGGTCGCGCTGGAGGCCGCCGAGGCCGCCCGCGAGGAGGGCTGGGACCTGGAGGTGGTCGACGTGCGCACCATCGTGCCGTTCGACGACGCCACCATCACCGCGTCGGTCCGGCGTACCGGCCGGTGCGTGGTGATCCAGGAGGCGCCCGGGTTCGCCGGCGTCGGCGCGGAGATCGCCGCCCGGGTGCAGGAGCGCTGCTTCCACGCGCTGCACGCGCCGGTGCTGCGGGTGGCCGGGCTGGACATCCCGTACCCGGCGCCGATGCTGGAGCACACCCACCTGCCCGGCGTGGACCGGGTGCTGGACGCGGTGGCCCGCCTGCAGTGGGACGACCAGCCGGACGCGCGTTGGGCGGCGGCATGACCACCGTCGAGCGCACCCAGGTCTTCCTCCTGCCCGACCTGGGCGAGGGGTTGAGCGAGGCGGAGATCGTCGAGTGGCGGGTCGCCGTGGGCGACATCGTCACCGTCGACCAGAGCGTCGTCGAGGTGGAGACCGCCAAGGCGGTCGTGGACGTGCCCTGCCCGTTCGCCGGACGGGTCGTGACCCTGCACGGCGCGGCGGGTGAGGTCCGCCCGGTCGGCCAGCCGCTGATCACCATCGCGCCGCTGGACGGCGCCGGCGACGAACCGGCCGGGCACGCCACCTACCGCGAGGAGGAGCGGGCCGGCTCCGGCAACGTGCTGATCGGGTACGGCACCGGGCACGGCGGCGCGACCCGTCGTCGGCGTCGGCCCCGGCTGGCGCTGGCGCCCGAACCGGCCGACGCCGCCCCGGCCGACGCCGCCCCGGCCGAC
>NZ_MUZA01000041.1 GCF_021442385.1 Micromonospora sp. MH99
CCCGGCGCAGTGGAGTCGACCCGCGCGGCCCGCGCGACCCGCCGCGCGACCCCCGCGCGACCCGGCCGAGCGCACGCGGGCGCGGCTGAACGGGACGGGTGGCAGCGCCGGAATCGCCTGGCAGAGCATCCTCGCGCAGTCGTGCGACGTTCGTGGCGATGATGCGCAGCACTTCGGCGCGGCTGACCGCGCGCTCAGCCCGGTCGATCACGCCGCCGGCGTGCTCGGTCTCCACAGTGCCGATGGCGGGAGTCGGACGACCGGCGATATCCCCGAAGGGGAGTCGATCACGCCGCGGCGTGGTGCACGGCCCGGCCGATGCGCGAGGCGGACGCGTCGTCCGGTGGAACGTGCCGTTGTTGGCCAAGTCGTGATCGTCTGGGCGACGAAGTCGGTTTGGTTTTTCGGTGGGTCGGGAACTTAGTCGTCACGACAGGAAGCACACATTGTGTGTCAGACATTCTTAGAAGGAGGGCGACCGTGGAGCTCACCGTGTGGGGCATCATCACTGCCATCGTTGTTGGTCTCATCGTCGGGGCGCTCGGCCGCCTGGTTGTTCCGGGTCGGCAGAACATGCCGATGTGGCTGCACCTGCTGATCGGTGTCGGCGCGGCTCTGCTGGGCACGGTGCTGGCGCGGGCGATGGGTATCGCGACCGAGACCGCCGGTATCGACTGGACCGAGCTGCTGGTGCAGGTCGTGGTCGCCGCGATCGCTGTCGCGCTGGTCGCCGGCGTGGGTGGCCGCCGCCGCGTCACCCGGTAACAACCTGGCATCACCGCACCACGGAAAAGGGCGCCCGACCATTGGTCGGGCGTTCTTTCGTGGTGAAGTGCCCAGATTCGGCCCTACGCCACGACCCGTCGGGTCGGTTCCCTGCGGTACGGTCGCGACGCTTCGGCCTCCCCGCCCACTGTCGTAAAGGATTTCTTCGTACTAAGGTGCGGCGGAGAAGGTAAGTTCCAGGCGGCGCGAGGGGAGAAGTGGCGTGAACAGGTGGAAGCGGCTGGCCCCGGTCACCGCCGTAGTGGCCTCGGCCGCGATGGTGCTGACCGGCTGCGGAGGCTCCGAGGACAAGGCGGGCGACGACAGCAAGCTCACGGTCTGGATGATGGGCGAGGGCGGCGACGCGCAGAACAAGTTCCTCGACGGCGTCGAGGCGGAGTTCCGCCAGAAGCACCCCGACACCGATGTGGTCGTGCAGTACATCCCCTGGCTGGAGGCGCCCAAGAAGTTCCAGGCCGCGCTCGCCGGTGGTGAGGGACCGGACATCACCGAGCTGGGCAACACCGAGACCCAGGGTTGGGCCGCGCAGGAGGCGCTCGCCGACGTCAGCGGCCGGATGGACGGCTGGGCCGACGGCAAGGACCTGCTGCCCGACCTGGTCCGCAACGCGCAGCTCGACGGCAAGCAGTACGGCGTCCCCTGGTACGCGGGCGTGCGGGCGATCTACTACCGCACCGACTGGTTCGCCGAGGCCGGCGTCCAGCCGCCGAAGACCTGGGACGACCTGGTCACGGTGGCCAAGGCCGTGCAGGCGAAGAAGCCGGGCACCTACGGCATCGCGCTGCCGGGCAACTCCGAGCTGCCCTTCTACTCCTTCCTCTGGGGCGCGGGCGCGGAGATCGCGACCAACCAGGGCGGCGCCTGGAAGTCCGGCTACACGACGCCGGAGGCGCAGCGGGCCGTCAAGTACTGGACCGACCTCGTGACCGTCCACAAGGTGGCCCCGCCGGCCGCCGCCGGTTGGAACGAGATCGACGCGCGTACCCAGTTCGCCACCGGCAAGGCCGCCATGGCGTTCGCCGGCAGCTGGCAGCAGGGCGCCATCAAGAAGGACAACCCCGAGATCGAGAAGGTCTGGGGTACGTTCCCGATCCCGGGCCCGGACGGCAAGGCCGCTCCCGGCTTCGCCGGTGGTTCGGACGTGGCGATCTGGAAGGACAGCGAGCGCCAGGATCTGGCCTGGGACTACCTGACCGTGCTGCTGAACAAGAAGAACGCGCAGAGCTTCGCGAGCAGCCTCGGCTTCTTCCCGGTCTACAAGGACCTCGTCGCCGGTGACACGTACGCCAACGACAAGGTCATGGCGGCGTTCGCCACCACCATGCAGAACACCAAGCTCACGCCGCTCACCCCGAAGTGGGTGGAGGTCAGCCGGACGAAGACGGTGACCCAGGCGATGAACAGCTCGGTCATGAAGGGTCAGAAGACGGTCGAGAAGGCTACCGCTGACGCGGCCGGTGAGATGGAAAGCATCCTCAACTCCAAGTGACCACGCTGACCGAGGTGCCGGAGACGTCCGCCGCGCGGGAGACCCCCGCGCGGCGGCGTCGCCCGGTGGACCGCCTGCCCTACCTGCTGCTCCTGCCCGCACTCGTCATCATCGGGGTGCTGCTGCTCTGGCCGCTCGGCCAGGTGGTGGCGATGTCCTTCTACCGGCTCAACAGCGTCCGGCAGTTGCGCGGCGACCGGGAGTGGCCGTGGGTGGGGCTCGGCAACTACACCGACATCCTCTCCGACCCGTTCTTCTTGACGGTGCTGCGCAACACGGTGCTGTTCGCCGCGGCGAACGTGCTGCTCACGATGGTGCTCGGCACTCTGGTCGGGCTGCTGCTCAACCGGCTCGGCCGCAAGATGGCCACCTTCGTGGCCAGTTGCGTGATGCTCGCCTGGGCCACCCCGGCGCTGACCGGCACGATCGTCTGGAAGTGGATCTTCGACGACACCAGCGGCCTGGTCACCTGGCTGTTCAACGCGTTGCCGGACGGGTTCTCCCAGGCGCTGTTCGGCCGCAGCGACTGGACCGGCTACGGCTGGTTCAACTCGCCGCTGCTCTTCTTCGCCATCCTCACCCTGGTGGTGGTCTGGCACTCGTTCCCGTTCATCGCGGTAAGCGTGCTCGCCGGCCTGAAGAGCGTGCCGAGTGAGCTGCACGAGGCGGCCCGGGTGGACGGCGCCAGCCCGTGGCGGGTCTTCTGGAAGATCACGTTCCCGCTGTTGCGGCCGGTCTTCGGAATCCTGATCGTGCTCTCCACCATCTGGGACTTCAAGGTCTTCACCCAGCAGTTCGTCCTGGCCGGCGGCACCCAGGACCGGCCGACGTTCATGCTCTCCATCTACTCGTACGCCGAAGCCTTCTCCCCGCCGCCGAAGTACGGCCTCGGCGCGGCGATCGCGGTGATCCTCACGCTGATCCTGCTCGTGGTGACCGGCTTCTACGTACGGATGGTGCTCAGGCAGGAGGACGAGTCGTGAAGAAGGTGGCCCTCAACGCCGCCGGGCTGCTGGTCGCGCTCTTCGCGGCGTTCCCGGTCTACTGGATGATCTCGACCTCGTTGAAGCCGAGCAGCGAGATCTTCTCGTCCACCCCGCAGCCGGTGCCGGCCCACCCGACGCTGGCGCACTACCGGGAGATCCTGACCGGCAACCTGATCCCCGGCGTCAGCTTCCTGGACTTCTTCGTCAACAGCGCGATCGTCGCCGTGTCCACTGTGGTGCTCAGCGGCCTGGTCGCCCTGCTCGCCGCGACGGCGGTGGCCCGGTTCCGCTTCAAACTGCGGACCAGCTTCCTGATCATGCTGCTCGTGGTGCAGATGATCCCGCTGGAGGCGCTGGTCATCCCGCTGTTCCTGATGATCCAGCGGCTCGGGCTCTACAACACCCTGCCCAGCCTGATCCTCACGTACCTCGGCTTCTCGCTGCCGTTCGCGGTCTGGATGCTGCGTGGTTTCGTCGCCGCCGTGCCCAAGGAGTTGGAGGAGGCGGCGGCCATCGACGGCGCGAGCCGGGCTCAGACGTTCCGTCGGGTGCTGTTCCCGCTGGTCGCGCCCGGCCTGGTCGCCACCAGCATCTTCTCCTTCATCACCGCGTGGAACGAGCTGATCTTCGCGTTGACGTTCATCAACGACCAGGGCCGCTACACGCTGCCGGTGGCGATGACCTTCTTCTTCGGCCGCGACGACACCAACTGGGGGCCGGTCATGGCCGCCTCCACCCTGTTCACCCTGCCGGTCATCATCTTCTTCCTGCTGGTGCAGCGACGGATGGTCTCCGGCCTCGTGGCCGGCGCCGTCAAGGGCTGACCGCGCCGGCCGGCGGTCATTTGCGGGGCGGCTCGGCGAGCCGCTCCATCCGGTTCCAACCGGACCAACCCCGCTCGCGCATCAGCTCCCGCAGCCGCTGCGCCCGCGGGTCCGCCTCGTCGGCGAGGGCGTCGATCAGGTCGTGCGGAATGTCGTCGTCGGCCTCCTCGGCGTGCAGGAAATCGCCGGCGGCGTACGCCTGCTCCGCCAGGCAGGCCATGATGTCGGCGGCCTCGGCCAGCCGCGGGTCGTCCTGCTCGTCACCGTCGAAGATCTCCGAGAGCACCCGGTAGAGCCGGACGACCTGCGGATCATCGAGAGCGGCGCTCTTGCCGGGCATCCACTCGACGATGCGGTCCGGCCAGCGCGCCGCGACCAGGATCCACCCGTCGCGTTCGGCCTCCACCATCCGCTGGGACGCCCCGATGGCCCGAAGTCGGTCGAGATAGGCGGTGACCTCCGGTGGAAGCGCCAGGCTGTCCCCGGCGGTGAGCTGCGCGATGTGTGTGCGGCTGGTCTGCAGCCGCTCGATCTCGTCGCGCAGCTTGCCGTCGATGGTCCGGATCGCTTCGGCGAAGGCTGACGGGTCGGCGTCGAGCATCCGGCTGATCTGCGACAGCGGCACGCCGGCGTCGGCGAGGGTGCGGATCTTGATGAGGGACACGACAGCCGTCGCGCCGTAGCGCCGGTAGCCCGATGCGTCCCGCTCCGGCTCGGGCAGCAGTCCGATCTGGTGGTAGTGCCGCACCGCCCGCACCGTGACGCCGGCGTACGCCGCGAGTTGACTGATCGTCAGCATGCTCTGATCCTGCTCTCACTCACCTTGTCCGGTACGCCAGCTCAGGAGATCCTGCGACGGTAGGTGACGTTGGCGAACAGGTAGGCGAGGACGAGGATGCCGACGCACCAGGCGAGGGCGATCCAGATGTCCGAGCCGACCGGCTGTTGGCTGAACAGGTCCCGGATCGCGTTGACGATGGAGGTCACCGGTTGGTGCTCGGCGAAGGCGCGCACCGGGCCGGGCATGGACTCGGTGGGCACGAAGGCGGAGCTGACGAACGGCAGGAAGATGAGCGGATAGGAGAACGCGCTCGCGCCGTCCACCGTCTTCGCGGTGAGGCCGGGGATCACGGCGATCCAGGTCAGCGCCAGGGTGAACAGGACCAGGATGCCGGCGACCGCGAGCCACTGCGACACCCCCGCCCCCGTACGGAAGCCCATGATCAGGGCGACGCCGACGACGACGACGAGCGAGATCAGGTTGGCGACCAGTGAGGTCAGAACGTGCGCCCACAGCACGGATGACCGGGCGACCGGCATGGACTGGAACCGTTCGAAGATGCCGCCCTTCATGTCCAGGAAGAGCCGGAAGGCGGTGTAGGAGATGCCCGAGGCGATCGTGATGACCAGGATGCCGGGCAGCAGGTACTTCACGTACGAGTCGGTCCCGGTCTCGATCGCGCCGCCGAAGACGTAGACGAACAGCAGCATGAAGGCGATCGGCATGATCGCGGTGGTGATGATGGTGTCCGGGCTGCGGGCGATGTGGCGCAGCGAGCGTCCGAGGAGAACTGCGGTGTCGCCGACGAAATGCCTGTTCATCGTTGTTCCTTCTGGGTTCGGGCGCCGACGAGGGTGAGGAAGACGTCCTCCAGGCTCGGCTGCTTCTCGACGTACTCGATCGTCGCGGGTGGGAGGAGCTGCTTGAGCTCGTCGAGGGTGCCGTTCACGATGATCCGGCCCTCGTGCAGGATCGCGATCCGGTCGGCCAGGTGCTCCGCCTCGTCGAGGTACTGGGTGGTGAGCAGGACTGTCGTACCCGCCTCGGCCAGATCCTTGACGGCCTGCCACACCTCGATGCGTGCCTCCGGGTCCAGCCCGGTCGTCGGCTCGTCGAGGAAGATCACCGGTGGGTTGCCGATGAGGCTCATCGCGATGTCCAGCCGGCGGCGCATGCCACCGGAGTACGTCGCCACCCTCCGGGTGCCCGCCTCGGTCAACGAGAAGCGCCGCAGCAGGTCGTCCGCGATGGCGCCCGGGTCCTTGAGGTGCCGGAGCCGGGCGACCAGGACGAGGTTCTCCCGTCCGGTGAGGATCTCGTCGACCGCCGCGAACTGCCCGGTGAGACTGATCGACTCGCGCACCTCGGCGGCCTGCGTCGCGACGTCGAAACCGTTGACCCGGGCCGTTCCCCCGTCGGCCTTGAGCAGCGTGGACAGGATCTTCACCACAGTGGTCTTGCCCGCCCCGTTGGAGCCGAGCAGGGCGAAGATGCTGCCGCGCGCGACGTCGATGTCCACGCCGCGCAGCACCTTCAGTTGCTTGAACGATTTCTCCAGGCCCTGCACGTGTATCACGGCCTGCTCGACCTGATCGGTTGTTGGCGGGATGCTCATGGCAGTCAGCATGGAGGGTTGACGCAGCGTCAAGGTCAAGCCCGGACCGCGGATTCACCTAGGCTGTCCGGCATGACGGGCAGGGTGGCAGCGGTGAACCTCGGCATCGTGACCGAGGCGGCGTGGGCGGGCGACGCGAGCGGTCGCAGCGGCATCGACAAGCGATCGGTCGACGGGCCGGTGGCGGTGCTCGCCGGTGGCCTGGCCGGTGACTTCATCGGTGAGCGGTCCGTGCACGGCGGGCCGGACAAGGCCGTCTACGCGTACGCCGAGGAGGACGCCGCGTGGTGGTCGGCCGAGATCGGCCGGTCGATCCGCTCGGGGGGCTTCGGGGAGAACCTGACCACGTACGCCGTCGACGTGACCGGCGCGGTCATCGGCGAACAGTGGGCGGTGGGCACGGCGGTGCTCCAGGTGACGATGCCGCGTACGCCCTGCACGACGTTCGCGGGTTTCTGGGGCGTGCCCGACCTGATCCGGCGCTTCACCGTGCGGGCCTCCCCGGGGGCGTACCTGCGGGTGTTGCGCGAGGGCGAGGTGGGTGCCGGCGACCCGGTCGAGGTGGTGGAGCGGCCCACGCACGGGGTGACCATCGGCGAGGTGTTCCGGGCGACCAGCCTGGAGCCGGAGCTGCTGCCCCGCCTGCTCGACGCGGACGACCTGCCGGAGCCGATCCGGGACAAGGTCCGCCGCCGTCTCGCCGCCCGTTAGCCGACGTCGAGGGCGCGAGCGCCCAGCCGTTCGTTGTGGAACACGGCCTTTCATTCTCATTATCGAGAGTGATACCGTTCGGCCCGTGGAGATGTCGAGAGAGCGCTGGGCGGACCTGGCGCTGCATCCGGTGCGGATCCGGATCCTGCGTGCGGTCGCGGGCACACGCCTGACCACACAAGGGCTGCTTGAGCTGCTGCCCGATGTCCCGCAGGCCACGATGTACCGGCACCTGGCGATCCTGGTCAAGGCAGGGCTGGTCGAGGTGGTTGACGAACGCAGGGTTCGCGGCACCGTCGAGCGGGTGTACGCGTTGCCAGCGCACGGCGCGACGCTCGACCCGGCGGCCCTCGCCACGGCTACGCGGGAGGACCATGCGCGCTACTTCACGGCGTTCATGTCGAGTCTGCTGTCGGAGTTCTCCCGCTATCTCGCGCGGGAGCGGATCGACTTCACCGCCGACGGTGTGGGCTATCAGCAACTCGTGCTGCACCTGACCGACGCCGAACTGGGCGAGTTCGCCGCCGGTCTCCACGCACTGGTGGGCCCGCTGCTCGGCAACCAGCCCGGCGGTGGGCGGATACCGCGACTGTTGGCGACCGTTCTGCTGCCCACCGACCTGCCGACGACCGACAGACGTACGCCTGCGCCGACGGACGACTCCGACACGACGAAAGGGGATGACTGATGGCATCGGTCATGGTGACCAACGATGTGATCGACATTCGGTTCACCAGATGGGAGCGGGTCTGGGTCGGGCGGGAGCAGTTCGCACTGCCCCTCACCGCGGTGCGGCACGTCGCCCTGGTGGACAACCCGCTCCGTCTGGCCCGTGGCGCCCGCCGGGGATACGTGGTGTCCGGCTTCGCCAAGATCGGAGTATGGGGCCTGTACGGCGGTCCTCGACAGCTCGTGGCAGCCCGCCGGGCGGAACCGGGGCTGCACCTCGTTCTGGACCGGGCGTCGGCAGGCGGCGAGTTCGACCAGGTAGTGCTCTCCAACCCGGCCGCGCCAGGCCTCGTGGAGACGATCACGCGCGCCATGGCGGCCCGCGCGTGACCGGCGACCACCTCGCGATCGAGGTGTCGTGCCTGACAAAGCGCTACGGTGACGTGACCGCCGTGCATGATCTGAGCTTCACCGTGCAGCCCGGTGTCGTCACCGGATTCCTCGGCCCGAACGGCGCCGGCAAGACCACCACGATGCGCATGATGACCGGGCTGGTGTCGCCGACCAGTGGCACCGCCACGATCGGCGGGCTGCCGTACGGCCAACTCGCCCGGCCCTCGCGCACTGTCGGCGCCGTGTTCGACGCCAACGCGTTCCACCCTGGACACACCGCCCGCGACCACCTGCGCGTCTACGCCGCGATGGGCGGATATCCGGACAGCCGGGTCACCACCCTGCTCGACCTGCTCGGCCTCGCCGAGGCCGCACACCGTCGCACCCGAGGATTCTCCACGGGCATGCGGCAGCGGCTCAACCTCGCCACGGCGTTGCTCGGCGATCCCCGCGTACTGCTGCTGGACGAGCCCGGCAACGGCCTGGACCCGGAAGGCGTGTCGTGGTTGCGCGGCTTTCTGCGTCAGTTCGCCGACGAAGGTCGCACCGTCCTGATCTCCAGCCACGCGCTCGGCGAGATCCAGCAGCTCGTGGATGACGTCGTGGTGATCCGGCGTGGCGAACTCGTCGCCGCCGGGCCCTGTTCCCGGCTCGCCGGCCCGCCAGCGGTGCTGGTCACCTCACCCGACGCGGACGCGCTCGCTGCCGTTCTGACGGCCGACCCCGCCAACGGCGGCACGGCACCGCACGTCGAAGCCGTCCGGCCCGATCGGCTGCGGGTGCGAGGGCTGGACGCGCCGAGCATCGCCGACCTCGCCGCCGCCCACCATTGTCGGGTGCACGAGCTGGCCGTCGAGACTCCCAGTCTCGAAGAACTCTTCCTCCACCTCACCACGGACAAGGCGGTCAGCTGATGAACCACCTGATCAGAGCGGAGTTCCGCCGGCTGCTGGCCACCCGCATGTGGGGCGGCCTGCTGCTCGCCGCAGCTGTGCTGGGCGGGGGCATGTTCGGGGCCATGGCGCTGGCGGGGCCGGAGAACTTCGATCCACCGATGCCCGGTCTGGACACCGAGGCCGGCCTCCGCGCGATCCTCGGCATTCTCGGCTACACCGCGTTCGTGCCGGCCGCCGCCGGGGCCCTGGCGGTCACCTCCGAGTACCGACACCGCACCGCCGCGGTCACCTTTCTCTTCGCTCCGCGCCGTGGGCGGGTGCTCGCCGCCAAACTCGCCACGTACGCGGTCGTTGGCCTCGCGTACGGGCTCGTTCTCGCGGGCACCGCCGCGGTGGCGCTGTTCGCTGTCGCCGCCGCCCGCGACGTCCCACTCGGTCTGCCAGCCTCCACGGTGCTGGCGCTGCTCGGCCGTATCGCCGTCGCGATGGTGGTCTACCTGCTCCTCGGGGCCGGGATGGGTGCCCTCATCCACCACCAGGTCGCGGCGCTGTGCGTCGTGATCGGCTATCTGTACGTGGGGGAGCCGGTGCTGATGATGATCCCGGGCGTCAACACGCTCTACCCGATCCTGCCCGGCGGAGCCACCGCCGCGCTTACCGATTTCACCTACGTCGCCGACGCCATCTCCACGGAACTCGGCAGCGGCACCGTCAACCTGCTCCCACCGGCGGCCGGCGCTCTCCTGCTCACCGCGTACGCGGTGGCCGCCTCGGCGATCGCCCTGTTGCTGCCCCTGCGTCGAGACGTCACGTGACCGGCTGAAGGCGCGGGGCTGACCGCGTTGCCGAGGCGACACGCAAGCGTTGGGGTGGCCAGCGGCCGCCAAGAACCGGATGACGGGGTTGGACGCGAGCGGTTGCCCGTATCGTCCCCCTTGAGGGCATGCGGTGGAGGCCGGGTGAAGCGCGATGTCGATGGCAACGGACGGCGGCGCCACGGCAGCGGCGCCCGATCCGGCGCTGGAGCGTCCGGCGTTCCTGGAGCTCTTCTTCGACCTCGTCTACGTCTTCGCGCTGGTCACCTTGGCGACCATCCTGGCCAACGACCTGACCTGGACCGGCGTCGCCAAGGTGCTGGTGCTGCTGCTCGCGTTCGCGATGATTTGGGCGCTGAGCGTGTGGACCGCGGACACCATCGACCTGACCAGCCCATCCGGGCAGGGGCATCTCACCTCGGTGGCGGCGGCCAGCCTGCTGTTGGCGGCGGTCGCGGCCGAGGCGTACGGCGATCGCGCGCTGCTCTTCGCGATCACCTTCGTGTTCATCCCCCTCAGCACCACCGCCTACTACGCAGTTGTCGTCTCGAAGGGCCGGCCCCTGCGGCGGTCGACCATCCGGATCCAGACCTGGAAGTGCGTCACCGGCGTCGGCTGGATCGCCGGAGCGCTCGTCGGCGGCTCGGGCCAGTTGTCGATCTGGGCGCTCGCGATCGTCGTCGAGTACGTCGGGGCGGTGTGCGGCTGGCCGCTGCCCCGGATCGGCCGCTCACGACCGGGGGACTGGCGGCTGGTCCACGCGCGGGTGGCCGAGCGCTACCGGCAGTTCGTCATCATCGCGCTCGGGGTGTCGATCTTCGTGACCGGGACGACCTTCAGCCGGAGCGACTACACGCTGGAGCGGGCCTTGGCCCTGCTCGTGGTGTTCAGCACCGTGGTGCTGATGTGGCGGATCTACATCTACCGCGCCGGTGAGCTGCTGACCGACGCGATCGTCAGGTCGACCGACCCGGCGTTGCTCACCCAGTCCGCCGCGATCACCCATCTGATCATGGTGGCCGGCATCGCCGGGGCGGCCGTCACCAGCGACCTCGTGGTGAATCGACCGTCGGGCGAGACCCCGCCGTCGTGGGCCGCGGTCATCCTCGGCAGCCCCGCGTTGTACCTGATCGGCCGGGGCCTGCTCGACTTCACCGTGTTCGGACGCATCTCGCGGTCCCGGCTGGCCGGCGTGGTGCTGCTGGGGTGCCTGGCCCCGGCCACGACCGTGCTTCCGCCGATCCTTGTCGCGCTGCTCGCCATGATCGTGCTGGCCCTGATCGCCGTGGCGAACCTGGCCAGCACCCGACGACACACGCGTACGCCGGCGCCGCCGATGCTGGGGTGAGACTCCGCGCGGCAGGTGGGGCGATCCCTCACCGGGCCGGCGCGGTGACCTCGGCCCGTCTGCGACGGGCGGCCAGCCCTTCCCCGGCCAGGGTGAGCAGCAGGACCAGGTTCGCCACCACCAGGACGGTCAACGGCGGCAGACGGAACGTGCTGGGCGCGACAAGCGCGCACAGCAGCACGACCGCCAGCAGCACGATCGCCAGCACCCGGGACCAGAGAATCCGCGCCGTCACCACGGCGTCGAACAGCACGCTGCCGAACAGGAACAGCACCGGTCCGCCGAGGATGGCAACCATCACATCCACCGGAGTGTGACCGGAGGGCCGAGCAATGACCATCGAGGTGCCGGTCGAGACCAGCACCACCCCGGCCACCATCACCAGATGGGTGTACGAGGTGGAGGTGCCGGAGCGGACCCGCTCCACAGTCGTGACGCTCGGTGGGGCCAGGATCCGCTGGACGCGCTGGAAGTAGAGCTGGAACAGCAGGACCGCGCTGACGAACGCGACCGCGCTGGCGGTCACCTGACCGGCGGTGAACCCGCTGCCGGCCAGCCCCGTGCCGGTGCTCAGGATCAACTCGCCGAGCGCGACGATGAAGATCGCCCGGTGCCGCTCGGAGAGGTGCACCCCGGTGAAGATCTGGCTGGCCAGCTCGGTGCGGCCCAGCCCCGGCGTCGGCCAGCCGAACCGTGCCGAGCCGAGATCGACCGCCACCGCGAGCGACCAGAGCACCAGTCGAGCCGTCTCGTCGACGAACACCCCGGCAACCCAGGGCGTCACGGTGATGCCGAACCAGAAGAAGACCCGGATGCTCCGGGCCTGGATCGGACGATTGACGCGGGTGCCGGGGATCAGGACGGCGTCACGGACCAGGTGGATGCCGAAGTACGCCGCGACGAAGAGCCACCCGTACCGGCCGAAGGCGTACGGTGTCGCGATCGCCATCAGCAGGGTGCCGAGCATGACCAGCAGGACTGTCGCCTGGATGATCGGCAGTCGGGGGTTGAACAGGTCGGTGAGCCACGCCGTGAGCACCCAGACCCACCAGGCGGCCAGCAGCAGGACGGCGGTCTGCGCCGCGTTCCGCACGG
Organism: Micromonospora sp. MH99; assembly: GCF_021442385.1. Taxonomy (GTDB): domain Bacteria; phylum Actinomycetota; class Actinomycetes; order Mycobacteriales; family Micromonosporaceae; genus Micromonospora. Next base: position 12,409 of record NZ_MUZA01000041.1, read on the forward strand.
TGAGGCTCTCGCCCAGACTGGCGGAGAGCCGCGAGAGCAGGAAGATGTAGACCAGGTCGAAGAAGAGTTCCAGGAAGGTCGGATATTCCGGCTCGCCGCGCCGGCGGAGGATCCGGGGGAGCGGAGCGGACGTCATCGCGGCTGCCTCCTGTGCCACCCCGCGCCCCGGGCAGGCGCTGCGCCCCGGCTCTGCCTACCCGTCACGCTACCGACAGTGCGGCAGCCGGTGGACCGGAAGCGGATACGGAACGGCCCCCCGCCAACGATGGCGGGGGGCCGTTCTCAGCCGCAGGTGATCAGCGCAGCCAGGGGATGTTGCGGTCCAGCAGCCCGCGCTCCTTGAGCTCCTTGCGCAGCGGGATCTCGTCGTCGACGTACCCGTCCCAGTTGATGCCCCAGTAGTTGGCGGTGTGGGTGCCCTCGCCGATCAGCTGGCGCTGCACGGGCGTGCGGTTGCGGTACCACTCGCCGTTCAGGTCCGGGTGCAGCTCGTCGAGCGGCCGGATCCACCGGTAGGTGTAGCCGACGAAGAGCATCTTGCGGGTGATCGTCGACAGGTTCGTCGAGCGGGAGTGCCACTGCCGACGGTCGAAGATGAACGCGTCGCCCGGGTTCGCGGTGATCTCCAGCGTGCCCTCCGGGTCGGGGTTGTGCACGCTCAGGTCCTTGGGCCGGTCCAGCGAGTTCCACAGGTGGCTGCCCGGGATGACCTTGGTGGCGCCGCGGCCGGTCTCGGAGAGGTCCGAGAGCACGTACGCCACCTTCAGCGAGAACATCGGCCGGGGCAGGTTCGGGTCCATCGTCTCCGGGTCGGAGTTCTGCCGGTACCCGTCCTGGTGCCAGCCCCAGTAGGGCTTCTCCGGCTCGGCGGCCGGCGGGGTGACGTCCAGGTGGTTGTGGTGGGTGTAGATGTTCCAGCCGGCCAGCCCCCACATGTACGGGAAGGCGATCGGGTGGGTGAGCAGCTCGCCGAAGAGCTCGTCACGCTCCAGGAAGCCCAGCAGGTGCAGCGTGCCGTCCTTCTTGGTGTTGCCCTTGGCCTGCTCCTCCGCGTAGACGCGGTCGACAGCCGCCTCCAGCGCCGCCCGGTGGTCCTCCGTCAGGACGTTGCGCAGCAGGAGGAACCCCTGCTCGTGGAACTCCTTGCGGTCAGTGTCGCTGATCGGTTCGTAGCCGGTCCGGTCGCCGTAATCGAACACCGCGTCGTACCCCTCCCCATGAGGTGAAACCATTTCTGGCACAGGCCGCCGATCGTAACGCGAGTGCCTATGCGGTGGGAGGGCGAGCGGTGCAGGTGCGGCTCCGGGTCGGACCGCACGCAGCGGTACGGGTGCGCAGAGTCACATTCACCTGATGGCCGGCTGGTTCTGCGGGGTTATGTCCGATTGTGCGGTCACTGCCGGTTAAGAGATCCGGGTCGTCAGCCTTCGGCGAAGACCTCGGCCACCACCTGATCCGCCGGGCTCTGCCCGCCGGTGACCCGGCCCCAGGTGCCGTTGCGGGCGGTCCATTCCAGGTCACCGAAGCGGACCCGCTTCACCCCGTGGTCCTGGGCGTGCGAGACCAGCCAGTGCGCGTACCGCCAACCGTCGCGCTGGTCGTCGGCAGTCACCGCCAGGCCGGTCTGGCTGGCCGGGTCGGCGCTCGACACCCCCCAGTCCAGCACCAGGTTGCGGGTCAGCTGGGCGGCCGCCGCCGCGCCGTGCATCACCGGGGTACGCCCCACCGTGCAGGCCACCGCGCCGGTGACATCGCCGAGCAGGGCCCTGCTGAGCACCTCGGAGTCGTCGGCCCACTTCTGGTACGCCTCGGGAAACGCCGAGCGCTGCACCCGCTGGGCGGCATCGGTGACCCGCATCTTCTCCCAGCCGCGCACCTTCTTCAGCGCCGCGTAGAACCTGTTGGCGGCGTAGCGGGGGTCGCGGATCTGCGCCGACGTGCCCCAGCCCTGACTCGGGCGCTGCTGGAACAGGCCTACCGAGTCCCGATCGCCGTCGGCGAGGTTGCGCAGACCCGACTCCTGGTAGGCGGTGGCCAGCGCGATCACCACGGCCCGCTCCGGCATCCCGCGCTGGGCGCCGATCGCCGCGATGGTCGCCGCGTTGGCCATCTGCTCGACGTCCAGCGCGACCCGGCCGTCGGCCTGGACCGTGCAGGTGCGCCCCGCCAGCGGCAGTCGCAGTTGATCCCCGACCTGCCGGACGACGAGCCAGATCGCGATGACGGCGACGAGGATGAGCACCACTCCACCCGCCACGGCTGCCCGAGTTCGCACCCACACCCCCTGAACGACAGTTCGACAAGCGTACGTCCCCGTCGGCGTCGTCCGGGCCGTCCGACCGGTTCGGGGTCCGCGCTGCCGCCGCGTACCGATCGGGACGTTCCCGCTCCGGGGCCGAACTCACCTGCCGCGCCGACCGGGCTCGGGGCTGTCTGCCGGGTCACCCGACCGCGGACGTCGGGAAGCGATTGACCGGTCCAGGGACTTGAGCGATTGACACGTCAATCAGGGGCCGGGAAACGGGCCCCGACCAGGCAAGGAGGAGTTCGATGGGCACGCTGGACGGCAAGGTCGTACTCATCACCGGCACCGGCGGCGGTCTGGGCCGCGTCGCCGCGCTGACCTTCGCCCGGGAGGGCGCCAAGGTCGTCGGGGCCGACATCCAGATCGACGGCAACAACGAGACCGTCGACCTCGTCCGGGCGGCCGGTGGGGAGATGACGAGCATCGCTCCGGTCGACCTGACCGACCCGGAACAGGCCCGCAAACTCGTCGAGGACGCCGTAGCCGTCCACGGGGGGCTCGACGTGGTCTACAACAACGCCGCCGCGCTGCGCTTCGGCCCGATGCCGGACTTCTCGGTCGAGGACTGGCGCTACACCATCGCCGGTGAACTCGACATCCCGTACCTCGTGTCGAAGTTCGCCTGGCCGCACCTGATCCGGCGCGGCGGTGGCGTCATCATCAACGCCGCCTCGATGGCCGGCATGATCGCCGGTCAGGTCCCCCCGATGGTGGGCCACACCGCCGCGAACGCCGGCGTCATCGGGCTGACGCGGCAGCTCGCGCTCGAAGGCGCACCCCACGGCATCCGCGCGGTGGCCGTCAGCCCCGGCCCGATCCTCACCCCCGCCAGTGAGCGGGACCTCGGCGACGACCAGGCGGCCCGGGACGCCATCACGGCAAAGACGCTCCTGAAGCGCTTCGCCCGCCCGGAGGAGGTCGCCGAGCTGGTGGTCTTCCTCGCGTCCGACCGGGCGTCGTACATCACCGGGGCCAACTACCCCGTCGACGGCGGCGCGACCGCCTGGTGACCCGACCGGACGGACGCCGGGACGCCACCGGGCGACGGTGGCGTCCCGGCCCTACCCGGCAGTTCAACGGTGCGTCCCGGCCCTACCCGGCAGTTCAACGGTGCGTCCCGGCCCTACCCGGCATGATCAGCGGAACCGCCCTCCAGAACGGCCGCCCATCGAGCCAGTCTCTTCTCCCGGAAGGCCAGGACCCCCTCGCGCCCCTCGTCGGAGAGGAAGTACCCGGTCGAGAGGGCGGACAGCCGCGCCAGATCCGCCCGCAGCTCGGCGGTGCCCGGCCGGCGCAGCAGCTCCTTCGCGCCGGCCAGCGCGCCCGGTGCCCCGCGCACCAGCGAGTCGCAGTAGCGCCGTACCGCGTCGTCCAGCCCGTCCGCCGGCACGGAGGCCGTGACCAGGCCGATCTCGGCGGCCCGTCGGCCGTCGAAGGTGTCGCCGGTCAGGTACAGCTCGGCGGCGGCACGCGGGTGCAGGCGGGGCAGCACGGTCGCCGAGATCACCGCCGGGATCACCCCGATCCGCACCTCGGTGAAGGCGAACGTCGCCTCGTCGGCGCAGACCGCCAGGTCGGCGGCCGCGATCAGGCCCAGCCCGCCGGCCCGGGCCGGCCCGGCGACCCGCGCGAGCACCGGCTTCGGACAGTCCCAGAGCGCCGCCAGCACGTCGCCCAGCATCCCGGCCGGCACCGTTCCGCTGGCGTACGCCGCGGCGGTCTCCTTCAGGTCCGCGCCCGCGCAGAACACCGGGCCCGTGTGGTCCAGCACGATCACCCGGACCGCGTCGTCGGCCACCGCCTCGGCAAGCCCGGCCAGCAACTGGGTCATCAGGGCGGTGGAGAGCGCATTGCGGTTGTGGGGGCTGTCCAGGGTGAGGGTGGTCACCCCACGGGCCGTGGCGACCCGCACGAGGACGTCGGGAGAGGTCATGCCGGGCACACTAGTGGCCATGCCCGGCGTCCTTCCAGATGGTGAGACCGTCCCCGTCGACGGATCGCTGCCCGCCACCGCCACCTCGGCGGTCGGCGCGCGCGGCTTCGGCGTGTACGTCCACGTTCCGTTCTGCGCCAGCCGCTGCGGCTACTGCGACTTCAACACCTACACGGCAGCCGAGCTGGGCGGGGGCGCCAGCCGGGAGGCGTACGCCGACACCGTGCTGGCCGAGCTGGCGCTCGCCGCCCGCGTGCTCGGCGACAGCCCGCCGCCCCGGGTCGACACGGTCTTCGTCGGCGGCGGCACCCCCACCCTGCTCCCCGCCGACGACCTGGCCCGCATCCTCGACGGCATCGACCGCACCTGGGGGCTCGCCGCCGACGTCGAGGTGACCACCGAGGCCAACCCGGAGTCGGTCACCCCCGAATCGTTGCGGCGGCTGCGGGCGGCCGGCTACACCCGGATCTCGCTGGGCATGCAGTCCGCCTCCCCGGGGGTGCTGGCGATCCTGGACCGCAAACACAGCGCCGGTCGGGCCACCGCCGCCGCCCTGGAGGCGCGCGACGCCGGGTTCGAGCACGTCAACCTGGACCTGATCTACGGCACGCCGGGTGAGCGGCCCGAGGACTTCGCCGCCACGCTGGAGCAGGTGGTCGCCGCTGGCGTGGACCACGTCAGCGCGTACGCCCTGATCGTGGAGGACGGCACCCGGCTCGCCGCCCGGATGCGGCGCGGCGAGCTGGCGTACCCCAGTGACGACGTGGCCGCGGACCGCTACCTGGCCGCGGAGGCGGCCCTCGACGCGGCCGGCCTGTCCTGGTACGAGGTGTCCAACTGGGCGCGCACCGACGACGCCCGGTGCCGGCACAACCTGCTCTACTGGACCGGCGCGGACTGGTGGGGGCTCGGCCCCGGCGCGCACAGCCATGTCGGCGGGGTGCGCTGGTGGAACGTGAAGCACCCCACGACGTACGCCCAGCGGTTGGCCTCCGGCGCGTCCCCCGGCCTGGCCCGTGAGGTGCTCACTGTCGACGAGGCCCACATGGAGGACGTGATGCTCCGGCTGCGGCTCGCCAGCGGGCTGCCGCTGGCCGTGCTCGACGCGGCCGGCCGGGCCGGCGCCGAGCGGGCCCTCGCCGGCGGTCTGTTGGTCGCCGGGGACTACGCCGCAGGCCGGGCGGTGCTCACCCTGCGCGGGAGGCTGCTCGCCGACGCGGTCGTCCGCGACCTGCTGCCCTGACCCGGGACGCGCCGCCCCGGCCGGCGGTGCGACAGCCGACCCTCACCCCCGCCGGCGGTGCGCCGGACCGGCCGGGGGAGCGGCCGGCCCGGATCACTTGACGAGGTTGGCCGAGAGTGGGTAGCGGTAGAAGCTGCCCTCGTTGGCCTTGATGCCGGCGAGGATGCCGAACACGGCACCGAGGATGACGGCCGCGCCGACGCCGATGAAGCCGATCAGGATGCACGAGAGCACCCAGCCGACCAGGCCGACGATCGACCAGATGAGCTGGAAGTTGAGCGCGGCGACGGCGTGCGCCCGGACCGTCGGGGACTGGGTGCCCCGGGCCAGCATCGCCACCAGCGGGGCGATCCAGCCGAGCACGCCCGCACTGACGATCATCAAGGCCGCGCCGCCGAAGTGCGCGACCAGCGCCCAGGTCTTGTCCTCGTTGTTGGCGAAGCCGCCGCCGGGGCCGCCGTAGGCGCCGCCGGTCGGATAGCCGCCAGTCAGGCCGCCCGGGGGATAACCGCCCGGCGGGGGGTAGCCACCTGGCGGAGGGTAGCCGCCCGACGGCGGCTGGTCACCGGTGGGCGGCGGATAGCCACCGGCCGGGGGATACCCGGCCGGGTCGGGTGCCCCCGACAGTGGTGCGGTGGGCGGCTCGGCCGCGTAGGGCGAGCCCGGGGGAGTCGGCTCCGGCGGGTAACTGCCGGGGTCTCCCGCGCCGGGAGGGCGAGGTGGTTCAGTCATGACTGTCACGGTAGGTGTCGGCGGCAACGTCGCACCAGAGCGACACCGCCCGGCCGCGTGGGCCGATCGGCCCGCGCGGGGTGGCGTGGGCCGCACCGACGGCCTGTCGTTGATCATCGCGTCGGCGGGGGCGCCGACGTAGACTGGCACTCGTTACAGTCGAGTGCCAGGACGGCCGTCGGCCCCGAGTGGGCTGCCGGCCGACGTGCGACAGGAGGTGCGGAGGATGGGTCTGGACGACCGCAAGCTGGCCGTGCTCCGCGCCATCGTCGAGGACTACGTCTCCACCCAGGAGCCGGTCGGCAGCAAGGCGCTTGTCGAGCGCCACCAGCTCGGGGTCTCCCCGGCGACGGTCCGCAACGACATGGCCGTGCTGGAGGAGGAGGGCTACATCCGGCAGCCGCACACCAGTGCCGGCCGGGTGCCCACCGACCGCGGCTACCGCCTCTTCGTCGACCGGCTGTCCCGCGTCAAGCCGCTCAGCCCGGCCGAACGCCGGGCCATCGAGCGCTTCCTCGTCGGCGCGGTCGATCTCGACGACGTGGTGCACCGCACCGTACGCCTGCTCGCCCAGCTCACCCGCCAGGTCGCCGTCGTGCAGTACCCGAGCCTGGCCCGCTCCTCGGTACGCCACCTGGAGCTGGTGCCGATCTCCACCACCCGGCTGATGCTCGTCATGATCGCCGACACCGGGCGGGTCGAGCAGCGGCTGGTGGAGCTGCCCGCGCCGGTGCCCGCCGACGACGTCACCGACCTGCGCCGGCTCGCCAACGAGAAGCTCGCCGGCGCCCGCCTGTCCGACACCCCGCCGCTGGTGCAGGCGCTGGTGGAGGAGGTGCCGTCGGAGCTGCGCGGCGCGATGACCACCCTCTCCACGGTCCTGCTGGAGACGCTTGTCGAGCGGCACGAGGAACGCATCGCCCTGGCCGGCACCGCCAACCTCACCCGGGGCGGCCTGCTCGACTTCCAGGGTTCGCTGCGACCCATCCTGGAGGCGCTGGAGGAGGAGGTCGTACTGCTCAAGCTCATCGGCGAGACCGAGCCCAGCACGACCCGGGTCCTGATCGGCGATGAGAACGAGTTCGACAACCTGCGCGCCGCCTCGGTGGTCAGCACCGGGTACGGCCCGGGGGCCACCATCGTGGGCGGCCTCGGCGTGTTGGGGCCCACCCGCATGGACTACCCCGGCACCATCGCCACGGTGCGCGCCGTGGCACGCTACGTGGGCGAGCTGCTGGCCCAGAACTGACCAGTCAGGGCCGACGGCCGGCTGCGGCCGCCGGTCGGCGTAACGCGAGACGAACATGAGGACACGGAACGCAGTGGCCAGGGACTACTACGGCATCCTCGGTGTCAGCCGGGAAGCCTCCGATGACGAGATCAAGCGCGCCTACCGCAAGCTGGCACGCCAGTTCCACCCGGACGTCAATCCGGACCCGGAGGCCCAGGAGAAGTTCAAGGACATCAACGCCGCGTACGAGGTCCTCTCGGACGACCGCAAGCGGCAGATCGTCGACCTGGGTGGCGACCCGCTCGCCCCGGGAGGCGGCGGCGCGGGCGGTCCGGGTGGCCCCGGCGGGGCTGGCCCGTTCGTCGGCTTCCAGGACATCATGGACGCGTTCTTCGGCGGCGCGGCAGGTGGCGCCCGTGGCCCACGGCCGCGGACCCGACCGGGCGCGGACGCGATCCTGCGCCTCGAACTCGACCTGCACGAGACGGCGTTCGGCGTCGAGGCCCCGATCACCGTCGACACCGCGGTGCTCTGCACCACCTGCTCGGGCGCCGGCACGGCCGCCGGCACCCACCTGGCCACCTGCGAGGCGTGCGGCGGTCGGGGCGAGGTGCAGTCGGTGCAGCGCACCTTCCTCGGCCAGGTGGTCTCCGCCCGGCCGTGCACCGTCTGCCAGGGCTACGGCACCACGATCCCGCACCCCTGCCCCACCTGCGCCGGCGACGGCCGGGTGCGCACCCGCCGGTCGCTCACCGTCAAGATCCCGGCCGGTGTCGAGGACGGCATGCGGATCCGGCTGGCCCAGCAGGGCGAGGTCGGCCCGGGTGGCGGCACCGCCGGCGACCTCTACGTGGAGATCCACGAGCGGCCGCACGACGTCTACTCCCGCAAGGGCGACGACCTGCACTGCCGCGTCACCGTGCCGATGACGGCCGCCGCGCTGGGCACCCGGCTCACCATCAAGACGTTGGACAGCGAGGAGACCGTCGACGTCAAGGCCGGCACCCAGCCGGCCAGCACGCTGCGGCTGCGCGCCCGGGGCGTACCGCACCTGCGCGGCACCGGCCGGGGCGACCTCTACGTGCACCTCGACGTCCGGACGCCCACCAAGCTCGACCCCGACCAGGAGAAGATGCTGCGCGACTTCGCCAAGACCCGGGGCGAGGAGGTCGCCGAGCTGACCAAGCAGGGCGGCTTCTTCTCCCGGATGCGCGACGCGTTCAACGGCCACGCCTGACGTGTCCGCGCCGCTCTTCCTGGTCGACGCGCTGCCCACCGGCGACGCGCTGACCCTCGACGGGCCCGAGGGGCACCACGCCGCCACCGTGCAGCGGTTGCGCGTCGGCGAGGAGCTGCTGCTCGCCGACGGGCGGGGCGGCACGGCCGCCGCAGTGGTCACCGCCGTCGGCAGGGGCAGCCTGGAGGTCAGCGTCACCAACCGGGAGTACGCGGACGCGCCCGTACCCCGGATCGTCACCGTGCAGGGCATCGCCAAGGGTGACCGGGGCGAGCTGGCCGTGCAGGCGATGACCGAGGTCGGGGTGGACGAGATCGTGCCCTGGGCGGCGTCGCGCTCGGTGGTGCAGTGGCGCGGCGACCGGGGCGTACGGGCGCGGCAGAAGTGGGTCGCCACGGCCCGCGAGGCGGCGAAGCAGGCCCGCCGACCCTGGCTGCCGGTGGTGGCCGGTGCGCCCGACGAGTCGACCGCGACTGTCGCCCGCCGCATCGCCGGCGCCGCCGCCGGGTTCGTCCTGCACGAGGAGGCCGAGGAGCGGCTCACTACCGCCGACCTGCCGACCGCCGGTGAGATCGTCCTGGTCGTCGGCCCCGAGGGCGGCATCGCCCCGGCCGAGTTGACCGCCTTCCGCGAGGCCGGCGGCCGGCCGGTCCGACTCGGACCAGCCGTGCTGCGCACCTCGACGGCCGGGGTCGCGGCGCTCGCCGTGCTCGCCACCCGCCTCGGCCGCTGGTAGCCCACCCCCTCGGTCGTTGTAGCCCGCCGCTCGCCGTAGCCCCGACAGGGGCGAGCCGGGGCGTGCCAGGCGGTCGCTGTCGGCTGCGGTCGAGCCGCGCCCCCGGTTGAACCTGATGCCTGTGAGTCATCTTGATGACTCACAGGCATCAGGCCCGTTGTAGCCCGCGCTGCCCGTGCTGCCCGCGCTGTCAGCTGCGCAGGTAGGAGGCGCCGTTGAGGTCGACGATGGTGCCCGACGCCCACTCCGCCTCGGGCGAGGCCAGCCAGTGCACGGCGGCGGCGATCTCCTCCGGCCGGGCCACCCGGTCGAACGGGCTCTGCGCCCGGATGGCCGCGCCCCGCTCACCGCGCAGGTGCTCGGTCGTCATGTCCGTCGCCACGAAGCCCGGCGCGACGGTGGCCACAGTGATGCCGTACGGCGCGAGCGCCACGGCGAGGGACTGCCCCAACGCGTTCAGCCCCGCCTTGCTGGCGCCGTACGCCGGCTGGTCCGGCTCACCCCGGAACGCGCCCCGGGACGACACGTTGACGATCCGGCCGCCGCGCTCGCGCAGGTGCTGGGCGGCGCACCAGATGACGTTGCCGGCCCCGGTCAGGTTGGTCTCCAGCACCTGCCGCCAGCGCTGCTGCCACTCGTCGTACGACGTGCCGAAGATCGGGTGCGGGACGTCCCGGTCGCCGTACGTCCCGGCGTTGTTGACCAGCACGTCCAGCCCGCCGAGCAGTTCGGCGGCCCGGTCGACCATGGCCCGGACCGCGTCCGGGTCGGTGAGGTCCGCGCGGACCACCACGTGTCCCGAGCCGGGCAGCCCCGCGCGCAGCTTCTCGGCCGCGTCGCCGGAGTCGCGGTGGTGGATGGCCACCCGGTCGCCGCTGGCGGCGAACGCCTCCACCACCGCGCGGCCGATGCCACGCGAGGAGCCGGTCACCAGTACCGCCCGATCCGTCATGCCGGCCATCCTGCCTCAACCGTGCATCCTCTCCTTACACTGCCCCGATGGGATCCGACTGCCTGTTCTGCCGCATCGTCGCCGGGGAGATCCCGGCCACCGTGGTCCGGGAGACCGCCACCACGCTCGCCTTCCGCGACATCGACCCGAAGGCCCCGGTGCACGTCCTGGTCATTCCGAAGGAGCACTACGCCGACGTCGCCACGCTCGCCGAGGGTGACCCGGCGCTGGCCGGTGCGGTGCTCGCCACGGCCGCCGCGGTGGCCGAGGACGAGGGGCTGCTCGGCGACGGGTTCCGGCTGATGTTCAACACCGGGGCGTACGGCGGGCAGGAGGTCTTCCACGCGCACGCGCACCTGCTCGGTGGCGCCCCGCTCGGTCCGATGCTCGCCCGGGACCTGGCGTGACGGCCGGCCCCGACGCGTACGACCGGTTGGGTCGGCTGGTCCGCCGGGTGCAGGCCGACGCCCGGGTGCCGGCGGTGTCGGCGGCGCTGCACCGCGCCGACCGACAGCTGTGGACGTGCACTGTCGGGGGCACCGGCACCGACAGTCCGTTGGGGCCGGGCACCCAGTTCCGGATCGGCTCGGTCACCAAGACCTTCACGGCGGTGCTCACCCTCCAGTGCCGCGACGACGGGCTGCTGGACCTGGATGACCCGGTGGGCCGGCACCTGGACCTTCCCGCGCACGGCGAGCTGACCGTGCGCCGGCTGTTGTCGCACACCGGCGGCCTGCAACGTGAGCCGTTCGGTGACGTCTGGGACACCCTGAACGCGCCGGACGTCGAGCAGCTGGTGGCCGGCCTCGACCGCGCCGAGCGGGTGTTGCCCACCGGTCGGCGCTTCCACTACTCCAACCTGGGCCTGGCCGTGCTCGGCCTGCTGGTGGGCCGGCTGCGTGGGGGCAGCTGGGCGGAGGTGCTCGCCGAGCGGGTGCTGACGCCGCTGGGGCTGACCGACACGACAGTGACCCCGCGGCCCTCGGCGGCCACCGGCTACCTGGTCGACGCGTACTCCGACGAGGCGCACCCGGAGCCGCCGACCGACTTCGGCGCGGTGGGCCCGGCCGCCCAGCTCTGGAGCACCGCTACCGACATGGCCCGCTGGGCGGCGTTCCTCGCCGACCCGGCGGCGCTCGACCCGGCCGGCGCGGTGCTCGCCCCGGGCACCCTGGACGAGATGCGCTGGCCGCTGACCACCACCGACGAGACGCTCTGGGGCGCCGGCTTCGGGCTCGGCCTGATCCTCGTCCCGCAGGGCGAACGGGTGGTGCACGTGGGGCACGACGGGGCGATGCCCGGCTTCCTGGCCGGCGTGTACGGCCGGCGGGGCGGCGACGGCACGGCCGGCGCGATGGGCGCCGCGGTCCTCGGCTCGTCCGGCACGGCCAGCGAGGTGCTCGAACTGCCGCACCGGCTGCTCACCGAGGCGGTCGAGCACGATCCCGCCGACATCGAGCCGTGGGCGCCGGGCGCACCCGCTCCGGCGGCCCTGCGGGGGGTGCTCGGCCGGTGGTGGGGCGAGGGTTCCGAGTACGTCTTCTCCTGGCACGACGGCGCCCTGCGGGCGCGCGGGGCCGGGGACCAGGCGGGCCGCCCGCCGGCGGTCTTCGCACCGCTGCCGGACCGGCCGGACGTGTTCCGGACGGTCTCCGGCCGGGAGGTCGGCGAGCTGCTGCGGCTGACCCGCGACGAGGATCGGACGGTGGTCCGGATGCACTGGGCGACCTACCGGTTCACCCGCCACCAGGAGACCTTCGACGGGTACGACTTCCGGGCCGGTAGTTGATCGCGGCCAGCGGAAATGGGCGCGATGCGGCCCGCGTTGACCCGATACGATGGGTGTAACGTCCGCACGCCGTGCCAGCAGGGCCGGCGCCGAGATCGAGAGCAGGTGCGCAGGGCCCTTCGGCCCGACCTATGACCGGCACCCCACCTCCCGGCCCGCCCCGGGTGCAGACCAGGATCACCGTGCCCGACTCCAAGATCATGGTCAATCTGCTCGGCGCGGGCGACGAGATCCTGCGACTCGTCGAACGCTCGGTCGCCAGTGACGTGCACGTCCGGGGCAACGAGATCACGATCACCGGCGCCCCCGCGGACAACGCCCTCGCCGAGCGGGTCTTCAGTGAGCTGCTCGAACTCATCGAGAAAGGCGAGACCCTGACCACTGACGCCGTCCGGCGTACCGTCGGCATGCTCGAGCAGGGCAGCGCCGAGCGACCCGCCGAGGTCCTGACCCTCGACATCCTCTCCCGTCGCGGGCGCACCATCCGCCCCAAGACGCTCGGGCAGAAGCGGTACGTCGACGCGATCGACTCGAACACCATCGTCTTCGGCATCGGCCCGGCCGGCACCGGCAAGACCTACCTGGCGATGGCGAAGGCCGTCCAGGCGTTGCAGGCCAAGCAGGTCAACCGCATCATCCTGACCCGACCGGCGGTCGAGGCGGGGGAGCGGCTGGGCTTCCTGCCCGGCACGCTCAACGAGAAGATCGACCCGTACCTGCGCCCGCTCTACGACGCGCTGCACGACATGCTCGACCCGGAGTCGATCCCGAAGCTGATGGCCGCCGGGACGATCGAGGTCGCGCCCCTGGCGTACATGCGGGGCCGCACCCTCAACGACGCGTTCATCATCCTCGACGAGGCGCAGAACACGACGCCCGAGCAGATGAAGATGTTCCTCACCCGACTCGGCTTCAACTCCAAGATCGTCGTGACGGGTGACATCACCCAGGTGGACCTTCCCGGCGGGACGAGCAGCGGCCTGCGGGTGGTCCGGGAGATCCTGGAGAACGTCGACGACGTGCACTTCTCCCAGTTGTCCAGCTCCGACGTGGTTCGCCACCGGCTGGTCGGGGAGATCGTCGACGCGTACGCCCGCTGGGACGAGCGGGAGAACCAGCAGGCGCAGGGCGTCCACGCCGTTCCCGGGCGACCCGCCCAGGGCGGCCGGTCCGGCCGCCGCCGCTAAAGCAGAGGAAAGCAGTTGTCCATCGAGATCGCCAACGAGTCCGGTGTCGAGGTCGACACCGACGCCGTGCTCGCCGTCGCCCGGCACGCCCTCGACGAGATGGGGGTCAACCCCCTCGCCGAGCTCTCCGTGCTGCTTGTCGACATCGACTACATGACCGAACTGAACCACCGCTGGATGGGTGGGGACGGCCCGACCGACGTGCTCGCCTTCCCGATGGACGAGGGGAGCGTCGACCACGGTCCGGGCGAGAGCGCCCCCGCCGGCGGCGAGCCGGCCCTGCTCGGTGACATCGTGCTGTGCCCCGAGGTCGCGGCCAAGCAGGCGGCGACCGCCGGGCACGCCTCGGCCGACGAGCTGCACCTGCTCACCGTGCACGGGGTCCTGCACCTGCTCGGCTACGACCACGCCGAGCCGGAGGAGGAGCGCGAGATGTTCGCTCTGCAGGCTCGACTGCTGGCGAGCTGGCGGTCGACCCGCACCCAGTGATGTCCACTCCCTTGTTACTCGCGGTCGGCCCCACGGCCGGCCTTCCCGACCTGCAACTGATCGTCTTCGCGGCGGGCCTGGTGGTGCTGGCCGGTGTGATCGCCATGACCGAGGCGGCGCTCGCCGCGGTCTCGCCGGCCCGGGCCGCCGAGCTGGCCCGCGACGGTGTGCGCGGCGCACGGACCCTCCAGGTCGTGGCCGCGGACGTCGTCCGGCACCTCAACCTGCTGCTGTTGCTGCGGCTGCTCGCCGAGCTGACCGCCACCACGCTCGTCGCGTTGGTCGCGGTGGACAGCTTCGGCGCCGGCTGGCGTGCCGCGCTGGTCACCGCCGGCGCGATGACAGTGGTCAGCTTCGTGGTGGTAGGCGTCGCGCCGCGCACCATCGGCCGGCAGCACGCGTACGCGGTGGGCCGGGCGGTCGCGCCGTTGGTCCGCTGGCTGGGCCGCGCGCTCAACCCCCTCGCCTCGCTGCTCATCCTGATCGGCAACGCGGTCACCCCGGGGCGCGGCTTCCGCGAGGGGCCGTTCGCCAGCCAGGTGGAGCTGCGGGAGCTGGTCGACCTGGCCGAGCAGCGCGGCGTCGTGGAGCACGGCGAGCGTCAGATGATCCATTCGGTGTTCGCGCTCGGGGACACCATCGCCCGCGAGGTGATGGTTCCGCGTACCGAGATGGTGTGGATCGAGGAGGGCAAGACCCTCGCCCAGGCGTTGGTGCTCTTCCTGCGCTCGGGTTTCTCCCGCATCCCCGTGATCGGGGAGAGCGTCGACGACGTGCTCGGGGTGCTCTACCTCAAGGACCTGATCCGGCGGTCGCGGGGCGGCGACCCGGACGCCGAGCAGTTGCCGGTGGCGGAGCTGATGCGCCCCGCCACCTTCGTCCCGGAGTCCAAGCCGGTCGACGATCTGCTGTCGGAGATGCAGGCGGCCCGCAACCACCTGGTCATCGTTGTCGACGAGTACGGCGGCACCGGTGGTCTGGTCACCATCGAGGACATCCTGGAGGAGATCGTCGGTGAGATCACCGACGAGTACGATGTCGAACGCCCGCCGGTCGAACGCCTCGCGGACTCCTCGGTGCGGGTGACCGCCCGCCTGCCGGTGGAGAACCTGGGCGAGATGTTCGGCGCCGATCTGCCCACCGACGAGGTGGAGACGGTCGGTGGTCTGCTCGCCCAGTCGCTGGGACGGGTGCCGATCCCCGGAGCGCAGGCCGAGGTGGCCGGCCTCCGGCTGGTCGCCGAGGGCACCACGGGCCGACGCAACCGGATCGACACCGTCCTGGTCAGCAGGGTGGAGTCGGGCGACGAGCAGGACAGCACCGGGCGCGGCGACAGTGCCGGCCCCGGGGACGACCCGGATCATTATCGAGACGAGGAGAGGCAAGCCGCCGATGCCTGAGACACCCGCCGCGCCCGCCGCCCGGCCCACCCCCACCGCGCCGGGCCCGCTGAGCGCCGAGGACGGCAAGCTCGTCGTCCTGGCCCGGGGCGCCCGCGGGCGGGTCGGTGCCGTGGAGGGGGCCGCGGTCCGGGACTCCGACGGCCGGACGTACGCGGCGGCAAGCGTCGCGCTGCCCTCGCTGACCCTCACGGCGCTGCAGCTGGCGGTGGCCTCCGCCGTGGCCGCCGGTGCGGGCCGGTTGGAGGCGGCGGTGGTGGTGACCGAGGCGTCGACGCTGGACGGCGCCGGGCACGCCGCGGTCCGCGACCTCGCCGTGGACGCGCCGATCCACGTGGCCGCGCCGGACGGCACCGTGCTCGGCACGGTGACCCAGTGAGCCCCGTCCGGGATCCGGAGCCGCGTCCGTACCGGGCCGGGTTCGGCTGCTTCGTGGGGCGGCCCAACGCCGGCAAGTCCACCCTGACGAACGCCATCGTCGGCACCAAGATCGCGATCACCTCGAACAAGCCGCAGACCACCCGGCACGTCATCCGGGCGGTGCTGCACCGTCCGGAGTCGCAGCTGGTTCTGGTGGACACGCCGGGTCTGCACCGCCCCCGTACGCTGCTCGGCGAGCGCCTCAACGACCTGGTCCGCTCGACCTGGACCGAGGTCGACGTGATCGGCCTGTGCATCCCGGCGGACGAGCCGGTGGGGCGCGGCGACCGGTTCATCACCGGCGAGCTGGCCGAGCTGAAGGCGACAGTGCTGGCGGTGGTCACCAAGACCGACCTGGTGGACAAGCGCCGGCTGGCCGAGCAGCTGCTCGCCGTAAGCGAGCTGGGCGAGTTCGCCGAGATCGTGCCGGTGAGCGCCGTCTCCGGGCACCAGGTGGACACGCTCGTCGACGTGATGACCAAATATTTGCCGCCGTCGCCCCAGCTCTACCCGGACGACATGCTCACCGACGACCCGGAGCAGGTGATGGTCGCGGAGCTGATCCGGGAGGCGGCCCTGGAGGGCGTCCGCGACGAGCTGCCCCACTCCATCGCCGTGGTGGTCGAGGAGATGATCCCCGAGGGTCAGGTCATCAAGATCTACGCCGACCTGTACGTGGAACGGCCCAGCCAGAAGGCCATTGTTCTGGGTCACAAGGCGAGCCGGCTCAAGGAGGTCGGCACGACCGCCCGCCGGCAGATCGAGGAGCTGCTGGGCAGCCGGGTCTATCTCGACCTGCACGTGCGGGTCGCGAAGGACTGGCAGCGCGACCCGAGGCAGTTGCGCAAGCTGGGCTTCTAAGAGCGCCATCCGGCCGCCCTGCTGAGGGGCGGCCTGATCGTTTGCGGTCGGGGCCGTGGGCAGCTTCACGATCGGCCGGGGTCGGCGTCGTTTGGCGCACGGGCCGCGAAGGGTAGGGGAGGAAGCACCGCGTCCCCGATCCAGATGCAGGCTGATGCGCAACAGATACCTCGATCTGCTCCGTTTCCTGGCCATCGTCCGGGTGGTCGTCTACCACGTCACCGGCTGGGCGACCCTCACCCTCATCTTCCCGGCCATGTCGGTGATGTTCGCGCTGGCCGGCTCGTTGATGGCCGCCTCGCTCGCCCGGTCCGGCCCGAGGGCGGTCGGCCGCCGGTTGCGCCGGCTGTTGCCGTCGCTGTGGGTGCTGGCGGCGGTCTTCGTGCCGGCCATGCTGCTCACCGGGCTGGCGCTGTCGCCCCGGGTGCTGCTGTGGCTGTTCCCGATCACCGATCCGCCGGCGAACAACTGGGGCGCCCTGGCGCTGAGCATCATCTGGTACCTGCGCGACTACCTGTGGTTCGTGCTCGCCTCACCGGTAGCGCTCTGGCTGTTCCGCCGGGCCCCGCTGCCCACCCTGCTCGCCCCGTACGTGGTGCTGGTGACGATCGAGGTGGGGATCTACCCGGCGCCGCCGGTGGTGCGCGAGTTCGGGCTGTACTTCGGCGCGTGGCTGCTCGGCTTCGCCCACCACGCCGGGATGCTGCGTCGACTCACCGGCCGGGTGCTGTACCCGCTGTCGCTGGCCCTCGCGGTCGTCGGCGGGGCCTGGATCGTCACGCATCCCGGCCCCCGCGGGTACGACCTCAACGACAACCACCTCGGCAACGCGCTCTGGTCGGCCGCGTTCATCCTGGTCGTGCTGGGTCGGGCCCCGGCCGGGGTGGCCTGGCTGGAGCGCAGCCGGCTGGCCGACCGGCTGGTGACCGTGTTCAACCGGCGGGCGCTGACCATCTACCTCTGGCACATGCCGTTCGTGGTGGCGCTCACCCCGCTGGTCGACGTGGTCGGCTGGTCGCACCAGGACCCGGTGGGGCTGGCCGTCCGGGTGCTACTGGTCTTCGCACTTGTCGGTCTGGTCACCCTGGTCGTCGGTTGGGTCGAGGACGTCGCCGCCCGTCGCCGCCCGGAGCTGATTCCCGCCGGCTCGTCGCGCCCGACCGGCCCGCCGGCCCCCTCCGACCGTGGCCCGGCGGGTCGTCCCGACGTCGGCGAGACCGCCGTACGGGCGGCCGTACCGGCGCAGCGGGTGCCCGGTGCGCCGGTGACCGTCGAGGTCAACGCTGGCTGATCGACACGTCTCCGCTGCCGGCCGAGCCGTCGAGCACCAGAGACGCGGCCGGGTCGTCGGCGACGGTGATCCGGGCGTCGCCGGAGCCGGTGCTGGAGCGGACCCGGTAGCTGCCGGCCGGCACCACCAGCGAGACGTCCCCACTGGAGGCGTGCACACGCGCCGAGGCGGCGGTCTCCAGCTCGACCGTGACGTTGCCGGAGCCGGCCTCGGCGTCCGTCGTCCCGTCCACCCGGCGAGCCGTGATGTCGCCGGAGCCGGCGCGCAGCCGTACTGCCGAACGGGCCTCGCTCAGCTCGATGTTGCCGGAGCCGGTCTCCACGTCAATCGCCCCGGCGACGTCGCTGATCCGCACGTCGCCCGAGCCCAGCCGCAGCTTCACCGCGCCGACCTTGGTCAGCTCGACGTCACCCGAGCCGCTCTCGCCCTGCACGGTCACGCCCTCGGGGACGGTCACCTCGTACGAGACGCTGCACCGGTCGCCGCAGTCGGTGTCCAGCACCAGCTCGCTGTCCTTGATCTCGTACCGGGCCTTGGGCTCGCCGCCCTGGTAGCGCACGACCCGCTTGATCCGTGCCTCGCCCGCCGTGCCGCCGCCTCGGACGATCACGTCTCCGGAGCCCCCCTGCACCCGGATGGTGCTGATCTTCACCGCCTCGGTGTTGTCGTAGTCGAGCCGGCGGAAGGACAGGTTGTCGCACCCGGCGAGCAGGATGAGGCCGGTGGCCAGCCCCAAAGCGACGGGCGCGGCGGCGCGGCGACGACGGGCGGCGGTCATCTGGTGCAGTGCCATGGCGAGCACGCTACGGCCGGTGGCGAGCCTGGCGCATCGGGGTTCGTCCGCGCATCCACCCCGAACCGACCCTGATTTCAGACCCCGAGGGAGAATGGTCCGATGGCCGGGTACCGCCGACAGCTCTACCGCGACGACGCGGTGGTGCTGCGCGTGCAGAAGCTCGGCGAGTCCGACCGGATCATCACGCTGCTCACCCGCCGGCACGGCCGGCTGCGGGCGGTCGCCCGGGGGGTCCGGCGCACCATGAGCAAGTTCGGCGCCCGGCTGGAGCCGTTCGGTCACGTCGACCTTCAACTCGCCGGCGACCCCAAGGGCAACCACGGCAGCTCGCTGCACACGGTCAGCCAGGTCGAGGGCATCGAGCTGTACGGCAAGCGGTTCCTCGGCGACTATCCCCGCTACACGGCGGCCAGCGCGATCGCCGAGACCGCCGAGCGGCTGACACCTGTCGAGCGGGAGCCGTCGCTGCGGCTGTTCCAGCTCACCGTGGGGGCGCTGAAGGCGCTGTCCCGGGGCGAGCACGCGACCACGCTGGTGCTCGACGCGTACCTGCTGCGCGGGATGGCTCTCGCGGGCTGGGCGCCGGCGCTGATCGCCTGTGCGGTCTGCGGCACCCCCGGCCGGCACCGCGCGTTCTCCGTGCCGGCCGGCGGCGCGGTCTGCCCGGACTGCCGGCCGCCCGGCGCGGCCCACCCCGCGCCGGCCACCATCGACCTGATGTCCGCGCTGACCACCGGCGACTGGGTGGTCGCCGACGCCACCGAGGCGGGTGTACGCCGGGAGTGCAGTGGGCTGGTCGCGGCGCACCTCCAGTGGCATCTGGAACGCGCGCTACGCTCGCTGCCGCTGGTCGACCGGGGTCCCTCGGTCGCCGGCACGGTCCCGCCGCCGGGCGGCGGTGGGGCTGCGATGCTCCGGCCGCGCGGTGACGTCGAGGCCGGTGCGGACGGCACGAGCAGGGAGAGAGCCGAGTGATCCGATCGATGAGGTCCGGCCGGCGGGAGCCGACGCCACCGACCCCGCACCCGTCCGGTGCCCGGCCGCCGGCGCTGCCGAGCGAGGCGGTGCCCAAGCACGTCGCCGTCGTGATGGACGGCAACGGCCGGTGGGCCAAGGACCGCGGGTTGCCCCGCACCAAGGGCCACGAGGCGGGGGAGCACAGCCTCTTCGACACCATCGAGGGCGCGATCGAGATGGGCATCCCCTACCTGTCGGCGTACGCGTTCTCCACCGAGAACTGGCGGCGCTCGCCCGACGAGGTCCGGTTCCTGATGGGCTTCAACCGGGACGTGATCCGTCGACGCCGCGACCAGCTGGTCGACCTCGGCGTCCGGGTGGTCTGGTCGGGGCGGTCGGGGCGGTTGTGGAAGAGCGTCATCTCCGAGTTGCAGACCGCCGAGGAGATGTCCCGGGGCAACTCGACGCTGACCCTGCAGTTCTGCGTGAACTACGGCGGGCAGGCCGAGATCGGCGACGCCGCCGCAGCGATCGCCCGGGACGTGGCGGCCGGCCGACTGGACCCGTCGAAGGTCACCGAGAAGACCGTCGCGAAATACCTGTACCACCCGGAGATCCCGGAGGTGGACCTGTTCCTGCGGCCCTCCGGCGAGGAGCGGATCTCCAACTTCCTGCTCTGGCAGACCGCGTACGCCGAGCTGGTCTTCCTGGACACGCTCTGGCCGGACTTCGACCGCCGCCACCTGTGGTACGCGTGCGAGCTGTACGCCCAGCGGGACCGGCGGTTCGGCGGCGCGCTGCCCAACCCGGTGGCCCCGACGGTCTGACGGAGGCTTACCCGACGGTCACTCTGGGTACCAGCTACGTCAGAAGCCACTGACGGAGGTGAACCCACATGATCCAGAAGCGCATTGCCCAGTGGGCGGTGATGGCGATCGCGGTGCCAGTGGCCGCGGCCGGCGCCCGCCGCCTCAGCCACACCCTGGAGGCCCGGCGTGGTCCCTCCGGGGCGACCCGGCTGCTGACCAAGGGTGCGGATCTGATCCGCCCGCAGAAGGCCAAGCGCCGCCGGTTCTGGTAGTCCCCGACCCTCCCGCGCCGCCCCGCACACGACGTGCGGGGCGGCGCTGGCGTCTCACCCCCGCGGGCGCGTCCAGGAAACCAAATCGGTGCAGCACGCCCCGGTCGATCATGGAGTTGGGGTGGCCGTTTCGGCCGCATTCGCGGCTTTCGTTCGCCACCACAACTCCATGATCGACGCGGCGGGGGAGGGTGGTCGGGGAGGGGGCCGGGGAGGGTGGGTGGGGTTGGTTGTTTCGGGGTTCGGGGAGGTGGGGGCAGGTAGGGTCCGGAGGTGGCGGGATGATGCGGTTGGGGGGGATATGCGGGATCTCCGGTACAAGATGATCATGGCGTTGAACGCTGCGGATCTGGGCGACCCGATCTGCGAACAGGTCGCCGAGATCTGCGCCGAGATCGCCGAGCAGCACTGCGCGGAGTTCGGTCACACGCCGCAGCTGCGCACCGGTGAGATCGCCGAGCTGGTCACCGGTGAGCCGGCCCTGACCTGGGCGCCGTCGACCCCCGAGACCGGGCAGCGTGCCTGGTGACCGCACCCGCGCCGGCGGTCGACCTGCGTCGCGCCGAGGACCGGTTCGCCACCCGGATCTCCTGGTTGGATTCCAAGCACTCCTTCTCGTTCTCCCGGCACTACGACCCGGCCAACACCCACCACGGGCTGCTGCTGGTGAACAACGACGACGTGGTCCGGCCGGGCGCCGGCTTCGAGACCCACCCGCACGAGGACATGGAGATCGTCACCTGGGTGCTGCGCGGCTCCCTCGTGCACCAGGACTCCACCGGCCACTCCGGGGTGATCTACCCGGGCCTGGCGCAGCGGATGAGCGCCGGCACCGGCATCCTGCACTCGGAGAAGAACGACGCCTGGCGGCTCAACAACCAGGAGCCGCACAGCGACCCCGTGCACTTCGTGCAGATGTGGGTGCTCCCCGATGAGCAGGGCGTCGACCCCGGCTACGAGCAGCTGGAGATCGAGGACGAGTTGCTGCGCGGCGGCCTGGTGCCGGTCGCCTCCGGGATGGACCGCTACGACGGCGCGTCCGCGATCCGGATCCGCAACCGGTACGCCACCCTGCACGCCGCCCGACTCGGCCCCGGCGACGAGGTCACCCTCCCGGACGCGCCCTTCGTGCACCTGTACGTGCCGAACGGCACGGTGACCCTGGAGGACAGCGGCCCGCTCGGCACCGGCGACGCCGCCCGGCTCACCATGACCGGCGGCCGGCGGGTGACCGCCGACGAGCCGGCCGAGATCCTCGTCTGGGAGATGCACGCCACGATCGCCTGACGGTGCCCGCGTCGGCTCCCATGATCACGCTCGAACATGGATGTAGTGGCCTCCCTGGCGCGGGAGGCCACTACATCATGGATCGAGCACGATCTTGCTGAGCGCGGCGCGCGGCGCGCGGTGCGTCGCGCGGCGCGCGGTGCGTCGCGCGGGGGCGCTCCTGGTTACGCCGGGGACTCGGTCTTGTCGCCGGCCCAGGTGGTGTGGAACGAACCCTCGCGGTCGACGCGCTGGTAGGTGTGCGCGCCGAAGTTGTCCCGCAGGCCCTGGATCAGCGCGGCGGGCAGCCGCTCGGCGCGCAGCGCGTCGAAGTACGCCAACGACGACGAGAACGCCGGCGTCGGCACCCCCGCCCGGGCCGCGTCGGCCACGACCCGCCGCCAGCTCGGCACACCGGCCGCGACCGCCTCGGCGAAGTACGGTGCCACGAGCAGCGTCGGCAGGTCGGGCTGCTCGTCGTACGCCTCGCGGATGCGGTTCAGGAAGCGGGCGCGGATGATGCAGCCGCCCCGCCAGATGGTCGCCGTGCCGCCGAGGTCGATGTCCCAGTTGAACTCCTGGCTGCCGGCCCGGATGTGGTCGAAGCCCTGCGCGTACGCGACGATCTTGGAAGCGAGCAGCGCCCGGCGCACGTCCTCGACGAACGCGTCCCGGTCGGCGACCTGCCACGCCTCACCGGCGTCCGGGAACGCCCGCCGGGCGGCCTCGCGCTGGTCGACGTGACCCGACAGCGAGCGGGCGAACGTCGCCTCGGCGATCCCCGTGATCGGGATGCCCAGGTCGAGGGCGCTCTGCACCGTCCACCGGCCGGTGCCCTTCTGCTCGGCCCGGTCCTGCACGACGTCGACGAACGCGCGGCCGGTCGCCGCGTCGGTGTGCGCGAGCACGTCGGCGGTGATCTCGATGAGGAAGGACTCCAGCTCGCCGCCGTTCCAGTCGCGGAAGATCTCCGCGATCTCCGCCGGCTTCGCGCCCAGGCCCGACCGGAGCAGGTCGTACGCCTCGGCGATGAGCTGCATGTCGGCGTACTCGATGCCGTTGTGCACCATCTTGACGAAGTGCCCGGCGCCGTCCGGCCCGACGTGCGTGCAGCACGGCTCGCCGTCGACGTGGGCGGCGATCTTCTCGAACATCGGCCCGAGCTTGGCGTACGACTCCTCCGAGCCGCCCGGCATGATGCTCGGCCCGAGCAGCGCGCCCTCCTCACCACCGGAGACGCCGGTGCCGCTGAAGTGCAGCCCCTGCGCGCGCAGCGACTCCTCCCGGCGACGGGTGTCGGCGAAGTGGGCGTTGCCGCAGTCGACGATGATGTCGCCCTCCTCCAGCAGCGGCACCAGCTCGTCGATCACGGCGTCGGTGGGCGCACCGGCCTTGACCATCACGATCACCGCGCGGGGCCGTTCCAGCGACGCCACGAAGTCGGCCATCGACTCACCGGGCACGAAGGTGCCCTCGTCACCGTGCTCGGCCACGAGGCTGCGGGTGCGCTCCGGTGACCGGTTGTGCACCGCCACGGTAAAGCCGTTGCGGGCCAGGTTGCGGGCCAGGTTCCGGCCCATCACCGCCAGCCCGGTCACGCCGATCTGCGCCGTCGCCTGCTCAGCCATTCGTGCCGCCACCTCTCGCCGTCGAACTATCCTGCTGCGACCGTATCGCGGCGCGCGGGATCGTGGGCGGGTCGTCCCACGGCGGGTCACTGCCTGGTCGCGGCCCGTCCGCCCGGCGCGGCCGCACCCTGACCGGCGGCCACGCTCACCCCTGGGACAGTCGATCCTCCACACGCGCCACCTTCGCGGTGAGCGCGTCGGTGACCCCGGGCCGGACGTCGGCCTTCAGGACGACACTCACCCGGGGCGCCTGCGCGGACACCACGTCGACCGCCCGCTTCACCACCGCCATCACCTCGTCCCACTCACCCTCCACGGTGGTGAACATGGCATCGGTCCGGTTGGGCAATCCGGATTCGCGGACCACCCGTACCGCCTCGGCAACCAGGTCACCCACGGAGGCGCCGGCGCCGAGCGGGGTGATCGAGAACGCGATCAGCATGCGCCGATCGTGCCAGGAAAATCGGGTGCGCGTCTCGTCGGGCGGTGGTTAGGGTTCGGGCATGCGCAACTGACGCCCCACTTCCCGAGCCGGCCCGCCTCCCCGCGATCGCGGTCCGTGCGCTCCCGGGCGTCGCGCGTCCTCCTGCACCGTTCGGCGGTGTGATTCGGCCCGATCCCCGGTGAGCAGTCCTTCCCGTTCGACCGTCGCGTTGCCACGGTCACCAGCCGATCCGACCGACCGCGGGAGCGCGGGACCACCGGGACGTCGGCACCGAAGGAGGCCCGGATGCCCGCCAGGCGTAATCCGAGAAAGACCCGTACCCCCGCACCGACGCCGCTGGGCATCGACCCGGCGGCCGGCCACGGCACAGCCCCGGCCCCGCCGGTCGCGTCTGCCGGCTCGACCGGGGCGGACCTGCCGGCTCGTCCCGACGCGCCGGCCCGGGCGGTCAAGTCCGCCCTGCCGGCCCCGGCAGAGGAACCGGTGCTGCCGGCCTTGGCGGCCCCAGCCGTGCCTCCGGTTGCCGACTCGTCGGTGACCGGACGACCTGGGGCGCCCCAGGCCGGGCCACCCCACGCCGGCCGAGCCCGCTCGTTCGACGGCAAGAGCCAGCGCGCCGGCCAGCCGCGCCGCTACGCCTACCGACGCAGCTGACCCGCCCCCGCCCCCGCGATCTTGCACTTTCTGTCGCTACATACCCACGCATTCGGGGCAGATCCACGACAGTAACTGCAAGATCGCGGGGGTGGGGGTTGGCGTCAGCCGATCAGGGGACGGAAGGTGCCGAGGAGCACGCTCGTCGTCAGGGCCGCTCCGGCCAGCGCGGCCGCCCCGGCGATCAGCAGCGTGTCGGCGAGGCCGAAGCGCTGGCGTCGGGCGACGGTACGGGGTGTGTCGCCGTCGAAGCCACGCGCGTCCATGGCGACGGCCAGCCGGGTGCCCCGACGGATCGCCCCGACCAGCAGCGCGAACGCCGTGGACGTGAACAGCCGCAGCTTCGCCACCGGATTGCGTCCGGCGTCGACGCCGCGTGCCCGCCGGGCCATGCTGATCATCTGCCATTCCTGACCGAGCAGCGGCACCAGCCGGAACGCGGCAAGCGACCCGACGGCGAACCGTGCCGGCGCCTTCGCGTTCTGGATCAGCGCGTCGGCCAGGTCGGTCGGGTCGGTGGTGGCGAAGACGATCACGCCGGGCAGGGCCACCGCGAAGACCCGCAGCACCAGGCCGAGGGCGGTGCGCAGCACGCCGGTGCTCACCAGCACCGGCCCGGCCTCCAGCAGGACCCGGCCGGACTGGTCGGCGGCGAAGAGCACCAGGGTGACCAGGATGCCCGTGGCGCTGAGCAGCAGGGGCAGGGCCCGCCGGGCCAGCACCCGGTAGCGGACGCCGAACAGCGGCAGGACGGCAAGTTCGACAGCGATGGCGATCGCCGGCGCCACCGGGTCGAGCGTCGCCAGCAGGACGAACGAGAAGACCAGCGCGGCGGCCACCTTCGCCACCGGGTTCCGCCGGGCCAGCGGGGCGCCGGGCGCGGCGACCGGCTCGATGCTGATCATCGGAGGTCACCTCGGGTGGACGCGGTCCCGCGCGGCCCGGCAGCGCCGCCGACGTTGGTGCTCCGGGCGGTCACTGTCGCTCCAGGGTTACGGTGCGGTCGGCGAGCGCGGCGACGAAGTCCGCGTCGTGGGTGACAGTGACGATGCCGTGCCCGGCGTCGCGCAGGTCGGCGAAGAGGTCGACCAACTCCCGCCAGGTCCGCCGGTCCTGCCCGAACGTGGGCTCGTCGCAGATCACCAGGCGTGGCGCGGTGGCCAGGGCCGTCGCGACGCTCAGCCGCCGCGCCTCCCCACCCGAGAGGGTGTACGGGTTTGCAGCGGCGAGCCGCGTCAGCCGCAGTCGTTCCAGCAGTTCCGCCACGGTGTCCTTGACGGCGGCCTCGGGTTGACCCGTCCGGCGTGGCCCGAGCGCCAGCTCGTCGAAGACGGTGCTCGTGACGAACTGGTGCTCCGGGTCCTGAAAGACCGACCCGATCCGTCGGGCCAGCGCGGGCGCTCGCCAGCGGTGCGGGGGAGCGCGGTGGTCCGCGCCGGCCAACTCGGCCGAGGCGGTGACGCGGCCGACGCCCGGTTTGAGCAGACCGCCGAGCAGCAGCGCCAGGGTGGACTTGCCCGCGCCGTTGGGCCCGCGTACGGCGAGTGCCTCTCCGGCGCGTACCGCCAGGTCGGTGGGGCCCAGCCGGGGCGGCAGGCCGAGCCGGTCGGCGGTGAGCAGCAGGTCGCCTGGGGTGGCGGCGGCCGTGCGGGGCGCGATGGGGTGACCGGGCACCCAGACGCCCTCGGCGGCGAGGGCGGCGCCGTGCGCGGCGAAGACCGCGTCGGGCGTCCCGTCCGCGCGGACCCCGCCGCCGGGCTCCAGGACGACCACCCGGTCGACAAGTGGCAGTGCCTCGGCGACCCGGTGTTCGACCAGGATCAGGGTGGTGTCGGCGTCCAACGCGCCCGTCACCGCGCCCCGGACCAGCGCGGCTCCGTCCGGATCGAGGTTGGCGGTCGGCTCGTCGAGCAGCAGCAGGCCGGGCCGCAGGGCCAACGCGCCGGCCAGCGCCAGGCGTTGCTGCTCGCCGCCGGAGAGCGCGGCAGTGCTGCGGTCCCGGGGATACGGGAAACCGACCCGCCGCAGCGCCTCGTCGACCCGGGGCCAGATCTCGGCCGTCGGTACGCCCCGGTTCTCCAGCCCGAACGCGACGTCGTCGCCGCTGCGCGCCATCACCAACTGGGTCTGCGGGTCCTGGAAGACGATGCCGACCCGTTCCCGCGCCTTGCGGGGGTCGAGCCCGTCGATCTCGACGGTGCCCTCCTGCTCACCGGAATCGTCGGGCAGCAGCCCGGCCAGCGCGCTGAGCAGTGTGCTCTTGCCGGCCCCCGAGGGCCCGAGCAGCAGCACCCGCTCCCCGGCCTCGACCCGCAGATCCACTCCGCGCACAGCCCAGGCCCGCCGCCCGGCATGCCGCCAGCCGAACCCCCGCAGCAGCACCCCGCCCACCCGACACCCCCTTCCAACCACTCCCGGCCGTCTTTCCCGGCCGTCTTCCCCGCCGTCCTCCCGCCGGTGATCAAGAGGTTTGCGGCAGAATTCCGGCTTCCGTTGACGCGAACCTCTTGATCACGGGGACGGTTGCGCCCTCAGATGAGGGCGCGGTCCCGGCCTACCGGGAAGCGGTCCAGCGCGCCGGTGTTGGCCAGGGCGCGGGTCAGCAACCAGCCGCCCACGCCGGCGATGATCGTGGCGCTGACGATGGTGAGCAGGGCGTACGGGATGCGGTAGTCGCCCAGCGCGTAGTCGACGTTCCAGACGAAGAAGTCGAACAGCGCCGCGCTGAGACCGGTCAACGCGCCGGCCAGTACGGCGGTCGGCAGCCGGAACGACCGGTACCGGAAAGCGGCGAACGCCAGCTCGGCCCCGATGCCCTGCACGATGCCCTGGGGGATCACCGTGCCGGCCCACTGGCTGCCCAGCAGCGCGGAGACGACCGCGGCCACCGTCTCGCAGTAGAGCGCGGCGCCGGGCTTGCGGATGACCAGGCCGCCGACCACGGCCGGCAGCAGCCAGACGCCGTAGATCAGCGTCTGTGCCGGCGGGAAGAAGGCGAACGCGCCCTCGGTGGCGCTCCAGACCAGGCCCCAGGCCCAGAAGATGACGCCGAAGGCGACCGCGATCACCGAGGCGACCACGATGTCGATGGTGCGCCAACGGCTGGTGGTGTTGTCCATGCTGTGCTCCCAGTTCAGTGGAACGAACCAGGAGAAGACGCACGCCGCGCGTCCGGTGGCACCGGACCCACGGCGCGGCTGGAGGTCGACCGAACTCCCTGCGCTGGCATTACCCAGATCAGGTTCGAGGGTCTGCGGGCGTGCCCGCACTCTCAGCGCTGTGCGCTCCCCTGTCGGATGTGAAGTTGTCTCGCTGACGCTAGCACCGACCAGGGGTAACAGCCCAGCAGGGCATCCGGCCGCCCGCGCAGCCGGGCCGGCGTCCCGCCGCCTGGGTAGGCTGACGATCATGCAGGTCGACGCGCGAGGTCTCACGTTCGAGGTACGCACCGGCGGCCCCTCCGACGGCGTCCCCGTCCTCCTGCTGCACGGCTTCCCGCAGCACAGCGGGGAGTGGGACGAGGTCGTGCCGGCACTGCACGCCGCCGGGCTGCGCACGTACGCGCTGGACCAGCGGGGCTACTCGCCGGGTGCCCGGCCGGAGGCGGTGTCCGCGTACCGGATTCCCGAACTGGTCGCCGACGTGGTGGCGGTGCTCGACGCGCTCGGTGTGGACGCCGTCCACCTGGTCGGCCACGACTGGGGCGCGATCGTGGCCTGGGCGGTGGCCGCCGCGCACCCCGAACGGGTCCGTACGTTGACCGCGGTGTCCGTGCCGCACCCGGCGGCCATGGCGCACGCCTTGAGCACCGACCGGGAACAGAAGGCCCGCTCGTCGTACATCGCGCTGTTCCGCAAGCCGGGCAAGGCCGAGAAGGTGCTGCTCGCGTGGCACGCGACGGCGCTGCGCAAGATGCTCGGCGGGGTGGGCGACGCCTCCCGGGTGGACCGCTACGCCGACCCGATGCGGGCGCCGGGCGCGCTCACCGCCGCCCTGAACTGGTACCGGGCGATGTCCCGCGCCGACCTGGCCGCTGTCGGTCCGGTCGCCGCACCCACCACGTACGTCTGGAGCGACCGGGACATCGCCATCGGACGGCCCGCCGCCGAGGCGTGCGCCGCCAACGTCACCGGCGACTACCGCTTCGTACCGCTGCCCGGGGTGAGCCACTGGATTCCGGACGCCGCACCCGCCGCGTTGGCCGAGGCGGTCCTGGCCCGGATCGCCGGGACGGCCTGAGCCGTGCCGGGCCGACGGGCGCCGGGCGGGCCGGCGGCAGGGGGAGAAGCGCCGTGACGGCGCCCGCCGGCGGGCTGGGCACCCGTCGCTCGATCGCCGCGCAGCTGCGCCTTCTGGGTGTACGCCCCGGCTCGACAGTGCTGGTGCACGCCGGGATGCGCTCGCTGGGCTTCGTCTGCGGTGGGCCGCAGGCGCTGGTGCTCGCCCTGCGCGACGCGCTCGGCCCGGACGGCACGATCGTGGTGCCCACCCACAACCCCGACAACAGTGACCCGGCGCAGTGGCGCAACCCGCCGGTGCCGGTGGACTGGTGGCAGCTGATCCGCGCCGAGATGCCGGGCTTCGACCCGGCGGTCACGCCGAGCCGGCACATGGGCGTGTTCGCCGAGACGGTCCGCTGCTGGCCCTCGGCGATGCGCAGCACGCATCCCCACGTGTCGTTCGCCGCGCTCGGGCCGACGGCCGAGCAGGTGGTGGCGGGGCACGAACTGGCCGACATGCTCGGCGAGGGCTCGCCGCTGGCCCGGCTCTACGACCTGGACGCCGACGTGCTCCTGATCGGTGCGGACCACAGCGTCAACACGTCGCTGCACCTGGCCGAGTACCGCAGTCCCAAGCCGGTGCGCGAGCGACTGGGCGCGGCGGTACGCACTGCCGACGGTGGCCGCGAGTGGGTGTGGTGGCAGGACGTCCGGCTCGACGCGGGCGACTTCGGCGCGTTGGGCCGGGACCTGGAGGCCACCGGGGCGGTGCGTACCGGCCCGGTGGGCGCCGGGACGGGGAGGTTGGTACGCCAGCGGGCAGCTGTCGACTTCGCCGTGCAGTGGATGGCCCGCAACCGGACGACGGAGGACGCATGAGTGTGAGCGCCGAGGACTACCTGGCCGTGGTGACCGAGACGATCGGCCGGGTGGCCGCCAGCCAACGGGACGCGGTGGGGCGGGCCGCCGATCTGATCGCCGAAGCTGTACGCGCCGACGGGGTGGTGCACGCCTTCGGCACCGGGCACTCGGAGGCCCTCGCCATGGAGATCGCCGGCCGGGCGGGTGGCCTGGTGCCCACCAACCGGATCGCGCTGCGTGACCTGGTGCTGCTCGGCGGCGAACCGGCCGATCGTCTCGGACCGCTGCTGGAGCGGGACCCGGCGGTGGCGCACCGACTCTGGGAGCTGGCCCCCGTACGCCCCGCCGACGTCTTCGTGCTCGCCTCGAACTCCGGGGTCAACGGCGCGATGGTCGAGTTCGCCACGCTGGTCAAGGAGCACGGCCACCCTCTGGTGGCGATCACCTCGGCGCAGCACTCCGGCCGGATGACGTCCCGCCACCCGTCCGGGCACAAGCTGGCCGACCTCGCCGACGTGGTGCTCGACAACGGCGCACCGTACGGCGACGCGACGCTGCCGCTGCCCGGCGGTGGCGCGGTCGGCGCGGTCTCCTCGATCACTGCGGCGCTGCTGGCGCAGCAGGTCACCGTGGAGGTCGTCGCCCGGTTGCTGGCAGCGGGGGAGCGGCCTCCGGTCTACCTGTCGGCGAACATCCCGGACGGCGACGCGCACAACACGGCGCTGGAGGCCCGGTACGCCGGCCGGATCCGCCGCGGCTCCTGACCCCCTCCCCGGCGGCGCGGGCGGCCGACGGCGCGACGGTATGCGGCCGGGCGCGGGCTGGCGGCGTGGCGCGGGCGATGGCCCGACGCGGGTGGGGCGGCGACGGTGTGGCGACCGGGCGATGACCGGCGGGCGACCGGGAGATGGCCGGAACATGTCGCGAGTTTGTTTCGCGCTCGGCCGGGTGGGGCATTGGCGTTGCTGCCGGCGGCCGGGACCGCCGGCAGTACCGTCTGACCGGAGGTAGCGCGTGTCCAAGGAGACCGAGAAGCAGCGTTGGCAGCGCAACTTCGCCGACCTGTTGCAGGAGCTGCGGGTCGCCCAGACCGGTGTGCAGATCCTCTTCGCCTTCCTGCTCACCCTGCCGTTCAGCAACGGGTTCACCCGGACCAGCGAGTTCCAGCGGGACGTCTACATCCTCGCGCTGCTCGCCGCGGCCGCCGCCACCGCGTTGATCATCTCGCCAGTGGCGTTTCACCGGGCGCTGTTCCGTCAGGGGCGCAAGCCGGAGCTGGTCCGCTTCGCCCATCGGATGGCCACCGGCGGCCTCGCCTTCATGCTGATCGCGATGGTCAGCTCGGTGCTGCTGATCACCGACTTCGTGCTGGACCGGCCGGTCGCTTTCCTGCTCAGTGCGCTGACCGGGCTCTGGTTCCTCACCTTCTGGATGATCCTGCCGTTCGCCCGCCGCAGCTGGGGTGAGGACGACATCGAAGACGAGGACGACGACCCGGACACGCTCACCGGCCGCTGACCCGGCCGGAGCGGCATACGTCGATCCCTGCGCAGCGCTACCCCTGGGTAACAACCGGGGGTAGCGTGACGGTAGTCGCGCACGTCGACGCAGCCGCAACCGAGGTTCGAGGGGGCAGCCGTGACCACGACGCAGAACGGCCGAACGGCACCGGACGGCCCCGACTCCGAAGCCACGCCCGGCGGCACTGCGCCCGTTAGCGCCGCGCCCGGCAGCACTGCGGCCGGTAGTGCCGCGCCGTTGCCGGCGGAGGCGGGGCAGGTCTCCGAGAAGGAGGCCCGGCAGGTCGCCGAGGCCGCCCGGGAGTCCACCTGGGATCGGCCCAGCTTCGGCAAGGAGCTGTTCCTCGGCCGGTTCCGGCTCGACCTCATCGACCCGTGGCCGCGCTCCGACCCGGACGACGTGGCCCGCGCCGAGGAGTTCCTTGGTCGGTTCCGCGCCTTCCTCAGCTCCGAAGTGGACGGCGCGGCCATCGAACGCGACGCCTCCATCCCGGACTCCGTCTTCCACGGGCTCGCCGACCTCGGCGCGTTCGGCATGAAAATCGACCGGAAGTACGGCGGCCTCGGTCTGAGCAACCTGCACTACTGCCGGGCGCTGATGCTGGCCGGCTCGGTCAGCCCGGCGATCGGCGCGCTGCTCTCGGCCCACCAGTCGATCGGGGTGCCGCAGCCGCTGAAGATGTTCGGCACCGCCGAGCAGAAGCAGCGCTTCCTGCCCCGGCTCGCCGCGGGCGAGGTCTCCGCCTTCCTGCTCACCGAGCCGGACGTGGGCTCCGACCCGGCCCGGCTCGCCACCACCGCCGAGCCGACCGAGGACGGCACCGGCTACCGGCTCAACGGGGTCAAGCTCTGGGCCACCAACGGCATCGTCGCGACCCTGCTGGTGGTGATGGCCCGGGTGCCCGCCGCCGAGGGTCGGCGCGGCGGGATCACCGCGTTCGTGGTGGACGGCGACAGTGCGGGCATCACGGTGGAGCGACGCAACGAGTTCGTCGGCCTGCGCGGTCTGGAGAACAGCCTGACCCGGTTCCACGACGTGTTCGTGCCGGCGGAGAACGTCATCGGCGGTGAGGGCAAGGGACTCAAGATCGCCCTGACCACGCTGAACACCGGTCGGCTCTCGCTGCCGGCCATGTGTGTGGGCGCCGGCAAGTGGTCGTTGAACGTCGCGCGGGGCTGGGCCGCCGACCGCGTCCAGTGGGGCCGGCCGGTGGGCGAGCACGAGGCGGTCGCCCAGAAGCTCTCCTTCATCGCCGCCACCACGTACGGCATGGAGACCATGCTCGACCTGTGCTGCCTGCTCGCCGACGACGACCGTAACGACATCCGGATCGAGGCGGCGCTGGTCAAGCTGTACGCCAGCGAGATGGCCTGGAAGATCGCCGACGAGCTGATCCAGATCCGGGGCGGGCGCGGCTACGAGACGGCCGACTCGTTGGCCGCCCGCGGCGAACGCCCGGCGAACGTCGAGCAGGTGCTCCGCGACCTGCGGATCAACCGGATCTTCGAGGGCTCGACCGAGATCATGCATCTGCTGATCGCCCGTGAGGCCGTCGACGCCCACCTCTCGGTGGCCGGCGACATCATCGACCCGGAGGCGGGGCTCGGCCGCAAGGCCCGCGCCGGCGCCCGTGCGGGCGCGTTCTACGCGAGGTGGCTGCCGACCCTCGCGGTCGGCAAGGGCCAGAGCCCGTCGTCGTACGCCGAGTTCGGCCCCCTGGCCGCGCACCTACGCCAGGTGGAGCGGTCGTCGCGCAAGCTGGCCCGGTCGACGTTCTACGCGATGTCCCGCTGGCAGGGAAAGATGGAGCGCAAGCAGGCGTTCCTCGGGCGCGTGGTGGACATCGGCGCGGAGTTGTTCGCGATGTCCGCCGTCTGCGTCCGGGCGTCCGCCGAGCGGGACACGCGACCGGAGAACGTCGAGCTGGCTGACCTGTTCTGCCGGCAGGCCCGGGTTCGGGTGGACGCTCTGTTCACGGCACTCTGGGACAACACCGACTCCGTCGACACCGCAGCCGCCAAGCGGATCCTCGCCGGCCGCTACGCGGGCCTGGAGGAGGGGGTCATCACCCCGTCCGACGAGTTGCCCTGGGTGGCCCGCTGGTCGCCCGGCCCGTCCACCGCCGAGGACGTCCGCCGCCGCATCCCGCCGAAGCCGTAGCCTTTCCCGACCCGCCCGCTGCGTCCCCGTCGATCCTCGCCGCGCTGGTGGTGTCGATCGCACCGCAAGATCGCGCTCGATCCTGGAAGTAGTGGCATCCCTCCGACCGCGAGGCCACTACTTCATGCTTCGAGCACGATCTTGTGGCGTGGCGTGGCGTGGCGTGGCGTCGCACGGCACGGCACGGCACGGCGCCGCTTGGCACGGCGTGGGGTTCAGCGGGCGACCGCCCAGGCCAGCACCCCCGCCAGGATCAGACCGTTGAGCCCGGCCAGGGCGAGGTACGCCGCGGGTGGGATCTTCCTGCCCCGGCGGACGAGGGAGACCAGGACGGCGGCGTAGCCGAGCAGCAGTACGGCGATGACGATCAGGAAGTAGAACACTCGAAGACCTTAACGGCCCGATCGCCGCAGGTCGCGAGTCGGCGCGGCGCCACCGCACGGCACACCCCACGCGGAACGTCGCCCCGAGGGGCGCGACCAATCTCGCCGATCTCGCACTTTCGGTCGCTGACTTGTCCTGTTCTGCCCCTTATACCGCGACAGAATCTGCAAGATCGCGGGTGCGGGTGCGGGTGCGGGCGCGGGTGCGGGTGCGGGGTGCGGGGTGCGGAGTGTGGGTGGGTTAGCGGCCTTTGTTGCGCAGGCCGAGTTGGCGTAGCTCCAGCGCGGCCAGGGCCTCGACAGTCTCGTCGTCGCCGCGTCGCCACGCCTCGGCGACGTCGGGAGCGATCCGGGTCAGCCGGCCCAGCGGCTGGGTGGCCAGCGCGCGTAGCGCGAGCAGATCCCGCCCGGCCGGCCCGGCAGCCAGCTTCGCGGCCGATCCGGCGCGGCGCATCCACCGCAGCCGCAGCGGCAGCCAACCGAAGAGCACCAGCCCGAGCGGGAAGATCAGCACCGCGACGGTGAGGGCGAGGGCGAGCTGGTCGACCAGGTGCTGCTGCTCCCGGCCGGCGTCGGCGAGCCCGCGGGCGGCGTCGGCGGCCCGCTGGAAGGGCGCGGTCAGCTCGTCACCTACCAGCGGCACCCGCCGGACCTTGCCGCCGGCGTCGGCGAGGTTGTCGGCGAGGCCACCGCCGGCGCCCTCCAGCTTCTGCCCGGGTACGGCGAGCTTCTGCACCAGGCCGTGCAGCCACAGCGCGGCGCGGATTGCGACGTACACCCAGGCGACGACGAGCAGGTCGGTGAGCAACTGTCGGACGGCGGTCGGAAACCGATCGGCGTAGATCTTCACGCCAGCAGCGTGCCACGAACGCGCCGGGACCGGCACCCGCCGGATCAGCTGCCGGAGGATCCGACGTGAACGATGCGATTACCTGTCACGCCGCGATCAGGCGAGCCGGAGGTCCACGAACGGCACGGTGTCACCGGGCAGGACGTACCGCTCGATCTCGACGAAGCCGTGCTGTCGGGCGAACCGCAGGCCGTCGTCGTTGGAGGCCAGGACGACAGTGTCGATGACCTGTGCGCCCAGATCGCGTGCCCTCGCCAGCCCTCGCTGGTAGACCTGCTCCCCGTAGCCGTGCCGGCGATGTCCCGGCAGAACCCGTGCGATCACGGTCGCCGCCGCCGCGTCGGATTCCGGGGGTCGTACCGTCGAGCACCCCACCGGCGAGCCCTCGACGTACGCGACCTCGAGGATGTTCCGCTGGGCGCGCACGACGATCTCGTCGACCGACAGCGCGGCCGTGGGGATGATCAGATTGTGGATGTACTGCCAGTCGAGCAGGGCTGCTTCGTTACCTACCGATTGCACCGGCCTGAACTGAAGGTCTGACACGGCCCCAGGCTAGTCACCGGACGCAGGCCGGGCAGGTGCCGAAGATTTCCAGGGTGTGGCTGACGTCGGCGTAGCCGTGCTGCGCGGCGACCCGGTCGGCCCAGCTCTCCACTGCAGGGCCGGCCACCTCGACCGTACGTCCGCAGGCCCGGCAGACCAGGTGGTGGTGGTGCCCTTCGCTGCACCGGCGGTAGAGGTGCTCGCCGCCCGGCGGGCGCATCACGTCGATCTCGCCCGCGTCGGCCAGCCCTTGCAGGGTGCGGTAGACAGTCGTGAGGCCGACCCGTTCGCCGCGTTGCCGGAGCATCGCGTGCAGGTCCTGGGCGCTGTGGAAGCCCTCCATCTCGCCCAGCAGCGCGCTCACCGCCGAGCGCTGCCGGGTGTTGCGCACCGCCGCGCCGCTCTCGCTCATGATCCCTCCCCGGCGTGACTGACCGCGTCCGCCACGATGTGCGCGACGTGCTCGTCGACGAGGCTGTACGCGATCTCCCGGCCCCGGCGGGAGCCCCGCACCACGCCCGCGCCGCGCAGCACCCGCAGGTGCTGGGACACCAGCGGCTGTGCCGCGCCCAGCTTCTCCACCAGCTCGTGCACGCACCGCTCGCCGCCGGCCAGCTCGCTGACGATGGCCAGCCGGATGGGCGCCGACAGGGCCCGGAGCAACTCGCTGGCTCCGTCGAAACCCTCGTAGCCTGTTGCGCTGGTCATCTTGCAACGGTAACCAATACCACCGACATCCGCCGATCAGGCTCAGTGCAGCACTACCTCGTGTGGTTCCGGCGCCGGTACGGGGGCCGGTGCGGTGCGGCGGCGCACCGCCCGCCAGACGGCGCCAGCCACGGCCACCACCAGGAACGAGGCGATCGCCAGCAGCACCACCGAGGCGCCGGGCGGGGTGTCGGCGGTGGCCGCCACCCAGACGCCGGACCCGGCGGCGAAGAACCCGAGCGCCATCGCGGCGGTCATCGTGCTGCGAAAGCCCCGGGTGACCTGCTGGGCGGTGGCCACCGGAACCACCATCAGCGCGCTGATCAGCAGCACCCCGACGGCCCGCATCGCGATGGTCACCGTGACCGCGGTGGTGACGGCGATCAGCAGGTTGAGGGTGCGTACCGGCAGGCCGGACACGCGGGCGTACTCCTCGTCGTGGCTGATCGCGAAGAGCGCCGGCCGCAGCACGATCATGGTGATCAGGATCGCCGCGCCGAGCACTCCGACGGTGATCAGGTCGGCCATCGAGGTGGAGAGCAGCGACCCGAAGAGGTAGGCGTTGAGGTTGGCGCTTGTCGCGTCCGAGAGGCCGACCAACAGCACGCCGCCGGCGATGCCGCCGTAGAAGAGCAGCGCCAGGGCCAGGTCACCGGACGTCCGCCCGCGAGCGCGGACCACCTCGATGGCGATCGCGCCGACCGTGGCGACGATCACCGCCACCAGCACCGGCGAGCGGTTGAGGAGCAGGCCGGCGCCGACGCCTGTCAACGCCACGTGGCCGATGCCGTCGCCGATCAGCGTCAGTCGGCGCTGCACCAGGTAGATGCCGAGCGCCGGCGCGGCCAGGCCGATCACCAGCGCGCCGATCAGGGCGCGCTGCATGTAGGGGTACTGGAAGAGTTCCATGGTCAGTTGCTCCACAGCCCGGCGGGCTCGTCGGGACCGTGCGGGTGCACGTGGTCGTGGTCGGGCTCCGCGTGGTGGCCGGCCGGGTCCGGAACCGGACCGTCGTGACAGACGCCGCCCTGGTGGACGACTACCGCCCGGCTGATCACCGGTCGCAGCGGGCCCAACTCGTGTGCCACCAGCAGCACCGTCCCGCCGTCGGCGACGAAGTCGCGCAGCGCGCCCGCGAACGCCTCCTGGCTGGCCGCGTCCACCCCGGCGGTGGGTTCGTCGAGGATCAGCAGCTCCGGCCGGCCGGACAGCGCACGGGCGATCAGGGTGCGCTGCTGCTGACCGCCGGAGAGGGTGGACACCGGGTCGGCAGCCCGGTCGGCGAGCCCCACGGCGCGCAGGGCCGCGTCGACGGCGGCCCGGTCGGCCGCGCCGGGCGGGCGCAGGATCCCCCGGCGGGCCAGTCGGCCGGACGCCACCACCTCGCGGACGGTGGCGGGCACGCCTCCGCCGGCGCCGAGGCGCTGCGGGACGTACCCGATGCGTTGCCACTGGCGGAACTGGCGCAACGGCCGGTCGAAGAGGGTGATCGAGCCGGCGCTGAGCGGCACCAGGCCGAGGATCGCGCGGATCAGCGTGGACTTGCCGGAGCCGTTGGCGCCGAGCACGGCGACCACCTCCCCGGCGGTCACGGTGAGCGAGACGTCCCGGAGCACCGGGCGGCCGTCGTAGCCGACCGCGCCGTGCTCGACGGTGATGACGGGAGTGCTCACGAGCAGCTCAACGCCGTCCGCAGGGTCTGCAGGTTGGTACGCATGACCGAAAGGTAGTCCGAGCCGCTGCCTGCGGCGAGTCCTTCGATCGGGTCGAGCACCGCGGTCTTCGCGCCGACCTGGCCGGCGATGGTCTCGGCGACCTTCGGGCTGACCAGCGCCTCGAAGAAGATCGTGCTGGCCTGGTGCGCCTTCGCGTCCTCGATGACCCGGGCGAGCCGCTGCGGCGAGGGCTCGACGTCCGGGCTCAGCCCGGTGATGCCGACCTGTTCGAGCCGGTAGCGGTCGGCCAGGTAGCCGAACGCGGTGTGGCTGGTCACGATCTCCCGCCGCTGGCAGGTCGCGAGGCCCTGGGTGAACTCGCCGTCGAGGGCCGTCAGATCGGCACGCAGAGCCGCGGCCCGGGCGGTGTAGTCGGCGGCGTGGTCGGGGTCGACCTCGCCGAGCCGCTGGGCGAGCTGGTCGCCGATGGCGGCGAGCCGGGTCGGGTCGAGCCAGACGTGCGGGTCCTTGGCGTGCGCGTGCTGCTCCTCGCCCTGCTCCTCCTCGCCCTCGTGGTTGTGGCCGCCGGCGCTCGCGTCCAACAGCGGCTGCACGCCTGCCACGTCGAACACCGGGGCGTCGTCGTCCTGCGCGACAGTCTCGTCCACCGCGGGCTGGAAGCCCTTCAGGTAGACGATCAGCTCGGCCTCGGTGACCTGACCGACCTGGCGGGGGCTCAGCTCCAGGTCGTGCGGCTCGGCGCCCGGCTTGGCCAGGTTGGTCACGTGGACGGCGTCACCGCCGATGCGCTCGGCGAGGAACTGGAGTGGGTAGAACGCGGCCACCACGTCGACCCGTTGGGGATCGGCGCCGGCCGCGCCGCTGGTGGAGCAGCCGGCGACGGCGCCCAGGGCGAGCAGGGCGGTCGCGGCGGCCAGGACGCGGGACGTGGTGCGGTTGGTCATGTCCCCAACTGTCCGTGGTAACGACAATGATTGTCAAAAACGCATGCTTGCATGTCAGAGCAGCTTCGCCAGGCCCACCGTGATCAGGAGAGTCAGCATCAGCAGCCGGATCAGCCGCGTCTGTGGCGCCTGAACCGACCAGGTGGTCGCCAACAGGGCGATCAGGGCGGCGGCGAGGGCCAGCGTCAGCAGAGCGCCGACCACCCCCGGCGTGAAGAACGCCACCAGCACCACCACCAGGGTGAGCAGGAACACCGACGTCGGGTTCGCCCCGGCCAACCGGGCCAGCAGGGGGCGCTGCGTACGCTGCATCCCACAGACTCTACGAGGAGGAACCCCCGGTGCTGGTGACCAACCGGTTCGTGGTCGACGTCGATGTCGCCGACGGCTTCACCGAACGGGCGCACGCCGCCCTCACCGCGCTGGCCGCCTGCCCCGGCTACCTGCGCGGCCAACTGGTCCGGGCCCTGGACGACCCCCGGTACTGGACGCTGCTCACCGAGTGGGAGTCGGTAGGCACCTACCGGCGGGCGCTCGGCGCCTTCGAGGTCAAGGTCAGCGCGGTGCCGTTGCTCGCCCAGTCGGTCGACGAGCCGTCCGCGTACGAGGCGCTGGCCAGCGCCGCGCCCGGGGGAGCAGTGGTGGTAGCCGAGAGTGATCGGGCCGCTGGTCCTTACCGCTGAGCCGTCGGGCACTACCCTGCTCCTATGACCGCACCCGCCCCGCCGCCCGGTCCCGGTGTGGCTCCGCCGTTCGCCGCGCCGCCCACCGAGGGCCGCCGGACCCGGCTCTGGATCGGCCTCGGCGTCGGCGCCCTCGCCGTGCTGCTCTGCTGCGGCGGCGGAGGCACGGCAGTCGTCGGCCTGGCCGTGAGCGGCGTGCAGGCGGTACGCGAGCAGGGCCGCACGGTGACCGGCGACTACTACCAGGCGCTCGTCGAGCGAAACTACGGCCGGGCGTACGACCAGCTCTGCGACGACGCGCAGCGGCGCGAGTCCCGCCCCGAGTTCGAGCGGCGGGCGGCCGCCGAGCCGCAGGTCACCGCGTTCCGGGTGGGTGAGGTGGACACCACCAACCTGACGGTCCCGGTCGACGTGACCCTCGACGGCGGCGACCGGGAGCGGCAGCAGGTCAGCCTGGGCCAGGACGGTCAGACCGGCGGCATGGAGGTCTGCGGGGTGAGCTGACCCGCCCCCGGTATTCTGCTGGGCTCGGGACGCCGGTGGTCGTACCGTTGGCCCGAACCGACCGATCCATCCACATCTCGCCCCCGCCGACCGCCAGCCGGCGTAGGAGGAAACATGCCAGCCGACCGTATCGACGCCGTCGTCAGCCTCGCCAAGCGCCGAGGCTTCGTCTTCCCCTCCAGCGAGATCTACGGAGGCACCCGATCGGCGTGGGACTACGGTCCGCTCGGCGTGGAGCTGAAGGAGAACGTCCGCCGGCAGTGGTGGAAGACCATGGTCCAGCAGCGCGACGACGTCGTCGGCCTCGACTCCGCCGTGATCCTGGCCCGCAAGGTGTGGGAGGCGTCCGGCCACATCGCCGAGTTCGTCGACCCGCTCACCGAGTGCCAGTTCTGCCACAAGCGGTTCCGGGCCGACCACATCGAGGAGGCGTACGAGGCCAAGCACGGCCACGCGCCCACCTCGCTCGCCGAGGTCAACTGCCCCAACTGCGGCAACAAGGGCACCTTCACCGAGCCGAAAATGTTCAACGGCCTGATGAAGACGTACCTGGGCCCGGTGGAGAGCGACGAGGGGATGCACTACCTGCGCCCGGAGACCGCCCAGGGCATCTTCGTCAACTACAAGAACGTCGAGACGGTCGCCCGCAAGAAGCCGCCGTTCGGCATCGCGCAGACCGGCAAGTCGTTCCGCAACGAGATCACCCCGGGCAACTTCATCTTCCGGACCCGCGAGTTCGAGCAGATGGAGATGGAGTTCTTCGTCGAGCCGGGCACCGACGAACAGTGGCACGAGTACTGGCTCCAGGAGCGCTGGAACTGGTACCTCGACCTCGGGCTCTCGGCGGACAACCTGCGCCTGTACGAGCACCCTGCCGAGAAGCTCTCGCACTACTCGAAGCGCACCGTCGACATCGAGTACCGCTTCCAGTTCGGCGGCACCGAGTTCGCCGAGCTGGAGGGTGTCGCCAACCGCACCGACTTCGACCTCTCCACGCACAGCAAGCACTCCGGCGTCGACCTGTCGTACTTCGACCAGACCAAGGGCGAGCGCTGGATGCCGTACGTCATCGAGCCGGCCGCCGGTCTGACCCGCGCGGTGCTCGCCTTCCTGCTGGAGGCGTACGACGAGGACGAGGCGCCGAACACCAAGGGCGGCGTGGACAAGCGCACGGTGATGCGGTTCGACCCGCGGCTCGCCCCGGTGAAGGTGGCAGTGCTGCCGCTGTCGCGTAACGAGGCACTGTCGCCCAAGGCCAAGGACCTCGCCGCGCTGCTGCGCAAGCGCTGGGTGGTCGAGTTCGACGACTCGCAGGCGATCGGCCGCCGCTACCGCCGGCAGGACGAGATCGGCACCCCGTTCTGCGTGACAGTCGACTTCGACACGCTTGACGACAACGCCGTGACGGTGCGGAACCGGGACACCATGGGCCAGGAGCGCGTCTCGCTGGACCAGGTCGAGCGCTACCTGATCGAGCGCCTCCCCGGCTGCTGAGACGGTGGGTACGGGGCCCCGGCCGACGCGGAAAGCGCCGGTCGGGGCCCCGTACACTTGTGCGGTGACCGCCTCGACCGTTCCCGTGCTGCGCCCGTTGGCCCTCGGGCCGTACCAGGTGTCGCCGCCGGTGGTGCTCGCGCCGATGGCCGGCATCACGAACGTCGGGTTCCGCCGGCTCTGCCGCGAGCAGGGCGGCGGCATCTACGTCTGCGAGATGATCACGACCCGTGCGCTTGTCGAGCGCAACCCGAAGACGCTCCGCATGATCGCGTTCGGCGACGACGAGCAGCCGCGCAGCCTCCAGCTCTACGGCACCGACCCGGAGGTCACCGCCGCCGCCGTGCGGCTCGTCGTCGAGCGCAACCTGGCCGACCACATCGACCTCAACTTCGGCTGCCCGGTCCCCAAGGTCACCCGGCGGGGCGGCGGAGCGGCGCTCCCGTGGCGACGCCGGCTCTTCGCCCGCCTGGTGCGGGCCGCGGTGGATGCCGCCGCACCCTCCGGGGTGCCGGTCACCGTGAAGATGCGCAAGGGCATCGATGACGACCACCTGACGTACGTCGAAGCGGGGCTCGCCGCCCAGGACGCCGGCGTCGCCGCGGTGGCCCTGCACGGGCGTACGGCCGCGCAGCGCTACTCGGGCACCGCCGACTGGGACGCGATCGCCACCCTGAAGCAGGCCCTCGACGTGCCGGTCCTCGGCAACGGCGACATCTGGGAGGCCGACGACGCGCTCCGGATGGTCGCGCACACCGGGGTCGACGGCGTGGTGATCGGTCGGGGCTGCCTCGGCCGGCCGTGGCTCTTCGCCGACCTGGAGGCCGCCTTCACCGGCCGGCCCGAACGGCGTCTGCCCACCCTCGGCGAGGTGGCGGTGACCATGCGCCGGCACGCCGAGCTGCTCGTCGACCAGTTCGTGGCCGGCGCCCGCAACCCCGCGCGGGGTGAGCGCGACGGCTGCACCGACTTCCGCAAGCACGTCGCCTGGTACCTGAAGGGCTTCCCCG
This sequence comes from Micromonospora sp. MH99, assembly GCF_021442385.1. Classification (GTDB taxonomy): domain Bacteria; phylum Actinomycetota; class Actinomycetes; order Mycobacteriales; family Micromonosporaceae; genus Micromonospora. The sequence goes on from NZ_MUZA01000041.1 coordinate 54,602, forward strand.
TGGGCGGCGAGCTGCGCCGTTCGCTGGCGATGATCGAGAGCCTCGCCCAACTCGACGACCTGCTCGGCAAGCTCGACCCGACCGAGCCGTTCCCGGTGGCCGCCCTGGGTCAGCCGCGCGGGCGTACCAACTCGCCGGGCAAGGTCTCCCTCCCGGACGGCTGGCTGGCCAGCCGCGACGACGACACCGTCCCCGAGGGCGCCGAGATGGACGACTCCGGCGGCTGACCCGCACCGGCTAACCCGCACCGGCTGGGCGGCGCGGGCTGGGCGGTACGGGCTGCGCCGTGGCCGCGAGTGGCCTACCGGCTGGGCCGCATGGGCTGGGCCGCATGGGGGCTGGACCGCACGGGCTGCGCCGTGGCCGCGAGTGGCCTACCGGTTGGGCCGCACGGGCTGCGTCGCACGGGCTGGGCCGTGGCCGCCGGTGGCCTACCGAAGCCCCGGTCGGGCCATGCGCCGCGAGCTGCCGGTCGTGCGTGCCGACGCCGGCGCTGATGTGGCTCCGATGCCCAAGGGGGACTTTCCCTACCCGCGCCGCCGCGGGTCGGCTCGGTCGTCCAACCGTAACGCCGCAGATCTTGGACAGTTTCCGTTAGCTGCTAACGGAAACTGTCCAAGATCTGCTCACGTCCTGGGCAAGTGGGCTGAGGAACCGGGCCGTTCGGCGCGGGGCGGAGGCGCGCTTCGCGGCCGAATGACCCCGGGCATGCCGAAAGGGCCGGACCCCACGATCGGGGTCCGGCCCTTTCGGTGTGCGTTGGTGCGACGGTCAGCTGGTGGCGTAGCCGCGGGTGGCGATCCAGTCGGCGAGGTGTTCGACGGTGACCTGGTAGGAGGCGGTGTTGGGGTCGGCGGAGTCGGCGATGGTGACGGTGGTGCCGTTGTCGCGGTA
>NZ_MUZA01000042.1 GCF_021442385.1 Micromonospora sp. MH99
GGCGGCCGGCGTCGGCCGGACCGTGCGCATGCCGGCGAGGCCGGTCAGCTCGCCGACCGACTCGCCACGACGGGCGGCGGCCCGTCGGCCGGGGGCCGGGGCGGGCGTGCTGACCCGCGCGCTGAGCGCGCTGACGAGGGCCTCGCAGCCGGCGTCGCAGGCCCGTACGGAGGCGACGGCCTGCCGGACGGTCTCGGCCACGGCGGAGGTGAGTGCCCGGTTGACGGCGGCGCGGCGGGGTGTCTCCGAGATGGCGACCCGCAGCGCGGTGACCGCCTCGTTGATCTCCTCGGCGTCGGCGACCCCGTCCGCCGCGAGATGCGCGGCGATGGCGTCCGCGGCGACTGACACCTCACGGCCACGGGCGATGGTGCCGCCGAGCATGCCCGGCTCGGGCAGCGCGTCCAGCACTGCCAGGGACACCGGCTCGGCCGGATCCGGATAGGCGCGCAGCGCCGCCGGGTAGAGCTCCCGCAGCACCTCGCGCAGCGCCACGGCGGCGGAGTGCCGGCCGCTGGCCAGGGCGGCGTGTGCGGCGAGCACCTGCTTGTAGCCGGCGAGGTCCCGGGGAGCCGGCAGCGTGACGGCGGAGAGCGCACCGGCCTGCAACGCGCGGGCCAGACCGACGGCCCGACGCTCGGCCGGGGGTGACTGCATCTCCTCCAGAGAGTCGTCGTCGGCGAACCGCTCGGCGAAGTCGTCCACCGAGTCGTCGTCGGCGATCGCCAGGGGCCGACCCGCCGCGCTCAACAGCGAGGTGACCGTGTGGTCGTCGCTGTCGGCGGCGATGGCCGCACCGCTCGGCCCGCCCGACCGCTCCACGAGCAGGGCGACGAGCTGGGCGTAACCAGCCGCGTCGTCGCCGATCTCGCAGACATGCAGCAGACGGCCTGCGTCGTCGACCACAGCGGACGTCAGCGTCGAACCGGCCGAGGCCGGTCGGTCAGCCGGATCCGCCGAGGCCAGACCGCAGTACACGCGCACGAGCGCCACGGCGTCGTCCTCCTCCCGGGACAGGTCTTCCTACTGCCAGCAACTGATGCTCCCCGGTACGGGTCAGTCGCGCCAGTCCACCACCGCAGAGATCTTGCCGACAATGGTGCGCCAACCCAAACTCGCGGTCTGTGCCCCGATCTTCTTCAACCGTCGCCGGCCCATGAAGGCGCCGATCCCGCCGTTGGCCGTGGCCCGCAGCGCCTCGTCCAGGTTGTCGAGGCTGGAGCCGGCGGAGAGCATGTCCAGTACCGCAGGCAGGCGCAACGCGTACGACAGGTCGCGGGCGACCTCGCCGGCCTCGATCAGCAGGGTCGAATCCCAGCTGTCGTGACCGCCGCGCAGGTTCTCCACGACGAGGTCGAGTTCGTAGGTGTCCTCGTCGAGCGGCGCGATGTCGGCCGGCTCCACCCGTTCGGACAATTCATTCCAGCTGTCCAGTTGGGACAGATCGTTGGGTGCGCCGGAGCGGATGAAACTGACAAGCGATTCGGGGGTCTTGAACAGCAGCAGCTTGCCGCGGTGGCTGAGGAAGACCGGCACCTCCTCGTCGTCCGCCTCGTCGGCGACGTCCTCGGCCTCGGCTTCGGTCTCGTCGTCCTCGGCGGTCGCGTCGGCGTCCGTGGCGCTGTCGCGGCGACGGCGGGACGACTCGTCCTCGTCGCTGTCGGCGAACTCCTCGGCCAGCTCCTCGTCGAGGATGACGACGGTCTCGTCGTCCTCCTCCTCGATCACCTGGCGGCGGGCGAGGAACGGGTCGTCCTGGTCGCGCTCGGTCACGTCGGTAGGGGTCAGTGACCCCGCCGGCCGGTACGCCCGCAGCGTGAAACCGGTGCCGGCGGGCAGGGCGATCTCCACCGGGTCGATCCGCAGCTCGTCCCAGAGCGACCGGTCGGCCGACGCGCGGGGGGTGTCGTCGGCCTCGTCGGCCTCGTCTGGCTCGGCCGGGTCGGTGGTGTCGTCGAGCTCGGGCTCGTCGGCGTCGGGCCGTTGGGGCGACTGGCGGGCCACGCTGACCTCCGTGTGCTTCGGGTTGCCCACCCGCCGGCGTCTCCGACCGGCGAGTGACTCTGGGCACATACCCTAGTCGGCGGCTCGGGAAGCCCGGAGCCCGCACCCCGTTGGCCGGCCGAGAAACCTGTCGGGCCTGCGCGTGCGTGACGGTGGCGATCCGGGCGTTCGACAAGTAGCGTAGCTACGCATGAAGGCCCAGGCGCTGCACGGCCACCTCGACGCCCTTCTGCTCGCCGTTCTCGAACAGGGCGCGCTGCACGGGTACGCCATCATCGAGTCCCTGCGGGCGCGCAGTGACGGCAGTCTCGACCTGCCCACCGGCACGATCTATCCGGCGCTGCGCCGGCTGGAACGCGCGGGTCACGTGGCGAGCACCTGGAGCACTGTCAACGGTCGCGAGCGGCGGACGTACCAGCTCACCGACTCCGGCCGCCGTGCGCTGGCGGGCGAGCGCGCCGGATGGCAGGAGTTCCGCGTGACTGTCGGCCGTTTCCTCGATCCCGGCAGCCCGCCCGTCACCCCCGCCTGAGCCGCCCGGGGGTGGGCCAGGGCGTCGGCGGCCGTCAGCCGGCGGCGGCCCGCAGCCAGCCGCGCGCGGCGCGGGTCAGCGAGAAGTGCGCCGCGCCCATCACGACCATGCCGACGATCATCGGTGGCCACGTCAGCGCCGCGTCCCACATATCGATCGACCAGGCGAAGAGTGCCCCGCCGGCCAGGATGCCGAGGACCAGCGTGCCGATCAGGGCGGCGCCCACCGCGCGCTGCGCCGCCGCCAGGCCCGGTCGTGCGGACCGGGCGCTCGCCCGCACGACCAGCAGGCCGGTCACGGCCAGCAGCAGCGCGCCGAGCCAGATCCAGTCGACCGAGGCGGAGAGCAGCCGGTAGAGCGCCGGCGGCGGCGGACCCGCGCTCCAGCTCGACCCGCGCCACGTCAGGTCGCCGGCGGCCACCAGGATCCCGGCCACGGCCAGCATCCGCAGGGACAGGCCGCGCAGGGCGGCCACCGCCAGCTCCGCCTGCCAGGAGGGCAGCAGCTGCGCCGGTGAGCCGAACTCGGCCACCGCCCGCAGCTGCGCCTCCGTGGGTGGCACACCGCTCTCGCGGTACGCGTCGACGGAGTCCTGCAGGTCGTGCCGCGCCTCGGTGAGCAGGTCGGACTTCAACCGCGCCGGCCCCTGCAACCGGGAAGCCAGCGCCCGCAGGTGCTCCTCGACCAGGAAGTCGTCAGCATGCCGCATGGCACCACCCTGCCACGGAGGCGAGCGCCTCCACGTCGGGGAGAACCCTGGTCCGTCCCCGAAGCGGGTCAGGGAGCGAGGGCCAGGTATCCGCGCTCGGCTGCCGCCTGGAGAAGCCACTGGTCCCGGTACCAGCCGGGGGTCGCGACCAACTCGGCGTGCCGGCCGCGCTGGATCACCCGGCCGCCGTCGAGGACGACGATCTCGTCGAGGTCGGCCAGCCCGCTGAGCCGGTGACTGATCAGCAGGACCGAGTGCCCGGCGGGGGTGGCGGCGAGGGCGGAGGCGAGCACCGCGTCGGCGGCCGTCGGGTCCAGCCCCTCGGTGGGCTCGTCGAGCACCAGCACCGGCGGCGCGGCGAGCAGGGCCCGGGCGAGCGCGAGCCGTTGCCGCTGGCCGCCGGAGAGCTGGCCGCCCTCCTCGCCGACCAGGGTGTCCCAGCCGGCCGGCTGGGCGCGTACCCAGTCGAGCAGGCCGGCGGCCCGCACGGCCGCGGTCAACTCGTCCTCGTCGGCCCCGGCCCGCCCGAGCAGCAGGTTCTCCCGGACCGTGGCATGAAAGACGTACGCCTCGGCGAGCAGCCCGCCGACGCTGCGGGGCAGGTCCTCCTCGGCGTACGTCCCCAGGTCGCGCCCGGCCAGGGTGACGTGGCCGGAGGTGGGCCGGACCGCACCGGTCAGCACGGCGGCCAGGGTGCTCTTGCCGGCGCCGCTCGGGCCGACGACTGCGATGCGCCGGCCGGCGGGCAGGTCCAGGCTCACCCCGTCCAGCGCGGGTGCGGCGCCGGTCCGGTACCGCACGCTCACCTCGACGAAGCGCAGGTCGTGCGGCTCGGCCAGGTCGGTCGCCGGGGGAGCGGGCGTGGCGGTGGGCTCCTCGACGTCGAGGAGGGCCGCCACCCGGGCCAGGCCGGGCCGCAGCTGGGTCCACTGCCGGGCGGCCGAGACGAGGGCCAGCGCCACCTCCACGGCGGCCAGGGTGCCGACGGCCAGCACTCCGACCAGGACGCCCGGCACGTCGGAGGCCAGCGCGACAAGCACCACAGCGGCGGCGGTCAGTCCGGCTGTCAACACCCCCGCGGCGTCCACCGCGAAGCCGGTGGCGGCCAGCCGGCGTTCCAGGCGGGCGAGCCGGCCGGCCCGCTGTTCGGCGACGCGCAGCGCGGCGTCGGTCGCCCCGAACGCGGCCAGGTCGGCGGCGCCGTGGGTGAGGTCGACGGCGTCGGTGGCCAGCGCGCCGCGCAGCGGCGCCACCTCGGCGGCGCTGCGCCGGGTGACGGCTGTGGCCAGCGCCGGCAGCGCCACGGCGGCGACCACCAGCCCGAGCGCGAGCACACCGGCGGCCGGTGGTGAGATCAGCGCCGCAGTGGCCACCGCCAGCACCCCGACCAGTGCCGCCGCCGCGCCGGGCACCAGCACCCGCAGCAGCAGATCCTGGACCGCCTCGACGTCGGAGACGAGCCGGCTCAGGACGTCCCCCGAGCGGTGTCGGGTGTCGCGGCGGGCCGTGAGGGTGGCGAAGACCCGGGCCCGTACGTCGGTGATCATGCGGAGGACCGCGTCGTGCCCGGCGAGCCGTTCGGTGTAGCGGAACACGCCACGGCTGATGGCGAGGGCCCGGACCGCGACGATCGCCACGGTGAGCCGGTCCAGCGGAGGCCGCCCGGCGGCGCTCATCAGCAGCCACGTCGCGGTGGCCATCAGGGCGAGCCCGGCGAACTCGGTGGCGGCGGCGAGCAGCCCGGCGCCGGCCAGCCGGCCCAGGTACGGGCGGGCCAGCCGCAGCACCGCGCGCTCGGCGCCGACCCGCCCGGCCGATGCCACGCCGGCCCCGACCTCCGGTCCGTGTTCCGCGCTCATCGTGTCGCCTTCGACGTCGGTTCGGGCGTCAGCTCGGTGACCCGGCCGTCCTCGATGCGCAGGACCCGGTCGGCGTCGGTCAGCAGCGCCGGACGGTGCGCCACCAGCAGCGCCGTCCGTCCGGCGACCAGCCGCCGGGTGGCGTCGAGCACCACCGCTTCGGCGGCCGTGTCCAGCCGTGCCGTGGGCTCGTCGAGCAGCACCACCGGGGCGTCGCGCAGGAACGCCCGGGCCAGTGCGACGCGCTGCCGCTGGCCGCTGGACAGGCCGTGCCCGCGCTCGCCGAGCAGCGTGGTCAGTCCGTCGGGCAGGGCGGCCACCACGTCGTCGAGGGCCGCGTCGTGGACCGCGGCGGCGAGCGCCTCGGGCGGGGTGTCGGGTGCGCCGAGCTGGATGTTGTCGGCCAGCGAGGTGGCGAAGAGGTGGGCGCGCTGCGGCACCCAGGCGAGCTGCCGACGCCAGGCGTCCGGGTCGGCGGTGGCGAGGTCGACGCCGTCGACCGTGATCCGGCCGCTGGTCGGGGTCACGAAGCCGAGCAGCAGACCGAGCAGGGTGCTCTTGCCGGCGCCGCTGGGCCCGATGATGGCGATCCGTTCGCCGGGCCGGATGGTCAGTGTGACGTCGCGCAGCGCGGTGGTCCGCTCGTACGCCACTGTCACGGCCTCGAACCGGATCTCACCGCGACCGTCCGGGGTGGTCGCGCCCTCGGCGGCGCGGGGGGTGGCGGGCGCGGCCGAGACGGTGAGCGCCTCGTCCAGCGCGGTGAGCCCCTCCATGCTGGCGTGGAAGCGGCTGCCGGCGGCCCGCAGCGGCAGGTACGCCTCGGGGGTGAGCAGCAGCACCAGCAGCGCGGTGTGCAGGGTCAGCCCTCCGCCGAGCAGCCGGATGCCGACCGGCACCGCGACCAGGGCCACCGACAGGGTGGCGACCAGCTCCAGCACCAGCGCGGAGAGGAACGCGATCCGCAGTGTCTTCATGGTGGCGACCCGGTGCCCGTCGGCCATCCGGCGGACCACCTCGGTCTGCGCGCGGGCCCGGCCGAAGGCGCGCAGGGTGGGGAGCCCGGCCACCATGTCCAGGAAGTGCCCGCCCAGCAGGGCCAGCCGGCGCCACTGCCGCTCGGTGGCGGCCTGCGCCTGCCAGCCGAGCAGCGCGCCGAAGACCGGGATCAGCGGCAGCGTCAACGCGATGATCAGCGCGGAGCCCCAGTCGGCGACGACGATCCGGGCCAGCACGGCCACGGGCACCGTCACGCTGAGCACCAACTGCGGCAGGTATCCGGTGAAGTAGGCGTCCAGCGCGTCCAGCCCACGCCCGGTCAGGGTGGCCAGCTCGCCGGCCCGTTGCCCCGCCACCCAGCCCGGCCCGTGCCGCCCCACCGCGCCGAGCAGGTCGGCCCGCAGCGTGGCCTTGACCGTGGCGGCGACCCGCGCGGAGACCGTGCCCTGTGCCCAGACCAGCGCCGACCGGGCGGCGACCGCGACCACGAGACCCGCCAGCGCCGGCCGGTTCAACCGCCCGTCGAAGGCGGTGGCCAGCACCGCCGCCAGCGCGGTGGCCTGCGCGACGATCAACGCGGCGGCGAGCACGCCGAGGAGCGCGAGCACGGCGAGATCGCGCCGGGCCGCAGGGACCCGACGCAGCAGACGCGGGTCGAAGGGACGGCGGTTCACCAGTACACCGGTGCCCTGCCGTCGGTCCGTCCCCGGAAAACCCACCAGCACATCGCCTGGAAGCCTAGTAGGGCCGGCAGCAGCGGTAGCGCCACCCAGCCGAGCAGCCGCAGCGTCGGCGTGCTGGCGGCGGCGTCGGCCACCGTCAGCGAGGCGCCCGGGTCGGTCGTGGACACCAGCACGTAGGGCCAGAGAGCCGCGCCGACCAGCGCCACGGGCAGCGCCATTGCCGCGCCGGTGGCGATCAGGGCCCACCCCGGCCGCCGCCGTGCCAGCGCCGCGCGGGCCGCCAGCAGCGCCACCACCAGCAACACCGGCAGGAGTACGGCCACCGCCGGTCGCCCGACGGCGTCGCGTACCCGGGAGGAGAGCACGCCCACGACGGTGGCCACGACGACCGCGCAGAGCGCCACCGGCACCAGGCGGCGGGCCGCGCGGCCGGCCGCGTCGGCGGCGTCGGCCGGCAGTCGCAGCGTGAGGAATGTCGCACCGTGCACCGCGACCAGGGCGACCATGGTCAGCCCGGCGGTCGCCGCGAACGGGGTCGCCAGGTGCGACACCCCGGCGACGTGCCCGTCGGCCTGGCGGGGCACGCCCTGCAACAGCGCGGCCAGCACCACGCCCCAGCCCAGCGCGGCGAGCGCGCTGCCGACCACGATGACCCGGTCCCAGCGGGCGCGGACCCGCTCGTCGCCCGGCCGGCTGCGCAGTTGCACCCCGGCGGTGACCAGGACGACGCCGACCAGGGCACCGGCGACCGCCGGGTAGCAGCCGGCGAGCAGCTCACCCTCCAGCACCGGGAAGGCGCCGAACAGGATGCCCACGGCGGCGACCAGCCAGACCTCGTTGCCGAGGAAGAACGGGCCGAGAGCGGTGAGCGCGGCCCGCCGCCCGGCCGGGGCGCCGCCCCGGGCGAGCAGCAACCCGACGCCGTAGTCGTAGCCGGCGAGCACGAGGTAGGAGGCGAAGAAGAGGCCGAGAAGGGCGTACCAGGCGAGATCCACGGTGAGTCTCCTCAGTCGCTCAGGCGAGGGCGGGTTCGGGGTGGGCCGGCTCACCGGGCGCCGCCGGTGGGCGGCCGAGAGCCGGATCGGCCGCGCCACGGCCCGCGTGCCGGGCGAGCAGCACCCAGTTGGTGACGGCGAGGGTGCCCAGCAGCAGGCTGAAGCCGATCAACGAGGCGAGCATCACCGGCGTGCCGACGGGGGAGACCGCCTGCCCGGTGGGGAGCAGCCCGTACGCCACCCAGGGCTGGCGGCCGACCTCGCGGGCGATCCAGCCGAGGATCACCGCGATGAACGGCAACGGCACGGCGAGCAGGATGAGCCAGAGGGGGAAGCGCAGCCGGATGATCCAGTCCCGGTAGAGCAGAGGCAGCAGCAACCACACGCAGCCGAGGGTGAAGCCGATGAGGATCATGAAGCCCAGCCCGACACTGGCCAGCACCGGCGGGGTGTAGTCGCCCGGCCCGAACCGGGTGGTCCAGTCGGCGATCACGGCCTGGGCCTCCGGCCCCTGGCCGAACTTGGTCGGCTGCACCTCGCCGACCGGGCCGAACTGGGCGAAGCCGAAGCCCTGCACCATCGTGATCGCCAGTGCCGCCGTGACCAGGCCGATCCGCAGCGAGGTGCGAAAGAGCGCGAAGTCGGGCGTACGCCGGATCAGGTGCCAGGCGCTGACGGCCGCCATCAGCATCCCGCCGACCAGGAGCGCGGCGGAGACCACGTGCCCGAACGCCATGCCGAGGCTGGGGTTGGTGAGCAGCGCGCCGAAGTCGGTGAGGTGGGCGATGCCGTCGCGGACCTCGTACCCGACCGGGTGTTGCAGCCAGGAGTTGGCCACCATGATCCAGAACGCCGAGGCGTACGCGGTGAGCGCCACGCCCCACAGCAGCGCGAGGTGGACGCCCTTGCGGAGTCGGTGCCAACCGAAGATCCACATCCCGAGGAACGTGGACTCCAGGAAGAACGCCACAAGCGTCTCGATCGCCAGCGGCGCACCGAAGACGTTGCCGACGTAACGCGACAGGCCGCTCCAGTTCAGCCCGAACTGGAACTCCATCACGATGCCCGTGGCGATGCCGAGCACGTAGTTGATCACGTAGAGCTGGCCCCAGAACCGGGTCAGCCGCTCCCACTTCGCGTTGCCGGTGAGCACCCATGCGGTCTGCATGCCGACCAGCAGCGTGACCAGCCCGAGCGTGACGACCACGAACAGGAAGTGGATCGACGTGGTGGTGGCGAACTGCAGGCGGGCGAGGAGCAGCGTGTCCATGGCCGGCTCTCCCTAGCTGTTGTCTCCCTTGTCGTAGCAACCCTACACGTAGCTTGCCTACATGTACCTACTACTACGGCCCGTCGTAGGAAATTCTACGACGGGCCGTAGTAGTAAGGGGATCCGGGAGATGATCGCGCTCCACCGCGCCGGGGCGGGTGGGAGGCGCGCGCCAGCGGGTGGCGCGCGCCGGGGACGTGCGAGAGCGTGGGGCTCGGGCGTCAGCTCAGAAAGAGCGTGATCGGGAGGGCGACCAGGGTGGTGGCCACCGCGAGGGCCGTGGCCCCGAGGGCGCGGGGCGGCCGATCGGCGACCAGCAGGCGCTGGACGCGTACGTCCAGGTCGCGGTCGCCCAGGCCCAGGGCGCCGGCCGGGGTGACCCGGTGCCCGGCGGCGGCGAAGCGGCGCAGCGCGCCCGCCAGCGGAGCCTCGGCGTGCAGCTCGCGGGCCTTGTCGTCGGCGCGCATCTCGACCAGCAGGGCGACCCGCTCGTGTGCGTCACGGACCCAGCCGAACCACGGCAGCGCCCGGCACAGGGCGGTGAACGGCAGCAGCACCAGATCGTGTCGCTCGTGGGCGTGCGCGCGCTCGTGGGAGAGCACGGCGGCCAGTTCGGCGCGGTCCAGCAGGCTCAACGTGCCCGCGCTGACCACCACCTGCGGCTTCACCCCGGGCAGGCAGTACGCGGCGGCGCTCGGATGGTCCAGGACGAGCGCCCCGGGGGCGGCCGGGTCGTCCCGGGCCACCAGGGTCAGCAGGTCCCGGTGTCGGCGCTGGGCGCGGATGGTCCCGTGGATGCTGCGGACGGTGGTGGTGACGAGCACCGCTCCGATGCCGAAGCCCACTCCCACGCTGCCGAGGTGCACCGCGGTCTCACCGATCGGCAGATTGCCGTGGACGAGGTCGGTGGTCAGGGCGAGCAGGGCGCTGCCGGTCGGCAGGTCGTAGGCGCTCAGCCCGAGGGCCATCGGCAGGCCCATCGCGGAGAGGCCCAACGCCAGCCCGACGGCCTGCCAGCAGATGATCGCCACCCGCGGGCTGCGCCACGTCCAGGTGGAACGGGCCAGCACCTGCGCGGTCAGATAGCAGGCCAGCATGGTGGCGGCGAAGTGCACGGCGTAGGCCATGGCGCGTGCCCTACCGCTCCGCTGCCTCGCCGGCCGGCCGTCGGCCCGCCGGCGGATCCACCCGGTCGGTCAGGGCGTCGGCCCCGCCCGTGTCGCTGTCGACGGAACCGGGCCCGGCCAGCCCGGCCTCGCTGCCCAGGGCGGCCCGCAGCACCTCGGCCTCGGTGCCGGTCACCGAGCGGGCGAAGCGCACCAGCGCGGCGTCGCGGCTGCCGCCCAGGTCGAGGGCGTCGAGCATGAGCTGGGCGATGTGCGCCTCACGGCTGGCCGCCGGCCGGTACCGCCAGGCGCGACCTTCCCGTTCCCGCTGCACCATGCCCTTGCCGGCGAGCCGGTCGAGGACGGTCATCACCGTCGTGTACGCCAGCTCGCGACCGTCGAGCGCGTCGGCCACCTCGCGCACGGTCACCCCGTCCGACGTGCCCGGGACCACGTCCCACAGCACGTCCATCACCGCACGCTCAAGATCGCCCAACCGAGTCACCCGTCAATCCTACCCCCGGTAGTAGACCCTGCGGTGGGCCGGCCGGTGGCACGGCCGGCCCGCGTTCCTGATCACGGAACGATGACCGCGCGACCCTCCAGCGTCCCGTCCCGCATCCGGCGGTACGCGTCCATGGCCTGGTCGAGGCCGAATGTGGTGATCTTGGGTCGTACCAGCCCACGCGCGCCCAGTTCCAGCACCTCGCCGAGTTCGGGACGGCTGCCCCAGTAGGTGGTCTGGATGCTGGCCTCGTAGGGGACGGCGAAGAACGAGACCGGCAGGGTGCCGCCGCCGAGGCCCACGACGGTCAGGTCCCCGACGGTCCGGACGACCGCCGCGCCGAGCTTCAGGGTGGGGTCGGCGCCGACGAAGTCCAGCACCACGTCCGCGCCACGACCGCCGGTCGCGCCCCTGATCTCGTCCGCCGCGCCCTCGCCGGAGCGTACGGTCAGGTCCGCGCCGCACTCCTCGGCCAGCTTGAGGGCCTCCTCGCGGGTGTCCACGGCGATCACCCGGGCCGCGGTGGTGGCCTTGAGGATCTGCACGCCCACGTGCCCCAGACCACCGACGCCGATGACCACTGCCGTGTTCTCGGGTGCGAGCTTCGGCCAGGACCGGCGGACCGCGTGGTACGGGGTCAGCCCGGCGTCGGTCAGCGGGGCGGCGGCCGCCGGGTCGAGGCCGTCGGGCAGCGGTACGACGTGTCGGGCGGCCGGAACGAGCAGGTAGTCGGCCATCCCCCCGTCGAGTCCCAGGCCGCCACCGCCCCCGGGGACGGGCGCCCCGGCCGGGTTCTCGCAGTAGTTGTCGGCGCCCACTCGGCAGCGGGCGCAGATGCCGCAACCCCAGGGGCCGTAGACCGCCACCGGTTGACCGATCTCCAGCCCGGTGACGCCCGCACCCAGGGCGTGCACCCAGCCGGCGTTCTCGTGCCCGAGGGTGAACGGCGGGTTCCAGGGCACCGCCCCCGCCTCGAATTCGTCCATGAGGTGCAGGTCGGAGTGGCAGGCGCCCGCGCCCCCGACCTTGATCACGACCTCACCCGGGCCGGGCTCCGGTTGGTCGACCTCCACGATCTCCGGCTCGGACTTCCAGTTGGGCAGTCGCAGTGCGCGCATGCGTCGACTCCTGTTCGTCGGTGCTCGTGCGCCCCTCGCCTGCCCAACCAACCACCCCGCAAACGCCCGACACGCCCCCCACCAGGCACTTCACGGCCCGCAGAGCTAGACCCCCTTGGGGTGCCACACCGTCTTGGTCTCCAGCAGCGCGGTCATCCGGGTCACGCCCGGGTCGCCGGACCAGTCGTGGCCGGCCGGGGCCGGCCGGAGCACCCGCTTGAGGTTCTCCGCGGCCTTGACCTCCAGTTCGGTGGCGAGCGACGCGTCGGTGACCCCGGTCAGGTCGATCGCGTTGACGTCCATGTGCGCCGCCAGCGCCGGCGCGGTCTCGGTGATCGCGCCGGTGAGGATGTTGACCACCCCGCCGGGCAGGTCGGAGGTCGCCAGCACCTCGGCCAGCGTCACCGCCGCCAGCGGCTCCGACGGCGAGGCCGCCACCACCACCGTGTTGCCGGTGACGATCGCCGGGGCGATCACGCTGACCAGGCCGAGCAGCGCCGGGCGTTCCGGGGCCACCACGGCGACCACGCCGGTGGGCTCGGGCGCGGAGATGTTGAAGTACGGGCCGGCGACCGGGTTGGCGCCGCCGTACACCTGGGCGAGCTTGTCGGCCCAGCCGGCGTACCAGACCCAGCGGTCCACCGCGGCGTCCACCTCGTCGCCGGGGATGCCCAGGGCCACGAACTGCTCGCGGCGGCCCTCCAGCATCTCCGCGGCACGATAGAGGATCTGACCCCTGTTGTACGCGGTCGCGCCGGCCCAGCCCTTGACGGCGGCGCGGGCGGCGACCACCGCGTCCCGGGCGTCCTTGCGGGAGGCCAGTGACACATTCGAGGACTGCACGAGATACGACCGTCCCGACTCGCTGCGCGGGAACTTCCCGCCGATGAAGAGCTTGTACGTCTTGCGTACCGCGACCCGCTCAGACATTGAGGTACCCCTCCAGCCCGTGCCGGCCGCCCTCGCGACCGTAACCCGACTCCTTGTAGCCACCGAACGGCGAGGTGGGGTCGAACTTGTTGAACGTGTTGGCCCAGACCACACCGGCGCGCAGCCGGTCGGCCATCCACAGGATGCGGGAGCCCTTGTCGGTCCAGATGCCTGCCGACAGCCCGTACGGCGTGTTGTTGGCCTTCTCGACGGCCTCGGCCGGCGTGCGGAAGGTGAGCACCGACAGCACCGGTCCGAAGATCTCCTCGCGGGCGATCCGGTGGGCCTGGGTGACGCCGGTGAAGATGGTGGGCGCGAACCAGAAGCCCTGCTCGGGCAGCTCACACGGCGGTGACCAGCGCTCGGCGCCCTCGGCGGAGCCGGCGTCGGACAGCTCGCGGATCCGCTCCAGCTGGGCGGCGGAGTTGATCGCGCCGACGTCGGTGTTCTTGTCCAGCGGGTCGCCGACGCGGAGCTGGGCCATCCGCCGCTTGAGCGACTCCAGCACGCGGTCGGCCACGTTCTCCTGGACGAGCAGGCGGGAGCCGGCGCAGCAGACGTGCCCCTGGTTGAAGAAGATGCCGTTGACGATGCCCTCGACGGCCTGGTCGATGGGGGCGTCGTCGAAGACGATGTTGGCGGCCTTGCCGCCCAGCTCCAGGGTGAGCTTCTTGCTGGTGCCGGCGACGGACCGGGCGATGGCCCGGCCGACCTCGGTGGAGCCGGTGAAGGCGACCTTGTCGACGCCGGGGTGCTCGACGAGCGCGCGGCCGGTGTCGCCGGCACCGGTGACGATGTTGACCACGCCGGCCGGCAGGTCGGCCTGCTGGCAGATCTCGGCGAACAGCAGCGCGGTCAGCGGGGTGGTCTCGGCGGGCTTGAGCACCACGGTGTTGCCGGCGGCGAGCGCCGGGGCGATCTTCCAGGCCAGCATGAGCAGCGGGAAGTTCCACGGGATGACCTGGGCGGCCACGCCGATCGGTCGCGGGTTCGGCCCGAAGCCGGCGTGCTCCAGCTTGTCGGCCCAGCCGGCGTAGTAGAAGAAGTGAGCGGCGACCAGCGGCAGGTCGACGTCGCGGGACTCCCGGATCGGCTTGCCGTTGTCCAGGGACTCCAGCACGGCCAGCTCGCGGGAGCGTTCCTGGATGAGCCGGGCGATCCGGTACAGGTACTTCGCCCGGTCCCGGCCCGGCATCGGACCCCAGACCTTGTCGTACGCCGTGCGGGCGGCGCGGACCGCGCGCTCCACGTCCTGGGCGCCGGCCTCGGCGATCTCGGCCAGCACCTCCTCGGAGGCGGGGTTGATCGACTTGAAGCTGCCGCCGTCGGTCGGGTCGACGAACGCGCCGTCGATGAACAGCCCGTACGAGGGCTTGAGGTCCACCACCGAGCGGGACTCGGGGGCGGGGGCGTATTCGAACATCGGCTATCAGTCCAGGGTGAAGTAGTCGGGACCGGAGTAGACGCCGGTCGTCAGCTTGGTGCGCTGCATGAGCAGGTCGTTGAGCAGGCTGGACGCGCCGAAGCGGAACCAGTCCGGGTCGAGCCAGTCCGGGCCGACGGTCTCGTTGACCATCACCAGGTACTTGATGGCGTCCTTGGTGGTCTTGATGCCACCGGCCGGCTTCACGCCGACCTGCCGCCCGGTCGCCGCGCGGAAGTCGCGGACCGCCTCCAGCATCACCAGCGTCACCGGCAGCGTCGCCGCGACGGGGACCTTGCCGGTGGAGGTCTTGATGAAGTCGCCGCCGGCCAGCATGGCCAGCCAGGAGGCACGGCGCACGTTGTCGTACGTGGCCAGCTCGCCGGTCTCCAGGATCACCTTGAGGTGGGCGTCACCGCAGGCCTCCTTGGTGGCCACGATCTCGTCGTAGACCTCCTTGTAACGGCCGGCCAGGAACGCGCCCCGGTTGATCACCATGTCGATCTCGTCGGCGCCGGCCGCGACGGCGGCCCGGGTGTCGGCCAGCTTGATCTCCAGCGGCGCCTGACCCGACGGGAACGCCGTCGCCACGCTCGCGAGGTGGACACCGGATCCGCCCAGCACCTCGGCCACGTACGGGACCATCGCGGGGTAGACGCAGACCGCGCCGACGTGCGGGCAGGACGGGTCGGCCGGGTCGGGGCGCAGCGCCTTCGCGGCCAGCGCGCGCACCTTGCCGGGCGTGTCCGCCCCTTCCAGGGTGGTCAGGTCGACCATCCGGATCGCCAGGTCGATCGCCTGGGCCTTGGCGGTGGTCTTGATGGAGCGGGTGCCGAGCTGCGCCGCCCGCTGCTCCGCGCCGACCTGGTCCACGCCGGGCAGGCCGTGCAGGAAGGTCCGCAGAGCGGTCTCGGATCGTCCCAGCTCGGAGAGGTCCGACCGGGCCGACGTCGTTGTCGCCGTCATGCCGAGAAGTCTACGCACGGAACCGCTGAGTGATCTTGGTCACGGTGGGCCCGACGTGAGCGGCGTCGCCGGTCCGACCGCACCCCCACCGGCACGTCGACCGGCCGGGTAGGTTGAGCGATCGTGGACGTACACGTCATTGACCACCCGCTGGCCCAGTCCCGGCTGACCGCCATGCGGGACGCGCGCACCGATTCCTCGACGTTCCGGGCGGCGCTGCACGAACTGACCACCATGCTGGTGTACGAGGCGGCGCGCACCTTCCCCGTCGAGCGGTACCCGGTGCAGACGCCGGTCACCGGCACCGAGGGCACCCGGCTGGCGAACCCGCCGCTGCTGGTGCCGGTGCTGCGGGCCGGCCTCGGCATGGCGGACGCCGCGCTCGGCCTGCTGCCCGAGTCGTCGATGGGCTTCGTCGGCCTGGCCCGCGACGAGGAGACCTACGAGCCGCGCGCCTACATGGAGTCGCTGCCCCGGGACCTCGCCGGCCTGCCGGTGCTGGTGCTCGACCCGATGCTGGCGACCGGCGGCTCGCTGGAGCACTCGTGCCGGCTGCTGGCCGATCGGGGCTGCACCGACATGACAGTCGTCTGCGTGCTCGCCGCGCCGGTCGGCATCGAGCGGCTGGAGCGCTCCGGTCTGCCGTTGCGCCTGGTCACCGCCTCGATCGACGAGGGCCTGAACGACAGCATGTTCATCGTTCCCGGGCTCGGTGACGCCGGTGACCGCCAGTTCGGCGGCATGCCCCGGTTCTGATCTTCCACCCGGTAGGTCCGGGTGACGGCGGGTCCGCGCGCGGTGGTGCGCGGACCCGCTACCGTCTCGGGCCATGACTGGTGTTGCGCTCGCCGAGGAGCTGCTGCTCCTCGCCTACGACGACTCGACCGGCAAGGCGACCATGCCGCGGATCAGCCTGGACCTGGGCATGGCGGCCGCGGTGCTGGTCGAGCTGGCACTGGCCGGCCGGATCGCGTACGCCGACGGAAACCTGACCGTCGTCGACCCGACGCCCACCGGCGAGCCGGTCACCGACGAGGTGCTCGGCCGGATCGCCGCCGACACCCCGCACACCCCGGCCTCCTGGGTGCAGCGCCTGCGGCACGGCCTGCGCGACCGCATCCTCGGTGACCTGTGCGCCCAGGGCGTCGTGCAGGACGTCGACGAGACCGAGTTGGGCTTCATCCACGTGCACCGGTATCCGGTGGTGGACGCCTCCGTCGAGGCGGACACCCGCCAGCGGCTGACCGAGGCGCTGACCGGCGCCGCGGCCCCGGACGAGCGGACCGCCGCGCTGGCCACCCTGGTCGTGGTGCTGCGGATGGAGTCCGCGCTGGGGGTGAGCGGCGAGGAGGCCGCCACCGCCCGCCGGCGGTTGGAGGAGATCGCCACCGGTGCGGGCTTCTCCGGTCAGGTGAGCACCGACGATTCGGTGGTCCGCCCCTCGGTCGGCCTGGTCGTCGCTGCCCTGGCCACGGCTGTCGACGCGGCGCTCGGCAAGCGCGCCTGACCGCCGGGCCGGCCCGCCTCCGCTGTTCCCTTTGCTCTGCTTCAACCCAGGCAACACAAACGGCTGCCGGGTGTTGCCTCCGCTAAAGCAGAGCAAAGGGAACAGGACAGGGTGGTGGGGTCGGTCGCGGTCAGATGCCGAGCGCGGCGGCGATCTCGACGCGCAACTGCGCGACCGCCGCGCCGGCCCGGGTCCGCGCGGCCGCGACGTTGCCGTCCGGCACCGGCTCCACCACCTCGAGGTACGCCTTGAGCTTCGGCTCGGTGCCGGAGGGGCGGATCACCACCCGGGCCTTCGCGGTACGCAGGATCACCACGTCCGACTCGGGCAGCAGGTCCCGGACGCTGTCCACCGGCTGTCCCAGCAGGGTGGCCGGGGTGGTCGCCCGGATCCGGGTCATCGCGTCGGCGATGATCCGCAGGTCGTCCACCCGGGCGGAGAGCTGGTCGGTGTGGTGCACGCCGAACTCGGCGGCCAGCTCGTCCAGCCGGTCGGTCAACGTGCGACCCTGCGCCTTGAGGCCGGCGGCCAACTCGGCCACGGTCAGCGCGGCGGTGATGCCGTCCTTGTCCCGGACGTGCTCCGGGGCGACGCAGTAGCCGAGGGCCTCCTCGTAGCCGAAGACCAGCGGCGCGCTTCCACCGCCGGCCCGGACGATCCACTTGAACCCGGTCAGCGTCTCGTCGTAGGGCAGGCCCCGCGCCGCGCACATCGCCCGCAGCAGGGACGACGAGACGATTGTGGTGGCGTAGAGCCCGGTCACCCCGCGCCGCATCAGGTGGTCGGCGAGCAGCACGCCCACCTCGTCGCCGCGCAGCATCCGCCAGCCCCGCCCGTCCTCGCCTTGCCGGACGACCACCGCGCAGCGGTCCGCGTCCGGGTCGTTGGCGATGGCGAGGTCCGCGCCGGTGGCGTCGGCCAGCGCGATCAGCCGGTCCACCGCACCCGGCTCCTCCGGGTTGGGGAACGACACGGTGGGGAACTCCGGGTCGGGTTCGGCCTGGTCGGGCACCACACCGGGGATCGGGAAACCGGCCCGGACGAACGCCGCCGTGAGCACCGCCGCACCCACCCCGTGCAGCGGGGTGTACGCCACCGACAGGTTCCGCGGCCCGTCCGGGTCGATCACGGCGGTGGCCCGCTCGACGTACGCGGCGACGAGGTCGTCGCCGAGCACCTCACCGGGCCGGCCCAGCGGCACCTGGGCCAGCGGGCCGACAGCCCGGATCGCGGCCTCGATGCCGGCGTCGGCCGGCGGCACGATCTGCGCCCCGGCACCCAGCTCGCCGCCCAGCTCGGCGCCGAGGTAGACCTTGTAGCCGTTGTCCTGTGGCGGGTTGTGGCTGGCCGTGACCATGACACCGGCCACCGCGCCGAGCTGACGCACCGCGTACGCCAGCACCGGGGTGGGCAGCGGACGGGGCAGCAGCAGCGCCGGCCGGCCAGCGCCGGTGGCCACCTGGGCGGTGCGCTCGGCGAACTGGCGGGAGCCGTGCCGGGCGTCGTACCCGATCACCAGGGGGCCGGTGCCGCCCTGGGCGGCGAGCCAGCCGACGAGCCCTGCGGCGGCCTGGGTGACCACGGCGAGGTTCATGCCGTTCGGGCCGGCGCGCAGCGGGCCGCGCAGGCCGGCGGTGCCGAAGGTCAGGGGACCGGCGAACCGGTCGGCCAGCTCCGGCGCGCTCGCCGGCAGCCGGTCGAGCACCGCCGTCAGCTCGTCCCGGCTGGCGGGGTCTGGGTCGTCGGCAAGCCAACGTCGGGCTTGCTCGCGAATGTCGTCGATGTCAGTGGTGTCCGCCGCCATGCCCCTTGATAGCACGGCGGCGGATCACCGCTGTCGGTTCCCTCGGCTCAGCCGTCGCCGGTGAGCTGGAACGTGCGCACCATCTCGTCGAAGATCGGCTTGCTCTCGGCGAACTTGGCGTCGTTCGCGGTGAGGTAGAACGAGTACGCCTTGCCGTCCTGCGCCACGCCGCGCCAGATGCCGTGCCGCATGGTGTCGCCCGCGCCGCAGGTGTACTCGAATTCGGCGGCCGGCTTGTCGGCCAGCTTGGTCTCCGTCGAGGCGACCTGCGCGTACGGCTTTACGCAGGAGGTGCTCCGGGTCTTGAGGCCGTTCTCGGCGGTCTCGGCCCACCGGGTGGAGCTGCTGGACCACTTCTCGGTGATGATGCGCACCTTGCGGCCGCTGTCGTCCGGGTCGATGTAGTCGGTGTACGAGCCGCCGGTGGCCTTCTTCCAGCCCTTGGGCACCATGACCTGGATGCCGCGGGCCGCGTGCTCCTGCATCTCGACCCCCGAGGAGGCGGGCGCGGACGCGGTGGGCTGCGCCTGCGGGGTGCTCGGGGCGGGATCGTCGCCACTGGAGAGCGCCACGATGCTGATCAGCAGCACCACGGCCAGGCCGCCCGCCGCGGCGAGCTGCACCTTGCGCGGCCAGCCCTTCACCGTGGTGACGAGCTGGCCCCCGGTGGCGCGGACCTTGTCCAGGGCGCCGCCGCCCGAAGCGGTCGACGGTGTCGTCCAGGGCTGGCCGGTGCCCGGCACCGACCACTGGTTGCCGCCGCCGTAGGTGCTGCCGCCGATGCGCTGGGTGGCGTCGGGCCCACCGTAGCCGACCTGCTGCGTGGCGTCGGGCCGGCTGCCGTAGGTGACCCGCTGGGTGGCGTCGGGGTGCGCCCCGGCGTCCACCCGCTGGGTGGCGTCCGCGCTGCCGCCGTAGGTGCGCCCGGCGGCGGGACGGCCCGGGGTGGGCATCGCACCGGTCGGCGTGTGCAGCGGACCGGCGAGCGCGTCCGCGCTGGTCTCGTCCAGCGCGGCGGCAGCGGTGGCGGCCGCGCTGGCCGGCTGCGGGCGTTCGCCCCGGCGCAGCGCGGCCAGCCGGTCGGTGAGCGACTCGTCCGGGGCCAGCATGGCCCGGCCGCCGATCTGGTTGTCCGGCTTCGGCTCCGGCTGGGCCGGCGTGTGGACGGGCGCCGGGCGCTGCTGCACGGGCACCACGGCGTACGGGTCGGTGACCGAGTGCACGGCGGTGGCGGTGCTGCCCAGCGGGCCGGCGAGCAGTTCGCGCAGCATTCCCCGGGAGGTGTGCACGTCCAGTCGGCGGGCCGGGTCCTTCTCCAGCAGACCCATCAGCACCCGGGTCAGGGGGCCGCTGCGCTGCGGCGGGGCCGGCGGGTCCTCGACGACGGCGTGCATGGTCTCGATCGGGTCGCCCTTGTCGAACGGCGGACGCCCCTCGACGGCGGTGTAGAGCGTCACGCCCAGCGAGAAGAGGTCGCTCGGCGGACCGAACTCCTGGCCCATGGCCCGCTCGGGCGAGATGAAGTGCGGTGAGCCGAGCACCATGCCGGGGGTGGTGAGCTGCACGTCGGTGGGCATCCGGGCGACACCGAAGTCGGTGAGCACGCAGCGCCCGTCGGTGCAGATCAGCACATTGGCCGGCTTGACGTCGCGGTGCAGCACGCCGATCGCGTGCGCGACCTCCAGCGCGCCGAGCAGCGCGATGCCGATCTTGGCGACCGCGCGGGGCGCGACCGGGCCGTCCTCGATGACCATGTCGGCGAGGCTGCGGGCGTCCAGCAGCTCCATCACGATCCACGGCCGACCGGCCTCGGTGACCACGTCGTACACCTGCACCACGGCGGGGTGCTGGATGGCCGCGGCGGCGCGGGCCTCGCGCAGCGTCCGCTCGTACATGGCGTCACGGTCGCTGGGCGCCAGGCCCGGGGGAAGGACGACCTCCTTCACCGCCACGTCGCGGCGGAGCAGGGTGTCTGTGGCACGCCACACCGTGCCCATACCGCCGTTGCCCACCGCGGACCGCAGCGAGTACCGGTCACCAATTGTGGTGCCGGGCGCTGCTCGTCCGCTGGCGGGACTTACCTGTCCGCCGCTCCACGTCGGGATCTGAGTCACAGAAAAGCCACCGGGGGAAATCGAGGGGGGCTGGGACACAACCCCCCTATCTTGCTGGTTCCGACGCCCGATGCGAAAGCCGACGCGGCGGACGTTTACCGAAGTCCACAGATCGTGCCCAACCGTTCACCTCCCGTCGAGGTGTCGGGACGCACTGTGCGGTATCCCTCACCCGGCGATGAGCCGGCGCGTCCTACCATCCGGGGATGAGCGAACGGCGGTCAAGCGAGTCCGGTTTCCCGATCAAGGGCGTCTACACGGCGGCCGACCTTCCGGAGGACCTGGACTCCCGGCTGGGCGGCCCGGGCGAGTTCCCGTACACCCGGGGGGTGTACCCCACGATGTACACCTCCCGTCCGTGGACCATGCGCCAGTACGCCGGCTTCGGCACCGCCACCGAGTCCAACGCGCGTTACCACCAGTTGTTGCGGGCCGGCACCATGGGTCTCTCGGTCGCCTTCGACCTGCCGACCCAGATGGGGTACGACTCCGACGACCCGATCGCGCACGGCGAGGTCGGCAAGGTCGGCGTCGCCATCGACTCCATCGAGGACATGCGGCTGCTCTTCGCCGACATTCCACTGGACAAGGTGTCCACCTCGATGACGATCAACGCCCCCGGCTCGGTGCTGCTGCTGCTCTACCAACTCGTCGCCGAGGAGAACGGGGTGCCGGGCTCGGCGCTCAACGGCACCATCCAGAACGACATCCTGAAGGAGTACATCGCCCGCGGGACGTACATCTTCCCGCCGAAGCCGTCGCTGCGGCTGGTCGCCGACACCTTCGCGTACTGCCGCAAGGAGGTGCCGAAGTGGAACACGATCTCCATCTCCGGCTACCACATGGCCGAGGCCGGCGCGACGCCCGCGCAGGAGATCGCGTTCACCCTGGCCAACGGCGTCGAGTACGTCCGGGCCGCGCTGGCCGCCGGGCTCGCGGTGGACGACTTCGCGCCCCGGCTGTCGTTCTTCTTCGTGGCCCGCACGACGCTGCTGGAGGAGGTGGCGAAGTTCCGCGCCGCCCGGCGGATCTGGGCCCGGCTGATGCACGACGACTTCGGCGCCAAGGATCCGAAGTCGATGATGCTGCGCTTCCACACCCAGACCGCAGGTGTGCAGCTCACCGCCCAGCAGCCGGAGGTGAACCTGGTCCGCGTCGCGGTGCAGGGCCTGGCCGCGGTGCTCGGCGGCACCCAGTCGCTGCACACCAACAGCTTCGACGAGGCGATCGCGCTGCCCACCGAGAAGGCCGCCCGCCTCGCGCTGCGCACCCAGCAGGTGCTGGCGTACGAGACGGACCTGACCGCCACCGTCGACCCGTTCGCCGGCTCGTACGTGGTGGAGGCGATGACCGCCGAGATCGAGGCCGCCGCCGTGGAGTTGATGGAGCGGGTGGCCGACCACGGCTCGGCCGTCGACGCGATCGAGGCCGGGTTCCAGAAGCGGGAGATCGAACAGTCCGCGTACCGGATCGCCCAGGAGATCGACTCCAGCGAGCGGGTGGTGGTGGGGCTCAACCGGTTCACGATCGACGAGGAGGAGCCGTACGAGCCGCTGCGGGTCGACCCGGCGATCGAGGCCGCGCAGGCCGAGAAGCTGGCCCGGCTGCGCGCCGAGCGGGACGCCGACGCGGTGACGCGTGCCCTCGCCGAGCTGCGGGCCGCCGCCGAGGGCTCGGACAACGTGCTCTACCCGATGAAGGAGGCGCTGCGGGCCCGGGCCACGGTGGGCGAGGTCTGCGGGACGCTGCGCGAGGTATGGGGGCTGTACCGGCCCACCGACCGGTTCTGAGGGGGAAACGCCCCGGGTGTGCCTACCCGGGTTTGCGGGTACGCCGACGGGATGCGCGCCCTGTGACGCACACGGTGTGCGGTCGGGCTGGGCGGACGTATGTGAGCGTCCTGTCCGGCCCGTTGCGGAGCGTGGTCGTCTTATTGTCGGAGTGTCAGTTCATCACCCCGACTAATGCGACAATTCGCGGAGTGGGCAGATGGGCCGCAATGCGATTCGTGGCCACCCGGTCTGGTTACGCGTTGTAGGAGGTGAGGGGGCAGATGACGGCGTTCGAACGCGATCTACCTGCGGTCCCGCACCTTGACGAGCGCCCTCAGCAGGGCATACGTGACGCTACGCGGTCCGATCATCACCGTAACGAGGTTGCGCAGCGTCACCGCCGGAGGTCTAGGCTGTCTGCTGTCCCCGATGATCCATCCATCTCTAGTGATCGAGAATTCGACGTGACGAGTGCGTTGACGCTGCCCACGGGCGGCCAGCTGGCGTCGTCCTGGCCGGAGACTCCGCCCGGGTCCCAGCCCCTGCCCCGCGACCTGGACCACCTCCTCGCCCTTCGGGTACCGGGGCTCATCGCCACGCGCCGTCACCTCCACTCGCACCCCGAGTTGTCCGGTACGGAGTTCGAGACGGCGGCCCTCATCGCCCGGGAGCTCTCCCTGGCCGGTCTGCACCCTCGGCTGCTGCCCAAGGGCAACGGCGTGATCTGCGACGTCAACGGCCGTCCCGACGGCCCGATCATCGCCCTGCGCGCCGACATCGACGCCCTGCCGCTCGACGACCCCAAGGACGTGCCGTACCGCTCGACAGTCGACGGCGTCTGCCACGCCTGCGGCCACGACGTGCACACCTCGATCCTGCTCGGGGTCGGCATGCTGCTGGCCCAGCTCGCCGACCTCGGCGAGCTGGACGGCCGGGTCCGGCTCATCTTCCAGCCGGCCGAGGAGATCCTGCCCTGCGGTTCGCTGGAGGTCATCGAGGCCGGCGGCCTGGACGACGTCGTGCAGATCTTCGCGCTGCACTGCGACCCGAACCTGCCGGTGGGCCAGGTCGGGCTGCGGGTCGGCCCGATCACCGCGGCCGCCGACAACGTCACCGTCCGGCTCTCCGGGCCGGGCGGGCACACCGCCCGCCCGCACCTGACCGTCGACCTGGTCGACGCCCTCGGCCGGCTGATCACCGAGGTGCCGGCCCTGGTCAGCCGCAGGGTGCCGGCCAACAGCGGGCTGCTGCTGGTGTTCGGCCACGCCTCGGCCGGCACCCGTTACAACGTCATCCCCTCCGAGGCGTCCGCCTCGGGCACGCTGCGCGTCATGGACCGCGACACCTGGGAGCAGGCTCCCAAGATCGTGGCTCAGGTCGTGCGGGACGTGATCGCCCCGACCGGCGCCACCGTCGACCTGGAGTACCTGCGCGGCCGGCCGCCGGTGAGCAACGACGCCCGGGCGATCCAGGTGCTGACCGCCGCCACCGGCGCCGCGCTCGGGCCGGAGGGGATCGCCGAGACACCCCAGAGCATGGGCGGCGAGGACTTCTCCTGGTATCTGGAGTACGTCCCCGGCGCACTCGCCCGCCTCGGCGTGGGCCGTTCCGGGCCCAACGTCGACCTGCACCGCGCGTCCTTCGACGTGGACGAGCGGGCCATCCCGGCCGGCGTACGCGTCATGGTGCAGACCGCGCTGCGGGCACTGGCGGCTGCGCACTGACCGGAGCGACCAGGGCCGGCGTCTTCCGGCGCCGGCCCAGCACCACCAGCAGGATCGCCAGCGGTACGCCGAACGCCACCAGCCACGGCAGCAGCGCGCCCAGGACGGTGAGCAGGATCGTCATCGAGGTGACGAACGCCTTCCAGCCGCCCTTGAGCCCGACCAGGAAGCCCGTCTCGGCCTTCTCCTCGCTGGTCTTCACCGCCGGCCCGGCCAGCGACACCGTGATCGTGGACAACGCGGTCAGGTCTGCCAGCCGACGCTTCTTGGCCTCCAGCGAGGCCAGGTCCGCCTCCCGGCGACCCAACTCGTTCTCCAACGACACCAGGTCGGTGATCGAGTTGGCACGGGCGAGCAGCCGTCGCGCGCTGTCCACGCGCGCCCGCTGACTGATGATCCGGGCCTCCAGGTCGACGGTCTCCTCGGTGACGTCCTGGGTGTTGATCTCCCGGCTCTCCTGCCGGCCGAGCTTCGCGACCTCCTCCACGACCCCGGAGAACTTCGCCGCAGGCACGCGCAGCTGCAACTCCGCCACGGCGTCGGCGTCGGCGCTGCGCCGCTGGTCGCCGCCGATGAAACCACCGGCGCGGGTGACCACGGCGCTCACCTCACTCGCGGCGGCGTCCACATTGGCAACCTGCACCCGCATCGATCCGGTGTAGATGATCGCCCGCTGGTCGACCCGCAGGTCCGGAGCGCCGGCCCCGGCCGCCCCCGCCGCGTCCGTGCCGCTGCCCCGGTCGGCCGCCCCGCCCGCCTCGGCCGGCGCCTTGGCCGCCGGAGCTGCCGAGTCCGCCGATCCGCTGTCCTCGGCACCGCACCCCGTCAGGGCCAGCGCCGCCGCAAGTGTGCCCGCCGCCAGTAGTGCGCCACGGCGTCGTCCTGTTCGTCGGTCCATCCCCGCTCCCATCGTCGTCAGCTTCGGTGCGATAGCTCGGACGCGACGCGCCCGCCGACTGGTTCCGGCAGACTGCGCTCAGGACATCACGATTCGATAGTGGAGGAGTCACGATGCGGCTCACCAAGTACGCCCACTCCTGCCTCCGGGTGGAACACGACGGGGGAGTGCTCGTCGTCGACCCCGGGATGTTCAGCGACCCCGCGACGGCGTTGGACGGTGCGGACGCGGTGCTGATCACCCACCAACACCCCGACCACCTCGACCTCGCCGCGGTGCGCCTGCAACTGGACCGGCAGCCGTTTCCGATCCACGGGCCCGCCTCGCTCGCCGAGGCTCTGGGGGACGCGGCCGAGGCGTTGCGTCCGGTCAGCCCCGGTGAGTCGTTCACCGCCGCCGGGGTCGCCATCCGCGCGTACGGCGGGCGGCACGCCGTGATCCACCCCGACCTGCCGGTGGTGGACAACCTCGGCTACCTGATCAACGACGTGGTCTACCACCCGGGTGACTCCCTGGTCGTGCCCGACGAGACGCCCGTCGACACGCTGTTCGCGCCGATCCACGCCCCCTGGTCGAAGTTCTCCGAGGTGGTCGACTTCATCCGGGCGGTCGCACCGCGGCGCGCGTACGCCCTGCACGACGCGTTGCTCAACGACAACGGGCTGGCCGTGCTCGACCGGCAGTACGCCGCGCTGTCCGGCACCGACTACCAGCGCCTGGAGCCCGGTAGCCGGGTGGACGTCTGACGCGATGCCGGGCCCCTCCGCGGAGCTGGTGCAGCAGCTCTACCGCACTCCACCGGACCGGTTCGTGGCCGCCCGGGACGCCGCGGTGGCCGAGGCCCGCCGGGCCGGCGACCCGGCCACCGCCCGGGAGCTGGCCCGGCTGCGTCGCCCCACGGTCGCCGCCTGGCTGGTGAACCTGCTCGCCATCCGACGTCCCGAGCTGGTGGCCGACCTGGTCCAGCTCGCCGATGCCCTACGGGCCGCTCAGCGGGAGCTGCGCGGGCCCCGACTGCGGGAGCTGTCCGCCCAACGCCGGGCGGTGGTCGGCGCCCTGGTCGCCGAGGTCCGTAAGCTCGCCGCCGCCGAGCCGGAGGCGCCGCCGGCCGGCCGACTGCCACTGGCCGAGGTGGAGGCGACCCTGAACGCGGCGCTCTCCGACGCCGAGGTCGCCGAGCAGGTCCGGACCGGGCGCCTGCTCCGCTCGGCCACCTACGCCGGCTTCGGTGAGGTGCCCCGACCGCAGCTGCGGCTGGTCACCGGCGACGAGGAACAGGAGCCGGAGGCCAGGCGCCCGGCCCGCCGGCCGGGCGTTCAGCGCGAGGGCCGCGACGCCGCCCCCGACCGGGCCGGGGAGCGGGCCGCGCAGGCCGAGCGCGCGGCCCAGCGGGCGGCTCGGGCCGAGCGGGCCCGACGCCGCCGGGCACTGGACCGCGAGCTGGACCGCGCCCGGGCCGACCAGCAGCGGGCCGAGGACGAGTTGACCGAGGCGACCGGGCAGGAACGCGACGGCGTCGCCGTTCTCGACGGGATCGAGACCGAGCTGGCCGAGCTGGAGCGACGGCGGGCGGTCGCCGAGCAGGACCTCAGCCGCGCCAAGCTGGCCCGGCGGGCGGCCGAGCGGGCGGTGACGGTGGCCCGGCGGCGCTCGGGCGAGGTCGAGGCCGCCGTCGAGGCACTGGCGGCCGAAGAGGGGGATGCGGACGCGGGCGGTGGCGCGGCAGACTGACCATCGATGGACGACGACGAGCGAGTGGGCCGTCCGGGGCCAGCCGTCCCCGACCGGAGCGCCGTCGCCGTGCCGCGACCCCCACGGGCGGCGCCTCGATGACGCCGGAGCAGATCGCCGCCGCCAGCAAACCCGTCATCCTCGACCTCGGCGACGGGTTCAGCAGGTGCCCGAGCACGCTGCGCCGGGCCCGGCAGCTCGGCATCTCCGGCTGGGCCTTCTACATCTCCGGCCGGGCCGGCGCACTCGGTGACGTACGGGCGGAGACGGCCGCGGCGGCCATCGGCTTCGTCGCACCCGACGCGGTCGCCGACGGCTGGGACGCCGCCGCCCGGGTCCTGCGGCCGGCCGAGGTGGCCGCCGCGAGCCTCGTCGAGTGCTGCCGATGGGGGACGCAGCAGCTGGCGGTGCAGCCGGGGGCCGAGCGCCTGGCCGGCCTCGTCGAGCGGGCGGTGGCCGCCGCGGACGCCAGCGGCATGCCGCTCTTCGCCGCGTGGCGGGCCATGCCGCTGCCGGATCTCTCCCCGGGCGCCCGGAGCGCCGCCGGGCTGCGACTGCTGCGGGAACACTTCACCGGCGCCTATCTGCTGGCGGTGCGCGCGGCCGGGATGACCCCGCTGGATGCGGTGCTGGCCGGGCCGGAGGGGGAGGCCGGCGCGGGGGCGTGCGGTTGGCCGCCGCCGTACCCGCCGGTGGGGCCCTTGGTGCGTCGGCGGCTCTGGGCGGAGGCGGTGACCAACCGGCTGGCCGCGCCGGCGTTCGCGGCGCTCGGCCCCGCCGACGGCGCCGAGCTGGTGGAGCTGCTGCACCGCACCCGCGCCGGCCTCGCCGGCTGAGCGGCCGGGGCGAAAATAGGCGGCGTCGTCGGCCAGCTGCTGCCAGGATCTTCTGCCGTGACTCTTCCCGCCGGCTGGACCACACGCCGCCCCACCCTCGACGACGTGCCGGCGATCCTCGCGGTGGTGCACGCGGCCGACACCTTCGCCATCGGCCATCCCGACTTCGACGCCGAGGACGTCGAGCAGTCGCTGACGGCCCCCTACTTCGACCCGACCCGGGACTCCTGGCTGGCGCTCGACCCGGACGGCACAGTGGTCGCCTGGGCGACGGTGGACAACCCGACCGGGGTCGGCCGGGAGTTCGTGGAGATCTACGTCGACCCGGAGCAGGCCGCCACCCTCCGCGCGCCACTGCTGGCCCGGCAGCTCGACCGGGTCGCCGAACGGGCCGCCGAGCGGCGACTGCCGGCGCTCACCGTCCGGTGCGCGGTGTTCGCCCCGGAACGCGACTGGGCCCGGAACCTGCGCGCCGCCGGGTTCACCGTGGCCAAGCGGTACGTCCGGATGCGCCGGCCGTTGGCCGACCTGCCGACCGAGCCGTCACCGCCGCCCGGGGTCACGGTGCGGCCGGTCCGCCCGGACGACGAGGCCGAGCTGCGGGAGTTCCACCGGATCCACGACGTCGCGTTCGGCGACACCCCGGATCACGAGCCGCTGTCGTACGAGCGGTGGCGGGCCCGGATCGGTGACGTGACAGCCTGGGACGAGTGGTTCGTCGCCGAGGTCGACGGGGTGCTCGCCGGTGCCCTGCAGTCCTCCGACCAGGCGCTCGACCAGCAACAGGGCTGGGTGAAGAGTCTGTCGGTGCTGCCCGCGTACCGCCGGCGGGGTGTCGGTGCGGCGCTGCTGCGCCGCGCGTTCGCCAGCTACGCGGCGAAGGGGCGGGAGTCGGCCGGTCTGGGCGTGGACCTCACCAACCCGACCACCCCGCTGTCGCTGTACGAGTCGGTCGGCCTGCGGGAGACCCTGTGGACCGACATGTACGAGCGGGTCGTCCCCGCCGCCGGTGTGTGATTGACGACCCCGGCCGGGGCCGGCGGGCAGTCGGGTCGGCGGCGGTTGCAGACTGGGGGCGTGGGATACGCGCTACGGGGACGCGGTGCCGGTGGGACGGGACCGCAGCTCGGTGACGTAGTCGTCCGGCGCACCCGCCTTCTCGGCGGCGTTCGCGATCTCGGACAGGTACCAGGAGGTCGGCAGGCCACCCTCGTACCCGTCGAACACGTAGATCCACGCGGTCACGTCGCCGTCGAGGGTCGAGACCCGGACGGTCAGCCGCCGGTACGTGCCGGCGGTCACGCCCTCGATCTCGTCGAGCTGGGCGGCGTCGTACGGGTGGATGTCGTAGATCGCCACGAACACCCGGTCGCCGGGGGACTCGACGACGGTGCTCACCGCGCCCTCCCAGCCGATGACGTCCTCCCCGGCGAAGGTCAGCCGCCACCCCTCCAGCCAGCCGGTGCCCACCATGGGCGAGTGCGGGCAGTAGGCCCGCATCCGGGCCGGGTCGAGGTTTGAGCCGTAGGCGGCGTGATGACGCACGGCGATGACGATAGCCCGGCGGGCCGGTGGGGGAGAATACGACTGTGCGTGTCGGACGCGTTCGGGAGAAGAAAGTCACTGTGAGCATCAACGAAGGGCGAACGTGGTGAGCGCGAGGAGTGCAGCGCAGCGGAGCCCCGCAGTCGCGAGCGAAAGGATGGCGCTGTGAGCCGGATCGTGATCATCGGCGGTGGGCCGGCCGGGTACGAGGCGGCGCTGGTCGCCGCCCAACTGGACGCCGATGTCACCGTGGTCGAGGCCGACGGCGCGGGCGGGGCCTGCGTGCTCTCCGACTGCGTACCGTCGAAGACGTTCATCGCCAGTTCCCAGGTGGTCACCGGTTACCGGGACACCGAGGAGTTCGGGGTGCACTCGGACGGCCTCGAGGCGGTCACCGTCGACGCGCAGGCCGTCCACGAGCGGGTCAAGCGCCTGGCGCTGGCGCAGTCGTCCGACATCCACGCCAAGCTGCTCAAGGCCGGGGTCACCTTCGTGGCCGGCACCGCCCGACTGGGCGAGGACGCCCTCGGGCACACCCACCGGGTCATCGTCACCCCCGCCGACGGCGGCGAGGAGTACTCGATCGCCGCGTCCACCGTGCTGGTGGCCACCGGCTCGACACCCCGCCAGTTGCCCACCGCCGTGCCGGACGGCGAGCGCATCCTGACCTGGCGCCAGGTGTACGACCTGCCGGAGCTGCCCGAGCACCTGATCGTGGTCGGCTCCGGCGTGACCGGCGCCGAGTTCGCCAGCGCGTACCTGGCGATGGGGGTCGAGGTCACCCTGGTCTCCAGCCGGGACCGGGTGATGCCGCACGAGGACGCCGACGCGGCGTCGGCGATCGAGCGGGTGTTCCGCAACCGCGGCATGAACATCCTCAACAACTCCCGCGCCGACGCGGTCCGGCGTACCGCCGACGGGGTCGAGGTGGAGCTGTCCGACGGCCGCAAGGTCGCCGGCTCGCACGCGCTGATCGCTGTCGGCTCGATCCCCAACACCGCGGACCTGGGCCTCGCCGAGTACGGCGTGGAACTGGGCCGGGGCGGTTACGTCACTGTCGACCGGGTCTCCCGGACGAACGTGCCGGGCATCTACGCCGCCGGCGACTGCACTGGTGTGCTGCTGCTGGCGAGCGTGGCCGCCATGCAGGGCCGGATCGCGATGTGGCACGCCCTCGGTGAGGCCGTCCGACCGCTGCGGTTGCGGACCGTCGCGGCGAACGTCTTCACCGACCCGGAGCTGGCCACCGTGGGCGTCTCGCAGGACGAGGTGGACGCGGGCAAGGTGCCGGCCCGGCAGGTGATGCTGCCGCTGTCCGGCAACGCCCGGGCCAAGATGGACGACCTGTCCGACGGCTTCGTGAAACTGTTCTGTCGGCCGGCGAGCGGCCAGGTGGTGGGCGGCGTGGTGGTCGCCCCGAAGGCCAGCGAGCTGATCCTGCCGATCACCATGGCTGTGGAGAACAACCTGACGGTCAACGAGTTGGCGCAGACGATCACCATCTACCCGAGCCTGTCCGGCTCGATCACCGAGGCGGCCCGCCAGCTCATGCTCCACGAGCTGGAGTGACCCGTCGGGTCTGGATCACGGCGACAGTGCCGAGGACGGCGACCTCGGTGACGATCAGCAGGCGTTCGGCCAGGCCGATCAGCACGCGGTCGCCGGGGTAGGCGGACCAGACCATCGCCGCCGCCAGGGTCAGGCTGAGCAGGGCCAGGGTGCGCAGCGTCCGGGCGGCGGCGTCCAGGTCCGGCCGGCGGGCGAGCAGCCAGCCGCCGACCGGCAGCGCCAGGAAGGCGACCACCGAGGCGTACCGGTGTACGTAGGCGGCGGACGTCATTGCGGTGCCCGGCTCGTTCGTCGGCACCACGGCGGCCAGCAGCAGCCCCGCCACCCAGGCGCCGAGTAGCAGCTCGCCCGCCCGCCCCGGCGGCGGGCCGGCACGGCGCAGGCCGTACATCACCGCCACGGTGGCGAGGGCCAGCACGACCATTGCGACGTCGATGACGCCGCCCCGGTCGGAGACGGCGAAGTCGCTGATGGTCAGCGCCCACGGGTTGAGGTCGTCGTTGACTTCCAGGTGGCCGATCACGGTGAGCAGCGCCGCCACGGCGATCCCGCCGAGGGCCACCACACCGGTGTTCCGGGTTCCAGGCATGCCTCAGCCTGTCGCCGTCAACACCCCAGCCAAATCCGGGACCGCCACTGACTCGGCCCCCAAACCCCACCCCTAGGAACGCTGGTGGTCGCGGCGATCTTGGACAGTTTCCGTTAGCTGACAACGGAAACTGTCCAAGATCTCCCCACCGACCGTCGCGACGCTCAGTCGATCGGGAGGTCGGCTCCGGCGGCGGTGCGGGCGTGGCGGGCGCTGACCACTGTCATCGCCCATCCGGCCGCGGCGAAGCCGGCCGCCGCGGCGGTGGCGATGATGGCCAGCCGCCAGGCCGACTCGGTCAGCGCCGTGCCGCCCAGGTGCCCGACCAGCGCCCCGTAGGTGGCCCAGCCCAGCGCGGCGATCGTCTCGTAGAGCGCGAACAGCCGGTACGGATATCGGCTGCGGCCGGCCGAGAAGCAGGCCGCCATGCGCCCGCCGGGCACGAACCGGCAGAGCAGGATGACCAGTGGGCCGGGTTGGCGTAATCCCTGCGTGACCCGGCTCGCCATCCGGCGGGCGCGGCTGGGTTCGGCGTGCCGGGGCGCCCGGCGGTCCGGTGCGCCACGGCCGAGCAGGTAGCAGGCGAGGTCGCCGGCGAACACGCCGAGCGCGCCGACGGCGATGGTGACCGGCAGGCTGAGGCCGCCGTACACGGTCAGCGCGCCACTGGTGATCATGACGATCTGGGTGGGGATCACCGGTACGAAGGCGTCCGCGATCAGCAGGCCGAGCAGCACCAGGTACGCCCACGTCGGCGACGCGACGTCAGTCAGTAGTTCGGGCACGCCTGCCACCTCGCCGGATGCGGCCGATTGAGTGTCTTGAGCCTGACGACGTGTCCGGCGTCACCGTGGACAGCCCCGGCCCGTCGTGACCGTCGACACCACAGGGCCACTCCGTTCCAACGAGGCGAACCGCCCTCGGGTGACGGCTCGGAGGCCGTCCCACAGTGGCCCGAGGCGGTCGGCGGATCGGCGTCTCTCGGCGTACCGTGGGCGGCGCGGCCCAGCACGTCGGGTCCCCCGTTCCTGACGATTCGGGTCGCCCAGGGCCGCCGGCGGGTCCCGCGCCGGCGGCCCGCCTCCTCTCCCACCGTCGCAAATCCGGGTGCGTCCCCGACCGCCCGAGGGATACCGTCGCCGCATGCGCAGCGCGGTAGTGATGACGACGACGCCGGGTGTTCCCGGCGTGCCGCTCTGACGTAACCACCGTCGACCAGGCCCCGGGGCGATCCGCCCCCGAGGGCCGCGCGGCGTTCGGTGTCCAGGTCGCCTCCGGGTCGTCCCCGATCCAGGAGCCCGACATGATCGACCACCGCAAGCTCGGCCGTGAGCTGGAGCTGTTCGTCTCCGATCCGCTGGCCGGCGCCGGCCTGCCCATCTGGCTGCCGGCCGGCGCCGCCGCCCGGCACGCCGTCGAGGAGTACGTCCGGGACCTGGAGCGCCGCTCCGGCCACCAGCACGTCTACTCGCCGCCGCTGGGCAAGCGCGAACTCTTCGAACTCTCCGGCCATCTCGGCTACTTCGCCGACGACATGTTCCCGCCGATGCGGCTCAGCGCCGACGACGAGTTCGTGCTCCGCCCGGCGCTCTGCCCGCACCACGCGCTGGTGTTCCGCGCCCGGGGCCGCTCCTACCGGGAGCTGCCGCTGCGGATCGCGGAGCTGGGCGGGATGTACCGCTCGGAGCGCTCCGGCGTGCTCGGCGGGCTGTCCCGGGTGCGTGCCATCTCGCTCAACGACGCGCACACCTTCTGCGCCCCGGACCAGGTCGGCGCGGAGGTCGCCGAGATCCTCCGGCTGATGCGCGCCGCGCACGACGCGCTCGGCGTCCGTCCGGCGGGGTTCCGGCTGTCGCTGCGCGGGCCGGGCGGGAAGTACGTCGGCGACGACGCCCAGTGGGCCCGCGCCGAGGACCTGCTCCGCGGCGCGCTGGCCGGGGTGGAGTACGTCGAGGCCCCCGGGGAGGCCGCCTTCTACGGTCCGAAGATCGACGTTCAGATCATCGACGCGGCAGGCCGCGAGTCGACCATCTCCACCATCCAGGTGGACTTCGACAAACCCGAGAAGTTCGATCTGTCGTACACCGGTTCCGACGGCAGTCGGCGGCGGCCGGTCATGCTGCACCGCAGCCTGGTCGGCAGCATGGAGCGGCTGTTCGCGTACCTCATCGAGGTGCACGAGGGCGCGTTCCCGGCCTGGTACGCGCCCGTCCAGTTGGTGTTGCTGCCGGTGGACGAGGGGCAGGCCGACGCGGCTGCGGAACTGGCCCGGGCGGCAGTCGACGCCGGCCTGCGGGTCGAGGTCGACACCGCCGGCTCGCTGGGCGCCCGGGTCCGGGACGCGGCCCGCCGCCGCGTCCCGTACCTCGGGGTGCTGGGCGCCCGGGAGGCGGCCGACGGCGCACTCGCCCTGCGCCTGCGCGACGGCCGCGCCCTGGCCCCGATGCCCGCCGCCGCCGCGCTCGCCCTGATCGGCCGGCAGGTCGCCGCGCGTGCCGCCGACCTGCTCCCGGCGGACTGATCCGCCCACCGGGCTGAGGTGGACCGTCGATCGTGTGGCGCGCACGGCGGTCCGCCTCAGACCGGCGCCGGCTGGGCCCCGGCGGGCGCGGCTGGTTCCTCGTCGACCACGGCCCCGGTGAACTGCGAGCGGTAGAGCCGGTGGTACGCGCCGTGGGCGGCGAGCAACTGCTCGTGGGTGCCCTGCTCGACGATCCGGCCGTTCTCCATCATCAGGATCAGGTCGGCGTCGCGGATGGTGGAGAGCCGGTGCGCGATGACGAAGCTGGTCCGGTCCGAGCGCAGCGCCGCCATCGCCCGTTGGAGCAGCACCTCGGTACGGGTGTCCACCGAGCTGGTCGCCTCGTCCAGGATCAGCAGGGACGGTTCGGCGAGGAACGCCCGGGCGATGGTGATGAGCTGCTTCTCGCCGGCGCTGACGTTGCTGCCCTCCTCGTCGATGACCGTGTCGTAGCCGTCCGGGAGGCTGCGCACGAACCGGTCCACGAAGGTGGCGCGGGCCGCGGCGACGATCTCCTCCTCGGTCGCGTCCGGCCGGCCGTACGCGATGTTGTCGCGGATGGTGCCGCCGAAGAGCCAGGTGTCCTGGAGCACCATGCCGATCCGTCCGCGCAGGTCGTCGCGGCGCATCGTGGTGATGTCCACCCCGTCGAGGGTGATCCGGCCGGCGTCCAGCTCGTAGAACCGCATCACCAGGTTGACCAGGGTGGTCTTGCCGGCCCCCGTCGGGCCGACGATGGCCACTGTGTGCCCGGGCTCGGCGACCAGCGACAGGTCGTCGATCAGCGGCTTGTCCGGTTCGTAGCGGAACGAGACGTGCTCGAACTCGACCCGACCGTGCGGGTCGGTGACCCGGGCCGGCGCGATCGGGTCGGGGGTCTGCTCGTCGGCGTCGAGCACCGCGAAGACCCGCTCGGCCGACGCCACCCCGGACTGGAGCAGGTTCGCCATCGAGGCGAGCTGGGTCAGCGGTTGGGTGAACTGGCGGGAGTACTGGATGAACGCCTGTACGTCGCCGAGGCTCATCGTCCCCGAGGCCACCCGCAGTCCGCCGACCACGGCGATGGCCACGTAGCTCAGGTTCCCGATGAACATCATCGACGGCATGATGATCCCGGAGATGAACTGGGCGCCGAAGCTGGCCCGGAACAGCTCCTCGTTCTTCGCGTGGAACTCGGCCTCCACCTCACGCTGCCGGCCGAAGACCTTCACCAGCTCGTGACCGGTGTACGCCTCTTCGATCTGGCCGTTCAGCTCGCCGGTGTGCTTCCACTGGGCGATGAACTGCTGCTGCGAGCGCTTGGCGATGCGCTGGGTGACCAGCACCGACAGCGGGACGGCCACCAGAGCCACCAGGGCCAGCAGCGGGGAGATCCAGAACATCACGGCCAGCACGCCGATGACGGTCAGCAGCGAGGTGAGCAGCTGGCTCAAGGTCTGCTGGAGGCTCGTCGAGATGTTGTCGATGTCGTTGGTCACCCGGCTGAGCAGCTCACCACGGGGCTGGCGGTCGAAGTAGGGCAAAGGCAGCCGGTTGAGCTTCTCCTCCACCTCGGCGCGCAGCCGCAGGACGGTGCGCTGGACCACCCCGTTGAGCAGCCAGCCCTGCCACCACGACAGCACGCTCGCCGCCAGGTAGAGGCCGAGCACCAGCAGCAGCACCCGGCCCAGGGCGTCGAAGTCGATGCCCACCCCGGGCACCACGTCCATCCGGGCCAGCATGTCGGCGAAGCTGTCGTTACCGCTGGCCCGCGCCGCCGCGACGGCCTGTTCGGTGGTCGTGCCCGCCTCCAACCGCCGACCGATCACCCCACTGAAGATCAGGTCGGTGGCGTGGCCGAGGATCTTCGGCCCGGCCACGCTGAACCCGACGCTCACCACGGCGAGGGTGATGATCGCGGTCAGGTGCAGCCGGTGCGGGCGCAGCCGACCGAGCAGCCGTCGGGCCGACGGCCCGAAGTTCATCGACTTCTCGGCGGGCATCCCCGCGCTCATCCAGGGCGGGCCGCCGCCCGGCCGTCCGGCCGGCAGCCGCTTCGGCGTCGCCGCGCCGCCGCCGGGTTGCTGCGTGTCACCGCCCGGCTTCTGACTGGGTACGGTCGCGGTCCGCGACTCGTCGGCCTCGCTCATGCCGCCACCTCCGCCGTCTGCTGGGAAGCCACGATCTCGGCGTACGTCGGGCAGGTCTCCAACAACTCCGCGTGTCGTCCCACTCCGACGACCCCTCCGTTCTCGAGCACGATGATCTGGTCGGCGTCGACGATCGTGGACACCCGCTGGGCCACGATCACCACCGCCGACTGTGCGGTGACCGGGCGCAGTGCCGCCCGCAGCCGCGCGTCGGTGCCGAGGTCGAGCGCCGAGAACGAGTCGTCGAAGAGGTAGATCTCCGGCTGCCGGACCAGGGCACGGGCGATGGCGAGGCGTTGCCGCTGCCCACCCGAGACGGTGCTGCCGCCCTGGGCGATCGGCGCGTCCAGGCCTCCGGGCATCTGGGCCACGAAGTCGCGGGCCTGCGCGATCTCCAGCGCCGCCCACAGTTCCTCGTCGGTGGCGTCCGGGTTGCCGTAGCGCAGGTTGCTGGCGACCGTGCCGGTGAACAGGTACGGCCGCTGCGGCACCAGGCCGATGCGTCGCCACAGCTCGTCCGGTTCCAGCTCGCGGACGTCCACCCCGTCGACCAGTACCGCGCCGCCGGTGACGTCGACCAGGCGGGGTACGAGCGACAGCAGTGTCGTCTTGCCCGCGCCGGTGCTGCCGATGATCGCGGTGGTGGTGCCCGCGGTGGCCTTGAAGGAGATGTCGCGCAGCACCGGCTCGACCGCGCCCGGGTACTGGAAGCGCACCCCGCGCAGCTCCAGCTCGGCCCGGCTGGGCAGCTCGGTGACCGGCGCGGCGGCGGGGACCACCGAGGAG
The DNA here is from genome assembly GCF_021442385.1 of Micromonospora sp. MH99. GTDB lineage: Bacteria > Actinomycetota > Actinomycetes > Mycobacteriales > Micromonosporaceae > Micromonospora. The sequence goes on from NZ_MUZA01000042.1 coordinate 36,625, forward strand.
TCGGTGTCCAGCACCTCGACGATCCGCTCGGCGCAGACCGCGGCCCGGGGCACCATCATCAGCATGAAGGTGGCCATCATCACGGCCATCAGGATCTGCATCAGGTACTGCAGGAACGCGGTGAGCGCGCCGATCTCGATCGCGCCCGAGTCGACCCGCTGCGCGCCGAACCAGAGCACCGCCACGCTGGACACGTTCAGCACCAGCATGACCACCGGGAAGATCAACGCCAACAGCCGTCCGGTACGCAGGGCGGTGGCGGTCAGGTCGGCGTTGGCGACACCGAAGCGGTCCGTCTCGTACGGCTCGCGGACGAAGGCGCGCACCACCCGGATGCCGGTGATCTGCTCGCGCAGCACCCGGTTGACCGTGTCGATCCGGGTCTGCATGAGCCGGAAGCCCGGCACCATCCGCCGGATGATGGCACTCAGCGCGACGGCCAGCACCGGCACGCTGACCAGCATCAGCCAGGAGAGCCCGATGTCCTCGCGCAGCGCCATGAAGACGCCGCCGACGCTCATGATCGGAGCGGCGACCAGCATGGTGCAGCTCATCAGCACGAGCATCTGCACCTGTTGCACGTCGTTGGTGTTGCGGGTGATCAGCGACGGTGCGCCGAACCGGGCCACCTCACGGGCGGAGAAGAGATTGACGTGCGCGAACAGTCGGGCGCGAACGTCCCGCCCGAAGCCCATCGCGGTCCGGGCGCCGAGGTAGACGGCGGCGATCGAGCAGACGATCTGGACCAGGCTGACCAGCAGCATCCAGCCGCCGGTGTGCACGATGTAGTCGGTGTCGCCCCGGGCCACGCCCTTGTCGATGATGTCGGCGTTGAGGCTGGGCAGGTAGAGCGAGGCCATGGTGCCCACGAACTGGAGCAGCACCACCGCCAGCAGCGGTCTGGAGTACGAGCGCAGTTGACCGCGCAGCAGTCTGATCAGCACGACGGTTCCTTCGCGTCGGTGGGTCGTCCGGTCATCCGCGGGTCGTCCCCGCTGCCGATGACCTCGAGCAGGAACTCCCTGATCACCTGGGCTTTCGCCGGGTCGGCGTCGACCGAGGTGAGCGGGCTTCCGGAGTGCATGAGGGCGCCGAGCGCCGCCACCCGCTCCCGCCCGGCGGGGGTGATGGCGAGTCGGATGCTGCGCCGGTCGCTGTCGTCGCGCTGCCGCTCGACCAGACCGTCGCGTTCGAGTGTGTCGACGATGCCGGTCAGGGTCGCCGGGCGGACGAACCCCTTCTCGGCGACCTGGCGGTGGGGCAGCTCGCCGTGTCGGGCGAGCGTCATCAGGGTGATCATGCCGGCCTGGGTGAGGCCGTGCTCCTCGGCGAGATAGCGGTTCCACCGTTGCCCGACGAGGTGCCCGGCCACCACCAGCAGCCGCCCGAGCGGCACATCCTGGAGGGTGACGAGTTCCACGCGAGTACATTAGCTCCCTGATAGTCAGGGGCCAAACGAAATAGCCGCAGCCGTGGCGACGAACACGAGTTGCAGGACGGTGCGTTGCGCGAGCGGGGTGACCGGGCGCCCGGCGAGGGTCAGTTTCCGGCGTGCGGCCGAGACGTTGGCCGGGAACATCGCGAGCATGAGCAGGCCGAGCCCGGCCGCGGCCAGCCGGGCCGTCGCCGGGATCAGCAGCCCGGCGGCGCCGACCAGCTCCAGTACGCCGGTGACGGTGACCAGCAGGTCCGGCCGGGGCAGGCCGGGCGGGACCATCGCGATCAGTCCGGCCCGGCGCTGGCCGACGAAGTGGGCGAGGCCGGTCACGAGGAACAGCAGCGCCAGCCCGACCCGCAGCGCGGGGTGCCAGCCGTCGAGTGCGTCGACGCCGGCCAGGCCGGCCAGTCGGGCCAGGGCGGTGCCGACCACAAGGGCGATCAGGGGTGCCATCGAAATCCTCCTCGGCATCATCTTGTCGATGACAAGATTGCGTGCGGAGTGGCATCTTGTCAATGGCAAGATAAGATCCGGGAATGACCGGGACGCGCGGCTACCATCACGGCGACCTTCGTCGCGCCCTGCTCGCCGCCGCCGTCGAGGCGATCGACGAGGCGAGCCCGACGGCCCTGAGCCTGCGCGACCTCGCCCGGCGGGCCGGTGTCTCGCACGCCGCGCCGGCACACCACTTCGGCGACAAGGCCGGCCTGCTCACCGCGCTGGCCGCCGAGGGTTTCAACCTGCTGGCCGAGGCGCTGGAGACCGCCGACGACCTGTTGGCGGCCGGCGTCGCGTACGTCGACTTCGCCGTCCGGCACCGCGCGCACTTCGAGGTGATGTTCCGGCCCGAGCTGTACCGGGCCGACGACGCGGAACTGATCGCCGCACGGGGCCGCTCCGGCGCCGCGCTCCGCTCGGGAGTGGCGAGACTGTCCTCAGACGACGCGTCCGCCGACACCGACCGGGATGCGCTCGCCGCCTGGTCCATCGCGCACGGCTTCGCCACGCTCTGGCTGGCCGGTGCCCTGCCGGACCGGGTCGGCACCGATCCCCACGACGCGGCCCGTACGGTGCTGCGTCGCCTGTTCGACTGACCGTCGAAAGCCCCTTCGGGTCAGCTCTGCGGGCTGCCCGCCGGCCGGTCGGCAGGGGCGGTGGCGACGTACTCCCGCATGACCTCGGTGACGGCCCGCAGGAATGCGGTGGTCGCCGCCGCCTCTTGCGGGGTCAACCGGCTCACCACCTGGTCCACGCCGACGAGCATCGGTCGCAGTGCCGCCAGGACCTCGTCGTACGCCTGCTCGGTCACTTCCAGCGCGAGGCGACGCCGGTCGTGCGGGTGCGGGGCGCGGCGTACGTGGCCGGCCTGCACCAGGCGGTCCACCAGAGTGGTGGCCGAGGCGGAGCGGATGCCGAGCCGGTGGCCCAGCTCGACCGGCCCGAGCGGCTCGGAGCTGGAGATCAGGTGGTCGATCGCCGCGGCGTCGGTGGTGCCGATCCCCAGTCGACGGGCCAGAGCACCCCGGGTGTCGCCGGCCACGCGCAACAGCTCCCGCAGCGCACGAGCCGTCTCGCTGGTCGGGGTTGACGGGGGCCGCGCCATGGGTAAAAGCTAGCAGCCCGGGTAGCTAGAAAATCTAGCTACCAGAAGGAGAGAGTCAATGGCCGAGAACGGGCGCGGACGCTGGTGGGGGCTGTTCGCGATCAGCCTGGGCGTCGCGATGATCATCGTGGATGCCACGATCGTGAACGTCGCCGTCCCGCAGATCATCCGGGACCTCGACATCACCTCGACGGACGCGCAGTGGGTCCAGGAGGCGTACACCCTGGTCTTCGCGGCGCTGCTGCTGGTGGCCGGTCGCTTCGCCGACCGGTCCGGACGCCGGCGGATGTTCGTGACCGGGGTGGTCGTCTTCGTGGCAGCCAGCGTGCTGGCCGCCCTGGCCGGCTCCGGCGAAACCCTGATCGCCTCCCGGGTGCTCCAGGGCGTCGGCGGCGCCATGATGCTGCCCACCTCGCTCTCGCTGTTGAACGCCAACTTCACCGGACGGGACCGGGGTATCGCCTTCGCCGTCTGGGGCTCCACCATCGGCGGTGCGGCGGCCCTCGGCCCGCTGCTGGGCGGCTGGCTGACCACCGAGTACTCGTGGCGCTGGGCCTTCGGCATCAACGTCCCCGTCGGCGTGGCAGTCGTCGCGGTGACCCTCGCGCTGGTCGCCGAGTCCCGCGACGACCGCGCCGAGCGGGGCATCGACATCATCGGCGCGCTGCTCTCCGTGCTCGGCATGACAGGCGTCGTCTTCGCCCTCATCGAGGGTCGCACCTACGGCTGGTGGCAGCGGGAGAAGCCGTTCAGCCTCTTCGGGCTGGACTGGAACTTCACCCTCTCGCCCGTACCCGTGGCCGGTCTGCTCGGCCTCGCGGCGCTCGCCGTCTTCCTCGGTCACCAGCTCCGCCGCAACCGCGTCGGCCGGCCCGCCCTGCTCGACCTGTCGCTGTTCGGGATCGGGTCGTTCCGCAACGGCGTGCTCGCCGCCGCCATCGTCAGCCTCGGCGAATTCGGGCTGCTCTTCGCGCTGCCGCTGTGGTACCAGAACGTGCTCGGCTACAGCGCGTTCGACACCGGTCTGGCGTTGCTGCCACTCGCCGTGGGCAGCTTCCTCGCCAGCGGCATCGGCGCCCCGCTGACCCAACGCCTCGGCGCCGCCCGGGTCGTCCAGCTCGGCGTCGCCGCCGAACTGGTCGGGGTCGCCGGGTTGGGCTTCGTCGTCGCACCCGACACCCGCTGGTGGGCTCCGTTGGGCTTCCTCTTCGTCTACGGCATCGGCGTCGGAATGGCCACCGCCCAACTGACCGGGGTGTCGCTCTCCGAGGTGCCGGTGCAGCGCAGCGGGCAGGGCTCCGGCGTACAGAGCACCGCCCGGCAGGTCGGCTCGGCGCTCGGCATCGCCGTACTGGGCACCGTCCTCTTCGCCAGCCTCGGCGGCATCCTCGGCGACCGGTTGGTCGACCAGCCGGGCCTCGACGCCGGGCAGCGGGACCAGGTGGTCACGGCCGTCAAGGAGAGCGCCGGAGCGGCCATCGGGGGCCTGGCGGAAGACCCGCGTACCGCACCGATCGCCCAGGAGGCCCGCATCGCCTTCTCCGACGCGACCCGGTACGCGGCCTTCGCCGCCGCCGGCTTCCTCCTGATCGGCCTGGTGGCCTGCGCCCGGCTGCCCCGCACCCGCCCCGAGCCGCCCGCACCGACCGGCGCTGCTACCAGCTCGTCGGCAGCGGCATCCCCTCGGTGAAGCCGGCGGCGCTCTGCACGCCGACGATCGCGCGCTCGTGGAACTGCGTCAGGTCCCGCGCTCCGGCGTAGGTGAAGGCGCTGCGGACCCCGGCGATGATCTCGTCGATCAGGTCCTCGACGCCGGGCCGGGTCGGGTCCAGATACATCCGCGCCGAGGAGATGCCCTCCTCGAACACCGCCTTGCGGGCCCGGTCGTACGGGCTGTCGTCGGCGGTACGCGCGCTGACCGCCCGCGCCGAGGCCATCCCGAAGCTCTCCTTGTACCGCCGACCGTCCGGCTCGGTGTAGAGGTCACCGGGAGACTCGTAGGTGCCGGCGAACCAGGAGCCGATCATCACGTTCGACGCGCCGGCGGCGAGCGCGAGCGCCACGTCGCGGGGGTGCCGCACGCCGCCGTCGGCCCAGACGTGCCGGCCCAGCTCGCGGGCCGCCGTCGAGCAGTCCAGCACGGCGGAGAACTGCGGTCGGCCCACGCCGGTCATCATGCGGGTGGTGCACATCGCGCCCGGCCCGACACCTACCTTGATGATGTCCGCGCCGGCCTCGACCAGGTCGCGTACCCCCTCGGCGGTGACGACGTTGCCGGCCGCCACCGGAACGCCCGGGTCCAGCTTGCGGACCGCCCGCAACGCCGAGATCATCCGCTCCTGGTGGCCGTGCGCGGTGTCCACGACAAGCGTGTCCACGCCTGCCTCCAGCAGTGCGGCGGCCTTGCCGGTGACGTCGCCGTTGATCCCGACCGCCGCGGCGATGCGCAGCCGCCCCCGGTCGTCCACGGCCGGCGTGTAGAGGGTGGCCCGCAGCGCGCCCTGCCGGGTCAGCATGCCGACCAGCCGACCGTCGGCGTCCACCACCGGGGCGAGCCGGCGCCGGCCGGCGGAGAGCAGGTCGAAGCCGGTACGCGGGTCCGCGTCCGCCGGGACGGTGTGCAGCTCGGTGGACATGACGTGCCGCAGCTGGGCGAACCGGTCCACGCCCGTGGTGTCCGCCTCGGTGACCACGCCCACCGGCCGACCGGCCTCGTCGACAACGATCACCGCGCCGTGCGACCGCTTCGGCAGGAGGTGGATGGCGTCCCCGACGGTCTCGGTGGGGCCCAGGGTGATGGGTGTGTCGTAGACCAGGTGTCGCTGCTTGACCCAGGCGACGACGTTCGCGACGACCTCGATCGGGATGTCCTGCGGGATCACGGCGATCGCGCCCCGCCGAGCCACCGTCTCGGCCATCCGCCGCCCGGCGACCGCCGTCATGTTCGACACCACCAGCGGGATGGTGGTGCCGGTGCCGTCACCGGTGGACAGGTCGACGTCCAGCCGGGAGCCGAGGTCGGAGCGGGCCGGCGCCATGAAGACGTCGGTATAGGTCAGGTCGTGCGCGGGAACCGCGCCGTGAAGGAAGCGCACCTGAACATCATTCCTGCTCGCGCCCACTCCTGCCGCCGCTGGTGGCTCAAACCACCCCCACCGCCCGGTCCTGTGCGGCGGGTCACCGGCCGGCAGGTGCGCCGGAGCCGCCGTTGGGTGGTGGGGTCCGTCACGAGGTGGGCGGTTCCGGCGGATCGGATCGGTCGCGGGTGGCTGTCTCGTAGGCCGAGCGAAGTTCGTCGACCGCTCGCCGGGCGTGCGGATCGGGCCGCGGGACGCCGAGGTGGACCTCGCGTAGGTCGTCCATCAGGCGGGTGAGCAGTTCGGGGCCGCCGTCGCGGAGCAGTTCGGCGCGCACCCGCAGGCGACGTTCCCCACCGCGGTGGGCCAGTCCCCACGAGCCGAGCGCTGCCATGATCGGCAGTGTCTGAATGCCCGCCTCGGTGAGCGAGTAGGCCGCCCGTTGCCCCCGTCGGGCGTCCTCGCGGGTGAGCAGGCCCGCGTCGACGAGGCGGCGCAGGCGGCTGCTGAGGATGTTCGGCGCGATGCCCTCCTCGCTGCCGGCGAGCAGCTCGCGGAAGTGCCGCCGGTTGCCGAACATGATGTCCCGAAGCACGAGCATCACCCACGGATCGCCCAGAACCTCCACCGCCTGATTGATCGGGCAACCCGAGCGTGGCACCGAATCCATCACGCCCTCCCCGGCAAGTGATTGCACCCTGCTATCACTTCATCCTAGGGTAGGTCGAAGCAGTTGCATATCGCTATCACTGAGGGAGGGCCCATGTCGGGGCGATTCGTGTACTGGATGAACGTGTCCGTCGATCTGTTGATCGAGCGGGCGCCTGGCGAGCAGGGCGGTGGAGAGTGGCTGCGCATCGGGGAGCCACTGCACCAGGAGTTCAACACGCGGGCGCGGGCGCTGTCGCTCCTGATCCAGGGGCGCACGATCTACGAGACGATGGAGGGCTTCTGGCCGGCGGCGCGCGACGACGAGTCGTTGCCCGGCTACCTACGCGAGTACGGCGAGATCTGGACCTCGAAGCCCAAGGTGCTGGTCTCCCGCACGCGTACCAGCGCCGACCACAACACCGAGATCATCGGTGGCGACGATGCCGTCGGCGAGCTCGCGGAGCTGCGGCGACGGACCGACGGTGACATCGGCGTCGGCGGCGCCACACTGGCCACGGCGCTGCTGCGGGCCGGGCTCCTCGACGAGCTGCTGCTCTTCACGCACCCGGTCATCCTCGGCGCCGGCCGCCCGCTGTTCGACAGCCTCGACGAGCCGCTGCAGCTGGACCTGATCGAGCAGGCGCGCTTCGACGAGGGCGTCACCCTCCACCGGTACGCCGTTCGGAACGCGCGCGCCGCTGCCGCCGACCGCGTAACCGACCCCACGCCGCCGGGGTCGGCCGCGGCTGCTCCACCCGCAGCAGAGATCTCGCGCTCGCCCCTCAGGCGATGGTGCAGATGGCGGCGCCAGCGGTGATGACGGCACCGACCTCGGCGGTGAGCCCGCTGACCGTACCCGCCTTGTGGGCGTGCAGCGGCTGCTCCATCTTCATCGCCTCGAGCACCACCACCAGGTCGCCCTCGGCCACCGTGTCCCCCTCGGCGACCGCGATCTTCACGATGGTGCCCTGCATGGGGGAGGTGAGCGCGTCGCCGCCGACCGGGGCGCCCGCCTTGGCTCCGCCCCCGCGCCGGGCCGGCTTGCGGGAGGCGGGTGCCGCGGTGGTCGTACTCCCGCCGAAGCCGGCGGGGAGGCTGACCTCGATGCGCTTGCCGGCGACCTCGACCACGACGGTGTCGCGTTCTTCCGGCGCCTCGACGGCGCCGGCGGCGGCGACGAACGGCGGCACGGTGTTGTGGAACTCGGTCTCGATCCACCGGGTGTGCACGGTGAACGGTTCGGCGGTGAACGCCTCGTCCCGCACGACCAGGCGGTGGAACGGCAGCGCGGTGGCCATCCCGTCGACGACCATCTCGTCCAGCGCGCGGCGGGCGCGTTCCAACGCCTCGGTCCGCGTCTCACCGGTGATGATCACCTTGGCCAGCAGCGAGTCGAAGTTGCCGCCGATCACGTCGCCGGCCGAGATGCCGGTGTCCACCCGGACGCCCGGGCCGGTGGGCAGGCGCAGCGTGGTGACGGTGCCCGGCGCGGGCAGGAAGTTGCGGCCCGGGTCCTCGCCGTTGATCCGGAACTCGATGGCGTGCCCGCGCGGCGTCGGGTCCTCGGTGATCCGCAGCTTCTCGCCGTCGGCGATCCGGAACTGCTCGCGGACCAGGTCGATGCCGGCGGTCTCCTCGGTGACCGGGTGCTCGACCTGGAGCCGGGTGTTGACCTCCAGGAAGGAGATCGTGCCGTCCTTGCCGACCAGGTATTCCACAGTGCCGGCGCCGTGGTAGCCGGCCTCCCGGCAGATCGCCTTGGCGCTGTCGTGGATCTGGGCGCGCTGGGCGTCGGTGAGGAACGGCGCGGGGGCCTCCTCGACGAGCTTCTGGTGCCGGCGCTGCAACGAGCAGTCCCGGGTGCCCACCACGATCACGTTGCCGTGCTGGTCGGCGAGGACCTGCGCCTCGACGTGCCGGGGCTGGTCCAGGTAGCGCTCGACGAAGCACTCGCCCCGGCCGAACGCCGCGACCGCCTCGCGGGTGGCCGACTCGAAGAGCTGGGGGATCTCCTCCATGGTCCGGGCGACCTTGAGGCCGCGCCCACCACCGCCGAACGCGGCCTTGATGGCGACCGGCAGCCCGTGGTCGACGGCGAACGCCATCACCTCGTCGGGGCTGCCCACCGGGTCCGGGGTGCCGGGGACCAGCGGAGCGCCGGCGCGCTGGGCGATGTGTCGGGCGGTCACCTTGTCGCCCAGGTCGCGGATCGCCTGCGGGGTGGGGCCGATCCAGGTCAGCCCGGCGTCGATGACCGCCTGGGCGAAGTCGGCGTTCTCGGACAGGAACCCATAACCGGGGTGTACGGCGTGGGCGCCGGCCCGGGCGGCGACGTCGAGCAGCTTGTCGATGCGCAGGTACGTCTCGGTCGCGCTGTCCCCGCCGAGCGCATATGCCTCGTCCGCGAGGGTGGAGTGCAGGGCGTCGCGGTCGGAGTCCGCGTACACGGCGACGCTGCCCAGGCCGGCGTCACGGCAGGCGCGGATGACCCGGACGGCGATCTCGCCGCGGTTGGCGATGAGTACCTTGCGCACCTCGTGGCTCCTCCCGGCAGGTTACTGACCGGGAGTGTATCGGCCACCCGTGCCGACCCTAACGATCGCTCAGTGTGGGGTGCGGCACTGAAGTTAGTCAAACTTGGCTATTACGCTTGTGTGGTGTCTGCGACTCGAATGATGATTCTCGGTCTGGTGCGGTGGATGCAGCCCGTGCACGGCTACGACGTGCGCCGCGAGCTGCTGAGCTGGAGCGCCGACAAGTGGGCGAACGTGCAGCCGGGCTCGATCTACCACGCGCTGCGCAAGCTCACCGAGGAAGGGCTGCTCCGTGCCGTCGCCACCGAGCAGGTCGGCGCCCGTCCGGCCCGGACCACCTACGAGGTGACCCCCAAGGGCGAGGACGAGTTCGAGACGCTGCTGCGCAACTCCTGGTGGAACCTCACGGAGCCGTCCGACCCCTTCGCGGTGGCCTTCTCCTTCCTGCCCGCCATGCCGCGCGCCGAGGCCGCCGCGGCCCTGCGCAACCGGGCCAATCTGCTGCGCGCCGGCGTCGAGTCGATGCGCGCCTCCCTGGAGTCGGACTGGGTGCGTAACCGCAAGCCGGCGCACGTGGGTTGGATGTTCGAGCTGTGGGCGGCGCGGGCGGAGGCGGAGATGGGGTGGTGCGACCGGATCGCGGAACGGATCGACTCGGGAGTGTCGTACCTGCCTGCTGAGCTGGAGAACGCCGAGGGTTGGTCGGGGTGGAAGGACCGCCAGGAGTCGCGGCCTCCGACCGGCACGGAATAATCAACGTTGACTAGAAGAGTTATATCGCGTTAGCCTGCTGTCGGCACAGCGGGGGAGTGCGCCGTCCGGCGTCGTCCCACTCGACGGCCGGCGCGACCGGCCCGACCGACCAGGAGCACAAATGATCGAGACCAGGGGGCTGCGGAAGTCGTTCCGCTCCCGCGCGGGTCGAGAGACGAAGACGGTGGACGCCGTGCGGGGCGTCAACCTCCAGGTCGCCGAGGGTGAGATCTTCGGCTTCCTCGGCCCCAACGGCGCCGGCAAGACCACCACGCTGCGGATGCTCGCCACGCTCATCGAGCCCGACGGCGGCGAGGCCACCATCGCCGGAGCCGACCTGCGCAAGGATCCGGCCGAGGTCCGCCGCCGGATCGGGTACGTCCCGCAGGGCGGCAGCACGTGGGACGAGTCCACAGCCCGCGAGGAGCTGGTCCTGCACGCCCGGATGTACGGCATCGGCAAGGCCGACGCGCAGCAGCGCGCCGCCCGCGCGCTGGCCGCCTTCCAGCTCACCGAGTACGCCGACCGCAAGTGCAAGACCTACTCCGGAGGCCAGCGCCGGCGGGTCGAGATCGCGCTCGGCATCATCCACGAGCCGAAGATCGTCTTCCTGGACGAGCCGACCACCGGCCTCGACCCGCAGAGCCGCGCCCACATGTGGGACGAGATCCGGCGACTGCGCAACGACGGCATGACGGTCTTCATCACCACGCACTACCTGGACGAGGCCGACGCGCTCTGCGACCGCATCGCGATCATGGACAACGGCGAGGTCGTCGCCGAGGGCACCCCAGCCGAGCTCAAGCGGGAGATCTCCGGCGACGTCGTGCTCGTCGGTCTCGACCTGGCCGCCACCCCGCAGGCCGCCCAGGCGCTCGACGGCGAGGCGTACGTCAACAAGCTGGAGACCGCCGACGAGGGCGGCCTGCGCCTCTACGTCGACGAGGGCGCCACCGCCATTCCCCAGGTGCTGCGCCGACTCGACCACGCCGGGCTGGAGCTGCGCTCGATCGAGCTGCACCGGCCCAGCCTGGACGACGTCTTCCTGACCAAGACCGGCCGCTCGCTGCGCGAGTCCTGACCACCGGAGAGACGACTCATGAAATTCGCCCGCGACACGTGGCTGATCTTCCAGCGGCAGATCCAGCTCCTGCTGCGCAACCCGGTCTGGGTCTTCGTCGGCGTGTTCCAGCCGGTGATGTACCTGCTGCTCTTCGCCCCGCTGCTCAAGCCGGCCCTGAACGCGCCCACCCAGGCCGCCGCCTACAAGATCTTCGTGCCGGGTCTGCTGGTGCTGCTGGCCATCTTCGGCGGCCTGTTCCAGGGCTTCGGCCTGATCGCCGAGCTGCGCGCCGGCGTCATCGAACGGTCCCGGGTCACCCCGATCAGCCGGCTCGCCCTGCTGCTCGGCCGCTCGCTGCGCGACGTGGTCTCGCTCATCGTGCAGGCGGTCATCATCACCCTGCTGGCGCTCCTGTTCGACCTGCGGGTGTTCATCGGTGACCTGCTGCTGGCGTACCTCATGCTCGCCCTCATCGCGCTCATGACCTCGGCCGTCTCGTACGGCGTCGCACTCAAGGTCAAGAGCGAGGACGCGCTGGCCCCACTGATGAACACCGTGGCGCAGCCGGTACTGCTGCTCTCGGGCATCCTGCTCCCGCTGACCTTCGCACCGGGCTGGTTGCAGGGCATCGCCGACTGGAACCCGTTCTCCTGGGCGGTCGACGGCACCCGCGCGCTCTTCGCCGGCGACCTGGGCAGCGACAAGGTCTGGCAGGGCCTCACCATCACGGCGGTCCTCGCCGCGCTGGGAGTCTTCTGGGCCGCCCGCCAGTTCGCCCGCAGCGTCCGCTGACGCTCGCCCCGGGGCCCGGCCTGACCCCGGGCCCGGCTTGATCGACTCGGGTTCCTGAAAGTTGGGGTGTCCTACCGCCGAGGATGCCGCGATTTCCAGGAACCCGAGTGGATCAGAGCGCGGCGGTCAGCGGACCCGGGCGAGGGTGAGGCCGTCCGCGATCGGCAGCATCACCGGGTCGACCCGTACGTCGGCGAGCACCTCGTCGTTGAACGCGGCGATCGCCCGGTCGTTGGCGTCCCGCGGGGCGAGCACCCGCCCGCCGCGCAGCACGTTGTCCACGGCGATCACCCCGCCCGGCCGCATCCGGGGCACCAGCTCGGCCCAGTAGACCGGGTACCCGGTCTTGTCCGCGTCGATGAACGCGAAGTCCAGGTGACGCTCGTGCGGCAACTCCCGCAGCGTCTCGCCGGCCGGGCCGATCCGCAGGTCGATGCGGTCCTGCACGCCGGCGCGGGCCCAGTACCGCCGGGCGATGCCGGTGAACTCCTCGGAGATGTCGAAGCAGGTCAGCTGTCCGCCCTCGGGCAACCCCCTTGCGATGGCCAGCGCCGACAGGCCGGTGAACGTGCCAACCTCGACGGCCTGCCGTACGTCCAGCAGCCGGGTCAGGAACGTCAGGAACGCGGCCTGCTCCGGTGCCACCTGCATGGAGGCGTGCTCGGGCAGCAGCGACCGGGTCTCCTCGGCGAGATCCTGGATGATCTCGTCCGGTGGGGCGCCGTGCGCGACCAGGTAGGCGTGCAACTCGTCGGTGAGCGGGATCGACTTCGTGGTCATGACCGGACGTTACCGATCGGCTCGACCGATTGGCCGCCCGGCGCGACAGTTGTCCACAGGTCCGTGATCTGCAGCCCCAGTTCGGCGAGGAGCCGACGCAGCAGCGGCATCGACAATCCGACCACGGTCCCCGGGTCGCCCTCGATCCGTTCCACGAACGGCCCGCCCAACCCGTCGATCGTGAACGCGCCCGCCACCGCCAGCGGCTCGCCGGTGGCGACGTACGCGGCGATCTCGTCGTCGCTGATGTCCGCAAAATGGACTGTCGTCGAGGCAACCGCCTCCGCGCGCCGCCCACTGACGCCGTCGATCAGGCAGTGCCCACTGTGCAGGACACCGCTGCGCCCCCTCATCCGCAGCCAACGCCGGGTGGCGTCGGCCGGATCCGCCGGCTTGCCGAGAATCTCCGAGTCGAACTCGAGCACCGAGTCGCAGCCGATGATCAGGGTCCGCTGGCTGGTGCCTGCGGTGCTGGTGCCTGCGTCCGTGCTGGTGCCTGCATTGGTGCGGGCTGGCTCGGCTGCCGTTGCGGCCGGGCTCAGTCGGGCCAGCACTGCCTCCGCCTTGAGCCGAGCCAACTCCAGACACAGGTCCTCGGCCCGATCGGTCACCACCAGGGACTCGTCCACCCCGCTGACCAGCACGTCCGGCTCGATGCCAGCAGCCTGGAGAGACTTACGACGGGCAGGGCTGGCCGAGGCGAGCACGAGGCGGAGCGGCAGAGAATCAGACACCAGCCCGACGTTACCGGCTCACCACCCACCACACCGGTCCACCCGCCCCCGCGTCGCTCCCAACGCCGTGCCCCTCACGCCACGACCCCGCGCTTCATGCCAACGCGGCCTCGCGCTTCATGCCCACGCGGCCTGGCGCTCTTGATCCACTCCACATCGCCGATGTCGGCCTATCAACCAGCCACGAAAGCCCCACATCGCCGATATAAAGTCGATCAACCCTTCGGTCCCTCCATGATCGACTCGACTTCATGGATATCGGGGTATCCCGCCGCCCGGACACCCCGATATCAAGGATCCCGAGTCGATCAACGCGCTCCGGCCGATCAGCGACTGATTCTGGGCGGCGGATCATCACCACGCCGCCGACGCCGCGCCACCAGCGCCCACCCGACGCCCGCGGCCACGATCACGGCGAGAGTGGCGAGACCGCGAGCTGTCGCGCCATCATCGCCCCCACCAGGCCGAGCGTCGGCCGTCGTGGTCGGGCCAGCGCCGGCCGGAGCGCTCACCGACTCAAACCCCAGCGGGGGTACGTCTGCCGTCAGCGCTGCCACAAGATCGATCACGCCGTACCCGTACTCGTCGTCCCGGCCCGGCGGACCCTTGTCGATAGCTGTGGCCGTCAGTCGATGGGCCACCTCCTGCGCCGGCAGGTAGGGGTACTTCGACCTGATCAACGCCGCCGCCCCAGCCACAATCGCCGTCGCGTCGGAAGTGCCTGTCCCTTTGCGGTACTTGCCGTTAATGCTCGTGCTGTAGATGTCGACAGCAGGCGCAACTACGTCAATCTCGGGGCCAGTCACTGAAATCGCAGCACGGGTCCCGTTTCGGTCGATACCTCCAACGGCTATTACTCCCGGATGTCGTGCGGGGTAACCTACCATCTGTGTTCCGGGGGAATTGCCTGCTGCGGCTATCACTACGATGTCAGCCATCAAAGCCGATGTTATTGCTTGTTGGAGCCTAATGCTGGCGCCCCCCACGATTGAAATGCTGATCACGTCGGCTCCCTGGGTGACCGCAAACTCAATAGCTAACGCCAGCGCGTCTGTGTCCCCGTCCCGGCCTGCCGGAGAGCACAATATTGGCAGAATCTTTGCCCTAGGGGCTATGCCGAGGGCGCCCTCATTTCCAGTGCCGTGGGCGGCGATTAGGCCGGCCATTCCGGTTCCATGGCCGTCTCGATCGTCATGGCCGTCGCCCTTGCCTCCAGCAATTACGTCAGTTCCCGGAAGCAGGTTTCCTTGCAAGTCCTGATGGTTGCTCACGCCGCTGTCGGGGACGGCGACGGTTATCCCGTCTCCCTGACTGATCTTATGGGCGTCGGAAACCCTAAGTGCGGATAAATGCCACTGCTCTTGATGATCCGGACGCGAGTTGGTCTCTATGACGGGCGAGGCTGTTCCCGGAAGTGCCAAGGCCATCAGGACTGTAGCGACGAGTCGGAAGGTCACCGGGAGAAACCGATAGCGGGACCCGGATCTATTGGGCCCTCATCCTCAGGCGGAAGAACGATCGGTGCCACTCCTTGCTCGGTCTCCCAGGGTTGGTCGGGATCCCATCGGTGTGGCTCGACACTGTCATCGTCAAAACCCCCGCGCCCTGTTCGGGTAGGAGCGGTGCCCATGCCCGGGCCTCCACCATTGATGGGGGCACCACCGAATGGAGGCATGCCGCTCATGCCACCCATGCTGCGTCGAGCACCCGGTCGAGAGCCTGCGCTTCCTGCCGGAGCCGTACCAGCGCCGCCACCTCCAATGACGCCTCCGACTGGATTGACTCGGCGTACAGGAGCGGAGCCTGGACCTGGCTGGCCCAGCCCGAGCCCGGGCGCTCCTCCGATTAAGCCGCCTGGGGGCATTGATCGAGATGATGAGGTGCCAGTGCTGCCCTTAGCAACTCCCCCGGGGGTCGAACCGATTGCCGACCCATGGGCCTTGGGCGCCGAGTGCGGCAATCTGGGAGTTGTGGTGGATGCGGGACCAAGCACTGGTGGTACCCCGGCGGGAGTCGTGTTCGCAGGCAATTGCGGCGTTCGCGGTAGATCCGGGTTTGGTGCGGTGGTAGTTCCACTGGCACCGCCGAGTATGGGCCCAATGCCTGGCGAGGTTGGCATTCGCTCAGTTCGAGAACTAGTTGCGGTTCGATCGATCATCGGTGGTGTTCTTGGTGTCACCATAGGCGCCGGCACTATGGGAGGAATGGTTGGAGCTCCGTCTCCGGCCGGTGCGACCGCCTGTTCGTCAACCCTCGGTGCTGGCCTTGCCGGTGGTTGGCGGAGGGTGGCTTGGGCTTGTTGGAGTTCGCCGCTGAGGTTGAACATCATGGCCCGTGCCTGCACGTTCAGCCGTTCCAGCTCGCCGTCCGTCACCGGTGACTCGACAACCCGGTTACCCATGATCGCTTTGGGGTCCGCGGCTGTAGCGTCGTACGCCTGCTTCTGCTGGAGCTTGGTCGCGTACTCCTCGTGGATCTTGCGGAGCTCGGCGCGGGTGGAGCCGATGGCCTGGGTGGCGGCGGACAGCGCGGTGTAGTTGGCGGCGGCGGCGTCGTGGGTGTGCCGCACCTTGGCGATCAGGTCGTCGAGTTGGGCGAGGTACGTGCCGGAGGCGGCGCTGGTTTCCGGGGGCCACGCTTCGGCGAGCCCGCGCCGGTACTCCTGGAGTCGGCCGAGGTGGATCTGGGCGAGGTCGCAGACCTTGCGCCAGCCGGCGACCTGTTTCCAGTGGTTGGTGGTGTCGTGGTCCTGGAGGCACGCCCACATGCTGTTGACGTCCATCAGGTGCCAGTCGGTCTGGCCGGAGGTGCGGCCGCCACCTCGTTCGATCATGGCAGGACCACCGGCCTCTGGCTCTCGGGGCCGGTGGGGTCGGGCAGCGTCGGCGTCCGGCCGCCGGGCAGGACGGTGCCGGGGTCGGCGAGGGCCCGCTGGACGTCCACGGCGCGGGCGGCGGAGAAGGCGTCGCTGTCGGCGTACTGGGTGGCGACCCGGTCGGCGACGGCGGCGAGGTGGCCGGTTGCGCCCCGGACGGCGTACACCATGTCGGCGGTGGCCTGCTGCGTCTCGTGGTGGGCATGCAGGAAGGTGACCAGCTCGATGAACGCGTCGCAGGGGTTGGGCACCTTCGCGGACATGTCGTCGGCGATGTACGACAGGTGGGGCGCGTAGTTGCGTTCGACGTCGGCGGCGAGCCGGTCGGCGAACTCGCGGAGCTGGCGGATGTCGGCCTCGATGCCGCCGTAGCTGTGCAGCCAGGGCGCCGGCTGGTCCTCTTCGGGGATCATCGATCCTCCCTATCCGTCACGGCACCGTTTCCCTGAGTGAGGTTAACGGCTGCACGCCATCCTGGCAGCCCCCACCGGGGCGACCCGGGTCAGCGAGAAAGACGAGGAAGGCCGGAGGCACGCCAGGTGTCGGGGCGGGCCGGGCGACCGCTGCGGGCCCACGCGGACGTGGCAGCCGGCGCGGGGGTGGCGGCCGGGCGGGACCGCGCGATTACCGCGCCGACCAGAGCGGCCAACTCCTCGGCGGTGGGCACGCCGCGAACGACCCGGAACAGCGGCTCTTCGGCAGACATGCCGCCAGGGTACGCGGCTCGAAGTCATCCGCAGCGAACAGTGGCGTGCCGGCGGTGTGAGCGTCGGCGGCTCCGGGTACCGTCTCACCGATGTCGAACGCGCTTCCCCAACTCGTCGCTGACCGATACCGGCTTCTGTCGCCGCTCGGCCAGGGCGGCATGGGTCGGGTGTGGAAGGCGCGCGACGAGGTGTTGCACCGCGACGTCGCCATCAAGGAGTTGGTGCCGCCGCCCGGCCTCACCGACGAGGAACGCCGCGAGATGCGGGAGCGGTCGCTGCGCGAGGCGCGGGCCATCGCCCGGCTCAACCACGTCAACGTGGTGCGCATCTTCGACGTTCTGCGCACCGATGGCGACCCGTGGATCGTCATGGAGTACGTGGCGTCGAAGTCTCTGCAGGACACCCTCGCCGAGGACGGGCCGGTGTCGGTGGCCCGCACGATCGAGATCGGCCTGGGCGTGCTGGGCGCGCTGAACGCCGCCCACAAGGCGGGCGTCATGCACCGCGACGTCAAGCCGGGCAACGTGCTGCTGGGCGACGACGGCCGGGTCGTGTTGACCGATTTCGGTCTCGCCACGATCCCCGGCGACCCGAACGTCACCCGCACCGGCATGGTGCTCGGTTCGCCCGCGTACATCTCGCCGGAGCGGGCCCGGGAGGGCACCGCCGGGCCGGAGGCCGACCTGTGGTCGCTGGGCGCGACGCTCTACGCGGCGGTCGAGGGCAAGTCGCCGTACGCGCGGCCGTCCGCGATCGCCACGCTTGCCGCGCTGGCCACCGAGCCGATGCCGCCGCCGAAGAACGCCGGCCCGCTCAAGGCGGTGCTCACCGGGCTGCTGCAGAAGGACCCGAACGAGCGGATCACCGCGGAGGTGGCCGAGCGGCTGCTGCGCCGCGCCGGAGGCAAGCGGGCGCGGGGGATCTCACTGCTCGATGGCGTACGCCGGCCGGGGCCGAACGGTCCACGGGAGCCGCGCCCGCC
>NZ_MUZA01000043.1 GCF_021442385.1 Micromonospora sp. MH99
GGCTGGGCCCGCGAGTCCGGGTTCGCGCCCGTGACCGTCGCCCGGGTCGAGGTGGCCGGCCGGGTGGGTGGCCCCGAGGCGGCGGCCCGGGAGGCCCGCTACGAGGCGTTGACCGAGGCGGCTCGGCGGCACGAGGCGGTCGCGGTGCTCACCGGGCACACCCGCGACGACCAGGCGGAGACCGTGCTGCTCGCGCTCGCCCGGGGCGCCGGTCCACGCGGGCTGGCCGGCATGCCCGGCCGACGTGACCTGGGCGGGGTGCCGCTGCTGCGGCCGCTGCTGGAGATCGGTCGGGAGCAGACCCGCGCCGCCTGTGCCGCGCTCGGGCTCAGCCCGTGGCAGGACCCGCACAACACCGACCCGTCGTACGCCCGCTCCCGGGTGCGCGCCGACGTGCTGCCGGCGTTGGTGCGGGCGCTCGGGCCGGGCGTGGTGGACAACCTGGCGCGTACCGCCCGGCTGGTGGCGGCGGACAACGCCGCCCTCGACCAGACGGCGGCGACGGCGCTGGCGGCGGCCCGGCACGCCGCCGGTGGGCTCGCGGTGCCGGAGCTGGCCGGTCTGGCCGCCGCCGTACGCACCCGGGTGCTGCACGCCTGGGCACGGGAGCTGGGCGCGGTGCCCGGGGCACTGTCGCACCGGCACGTCGCCGCGCTGGACGCCCTGGTCACCGACTGGCACGGTCAGGGTCCCACCGACCTGCCCGGGGGTGTGCGCGTACTCCGTCGTGGCGACCGGCTGACGGCCCTCAGCTCGGGCTGAGCGCCCCGGCGGCGTCGGCCCGGTCCCGGAAGGTGGTCCGGTAGCTGTGCGGGGTGGCGCCGACCCGCCGGCTGAAGTGGTGGCGCAGCGCGGCGGCGTCGCTGAAGCCGGCCTGGTCGGCGACGGCCTCCACGCTCAACGGGGTCTCCTCCAGCAGTCGCCGGGCGAGCAGCACCCGCTGGTTGGTGAGCCAGTCGTGCGGGGTGGTGCCGGTCTCGGCGCGGAACCGGCGGGCGAACGTGCGCGGGGCCATGCCGGCGCGGGCGGCCAGCTCCTCCACCGTGATCGTCCGGTCCAGGTGCCCCATCAGCCACTCCAGCACCGGTTCGAGGGTGGGCGCCTCGGGGGCCCGGGGGATGGGCGCCTCGACGTACTGCGACTGGCCGCCGTCGCGGTGCGGCGGGACCACCATCCGCCGGGCCAGCCGGGTCGCGGTGGCCGAGCCGTGCACCTGGCGGATCAGGTGCAGGCAGGCGTCGATGCCGGCCGCCGTGCCGGCGCTGGTGAGCAGCCGGCCATCCTGGACGTAGAGGGAGTTGCAGCGCACCCGGGCGCGGGGATGCCGGCGCTGCAGCTCGTCGACGTAGCGCCAGTGGGTGGTGCACTCCCGGTCGTCCAGCAGGCCCGCCGCGCCGAGCAGGAAGGCGCCGGAGCAGACGCTGAACAGGTGCGCGCCGCGCGCGTCGGCGCGGCGCAGCGCGTCGAGCACCGCGTCGGGGATGACGGTGCCCGCGCTGTGCGCGGGGACGGCCACCAGGTCGGCCTCCTCCAGCGGGCTGAGGTCGGCGTTCGGGGTGAGGTGGAAGCCGGCGGACGTCCGGACGGCAGCGCCGTCGGGGCTGCACACGTCGAACCGGTACCCCGGGAAGCCGTCGGCCGTCCGGTCGGTGCCGAACACCTCGGCCAGCACGCCGAGCTCGAAGGGAGCGACCTGGTCGAGGGCGAGGACGGCGACGGATCGGAGCATGTGACGAGGGTAACCCCAGAGGTGGCAGTAAATCGATGCCCAGTGGCATCTCTGCCACTGTCCGGCCGACGGGAGTCGGCGGAGACTGGTCTCAGTCCGGTGCGCACCGGCGGCGAAACCGACAGCAACCATGCGAAAGTGAGCGCCGCCATGGAGTTCCTGCTCTTCCTCCTGTTCCTCGTCCTGCTCGTCGCCGCCTCGGCGGCCGGCCTCACCGCGGACAGCCACGACTCGGCCGACTGGAAGCCCAGCGAGGACGGCCGCCGCTGGCGGTCTCGCACCAGCTGATGCGTTTGATGTCCTTTGCGCCGAAGATCCCCGGCGGGACCGCGCCGAAAGGTGCGGCCCCGCCGACGGAGGCCATCGGACGTACGGCAGGCTAGGAGTCATGGCTGACGGCTCCTGGTACGACGCCGACATCGACCACGTGATCATTTCCGAGGCGCAGATCCGCGAGAAGACAGCGGAGCTGGCCAAGCAGGTCTCCGCCGACTACGCCCACGTGGGCGACGGACTGCTGCTGGTCTGCGTGCTCAAGGGTGCGGTGATGTTCATGGCGGACTTCGCCCGGGCGTTGGGCCGCAACGGCCCCCCGGCCGAACTCGACTTCATGGCCATCTCGTCCTACGGCCAGGGCACCACCTCCTCCGGGGTGGTCCGCATCCTCAAGGACCTCGACCGGGACATCGCCGGTCGGCACGTGGTGGTCGTGGAGGACATCGTCGACTCCGGCCTGACGCTCTCCTGGCTGCTGCGCTACCTGGAGTCGCGCTCGGCGGCGAGCGTCGAGGTGGTCGCGCTCTTCCGCAAGCCGGACGCGGTCAAGGTGCCGGTTCCGGTGAAGTACGTCGGCTTCGACATCCCCACGGAGTTCGTGGTCGGGTACGGCCTCGACTTCGGCGAGCGGTACCGGGAGCTGCCCTACGTCGGGGTGCTCAAGCCCGAGGTCTACGCCCGGTCCTGACGGCCGGCAGCCGGTCTTGGCCGCCGCTCGCCTGGTTCTGACGCCGCCCGGGCCGGCCCGGACGGGTCGCGCCCCGGTCGAGTGAGAGCAACTCGCATCGGTATTCGTCAAGCCGACGTTCAGCGGGCTCTCAGCTGTTCCGGTTACCGTGGAGCCCGGTGGCGCGGAGGCAACTTCGCGCCCGGCCCCTCGACCGCGTGACCGGGCGTGCGGGTGGCCGGGCCGGATTCCCCGCCACGCCGGTTCTTGCCCGGACCCGCCGTACGCCTGGTGCGGGGCTGGCGAGGCCGCTCACGGAGCCCGTCGTCGATGGCGACGGACAACCGGGGGTGGGACTCGCGGGCCTGCTCCTCACGTGCACGGGCCTTCGATTGATGCACCACTGCGGGGCTCGCAAGCTCACTCCTCGCGTACACGGTGTACCGTCGAATGACCGCGGCGCGGCAGTTTTCGCGCCTCGGGGTCGAGGCCGGCCCGCACGGCGGCTCCGACGCCGCCCAGGGCGGCGACACCATCAGACGGTCAGGACGTCGATCAGGAGGATGCGGGCGCTCCGGCGCTCGACAACAGTATGGAACGTACGCGTTTCTTCCGCCGACCGGTGGTCTGGATCATCCTGGTCATCCTCGGCGCCGTTGTGCTCAGTCAGCTGTTCACCGCTGGTCCCAGCTACCACCGCGTGGACACTTCCGTTGCGCTCGACCAGCTCCACACCGCTCAGATCAACAAGGTCGTCTTCCAGGACAAGGAGCAGACGCTCCAGCTGGACCTGAAGAACAAGACCAAGTTCGGTGACACCAACACCGACCGGATCGAGGCCCAGTTCCCGTACCAGGCTGGGGACGAGATCTGGAATGAGGTGCTGGACGCCAAGGCGGCCAACCGGGTCACCGGCCCGGCCGACGCCAAGGTCTCGTCGGACAGCATCTGGGTGAGCCTGCTGGTCAACCTGCTGCCTATCGCGCTGCTCGTGCTCCTGCTGCTGTTCTTCATGTCGCAGATGCAGGGCGGCGGCTCCCGGGTGCTCAACTTCGGCAAGTCCAAGGCGAAGATGATCACCAAGGACACTCCGAAGACGACCTTCGCGGACGTCGCGGGTGCCGAGGAGGCCGTCGAGGAGCTGCACGAGATCAAGGACTTCCTGCAGAACCCCGCGAAGTACCAAGCGCTGGGCGCCAAGATCCCGAAGGGCGTGCTGCTGTTCGGCCCGCCCGGCACCGGCAAGACCCTGCTGGCCCGCGCGGTCGCCGGCGAGGCCGGGGTGCCCTTCTACTCGATCTCCGGCTCCGACTTCGTGGAGATGTTCGTCGGTGTCGGCGCGAGCCGGGTCCGCGACCTCTTCGAGCAGGCCAAGTCGAACGCCCCGGCGATCGTCTTCGTCGACGAGATCGACGCCGTCGGCCGTCACCGCGGCGCCGGCATGGGCGGCGGCCACGACGAGCGGGAGCAGACGCTCAACCAGCTGCTCGTCGAGATGGACGGCTTCGACACCAAGGGCGGGGTCATCCTGATCGCGGCCACCAACCGGCCGGACATCCTCGACCCGGCGCTGCTGCGCCCGGGCCGGTTCGACAGGCAGATCCCGGTGGACGCCCCCGACATGGAGGGCCGCAAGGCCATCCTGCGGGTGCACGCCAAGGGCAAGCCGTTCACCCCCGACGTCGACCTCGACTCGGTGGCGCGGCGTACCCCGGGCTTCAGCGGCGCCGACCTGGCCAACGTGATCAACGAGTCGGCCCTGCTCACCGCCCGCAAGGACCAGCGGGCGATCACCAACGACTCCCTGGAGGAGTCGATCGACCGGGTGATCGCCGGTCCGCAGCGACGGACCCGGGTGATGAGCGACCAGGAAAAGAAGATCACCGCGTACCACGAGGGTGGGCACGCGCTGGTCGCCTGGGCGCTGCCGCACGCCGCGCCGGTGCACAAGGTGACGATCCTGTCCCGTGGCCGCTCGCTGGGCCACACCCTGGTGCTGCCGACCGAGGACAAGTACACCCAGACCCGCGCCGAAATGATCGACACCCTGGCGTACGCGCTGGGCGGCCGGGCCGCTGAGGAGCTGGTCTTCCACGAGCCGACCACCGGCGCCGGCAACGACATCGAGAAGGCCACCCAGCTGGCCCGCGCGATGATCACCCAGTACGGCATGAGCTCGAAGCTCGGCGCGATCAAGTACGGCACGAGCGGAGACGAGCCGTTCCTCGGCCGCAACATGGGCCACGAGCGGGACTACTCGGACTCGGTGGCCGCCGAGATCGACGGCGAGATGCGGGCACTTGTCGAGCTGGCGCACGACGAGGCCTGGGAGATCCTGGTGGAATACCGGGACGTCCTGGACAGCATCGTGCTCGAGCTGATGGAGAAGGAGACCCTCTCCACGGCCGACATGGCGCGGATCTGCGCGCGGGTCGTCAAGCGCCCGCCGCTGGCTCCGTACAACGGCTTCGGCAAGCGCCAGCCGTCCACCGAGCCGCCCGTGCTCACCCCTGCGGAGAAGGACAAGCTCAAGGCGCAGGCCCAGGCCGACGGCGCGCAGGCGTCCGTTGGTGGCGGCACGCCGTCCAACAACTCGGACGGTACGCACTGAGCAACGACCCGACGGCCAGCTCCCCTCACCGGGAGCTGGCCGTTTCCGCGACCGAGCCCGACGGCGACGACGGGCTGGACTACGTTGCCGCCCGGCTGATCAGCGGCCGGTTGACCGGCCGTCCGGTCGAGGACGCAGTCGACCTCGGCCGGATCGAGAAGGCCGTCCGGGAGATCCTGATCGCCGTCGGCGAGGACCCGGACCGCGACGGGCTCCAGCAGACCCCGGCCCGGGTGGCCCGCGCGTACGCCGAGCTCTTCGCCGGCCTGCGCGTCGACCCGGCCCAGGTGCTCAGCACCACCTTCGAGGCCAACCACGAAGAGCTGGTGATCGTCCGGGACATCGACGTGATGAGCCTCTGCGAGCACCACCTGCTGCCGTTCCGGGGCAGCGCGCACATCGGCTACATCCCCGGCCCGGACGGGCGGATCACCGGCCTGTCCAAGCTGGCCCGCCTCGTGGAGGTCTTCGCCCGCCGACCCCAGGTGCAGGAGCGGCTCACCTCGCAGGTCGCCGACCTGCTGATGAGCAAGCTCGCCCCGCGCGGCGTCGTCGTCGTGCTCGAATGCGAGCACATGTGCATGGCGATGCGGGGCATCCAGAAGTCCGGTGCCAAGACCATCACCTCGGCGGTGCGCGGCATCCTGCAGTCCGACTCCAAGTCGCGGGCCGAGGCGATGGCGCTGATCATCCCCCGCTGACCTGGCGAACGCGACAACGGCCGGCCGTCCCCTCCGGGGTGGCCGGCCGTCGCATATCCGGGTGTCGCCTCTGCGGTGGCCGGCGCTCGTTTCGGGTTGGCCTGCGCGGCGGCGGGTCAGCCGGCCAGCAGGGCCAGCAGCAGGCCGGCCGTGACCAGCACCGCCGGCACCAGACAGACCAGCGCACCGAGGCGTACCGTCCGGTCCAGCCGCTCGCCGGGGCTGGCGTGGAACACCCGACCGACGGTCACCCAGCCGGCGACGAAGGCGACCGCCGGCATCGGGAGCCCAGCGATCAGGGCTGCCACGCTGGCCGGGCCGGTACCCGTCGTCGCGTACACGATGACCTGGATCAGCGGCACCAGCAGCGCCAACGGCCCGTACACCAGGAGGTTGCGCGCCCGCGCGGGCCAGGAGGCCGGTCGGAGGCCGCGACGTGCGGCCAACGCCGCGTCCGCGGCCTCGGCCTGACCCCGCGCGGCCCGCAGCGCCGCCAGCACGGCGGCCGGACCGCCGGCCATCGACCGGGCCGCCTCGGTCAGCTCCGGCGGCGACGGCACCAGCGAGATCGCCGGTACGCCACGCTCCCGCAGCCGCTCCTGCTGACTCGCCAGCCCGGCGCGCACGACAGTCAGTTCCTCCCGGGCGGCCTCCGCCGAGCGGGCCTGCTCACCGGCAGCGGCAGCCGCGCCGCGCCGGATCGCATCCAGTTGCCGCGCCGCCGCCAGATACTCGGCCCACCCGCTGACGGGTTCGGCAGCCGCCGGCGTGCCATCGCCGTCCGACCCGGCGGTCCTCTGCCGCCCCGGCCCGGTCACCGTAGCGTTCGACCCCACACCGACACCTCCCGCGCGCACCGCCCGCTCACCCCACCCCGTCGGCGAACGGCACCAGGACCGTGCCCCGCTCGTCCGGACCGTCCCACAGCGCCGCCCGCTCCGGGTGCGCCCGCCACTCCACCGGCCGGCCGAAGACGGCGGCGAGCTGCGCCGCCGGCACGTCCAGCACCACCACGGCGGCGAGCTTGTCGACCTCGCCGTCCGGCTCCAGCAGCGCGGCGAACGGGGGCACCGCCCGCCACCAGCCCAGCAGGTGCCGCCCCGCCGGCGGCCCGTCCCGCAGCAGCGCGCGCAGCCGGTCGGCCGGCAACTCCCGCGGCCCGGGCCGATCCAACCCGAAGACCACCAGGTACGTCGGCAGCTCCCCGTCGGCGTCCGCGAGCAGCGTCGGCACGTCCACCAGGCACGCCGGATGGCGGGCCGCCAGCTCGGTCGTCAACTCCTCCGCCAGGGGGCGTGCCCCCTGGTCCGGGGCGGCCACCAGGAACCGGGCGGTGCCCGGCGGGTGATGAGCCGCGGTGCTCCGGGCCGCCGTCGCCAACAGCCCACCCGCCGCCGGTCCCGAGCCCAGCACGGCGAGGTTGCGACCGGCCGCCGGCCCCATCGGAACGGCAACCGTCGTACGGGCCACGTCCACCGCCCGGCCGAGCAGAGCCGCCGGCCCGTGCGCCTGGCCCGCCAGGGCCGCCCGGTGACGCGGATCGTTGCTCAGCAGCGGACGAGCGTAACCGGCGAACACCACAGGTGGCGCCGACCCGGCCGGCCGGGCCGCCCACAGCTCGTGCCGCAGTTGCTCGACGACCTCCGGATGGTCCAGCGGATCCGGGTGACGGATCAACCGCTCGTGGCCACGGATCGCGCCCCGGGGGCCACCCAGCCCTCCGGCGGTGTTCACCACCGCGCTGCCCACCGGCAGCCCCGCGGCCGAGTCGTTGGTCGGCTCCAGCACCGGGCCGCCACCCGGCAACGCCACCCGCACCGGGAACTGTCCGAGAACCGAATCCCGGTGCCCGGCGTCCGCGCGGCCACTCAACCCCAGCTCACCCGCGCCGGCCAGCACCAGGTGTACGCCGTACGCCCGACCGGTGCGGGCCAGCTGGTCTACCTGCGCGGTCAGCTCGCCGGCCAGCCGATCGCGCTCAGCGAAGAGCAGCGGCACATTGTCCACCATACAGACGATGCGGGGCAGCGAGCGGTGCTGGCGCAGCTCCGCGAAGCGCTGCCCGCCGGCCCGCCCGGCCGCCTCCGCACGGCGCTGCACCTCGGCCGTCAACTGGTCGAGCAGATCCCGGACGTACTCCCGGTCGGCCGCCATCGCCGCAGCCCGCACGTGCGGGATCCAGGAACGGTCCCGCTCGGTCTGCAGAAACTCCACGAACGACTCACCGTCGCCCAGATCCGCCAGGTACAGCGCCAGGTCGTCCGGGCCGTACCGCGCAGCGAGCCCCAGCAGCGCGGTGGTCAGGAACGCCGCACGTCCCGCCCCGGAACGGCCGCTGACCAGCCAGTGCGGGGTCAACTCGGTGAAGCCCAGCGGCACCGGCCGGCCCCCGGCGTCACCCACCATCGTGGTGAGGCTGTCCGAGGAGTCCGCCTCCCAGAGTTGCTCACCCGTCGCCGGCAGGAGATCGGCCAACGCCAGCCGGGAACCCGCCTCCACCTGGGCTGCGAGCCGTCGACAGACCGCGTCGACGAGATCCGCCGGCGGGTCCGTCTCCACGAAGACCGGTGAGTTCAACCCGCCAGGTGGCTCGGCACCGGGGCTCGCGAACGACGCCCCCGGCGGATCGCCGAGCAGCGCGTACGCGTTGCGCAGCACCAGCGAGGTCGCCTGCGGCAGCGGCGCCCGGGACGCGTACGGGCCCGGTGGCGGCCAACCGGCCACCACCAGGTGCAGGCCGGCCGCGGGCCCCTGCTCGGCCAGCGCCTCGATCCGGGCCAGGTCGGTCGGGCCGGTCAGCTCCGGCAACGCGGCGACCACCAGCAGCAGGGTGCGGTCGTGGCGACGACGCCCGCTCGCACCCGGGGTCACCCACTGCTCCGCCTCCGTCAACACCGCCCGCAGACCCGCCACGTCCACCGCCGGTGGCGGCAGCAGCCCGGCATCGCCCAGTGCGGCGAACGGCGTCAGCGCCGCACCCGTGGCGTCCACCGCGCGCACCAGCAGCGCACCGGCGGGCGCCCCGCCCAGCAACCGCAGCAGCACGGCCCGCAGCAACCCCGCCACCCGGGGCTCCCGCGCATCGGCGTCCACGCTCAGATGCCCGGCCCCGATCAGCGGCACGAGCGCCGGGAAACGGGCGTCATCCAACGGTGCCGCCGTACCCACCCGCACGAAGGGCGGCGGGCCGTCACCCGCCGGGGAATCCACGGTGAGCGAGTCCAGATTGGCGCCCGACCAGCCCGGGGCCAGCCGCGCGGCAACCACCCGCAGCCGGTCGGCCAACTCGTACTGGCGGCGCTGATCCGCGGGGGCCGGTCGAGTCTCGTCGAGGATGCCGGCCGCGGCGGTCACGACAGCTGCGGCCCGGCGGTGCAGCGCCGCCGCTCGGTTCGTGCGTGCCTTCGGACCGGCCACCGTGTCCACCCCCTCACCCGAGGTTGGCAACCCCTCCCCGAGCAGTGACGGTAACCCAGCCCGAGCCGCTCCTCCGGGAGGTACCACGGCGGTGCGCCGGTGTTGTCGCGGATCTCACCGGTGGGGAGGGGTCCGTCACGATCCGCTGGATCTGAGGCATTGGCTCCGGGCCGTCCAGCCGATAACTTCAGGAGGTGGAATCAGTGCAGCCCCCCGCCGGTTCCCAGGTCTCCCGCGTACCGGCCCAACGGACTCCGTCCGAGCAGCTGCCGCCGGCCCCGCCAGCGCCGGCACCACAACCACGCCGCCGCCGACTGCGAACCGTCCTCACCGTGGTCGGTGGGGTGCTCGCCCTGCTCTGCCTCGGTGCGGTGGCGACGGGGTACGTGTTGTACACCCGCGCGGCCGCCCCCGACCGCAGCGCCCCCGACGTGGTTGTCGTCAACTACCTACAGGCGGCGCTTGTGTCTCGCGACGTCAACAGGGCCAAGCAATTCACCTGTGACGGTGCAGTTCCGGCGCTGGATGAGTTCGGCGCACAGGTAGTCCGACGAGAACGAGAACTGGATGTATCGTTTTCGATCAACATCGAAGGTGTCGTCGTTTCCAAGGTCAGTTCACGTGACGCTTCGGTTATCGCTGTTATCCGCCGTAGCGCATCAATCGACGGAGTTCAGCAAAGTCTGGCTGACACCTGGCGGTTCGATGTTCAAGACAGAGATGGCTGGCGTGTGTGCACCGGCAGCAGGGTCAGCCAGTAGTCATTCGATCCACAGCAGATGGACCGGAACCTCCAGGGTGGTGGGTGACTGGCCACGCCAGGCCCAGCGGTACCACTCGACTTCGGGCGTGATCCGCACGCAGATGTCGCCCTCGGCCCCGGAGTAGGTCTCGGTGACGGCCCGCATGTCCCGGTGCTCCAGCCCACCCTCGACGTGCACCACCCGGCGGCCGGTGACCGCGTCCGCCTCGAACACCGGCGTGGGGGACCGGTGGGACGGCCCGTCCAGCGAGACCAGCCGGATGCCGGTGTCCCGGGTGCCGTCCGATCCGGGCCGTTCACCGACAGTCTCCACCCAGACCCGCTCCACCGGCACCAGCGGCGCGAACACCTCGACCTGGTCGGCCTCGGCCCGGTACCACTCGTGCTCGGGGATGACCGGCACGTAGGTCCGGGCACCCTGCACGACGCGGTCGTCCGCGCGCAGGTCCCCTCGCCAGCCCAGCCCGGGCAGGCCGACGAGCACCCGCTGCCCGCGTAATTCCACACGTCCGGTGGCGGGCACGATGGCGAGTGGGCGGGGTGGCCGGGGCGCCCAGTCGGGCTGGTCGGCGAACGGGTCCGGCATCGGTCCGGTCATGCCCGCGACAGCCTCACTCCGCGGCGCGCAGCGGGGCGCCCCGCGCGCGCATGAACGGAATCGGGTCGGTCGCGCCCCGGCTGGACCTGTCGTTTCGCAGGTGCACCTCGAAGTGCAGGTGTGGACCGGACGAGTTACCGCTGCTGCCCACCTGCCCGATCACCTCGCCGGCCGGCACGATCTGATCGGGTGTGACCCGGGGGCGGACCACCATGTGGCAGTACCGGGTGATGTAGCCGCCGGCGTGCAGGATGTCGACGAACCAGCCACAGCCGCCCTTGCCGGGGTACCCGTCCACGTCGCAGCTCCGCCGTCCGCGCTTGTCCGGGTCGCAGCGGGCTACGAGCACCCGGCCGGCGGCCGCGGCACGGATCTCGGTGCCCTTGCCCGCTCCGATGTCGACGCCGTTGTGGCTGGGTCGGTCGGCGGTCTGGAAGCCGGAGCCCACGTCACCGGAGATCGGCGCGGTCCAGCCGGAGGCGGCGATCTGGCCGCGCTCGGCCGCATCGCACACCGCCTTTCCGTTGATCTCGACGGTGCGGGCCGCGCCACCGGCCAGCGCGTCCACGATCTTGCTGGCCAGCTCCTCGTGCTTGGCGTACGCGTCCGGATAGGCGCTGACCTGGACCTGCTGGGCCACGACGGTCAGCGGTCGGCGCTGCCAGCTGCGCACCTTCACGAGCTTTTCGTAGAACTTCCGCGCCGTGTACGCGGGAGTCATCCGCTCGGCGACCGAGCCCCATCCCGGCCGCTGCTGGAACAGACCCAACGAGTCGTGGTCCGCGCCGACGCCCTCGTGCGGCAGGGCGAGCGAGGCGGGCACCCCGGTGTTCGCCAGATTACGCAGCGCGGACTCCTGCATGGCGGTGGCCAGGGCGATCACCCAGCCACGCGAGGGCACCCCCATGTCCTGGCCGACCTTGATGATGATCGCCGCGTTGCGGACCTGCGCGTCGCCATACTCGGCGAACCGGGGCAGCTCGCCGACAATGTCCACCGGGTGCACTGGTCCGCAGCCCCAGCCGGCCAGGGCGTCCCCGTTCTCCGCATCGCCGCCGAGACCGCTGAGAAAGAACGCCGCGGTGCCTCCGGTGCAGCAGAGCAGGAGCAGCACCCCGGTGAGCACCGAGGCGATCACGCCGACCCGTATCGGGCGGCGAAGAGCGCGGCCCGCTCGGCCGGCGGTCACTGTCGCTCCCAGTCGATCACGTCGACCAGCCAACCCTCGTCCGCAACCACCAGCTCCAACCGGAGCCGCCCGGTGTCGAGCGGTAGCAGGACCTCCACGAACGTGTCGGTGCGCGATCGCACCGATGGTGGGCCGGTCACCTCCCCGTCCGGCACACCACCGGGCTCGGCACCGGCCAGCTTCTCGGTCAGCGCCGGGGTCGACAACGGCCGCAGGCCGGCCTGCCACTGTTCGGTGGTCATGCCGGGTCGACCGAGCCAGGCCGAAGCGAACCGGTCGGCGGTCTGCTCCGGCGTGCGGGCGCCGGGCCGGGTGACCGGCGACGGCGGAGCCTCGGTGGAGATCACCCCGTCGTCACCGGCCGTCGGGTCGACGGTGGTGATCGGCCGGTTCGGTCGGCTGCTCAAGCCGTCCGCCGGGTCCATCGGGCCGGACGCGAGGCGGGCCGCCCCGATCACCCCGAAGACCAGTACCGCGATCACCACCGCCACTCCCAGCCGAGACCGCAACGCCCGGGTGAAGAGGAATTCCAGGGCCCGTCGCATCGCTGTCACCGAGCCTCTGAGCGCACCCGAGGTCCGGTGCGGTCCGGCACACGTTCGGTGGAGCCCGGCCGGTAGACCACGAACGACGGGTTCTCCGACGGTACGTCCGGTTCGGTCCAGGTCGCCGGCTGCCGTCGACGCGGCTGCGGCGGCGCCTGACGACCTCTGTTGCCGGTCTCCTTCGCCGGCGCCTCATCGGCGCGTTCCTGACCGTCCGGTCGACCGTCGCTGCCGCGTCCGCCCGCGACCGGGGTTGGGGTCGGCGCCGGGGCCGGGTCTTCCCGGCGGGCCTCCGGACGCAGCCGGGTCTGCTCGGCGACCGGCGACCGGCGGCGTCCGCCCACCGGTTCCATCGTCCCCCCGGGCTCGGCCACGTCGAGCCGGGCCGCCGTCCGCATGTCCCGGAAGAACCGGCGGTGCCAGGACCCGGCCGAGCTGACCGCCTCGCTGCTGTCCTTGCCACCGAGCTGGGTGATCCGCCGGTACGGCCGCAGCAGCAACCAACCGACCACTCCGCACAGCCACACCAGCACGACCTGGAGCCAGCCAGGCAGCGTGGGCGTACTCATGATCAGATCGACCGCGAACAGGTAGATGGCGGCCCCGGTGCCGAAGATGGCGATGTTGAAGATAGCGGCGACCACGGCGTTCGCGAGCCGCCGCAGGCCGGCACTGGCCGGTCGGAGCAACCCGACAGTGCCCAGAATGGGCGCCGCGATCACTGCCCATCGGAAGATCAGGAAGCCCAGCAGGACCAGCAGCGACGCGGTCAGGTCGAACATGGCGAACAGGATCGAGGCCAGCACCGCGATGAACCCGGCACCGACCCGGTCCATGTCCCGGACACCCTGGAGGTACTCGTACGCCTCCGGGTCCTCGGTCTGAATCTGCTCGGCCACCCGCGCCCACTGCTGCTGCTTGGCCTTGATCGTCGCCTCCCGGGTGGCCGGGTTGGCGCGCATGGACTGTGCTTCGCCCCAGGTCAGAGATCGCGCGTCGTAAAGTGCCGGACCGTACTTGCGGGCCGTCTCACTGTCCGCCGAACCGAGGACCCCCCGGACCCAGTTCCGATAGAGCATGGTCTCGGTAGCGGTGTCGCTCGCGCGGACGGCCGGGGTTCTGAGGTCTTTGCAGCGATCTGGGTCGATGCAGCGTCCGGGGGCCGGTTCCTTTGCCTGCGGGCCCACCGCGTCGTGCACCACCCCGAGGCTGGTGACGAGTGCGCCGTCTGCGATGTTCGCCGATTTCACCGGCCATGCGGCGAGGGCGGTTACCGCTACCATCACCAACAGAGCCCAGCCCGCGGTGGTCATGGCGTTGCTCATGTCCGACTGCCGAGATCGCCAGAGCAGGTAGAGCCCTACCACGCACAGCGTGACGATCCCGAAGACACTGAACACCTTCTCGTAGACGGACTTGGTGGCCTTCTCGACCAGGGGGTCCGCCCAACCCCACATCGAGCCGGGATCCCAGGCGCGTTCTCTGAGGGCGTTCGAGGCACCGATGACCGCCGTGGCGACCATGAATTCGCCGTTCGCCACTGTCGTAGTGAACTTGTAGTCCGGATGCAGCACACTCGACGCGCAGCCGCCGTCGATGTCGTAGGTGTTGTAGCTGTAACCCGCGTAGCCGTAGAGGCTGTACCGACCGGCTACTCCGTTCGCCGCCTCAGCCGGCGGCGCGGCGGCGAACCAGCCGGCGAGGCCGGAGTCCGGTGCGCCCGGGGTCGGCGCGTTGCGGCACTTGACCTCGTCCTCGCTGACCGCCTGGAGCTTCCCTACGCAGGCCCGGAAGTCCGCCTGCCATTCGGCTGTCGTGCAGAGGTCGGCGCGGGCCTGGGCGACCGGTGGGGCGGCCGCGGCCGCCTCCGCGCCGAGCAGCGGCCAGCTGAGGGTGGCCCCGGCCAGCACACCGAGCGCGAGCAGGAACGATGCGATCCGTGCCCGGGGCCCAGCCATGTCACGCCTCCAGATCCGGCAGGGAGATGCTCGGCAGGACTCCGGCCGCCGCGGCGATCGCGGCGGGCGTCGTGTCGAGGTGGTCCAGCAGGCCTTCGACGTACGAGACGTCGACGCGGACCTTCTGCACCCGGCCGTCGACGTCGCGCATCACGAACTCGCGGAATCCGAGGCGGTTGGCCGAGTTGGTGTCTGCGGCGGAGAGCGAGGCCAGGGTGGCCTCGTACCCGTCGTTGACCGGCACCCGCAGCAGCCGCAGCGCTTCGGAGGCGATCTCGGCGTCCTCGGCGATGCGGCCGACGAAGACTGTGGAGACCAGGTTCTGCACGTCGAGGCCGAGGATGTCGCGGGGGTTCTGCGAGGCGACCAGCGCGGCGAGGTTCCACTTGCGGGAGTCCCGGGCGAGCCGGACCAGGAACGACCGGCCCGACCGCCAGCCCTCCATGAAGTGCGCCTCGTCGAGGCCGACGAGCTTGCGGGACGACATCGACCCGCCGTAGCAGCGGCGGACGGCGAGCCGGTGCGCGGTGTGCAGCATCGGCAGGGCGAGGGCCTCCTCGGCCGACCAGTACTCTCGTTCGATCTTGAGGTCGGGCAGCCGGAGCCCGGCCATCGTGATCACGGTGAGCGCCGCGTCGGCACCGAGCAGACCTTCGGGCGGCCGACCGAAGAAGAGCATGGCCAGCGGCATTTCCGCGGTGTCCAGGAGCAGGTTGGCCAGTTCCTTGCCGGCGTCGTCGTCGAGCCGCCCGAGGCAGCTCACGACGTCGTCCAGGGTGGACGTCTCCTCGGCGGGGACCTGCCGGACGGCGTGCCGGAACAGGGTGGCGGTCGACGCCTCCCGGGCCACCTGCGGCGGCACGAGCATCATGCAGATGTCCTGGACCAGCATGCGCCGCTCGGCCCGGGCGTTGGAGACCGCGATCTCGAACTCGCGGTCACCTGCGGCGCCGGTGGCGAACTCACTGCGCAGGGGCGTCGGGATGAGCGAGTAGGGCGCCAGGGTGCCGTGCTCCGAACCGGTCAGGTTCAACACCCGGGAGTACGGCCGCAGCTCGGGCATGGCGCAGAGCCGGGCCAGCGGCCCGGACGGGTCGAGCAGGGTCACCTGGACCCCTCGGCGGGCGGCGAGATAGCCCAGCGCGCCGAGCAGGGTCGACTTGCCACCACCCGGTTCGGCCACGAAGACCGCGAGCCCGGAGCGTTCGCGTACCTCCATGGGGAAGTGCAGGTCGAGGAAGACCGGGCGGCGGCAGGTGCCGGCGGTACGCCCGATGAGGTCGCCCCTGCGGTCGCCGACGGTGGACGCGGCCTGGGGGAGCGCGGCGGCGAGCAGCGGGACCGGCATCCGGCGGACGTAGCCGGTGTTGGCGATGGGCTCGCCGGGGATGAACTCGCGAGCCAGCCAGTCCTGGTTCTTCGGGTGCTGCAGGGAGATGCGCAGCTCCCGGGAGTAGAGCTGGATGAGCCGGCGGGCCCGCTCCAGGCACTCCTCCCTGGTCCGGCCGCCGACCGCGATCCGGTGCCAGCCGTGGGCGCGGGCCGAGTCGACGGGCAGCCCGGTGGTCATCTCGTCGCCGATCACCAGCGCCCGCTTGGCGAGGCGTTCCAGCTCCGGTGGTGCGTCGATGCCGTGCTCGGCGTAGTCGAGCTGCTGGGAGCGGATCATCCGAAGCCGGTGTTCGAGGTTGCGGAACGAGTCGCCGGAACCGAGGATGTCGACCCGGGTGGAGATCTCCATCGGCCAGGGCAGGCGCTCGTGGAAGTGCAGCCAGGGCTCGTGCCGCTCCGGGATCTCCAGCGGCTCCATCCGGCCGACGGCGAGCACGGCCACGTGCCGTTCCTCGCCGGTCATCCGGTTGACCAGCTTCACTGTCGAGCCGTACGGGGTGCGGTAGCGCTCGACCTGCTCGGTCAGCGCGAGCAGGTCACCGCGCTCCCAGTGCCCGTCGGTCACCGGGGAGAGCCGGCCCGGGGGTGCCATGCACAGCGCCACCGAGCGGTAGAGCAGCCACTCCAGCTCCTGGGCGGTGACTCGTCGGCCGCGCATGCCGAACGCGCCGAGCACCTCGTCGAACTGTTCCACGGTGCGGCCCAGCTTGCGGCGCTCGCCCTCGGCGGTGCCCCGGCCGAAGGTGCGGAGCAGGCGTTCGGTCATGGAGTCGCCGAGGGAGCGGCGGGCGAAGGTGACGCCCAGGTAGGTCTGCCCCTCGGCGTGGTTGACGGCCATCAGGTGCCGCTGGGCGGCGACCAGGTGGTCCGCCCAGCCGGTGGTGCCGGCCACGTCGGGCAGCGGTGCCGGGGTGTGCGCGTCGATGGTGCGCGCCCACTCGTCGGCGGGGAACGGTCGGGTGGTCCGGCGCAGGTGCAGCCGGAAGCCGGCCAGGCCCGCGTACTGCTCGGAGATCGCCGACAACAGCGCCTCACGCTCGGCGTCCGGGCGGAAGGCCCAGCGGACCTCGGGCAGCCAGTACCAGGCGGTGACCGTGTTGGGGGTGAAGGTCAGGTGGCCGGCGATCTCGGTGATGGCCAGCTCGACCGACGGATCCCGGTCGCCGAATTTGATTTTCGGAGCGCGGACGCGGGTCGGCTTGATCGGCCGGTCCTGGTTGCTCGCGGCCCGCTGACGGGGCGGGGCGACCTCTTTCCCGGCCTCCCTGGACCGCTCCGACCCGGAGCGGCGTGGCGCCCGCTCCAGCGCCGGCCGGTCGCTCGGGGCGGCGGTGGCCGGCCGTTCCGCCGGCACGGTCGGCCGGTCCTGCGTGGCGGTCGGACGCCGCACCGATGCCGCCGGTGGGGCGACGGGCGCGGTGCTGGACGTCCGAGGTGCCGAGCCGATGGCTGCGGCGCTCGGCTCGGGGTCGTCCGAGGGGTGCGGCATCGGGTGGCGGTCGCCCGCCTGATGCGGCACCCGGGATTCACCGGCCGGGTAGACGTCCGCCCGTCGTGGCTCGACGGCCTGCCGGTCGCTGGTGGACCGGTCGTCGGGCGTCCACGGTGGCTCCAACTCGGGAGCCGGCCGGGCCGGCGTCGGGGCGGCCGCGGGCGGCTGCTGCGGGATCGCCGGCTGGCTCCGGGTCGCGGGGCCTGCCGTCACGGCCCGTGGACCACCAGGTCGCGCGCCACCGAACAGGTCCAGGAACGGCGAGTCGATGTCGGCGTTCTCGCCGGCCGAGACCGTGCTGGGCTCGGCGGGCGGCGTCCGGCGGGTGACCGGCCGAGGTGCCTGGAACACACCTACCGCGCCGTGGCCGGGCGAGGTCACCAGCGCGGGATCGAGCGCCACCTCGTCCTCGGCGTCGGGGTAATCGAATGACTGCGCACGGTGACTGGCCGGCACGGCCGGGCGGCCGGCCGGGGGACCCGGCGGGGACGAGCGACTCATGCGACCGCCTCACCCGCGTCGTGCAACAGACCGCTCGGCGTACGCCCGGTCATGCCAGCTCCTCCCGGATCCTGATCCGGCTGCCGACCAGACGCGGGTCGCGCTGCTCGATCGCCGGCTCCCGGGTGCGTCGCCAGTCGGTCAGCGCGGTGCGGATGACCACCCGCGCCGGCCGGTCGGGGTCGACGTGCCGGAAGATGAACGACGTGGTCACGATGGCTAGCGCGATCTCCCACGCTGGGAAGAGCTCGACAGTCAACGTGAACAGCCAGTGGATGAACATGTAGAGGGGGACGAGCAGCATGAAGAGCCCGTACTGGGCGTAGGGCAGGTGGACCGGAAGGGTGTAGCCGGGCGGCCCGAGGTAGACCAGGCGGGCCCGGTAGATGTCGTCGTCGGTGCGTAGCCGCATCTGGTGAACGCGCCTATTCGAAGATCAGGTCGATCAGGTAATCGCCGACGAAGAAGAGTGTTGCCGCGCCGGCGATGAAGGCGAGCCCGACGATGGCGATCGCGGAGCTGGTCAGCACCTTGGAGATCTCGCCTCGGCTGGCGCGACCGATGAAGATGACGCCCAGGACGGCGAGCAGGATCGGCGCGATCTTGCTGGCGAAGAAGGTGACGACACCGCTGGTGTCGATCCCCTTCGGTGCCGGCTCCGCGAGTGGAGCCGACGCCAGAGTGGAGAGCGCGTGGGCGACGCCGGAAGACGCCGTCTCCATGAGCTCGAAGGCGATCACTGGAACCTCCCCATAGCGCGGCCGGCGGTGCCGCAGCGGTGCAATGGACGAGCCTGGCGGGAAATGTGCTCCACAGGGCGCAGCGTTCTTGACCCTGCGTTCGTTACTCACCACGGAGGGTGGCGAGGTTTGGGCGGTTTTCCCCCGCTTCGGCCCTCCCTCCAAGCTTCGCCATCTCGATGCTGGCCAATTCCAAAGCGTACGGGCCGCCCCGCTATGCGACAAGCCGCGAAGGGACTGCCTGATGCTGCCCGGATGACCGATCGTACACCTGTTCTAATGAGCACGTCAGGGGTGGTCGACCCGGGCCGCCGGGTGCCGCCGCCGCGACCGGTACCGTCTAGTCGTGACCGATCTGGTGCGGGCTCCGGGCCCGGTGGTGATGGGCGTCCTCAACGTCACGCCGGACTCCTTCTCCGACGGCGGACGGTACGCCGACCTCGACGCGGCAGTCGGACACGGCGTCCGTCTGCGCGAGGCCGGGGCGCACCTGATCGACATCGGCGGCGAGTCGACCCGCCCCGGCGCCGAGCGGATCGACGCGGTCACGGAGGCGGAGCGGGTGCTACCGGTCATCCGCGAGCTGACCGCCGCCGGTGTGCCGGTCAGCATCGACACCAGCCGGGCGCGCGTGGCCGAGGCCGCGCTGGGTGCCGGCGCGGCAGTGGTCAACGATGTCTCCGGTGGGTTGGCCGACCCGGACATGGCCCGGGTCGTCCGCGACGCCGGCTGCCCCTGGGTCCTGATGCACTGGCGGGGGCATTCCCGGCAGATGCGCGACCTGGCCAGCTACACCGACGTGGTGACAGATGTGCGGGACGAGCTGGCCCAGCGGATCGACGAGGCACTGGCCGCCGGGGTCACTGCGGACCGCATCGTCATCGACCCCGGCCTCGGCTTCGCCAAGACGGCCGCCCACAACTGGGAACTCAGCGCCCGACTGCCGGAGCTGCTGGACCTCGGGTACCCGCTGCTCTTCGGCGCCAGCCGCAAGTCCTACCTCGGTCGACTGCTCGCCGGGGCCGACGGCACACCACGACCCACCGCCGAACGGGAGGCCGCCACCGTGGCCACCAGCGTGCTCGCCGTAGCGGCTGGTGCGTGGGGTGTACGCGTGCACGACGTGCGGGCCACCGTGGACGCGCTCGCCGTCTGGGCCGCCACCGGCAGCCCGCGTCTGGTGCCGGCCGGCCCGGCTGGGCCGGCCGTACGCGCAGCCGCCGGCCGACGAGAGGGAGACCGATGAGCGACCGGATCCAGTTGACCGGCCTGCGGGCCCGCGGCCGGCACGGGGTGTACGACTTCGAACGGGCCCAGGGGCAGGACTTCGTGGTCGACGCCGTCCTGGAGTTGGACCTCGCCCCGGCGGCGGCCAGCGACGACGTCACCGCCACGGTCCACTACGGCGAGCTGGCCGAACGTCTGGTGGCGGTGGTGACCGGCGAGCCGGTCAACCTGATCGAGACCCTCGCCGACCGGCTGCTCGCCGTCTGCCTGGCCGACGAACGGGTCCGCACCGCCACGGTCACCGTGCACAAGCCGGAGGCGCCGGTGCCGCACACGTTCACCGACGTGGCGGTCACGATGACCCGGACGCGTACCCGATGACCCGGGCCGTGCTCTCGCTCGGCAGCAACCTCGGCGACCGCCTGGAACACCTCCGGACGGCAGTCGCCACGTTCGGCGACACCGTACTTGTGGTCTCCGGCGTGTACGAGACTCCACCGTGGGGGGACGCCGACCAGCCCGCGTACCTCAACGCTGTGCTGCTGGTGCAGGACGCCGCCGCCACGCCCCGCGACTGGCTGGAGCGGTCCCGGGTCGCGGAGCGCGCGGCCGGCCGGGTCCGCGACCCGGGGCGGCGGTTCGGGCCGCGGACACTCGACGTGGACGTGATCGCGGTCTGGGGCGACGACGACGAGCCGGTGCTCAGCGACGACGAGGAGCTGACCCTGCCGCACCCCCGGGCGCACCTGCGCGCGTTCGTGCTGCGACCGTGGATCGACATCCAGCCGTACGGGCGACTGCCCGGCCACGGTTGGTTGACGGACCTGCTCACCGCCGGTCCGGTCGCCGACGACGCGCTGGAACTGCGTCCCCGGCCCGAACTGGCGTTAGAGTCGACGGCATGACCCAGTGGAGCCGGCCGGCATGACGCAGGCGAAGTCCCCACCACCGGGCGGGCCGGGCCCGGACCGGTCGCGGATGGGCCCCACCCGGATCTCGACCCTGGTCGTGGCCGCCCTGGGCGCGGCGGCTGTCGCCTGGCTGCTGATCAGCACCCTCTACTACAGCGGCATCCCCCGTCTGCCGTGGCTGCCGGTGGTGACGCTGGCCGCGCTCGCGGTGCTGGAGGCCTACGCGGCCGTCAACACCCGTGGTCGCATCGAGCGCAAGCCCGGCCGGGATCCGGTGAACCCGCTGATGGTCGCCCGGTTCGTGGTGCTGGCCAAGGCGTCGGCGCTGGCCGGGGCCATCTTCGCCGGTTTCTACGCAGGTCTCAGCGGCTGGCTCTTCGTCGAGACCACCCGGGCCGCCATCGAGGACCGGCCGGCCGCCGGGGGCGGGTTGCTGGCGTCGCTGGCGCTGGTCGGGGCCGCACTCTGGCTGGAGCGATCCTGTCGGGTCCCGGAGCGCCCGGACGACGAGCACGAGCCCGACCAGCGTCAGAGCCGTCCCGGCCAGCGCTGAGCAGGGGGTTACGCCCGGCTCCGGGCGCGGGTACGGTGCCTCCGATCGGAGAGCAACGGCCGCCCCCGATCCGTCCGTGCGCCGGACCGGGGGGCGGCCGGCCACTGGGGAGGCGGTGCCATGGGGTACGAAGACACGGGCCGGGACCGGTCGGTCGAACCCTCGTCCGGGGTTCCTGCCGCCGTCCTGGAGAACGTCTTCGACGATCCCACCCACGGCGAGCCGGGCCGGGACCGCGTCGGCGTGCACATGATCTGGGAATTCCTGCTGCTGGTCGGTCTCGCCGCCCTGGGCTGGCTGCTCTGGCGGGTCGACCCGGACGCGCTGCGCGGCGCCGGCCTGCGTGCGTTGCTGGTCGGCGCGGTCGGCCTCGGGCTGCTCGCTCTCGCCGCCGGGCTGAGCCTGCGCACCTCCGCCCCCAACCTGGCCGTCGGACCGGTCGCGGTCGCCGCAGCGCTGCACTACGCGGAGCAGGGCGACCGGGGTCTGACGGCGTCCGTCGGGTCGGCTGTCGTGGTCGCCGCGGTGGGCGGTCTCGTGTTGGCGCTGGCCGTGGTGGTGTTACAGGTGCCCGCCTGGGCGGCGAGCCTGGCCGCGGCGGCCGGGGTCGTGGTGTACATCGAGCGCCGTTCGACGTCGATTCTGGTGCAGGGGGACTACGACCCGCGGCGCTCCGCCGGCTACCTCTTCGTCGGGTTCGCCGCCGTCGCGGTCCTCGGCGGTCTGTTCGGCACGATCAGGTCGATCCGCCGGCTGGTGGGTCGGTACCGGCCGGTGGCCGACCCGGCCCGTCGCCGGGGCACGCTGGCAGCCGTGGTAGCCGCCGTCGCGCTTGTCGGTTCCACGGTGCTGGCCACGCTCGCCGGTGTCCTGCTCGCCGCCAACGGCCCCGGGGCGGTCACGCCCACCTCCGGGCTGGACTGGACCGTCCTGGCCATCGGCGTGTCCCTGCTCGGCGGCACCAGCGCGTACGGCCGCCGCGGCGGGGTGTTCGGCACGGTGCTGGCCGTCGGCCTGGTCACCGTCTTCCAGGCGTACGCGCCGGAGCGCGACTGGACGGTGAGTCGCTGGGCGCTCGGTGGCGTGGCGCTCGGCGTCGGGCTGCTGGTGACCCGGCTGGTGGAGACGTTCGGGCGACCCCGGCCGGGCAGCGTGGAGAGGATCGAGCCGGTGGGCGACGGCACGATCAGCACGGGATGGAACGTGCCCCGGCAACCGCCGGCCGAAAACTGGCCTCCGACGCTGCCGACACCGCCCGCACCGGAACCGGCCGACCCGTGGCGTGACCCCCGTTGGGAGACCGGCCCGCGGCACTGGGACGCCGACGGCAGGTGAGCCGTGTCCCGTCCGCCGAGCCGGCGCTGATCTCGACCGTTAGGCTCGCCGCATGACCGACACACCTGCCGCCACCCCCGGCGGAACCTCGTTCGAGGAACTCGACGCGCTGTCCACGGAGGAACTGCGGGAGCGGGCGTTCGCCCGGGCCCGGGAGCGTCGCGACGTGGGCTTCTACTGGTCGGTGCTGCGGCACCTGCCGAACGCGGACGAGGCCACGGTGCTGGACGGTGCGCCGAACTCGATCGGCCCGACCATCGACGAGGCGAACGCCCTGTGGCGGGAGCTGACCGGGCACGGCTACGAGGAGTCGGCGCCGCTGCTGCGGGCCGCCTTCATCGACTACCTGCTGAAGCACTGAGCCGTTCGGGGCAGCCCAGGTCCGCCCGGCCGGCCGGCACGGGACCTGGGCGGATCATGGGGCTCGTCCGCACGGGTCCGGTCAGCGGCTACGGGACGGCCGCCGGCACCGGCGCGCTCGCCGTGCTGCTGCTGGTCGGCATCTGTGGCAGTCCGGCGTACACCGGCTGGGCCGCCGCCACGCTCACCGACCCGGACTCGGCAGGTGGCTTCTATCTGCGACTGCTCGCCTGGCCGGCCTGGCGGCTGGACGCGGACGGGCAGGCCGGCGGACTGTTCGCCGCCGACCTGCGGGCCGTCGCGCTGGTGGTCCTCGCGGTGGCGCTGCTCTATCTGCTGCCGGCCGCCCAGGTGGCCCGGGTGCCCGGTCCGGTCAGCCAGTTCTTCTCCGGCTGGGCCGCGTACGTGCTGGCCGGCGGGCTCGCCGCCGTGCTGGCGGCGCTGCTCGGCCCGGACCCGTCGCTGCTGACAGCACTGCGCGACGCCAGCAGCGGCGCCGGCTACGGCTTCCTCACCGGCTGGATCATCGGCACCGCGAGCCTCGGTGGTCGCGCCTGACCCGAGCGACACCCGGCCGGACGGGTGCCGCCGACGGCCGGCCGGGTCACGGGCCCCGGGTCAGCTCGGCGAACGGCCCAGGTCGAGCAGACGTTGACGGCTGAGCGCGCCCACCGGACGACCGTCGTCGGTCACGACGAGCCGGTCCCGTCCCGACGTGAGCAGCACCGCCAGCGCGTCGTACGCCGTGCCGTCCAGCGCCACGGTGGGCAGATCCGCGGCGGCGCCTGAGGGCACCGGCTCCAGGGACTCCCGGTCGAGCGGGGTGACCGCCAGCCGGCGGATGCCCCGGTCGGCCCCGACGAATTCGCGGACGAACGGGGTGGCCGGTGCGCCGAGCAGGGCGGCCGGCGTGTCGTACTGCTCAAGATGCCCGCCCTGGGACAGCACGGCGATCCGGTCGCCGAGCCGGACGGCCTCGTCGAGGTCGTGGGTGACCAGCACGATCGTCTTGCGGACCTCGGCCTGGAGGCGGAGGAACTCCTCCTGGAGGCGGGCCCGGACGATCGGGTCGACTGCCGAGAACGGCTCGTCCATCAGCAGCACCACCGGGTCGGCGGCGAGCGCGCGGGCCACGCCGACCCGCTGCCGCTGGCCGCCCGACAGCTCGTGCGGATAGCGGCGGCCGAACTGGCTCGGATCCAGACCGACCAGGTCGAGCAGCTCGTCGACGCGGGCCCGGGTCCGATCCCGGGACCAGCGCAGCAGGCCCGGGACGGTTGCCACGTTCGCGCGAACGGTCTGGTGTGGAAAGAGGCCGACGTTCTGGATCACGTAGCCAATCCGGCGGCGTAGCCGCACCGGGTCGACGTCGGTGACGTCCTCGTCGCCGAGCATGATCCGCCCGGCCGTCGGCTCGATCAGCCGGTTGACCATGCGGAGCACTGTCGACTTGCCGCAGCCGGACGGGCCGATCAGCACCACCAGCTCGCCGGCCTTGACGTCCAGGCTCAGGTCCCGCACGGCCTCGGTGCCGTTCGGGTAGCGCTTCTGGATGCCCTGCAGGGAGATCGACGCCGCGCGAGGGGATTCGGCCACGCTGGCGGCCTCCGGGGTAACGTCCACGTATGTCCTTCCGCCTGAGCTACCGGGCCGACCCGGGTAACCCCTGGTTCTCCTGGCAGTACGTGCGGGACAACTCTGACACGATCCTCGCCGCCGTGCGCGAACACGCCTCCCTCACGGGACGCGCGGTGCTGATCGCGGTGCTGATCGCCCTGCCGTTGTCCGTGCTCGCGTACTGGGTCCGCCCGCTGGCCGGCCCCATCCTCGGCGTCACCGGCGTGATCTACACCATCCCGTCACTGGCGCTGTTCGCGTTCATCGCGCCGTACCTGGGCACCGGCGCCACCACGGTGCTGGTCGGGTTGGTCCTGTACGCGCTGCTGCTGATCGTCCGCAACGTGGTGGCGGGGCTCAACCAGGTGCCGCCGGAGGTCGGCGAGGCCGCCGAGGGCATGGGTTACGGCCGCTGGCGACGGCTCTTCCGGATCGACCTGCCGCTGGCGATCCCCGGCATTCTGACCGGCCTGCGCCTGGCCACCGTGTCGACTGTCGCGCTGGTCACTGTCGGTGTGCTGGTGGGGCACGGCGGCCTCGGCCAACTGATCTTCGCGGGCTTCCAGAACAACCTCTACAAGGCCGAGATCATGACCGGTACGGTGCTCTGCGTGGCGCTGGCGGTGCTGCTGGACCTGCTGCTGGTCCTCGTCGGCCGGCTGCTCACCCCCTGGTCCGCCCGGGGTGTCCGGTGAGCGCCGCGGCCAACCCCGTGCACCAGGCGGTGCTCTGGCTCAACGACCCCCTGAACTGGAGCAACCCGGGCGGCATCCTGGACCGGCTCGGCGAGCACCT
This sequence comes from Micromonospora sp. MH99, assembly GCF_021442385.1. Classification (GTDB taxonomy): domain Bacteria; phylum Actinomycetota; class Actinomycetes; order Mycobacteriales; family Micromonosporaceae; genus Micromonospora. Next base: position 25,378 of record NZ_MUZA01000043.1, read on the forward strand.
GACGATCTCCGCCCTGGCCGTGGCGCTGGGCTGCCTGGTGGCCTGGCCGGTCGGTCTGTGGCTCGGGCACACCGGCCGCGGCGGTGGCCTGGTGGTGCTGGTGTCCAACGCCACCCTGGCCATTCCCACCCTGGCGCTGCTGACCATCCTGCCGCTGACCTTCCTCGGCTTCGGGCGTACGCCGGTGGTGGTGGCGCTCGCCGTCTTCGCCGTCCCACCGCTGCTGGCCAACGCCTACACCGGCGTACGTCAGGCCGATCCGGAGGCGCGCGACGCGGCCCGCGGGATGGGCCTGTCCGGCGGGCAGTTGCTGCGCCGGGTGGAGCTGCCGCTCGCGGTGCCGTACCTGGCTGCCGGCTTCCGAACCGCCGCCGTGCAGGTCATCGCCACGACCGCGCTGGCCTCGTTCGTCAACGGTGGCGGTCTCGGCGAGATCATCCGTACCGGATTCGGTCTGAGCATCGCCGCCGGTGGCGGGCAGATCGTGGCCGGCGGTGTGCTGGTGGCCGGGCTGGCACTGCTGGCCGAGTTGCTCCTCGGGATCGTCGAACGCCTGGTCACTCCCCGTCCGCTGCGACGCGGACGGCAGCGCGCGGGCCGCCCCCGGCCCGCCGACGCCACCGGCCGCGCCTGACGCCCTTCTGATCCGTCCGGGTGAGTGGACGCCGAAGCGGCGACCAGCGGCGGGCCGGTCGGTGACGATGCGGTGACGAAGCCCATCTCAGGTTGTCGGTCGCTCGCGGACCATGTTGGGTGGAAGACGCGGGCGGCCACAGTCAGGTTCGCCCGTCGGACACGCGGCCGGCCCGGGACGGGTCGCGCCGGGACACGGAAGGCGGGCGACACATGCGCGCACGTACACGTCTGGCGATGGGCGCCATCGGCGCCGTCGCCGGGGCAGCACTCCTCACCGGGTGTGGTGATGCCGGCTCGTCCGGCACCGACGCCCCCCAGACGAGCGCCTCCGGCGCCGGGTGCGCCCCGGTCGCCGGTCAGCAGCTCATCGCCCTGACGGACGACAAGAAGCTCCAGAACTCCGACAACGTCATTCCGGCGGTCAACAGCAAGGTGGCCAACCCGCAGTTGATCGCCGCGCTGGACAAGGTCTCCGCGGCGCTCGACACCCCGAAGCTGGTCCAGCTCAACAAGGCCGTCGACGCCGACCGCAAGACTCCCAAGGTGGCCGCCGAGGAGTTCGCCAGCGCCAACAACATCACCGAGGGCATCGCCAAGGGCCCGGGCGGCGAGATCGTGGTGGGCGCCGGCAACTTCAGCGAGAGCCAGACCCTGGGCGAGCTGTACCGGATCGTGCTCACCGCCGCCGGTTACCAGGTCAAGGTGCAGCAGATCGGCAACCGGGAGCTGTACGAGCCGGCGCTGGAGAAGGGCGAGATCCAGGTCGTCCCGGAGTACGCGTCGACCATGGCCGAGTTCCTCAACACCAAGGCCAACGGCAAGAACGCCCAGCCGGTGTCCTCGCCCGACATCAACGCGACGGTGACCAAGCTCAAGGCCGAGGGCGACAAGGTGGGCATCACCTTCGGCGCACCTGCCGCCGCGCAGGACCAGAACGCGTTCGCGGTCACCCAGCAGTTCGCCGACAAGTACGGCGTGCGGACCCTCTCCGAGCTGGCCGCGAAGTGCTCCGGCAGCGCGACGGTGCTGGGCGGCCCGCCGGAGTGCCAGCAGCGTCCGTTCTGCAAGCCGGGCCTGGAGAAGACGTACGGGCTCTCGGTGGGCTCGTTCTCCTCGCTTGACCAGGGCGGGCCGCTGACCAAGAACGGTCTGCGTGAGGGCAAGATCAGCGTCGGTCTGGTCTTCTCCTCGGACGGTGCCTTCGCCACCAGCTGAGGCCCTCCTCGGTTGTGCCGCGGACGCCCCCTCCCCAGCTCGGGGCGGGGGCGTCCGCGCGTCCGGGGACCCGTTCCCTCCGCTGGGGATCGTCGGTAGGCTGCACACCCATGCCAGCCCCGGTCACCCCCGACGCCCGGCGTCAACCGCTGCTGCTGACCGTGCTCTTCTGGGGCGGCGTGGCCCTGGCCCCGGTGGCGGCGCTGATCCTTCTGGTCGCCGACGGTAACGGCCCGCTGCGCTTCGCGGCGGTGCTCGCCATCGCGGCGGTGGTCCTGATCGGTCTCTCCATCGCGTTGCGCCCTGACGGTGACGACGCTCGGGCCGATGAGCTGCTGGACGAGATCGAGGAGCTGCGCCGGGAGTTGCGCGCCGAGATCGTGGCCGCCGCGCAGCGCGGCAACCAGGCGCTCGACCAGGCGCAGCGAGCCCAGGAGGGGATCGCGGCGGTCCGCCGTCGCCTCGATGCCACCGGAGCGGCCCTCGCCGGCGCCGCCCCGCCGGCCGAGCCCGTCGGTGCCGGCCGGGTGCGGGTTCCGGCCGCCGATCAGGTGGACGAGACTCCGCCCGCCCGCAGCCGCGTACCGGTCCCCGGCGACGCCCCGGTCGCCCGGGTCCGGGTGCCCGCTCCGGATGACGCCGGCCGGGTTCCGGGACGCGGGCCGGACGAGATGGCCGGTCGGGTTCGGGCGCCGGCTCCGGACGACGTCGCCGGTCGGTGGGGTCGCGACGAGCGCGCCGACGAGGAACCGGCGTACCGCCACCGCGCCGTCGCCGACGTGCCACCCGAGCCGACCGCCGGCGGTGTCTACGGCGCCGAACGGCCCACGCCCGGGTACGCCGCCACTCCCCGCCCTCGTGAGCACGACCGCCCTCGTGAGCACGATCGCTCCCGTGAGCACGACCGCCCTCGTGAGCACGACCGCCCTCGTGAGCACGAGCGTCCGGAGCCGGCGCACCGGCCGGTCGGCGTGGTCCGGCACACCGAGACCGTGCACGTCACCACCCGGCACACAGTCGTCGACGGCGGACCGGCCGAGCCGGGCGGGCGCTACGGCGGCGGGTACGCCGGCCAGTGGAACCCGCCGGCCCAGGAGTGGACCCGGGGCGGCGGCACGGAGGGACGTGCCCGCCCGGCCGACCGCTCGTGGGGCGACCCGGAGAACCCCCGGTCCACGTACGCCGACGACCGTGCCCGCCCAGCCGACGACCGGTCCTGGGGTCAGCAGCCCGCCGCCCGGGGTGAGCCCGGTTTCGGGGGCGCCCGGGACGGCTCGGGCTCCGACCGGAACGGGCCCGACCGCGGCGACGAGAAGCCGGGCTGGACGGCTCGCCGCGACGAGCCGGAGTGGACCGGGCAGCGCGACGGGTACGCCCAGGCCGACCAACCCGCCTGGGGCGGCCGTTCGCCGCGCGACGACCGTGGCTGGTCGGAGCAGGCCGAGCCCGACCACGCCGGTGCGCCGCAGCCCGGTCCGGCCCTGCGAGCTGACGACACCGGCGAGTACTGGTCGCAGCTGCGGGCCGGCGACCGGTGGGCGGCCGTCCGGGACGACGAGAACGGCAGGGAGCTGCACGTCGGGGAACGCCGGGCCGAGGTGCACGCCGACGCCACGGGGACCGAGTACCGGATGGCGGACCGTTGGGCGTCCGTCCGGCACGAGGACCCGCGCCGCCACGAGGACCCCCGCCGCCACGACGAAGCCCGCTGGCAGGACGAACGCGAGTCGTACCACCGGTCCGAGCCGGGCGGCCGGGCCGCGCTGCCGGTCGGCGGCGTGCCCGTGCCGGACGAGTGGCGCCCGCCGCGCCAGCGCGGTCACGAACCGGAGCCCGCCCCCGAGCGGGCCGGCCGACGCCGGGTCGAGGAACGCTACGGCTACCCGCCGCAGGACGACGTGCCGCGTGCCGGCGGCGCCCCGCCCGGCGACCGCTGGCGCTGACGCCCCGACCAGCCCCGGTCACCGACCGCTGGCGCCGGCGCTCTCACCGGCGACGGTCACTTGTCGATGTCGCCGACCACGAAGAACATCGAGCCGAGGATGGCGATCAGGTCCGGCACGAGGCAGCCGGGGAGCAGGGTGGCAAGCGCCTGCACGTTCGCGTACGAGGCGGTGCGCAGCTTCAACCGCCACGGGGTCTTCTCGCCCCGCGACACCAGGTAGTAGCCGTTGATGCCGAGCGGGTTCTCCGTCCAGGCGTACGTGTGCCCCTCCGGCGCCTTGAGCACCTTCGGCAGGCGGGTGTTGATCGGCCCGATCAGCTGGTCCACCCGGTCCAGGCACCGCTCGGCGAGATCCAGCGAGACGTACACCTGGTCGAGCAGCACCTCGAAGCGGGCATGGCAGTCCCCGGCGGTCTTGGTCACCACCGGCACGTCCAGCTCGTCGTACGCCAGATAGGGGTCGTCCCGGCGCAGGTCCAAGTCGAGCCCGGAGGCGCGGGCCACCGGCCCGGACGCCCCGAACGCGGCGGCGTCGGCGGCGGACAGCACGCCCACGCCCACCGTGCGGGCGAGGAAGATCTCGTTACGCCGGATCAGGTGGTCGAGGTCGGGCAGCCGCCGACGGACCTCGCCGATCGCCGCGCGGGCCCGCCCGGTCCAGCCGTACGGCACCTCCTCCTTCAGCCCGCCCACCCGGTTGAACATGTAGTGGATCCGGCCGCCGGAGACCTCCTCCATCACCGCCTGGATGGTCTCCCGTTCCCGGAAGGCGTAGAAGACCGGCGTGATGGCCCCGATCTCCAGCGGGTAGGAACCGAGGAACATCAGGTGGTTGAGCACCCGGTTCAGCTCGGCGAGGGCCATCCGCAGCCAGGTGGCCCGCTCCGGCACCTCCATGCCCATCAGGCGTTCCACAGCGAGCACCACACCCAGCTCGTTCGAGAACGCCGAGAGCCAGTCGTGCCGGTTGGCCAGCACGATGATCTGCCGGTAGTCGCGCACCTCGAAGAGCTTCTCCGCGCCCCGGTGCATGTAGCCGACGATCGGTTCGCAGGCGATGACCCGCTCGCCGTCGAGCACCAGCTTCAGGCGCAGCACGCCGTGCGTCGAGGGGTGCTGCGGGCCGATGTTGAGCACCATGTCGGTGCCGAGCTGCTGATCGCCGGTGCCGGCGACCAGACCGGCCCCGGTGCCGACGGTCAGTTCACGAAGGGCCCCGGCGTCGGTGGTCATGCCCGTCATCGTGCCACGGCCGGCGGTAGCCCGATGCCGACCGGTTGGTGCAGCCACAAGTGTCCGCCGAGCCCGGCCGGGTCGGTCAGCTCGGCCACCGCCGACGCCGCGGCCAGCGCCCGCACGTAGCCGGCCGGGTCGGTGCCGGCCAGGCTCAGCGGCGGTCGCCCACCGTCGGCCCCGAGCGCCCGCAGCACCTCGGCCTGCGAGATCAGGGAGTACGCACACCGGGCGACCGCCGCACCGGCGGAGGCGACCGAGTCCATTGCCACGTGCGCTGTCACATCACTCGACCCGTCCGGCACCGGAGGCACCTGCCGTCCACCCCGATACCCGGTCAACGTCCCGTCCACCGGCCGACCCTCCCGCAGATGCCCGTAGTCGACAGCGACCGCCAGCCCTCGGCTGATCTGTCGCACCGCGTTGGCCCAAGCCTCGTCTCTGCTTCGGCCGATCTCTGCTCGGTGGTCGCTGTGGAGGGTTTCGGGGCAGCCCGGCCGGCTCCGGGCGGTCAGGCTTGATCCCTGCGCCGGCCGGGCTGCCCGGAAACCCGACTCGTCCCGGCTGGTCGCGTCCGACCAGGTCAACCCCAGATCCGGGTCACCGGTAGCACTCGAAGGGCTCGCGGGACTGGGCCACCAGGTGGTCAGCCAGTCAACATCGGCAGCGTTGACCAACTCGCCAACCGTCTCCACGCCGCTGTCGGGGTCGACCAGCACATATCGCCAGCCATCGGTGGTGTGCACCGCCACGTCGAGTGGGACGTTGTCCAACCATTCGGTAGCGATCAACAGTCCGTTGATCTCGTCGGGTATCTCAGCGGTCCAGTTGATCTCTTCGGGCAGGTTCTCGGGGCGGTGGGCGTACTCGACTGCTGTGAACCGCACGCGTTCCGCGAGCGAGCGACGGACGGTGCCGCACGACGGACCGTCGGGCGACCGACGGACGGAGGCCGTGGAAGTCGGGGTTTCCGGGGAGCCCACCCACGCAGGGATCAAGCCTGACCGCCCGGAGTGGGTGGGCTCCCCGGAAACCCCCACCGCGAGCCCGACGAGAGCCCGCAGCAGCTCCCCCCGCCCAGCCCCCACGTCGACGACGTCGAGACGGGGAGGGTGGCCGAGAGCCGCGTCGACCTGCGAGAGGAGGCGCAGCAGCGCGGCGGCGAAGGCGGGGGAGGCGTGCACGCTGGTCCGGAAGTGGTCGGCCGGACCGCCGCCGGCTACGAAGAAGCCGTCCTGCCCGTAGAGGGCGTGGCTCATCGCGTCCCGCCACGGGATCGACATCAGCTCACTCCGGGTTCAGGAGGCGTCACCGTGCCGACCCTACGGCCACCCGGCGGGGCGACGACTCCCGATCCCCGCCGGGCGGCTTCCTCGCTCATGCCGTCCGGAAGTAGTGCCCTTCGTGCAGGTCGGCGATCAGGCCGGGGTGGGTGGGGGTCCAGCCCAGCAGTTCGCGGGTGAGGGCGGACGACGTCGGGTTGTCGAGCTGGACGAACGATCCGAGGAAGCCGAAGTGGTCGTCGGCCTCGGCGGGGCTGATGCTCCGTACCGGAATGTCGAGCTTGTGGCCGATGGCCTCGGCGATCTCCCGGAAGGGAACTCCTTCGTCGTCGGCGCCGTGCAGGCGCGTGCCGGCCGGGGCCTTTTCGAGAGCGAGTCGGTACAGCACGGCCGCGTCGAGTGTGTGGACGGCCGGCCACCGGTTGGCGCCCTCGCCGACGTAGGCGGAGTACCCCGTGCGTCGCGCCGCGGCGATGACGGCGGTGATGAAGCCGTTGTGGTCGAGCGAACTGTGCACCGTGGGCGCGAGTCGGACAACGGACGAGCGCACACCGTGGGAGGCGAGGCCGGCCACGAAGTTCTCCGCGTCGATCCGGTAGCCGCCGCCGGGGAAGATGTCGCGTTCGGTGCCGGGGCGGCCGACGACGCCGCCCATCACGAGCATGGCCGTCCCGCCGGTGCCGACCAGGGGCTTGCCGGAGCCGGCCAGGCCGTCGGCGAGTGCCGTGAGGGCGTCCAGGTCGGCCTTGGCGGCGCTGGCCAGGTCGCCGTTGACCATGAGGTCGTGACGGAACGCCAGGTGGATCACTCCGTCGGCGGCAGCCGCCTCTTCCCGGAGCACGTCGAGGTCGGAAAGGTCGCCGCGGTGTGCCTGGGCGCCGAGCTTCTCGATGGCGGCGGCGGACGTGTCGGAGCGGGCGAGGCCGACGACCTCGTGCCCAGCAGAGAGGAGTTCCGGGACGACGGCGGAGCCGACGTGGCCGGAGGCGCCTGTGACGAATACGCGCATGGTGGGTTCCTTCGTGAGTGCCGATGTCACCTTGCGACATCACGCTACCTCGCACGATGTCGCCGCGCGACATCGCGGCGGAAGTAATGTCGCAGTGTGACGTCGGATACCATCGCCGCATGGCCCGCTGGCAACCCGACGCGCGCGGCCGCCTGGAGGCGGCCGCCTTCGAGCTGTTCCGCGAGCGCGGCTTCGAGCAGACCACCGTCGCCGACATCGCCGGCCGCGCGGGCCTCGACAAGCGCACCTTCTACCGGCTCTTCGGAGACAAGCGCGAGGCGCTCTTCAGCGGCAGCGCGCACTTGGAGGAGGTCCTGGCCAAAACGGTGGCCGAGACGGACGCCGGCCCGTTCGAGGTGGTCATCGCCGCCTTCCGCCGGGTGGCGGAGGAGATCTTCGCCGACCGCCTCGAACTGGTCCGGGCGCGACAGGCCATCATCGAGAGCAGCCCCGAGCTCCAGGAGCGTGAGCTGCGCAAGACGGGTTCGCTGGTGGCCGCGGTCACCGCCGCCCTGCGTGCCAAGGGCCTCGACGAGAGCACGGCCACCCTGGCCACCGAGTCGGGTGCCACGGTCTTCCGGGTCGCGTACGCCCGCTGGGTCGCGCCCGGCGGTGACGTTCCGCTCACCGACCTGATCGCCGAGGTGGCCACCGAACTACGCGCGATCACGTCGGCCTCCGGCTGAGCCCGACCGACCTGCGCCGAGCCCCTTGCTTCGGCGGTGAACGTTTTCACACATCCTGTCTCGGCTCTGTGGCGCGGGCGCATACTTGCGATCGACCGGTACCCCTTCTCGAGGACTGGATCGTCGTCATGAGCGCACCGCTGCGCCCGCGTCCGGCCGCCCAGCTTGGGCCTGCCGCACCGCGGGATTCCGCCGTCACCGGCACCCCCACGTCCCGCCTGCTCACTGTCGGCGTCGTCGGCGCCGGCCGGGTCGGTGCCGTCCTGGGCGCCGCGCTCGCGGCCGCCGGGCACCGGGTGGTGGCTGTGGCCGGTGACTCCGGGACCAGCCGGGCACGGCTGGCCCTGCTGCTGCCCGAGGTGCCCCGCCGCCAGGTCACCGCCGTCGCGCGCGCCGCCGCCGACCTGCTGCTGATCGCGGTGCCGGACGACGCGCTGGCCGCAGTGGTCGCCGACCTCGTCGACCGGGGTGCCCTGCACCCGGGCCAGGTGGTCGCGCACACCTCGGGCGCGCACGGTCTCGCCGTGCTGGCGCCGGCCGCCGCGGTCGGCGCCCGGCCGCTGGCCCTGCACCCCGCCATGACCTTCACCGGTACGCCGGACGACCTGCCCCGGCTGGCCGGCATCTCGTACGGGGTGACCGCCCCGGCTGACCTGCGTCCGCTGGCCGCCCGGCTGGTCGCCGACCTCGGTGGCGTCCCCGAGTGGGTGGCCGAGGGGGATCGCCCGCTGTACCACGCCGCGCTCGCACACGGCGCGAACCACCTGGTGACCCTGGTGAACGAGGCGACCGACCGGCTGCGCGACGCCGGCGTGGCTCGTCCGGAGAAGGTGCTCGCCCCCCTGCTGCGGGCCGCCCTGGAGAACGCGTTGCGCCTCGGCGACGACGCGCTGACCGGTCCGGTGTCCCGGGGCGACGCGGGCACCGTCGAGCGGCACCTGGCCCGGCTGGCCGCCACCGCGCCGGAGTCGGTCCCCGCGTACCTGGCGCTGGCCCGGCGTACCGCCGACCGGGCGATCGCCGCGGGCCGCCTGCGTCCGGTGGACGCCCAGCCGCTGCTCGGTGTGCTCGCCGGGACGAGCCGGGAGGTGGCCGCATGACGCAGCTTGTCCACACGCGCGCCGAGTTGGCCGAGGCCCGGGCGGCGTTGAAGGGCACCGTCGGCGTGGTGATGACCATGGGCGCCCTGCACTCCGGCCACGAGACGCTGCTGCGCGCCGCCCGGGAGCAGGCCGACCACGTACTGGTGACGATCTTCGTGAATCCGCTGCAGTTCGGGCCGAACGAGGACTTCGACCGCTATCCGCGCACCCTCGACGCCGACCTGGAGGTGTGCCGGCGGGCCGGCGCCGACCTCGTCTTCGCGCCGTCGGTGGCCGACATGTATCCGGACGGCCAGCCCCGCGTACGCCTCGACCCGGGTCCGCTGGGCGGGGAGCTGGAGGGAGCGAGCCGTCCCGGCTTCTTCCACGGGGTGCTCACCGTGGTCCTGAAGCTGCTCCAACTCACGCGTCCTGACCTGGCCTTCTTCGGTGAGAAGGACTATCAGCAACTCACCCTGGTGCGGCGGATGGCCCGGGACCTGGACGTCCCGGTCGAGGTGATCGGCGTACCGACCGTCCGGGAGGCGGACGGGTTGGCGCTGTCCAGCCGCAACCGTTACCTGAGCGAGCCCGAGCGGGCGGCGGCGCTGAGCCTGTCCGCCGCGCTGCGGGCCGGGGCCCGGGCCGCCGACGACGGCCTGGACGCGGGGGAGGTGCTGTCCGCCGCGCACGCCGCGTTCGGCGCCGGTACGCCCGGTGCCCAGCTCGACTACCTGGTGCTCACCGACCCCGAACTGGAGCCGGGGCCGGTGTCCGGGCCGGCCCGGCTGGTGATCGCCGCCTGGGTCGGCGCCACCCGGTTGATCGACAACGCGGCGATCCACCTCGCCCCTCGTCCCTGACCCGGCCGCACCCCACCACCACTTCTTTCGCGAAAGGCGAGCCCGATGCTGCGGACCATGCTCAAGTCGAAGATCCACCGGGCCACCGTGACCCAGGCCGACCTGCACTACATCGGTTCGGTGACTGTGGACGAGGACCTGCTCGACGCCGCCGATCTGCTCCCGGGGGAGCAGGTCGCGATCGTGGACATCACCAACGGCGCCCGGCTGGAGACGTACGTCATCCCGGGCGAGCGGGGCAGCGGCGTGATCGGCATCAACGGGGCCGCCGCGCACCTCGTGCACCCCGGTGACCTGGTCATCCTGATCTCGTACGGGCAGATGGACGACGCCGAGGCCCGGTCGTACCGGCCGCGGGTGGTGCACGTCGACACCGACAACCGGATCGTCGAGCTGGGGGCGAACCCGGCAGTGGCGGCCCCGGGCACGGCCGGCGACCCTGTGCCGAGCCCGTTCGCCGTGTCCGGAGTCTGATCTCGCGCGAGCCGATTCCGGTCTGTCACCGGAAGGTCATTTGCGGTTACCCTGGGCACGCTGGCGGAAGCCGGTAGGTGGCTGGGGGAGGCCGCGATGCGCCGTGCCATGACGACCCTGTTCGCCACTGCCGTCACGGCAGTGCTGCTGGTCGGCTGCGCCGGGTCCGGCGGTCTGGACGGTGACCTGACCGACGACTGGGCGGCACTGCCACCGGCCATGGCGTTCACGCCGGCCGTCGGGGTGTGTCAGGCCGCCGACTTCGTCGAGGTGGTGACGCTGGCCGCCTATCAACCGATGGACTGCGCCGGCCCGCACCGGGTGGAGACCGTGCACGTCGGGGTGTTCCCGCCGGAGCGGGCTGCCGCCCCGGCCAACGGGTCGGTGGAGCTGCGCGGGGCGTTCACCGAGTGCGACACCCGGGCCTCGGCGTACGTGGGCGACGACTGGCGGGCGGGGCGGCTGCGGCTGTCGGTGGCGCTGCCCTCCGGGCCGGGCTGGGCGGCCGGTTCCCGCTGGTTCCGGTGCGACCTGACCGAGTTGACGACCGTCGAGGCGGCGGCCACGGTGGTGGTCCGGTCGGGCAGCCTGCGGGACGCGTTGAAGGGGGCCTCCGGGCTGCGGTTGGGCTGCCAGCAGACCCGCTCCGGGGCGGGCCGGGGTGTGCAGACGCTGGTCCCGGTGGAGTGCGGCGGTCGGCACGACGCCGAGTTCGTCGGGGTGTGGCGCGCGCCGGACCGGCCGTACCCGGCCAAGGATGCCGACTGGGCCCCGCTCTACACCGGCTGCCGCACCGTCCTCGGCCGCTATGTCGGCGTGCCTGACGACTCCGACCTGCGGTTCCGCAGCGGGGTGGTGGTGCGCCCGCCGGGTGCGGGGCGTTGGCGGGTCGGTGACCGGGGAGTGCGCTGTTACCTGTGGCTGAGCGACCGTACGGTGACCGCGTCGTTGAAGGGCGCCGGTCCGGCCGGCCTGCCGGTGCGGACGAAGTGAGCGGCGCGGCACGGTTCGGGCCGGACGGGGTAGCCCAAACCACTCGTTGAGCCCCCGCCTCCCCCGGCGAGGATCCTTCGGGTTGACTGGTGGGATGGACGTTCCGACGGTCGATCTGCCGGCCCTGCCCAGACTGCTGGCCGCGCCCGAGCCCGGCTGGGTGGAGACCACCGACGTGATCGTGGTGGGGTCCGGGGTCGCGGGACTGACCGCCGCGTTGCACCTGCGTGAGGCGGGCCTGCACGTCACGGTCGTCACCAAGGTCAACATTGACGACGGCTCGACCCGGTGGGCGCAGGGCGGCATCGCCGCCGTGCTCGACCCGACGGACACCCCCGCGGCGCACGCCCGGGACACCGAGATCGCCGGTGTGGGGCTCTGCGACCCCGCGGCGGTCCGGGTGCTCGTCGAGGAGGGGCCGACCCGGCTACGGGAGCTGATGCGGATCGGGGCCGAGTTCGATCGCCACCCGGACGGTTCGCTGATGCTGACCCGGGAGGGTGGACACCGGGCGGACCGGATCGTGCACGCGGGCGGGGACGCCACCGGCGCCGAGGTGCAGCGGGCCCTGCACGCCGCCGTGCAGCGCGACCCGTGGATCCGGCTGGTCGAGCACGCCCTGGTGCTGGACCTGCTGCGGGCGCCCGGCGACGGCCCGGACGGTCTCGGTCCGGCCTGCGGGATCACCCTGCACGTGCTCGGTGAGGGCAGCGAGGACGGCGTCGGCGCGTTGCTGGCGCGGGCCGTGGTGCTGGCCACCGGCGGCATGGGGCAGATCTTCGCGGCCACCACCAACCCGGCGGTCTCCACCGGCGACGGGGTGGCGCTGGCGATGCGGGCCGGTGCGGCGGTGACCGACGTGGAGTTCGTCCAGTTCCACCCGACCGCCCTGATCACCCCGCCCGGCGCGGGGGTGCCCGGCGCCGGGCACGCGCAGCAGCCACTGGTCTCCGAGGCGCTGCGCGGCGAGGGCGCGTACCTGGTGGACTCCGACGGCAAGCGGTTCATGGTGGGCCAGCACGAGCTGGCCGAGTTGGCCCCCCGGGACGTGGTGGCCAAGGGCATCCACCGGGTGCTGATGGCCAGCGGCGCGGACCACGTCTTTCTCGACGCCCGCCATCTGGGCGGCGATTTCCTGGCCGGGCGGTTCCCGACCATCGTGGCGTCCTGCCTGGCGATCGGCGTGGACCCGGCCACCGACCTGATCCCGGTCGCCCCGGCAGCCCACTACGCCTCCGGCGGCGTCCGCACCGATCTGCGTGGCCGCACGTCGATCCCCGGCCTGTACGCCTGCGGCGAGGTCGCCTGCACGGGCGTGCACGGCGCGAACCGGCTGGCCAGCAACTCGCTGCTGGAGGGGTTGGTGTTCTCCCGGCGGATCGCCGACGACATCGCGGCCGGCCTGCCCGAGCAGGCCCAGCCGGCGGACGTCGGCGCGTGGCGCGGCGGTGCGGGCTGGGTCGTGCCGGCCGGGGTGACGCCGACGCTCCAGCGGGCGATGACCCGGGGGGCCGGGGTGCTCCGGTCCGCAGCGACGCTGGCCGAGACGGCCGGGACGCTCACCGAGCTGGGCGCGGCCCGGGGCCGACCGCGCACCGCCGACTGGGAGGCGACCAACCTGCTCACGGTGGCGTCGACGCTTGTCGCGGCGGCGTACGCCCGCGCCGAGACCCGGGGCTGCCACTGGCGGGAGGACTTCCCGACGGCCGACGAACGGTGGCTGGGCCACCTGGTCGGGTCGGTCGGGGCGCAGGGCCTGGTGACGGAGCAGTGGGAGGGGAGTGCACAGTGAGCGCGAGGAGTGAGCCGGGGTTGCGAGCCCCGCAGTCGCGAACGGAGATGGCCCAGTGAGCGCGAGGAGTGAGCCGGGGTTGCGAGCCCCGCAGTCGCGAACGGAGATGGCCCAGTGAGCGCGAGGAGTGAGCCGGTTTCGCGAGCCCCGCAGTCGCGAACCAAGGTGGCATTGACGGGGTCGACAGAGGCGGCGTTGCGGGCGACCGGGCTGGACCCGGAGCAGGTGCGGCGGGTGATCGAGGGCGCGCTGGTCGAGGATCTGGGGCCGGATTTCCTCGACGTCACCAGCGTGGCCACCATCGGAGCGGAGCAGACCGACACCGCCGACCTGGTGGCCCGTGCCGACGGCGTGGTGGCCGGGATGGCCGTGGCCGCCGCCGTGTTCGAGCTGGTGGGCGAGGTGACCGGCTTCGGTCGTACCGTCGAGGTGTCGGTGCTGGCCCGCGACGGTGAGCGGGTGGCCCGCGGCGACGTGCTGGCGACGGTGACCGGCCCGACCCGGCTGCTGCTGACGGCCGAGCGGACGGCGCTCAACCTGCTCTGCCGGATGTCCGGGGTGGCCACCCATACGCGTGCCTGGGCGGACGCCCTGGCCGGCACGAAGGCGATGGTGCTGGACACCCGCAAGACGACGCCGGGCCTGCGGGCGCTGGAGAAGTACGCGGTGCGGGCCGGCGGAGGCACCAACAAGCGGATGGGCCTCTACGACGTGGCCATGATCAAGGACAACCACAAGCTGGCGGCCGGGGGCATCACTGCGGCGTACCGGCGGGTCCGGGAGGCGTTCCCGGAGGTCCCGGTGCAGGTCGAGGTGACCACTGTCGCCGAGGCGGTGGAGGCGGTGGAGGCGGGGGCGGACTTCCTGCTCTGCGACAACATGACGCCGGAGGTGCTGGCCGAGGCGGTGGCCGCGGTGGGCGACCGGGCGGAGCTGGAGGCGACCGGCGGGCTGACCCTGGAGGTGGCCGCCAGGTACGCGGCGACCGGCGTCGACTTCCTCTCGGTGGGCGCGTTGACCCACTCGTCGCCGATCCTGGACATCGCGATGGACCTGCGCACCGAGTAGTTGTCTAGGCTGCGACAGTGCTGCTCTGCATCGACATCGGAAACACCAACACCGTGCTGGCGACCTTCGACGGCGACAAGCTGGTGCACTCCTGGCGGATCAAGACCGATGCCCGCTCGACGGCGGACGAGCTGGGCCTGATGTTCCGGGGCCTGCTCGCCGGGGACAACGTCGAGATCACCGGCGTGGCCGCCTGCTCCACGGTGCCGGCCGCGCTGCGGTCGCTGCGGACCATGCTGGGCCGCTACTACGCCGACCTGCCGAGCGTGATCGTCGAGCCGGGCGTGCGGACCGGGGTGCAGCTGGCGATCGACAACCCGAAGGAGGTGGGTGCCGACCGGGTGGTGAACACGCTTGCCGCGTTCACCCTCTACGGCGGGCCGTCGATAGTTGTGGACTTCGGCACCACCACCAACTTCGACGTGATCAGCGGCCGGGGCGAGTTCCTGGGCGGGGCGTTCGCCCCGGGCATCGAGATCTCCTTCGACGCGCTGGCCGCCCGCGCCGCCCAGCTGCGCAAGGTCGAGGCCACCAAGCCCCGCTCGGTGATCGGCAAGAACACCGTGGAGTGCCTGCAGGCCGGTCTCTACTTCGGGTTCGCCGGGCAGGTGGACCGGATCGTCGAGCGGATGACCGAGGAGTTGGGCGAGGTGAAGGCGGTGATCGCCACCGGCGGCCTCGCCTCCCTGGTGATCAACGAGTGCAGCACCATCACCCACCACGAGCCGATGATCACGCTGATCGGCCTGCGGATGGTCTACGACCGCAACCTGTGACCCACGGCCGCCGCCGGGGCCGGCCCGCGGGCGGGCCCTCAGCGCCGCCGGGCCCGCAGCACGACCGTGCGGTACGGCAGGTCGACGGTTTCCCGCCCGGCCAGCTCGGGATGGCCCGCGAAGAGGTCGCCCAGTTCCCGGTCGATGCGCTCCCGTCGCTCGGGTCCGGCGGTGAGCCAGTACGAGCGGGTGTGCAGCATCGCGATGAACTCGTCCGGCGTGAGCGTGGTGTGGTGGGTGAACTCGCCCAACTCGATCGGCTCGAACGCGGGGCCGAAGTCGGCGTACCTGTCCAGCACGCTGCCGGCGCTGTCCCCCATGTGGGCGATCCGGCCCAGCTCGGCGACCCACTCGATCCGATCGTCCCGGAGGTTCCAGATCGGGGCGAATGTCCCGCCGGGCCGCAGCACCCGTGCGATCTCGGCGTGCGCCAGCTCCCGGTCGAACCAGTGGTACGCCTGGCCCACCACCACGGCGTCGGCGAGCCCGTCGGGCAGCGGCAGCGACTCGGCGCCGCCGGCCAGAGCGGTGACGCCGGGGGTGGCGGCGTCCAGCTGGGTGCGCATCTTGGGGTCCGGCTCCACCGGGGTCACCCGGTGGCCGAGAGCGAGCACTCCCCGGGTGAGGATGCCGGTGCCGGCGCCCAGGTCGACGACCTCGGCGGAATCGCCCAGCCCGTCGAGCGCCCACCGCACGGCCGGCACCGGATAGCGGGGCCGAAACCGGTCATAGTCGGCTGCGGCCACGCCGAACGAGAGCGCCTGAGTGTGATCCGCCATGGCGGGCAGGTTATCCGATAACGACCACCTGAGCGCTTGAGTACGCTCGGGCCTGACCCCCCGTAGTCTTCGTGACGAGGAAGCGTGCCGTGACCGAGCAGAACGCCGTGCCAGTGGACCCCGCCGACGACCTTCCCGAGCAGATGAAGGTCCGCCGGGAGAAGCGGGACCGGATGCTCGCCGAGGGCGTGGAGCCGTACCCGGTCGGTTTCCCCCGCACCACGACGCTCGCCGAGATCCGCGCCAAGTACGCGGACCTGCCCACCGACACCGCCACCGGCGACCAGGTGTCGGTCACCGGCCGGGTGATCTTCGTACGCAACACCGGCAAGCTCTGCTTCGCCACCCTGCGGGACGGCGACGGCACCGAGTTGCAGGCCATGCTCTCCCTGGACCGGGTCGGTCCGGAGGGGCTGGAGGCGTGGAAGCGCCTGGTCGACCTGGGCGACCACGTCGGCGTGACCGGTGAGGTGATCACCAGCCGCCGGGGCGAGCTGTCCGTGCTCGCGCAGCGGTGGGAGATGACGGCCAAGGCCCTGCGGCCGCTCCCGGTGGCCCACAAGCCGCTCTCCGAGGAGGCTCGGGTCCGGCAGCGCTACGTCGATCTGATCGTCCGGCCGCAGGCCCGGCAGATGGTCCGCACCCGGGCGGCGGCGGTGCGTAGCCTGCGCGATTCACTGCACGGCCAGGGCTTCATCGAGGTGGAAACGCCGATGCTGCAACTCCTGCACGGTGGCGCGACGGCCCGACCCTTCGTGACCCACAGCAATGCGTTGAGCACCGATCTGTATCTGCGAATCGCTCCGGAACTGTTTTTGAAGCGCGCGGTCGTTGGTGGTGTGGACCGCGTCTTCGAGATCAACCGTAACTTCCGTAATGAGGGTGTCGACTCCTCGCACTCACCGGAGTTCGCGATGCTGGAGACGTACCAGGCGTACGGCGACTACGACACGATGGCCGAGTTGACCCGCAATCTCGTGCAACAGGCGGCGATCGCGGTCAGCGGGTCGACGGTGGTGACCCATGCCGACGGGCGGGAGTTCGACCTGGGCGGCGAGTGGCGGTCGGTGACCCTGTTCGGTGTCCTTTCCGAGGCACTCGGCGAGGAGGTCACCGTCCGCACCGACCGTTCCCGGCTGGTGGAGTACGCGGACAAGGTGGGATTGGCCGTGGACCCGAAGTGGGGCCCGGGCAAGCTCGCCGAGGAACTGTTCGAGGAACTGGTCGTCCCGGGCCTGCAGGCGCCCACCTTCGTACGCGACTACCCGGAGGAGACCAGCCCGCTGACCCGGGCGCACCGCAGCGAGCCGGGGCTGGCCGAAAAGTGGGACCTCTACGTTCTCGGCTTCGAGCTGGGCACCGCGTACTCCGAGCTGGTCGACCCGGTGGTGCAGCGGGAACGGCTGGTGGCCCAGGCGCAGTTGGCCGCCCGTGGCGACGACGAGGCGATGCGTCTCGACGAGGACTTTCTCCGGGCCATGGAGTACGGAATGCCGCCAGCCGGGGGTATGGGAATGGGAATCGACCGGCTGTTGATGGCCCTGACCGGCCTCGGAATTCGGGAAACGATCCTCTTCCCGTTGGTCCGCCCGGAGTAGTCGTCCGCCGACTCCCAGCGAGTCGTAACGGCATCCTATTGACGGGGCGAGCAGCGCGGGGGTTATTGTGCTCTCGTTAGCAGGAGCGCCCTGCTCGAAAGGAATGTGGGACGTGGCCAAGCAGATCATTCACAAGCTGGTCGATGACCTGGACGGTGGGGACGCTGACGAGACCGTCAAGTTCGCGCTCGACGGCGTTCAGTACGAGATCGACCTGTCCGGTGCCAACGCCGCGAAATTGCGCGACGTATTCGCTCCGTACGTCGGCGCCGGCACCAAGGTGGGTCGCGGTGGTGTGGTGATCGGTGGGCGGGCCGCCCGCGGTCGGGGTGGCGCCACCGCCGACCGGGAGCAGAACAAGGCGATCCGGGAGTGGGCCAAGAAGTCCGGCAAGGACATCTCGGACCGGGGCCGTATCCCGCAGGAGATCGTCGACGAGTACCACGCCAAGCGCTGATCCGTTCAGCTGACCGGTGGCAGCCGCCACCGCAAGGGCGACATCGACGCCGGGCCGGAGCATCCTCCGGGCCGGCGTCGCCGTATCCGCGCCCGGGACGGGCCGGCCGGAATGTTTCCCGGCCCGGCCGGCGTTGTCCACAGGCGGTGGAGTAACTATCCACAACCTGTGGACAACTTCCCGAAAGGGGTCGGGTGCGGCAGCCCGAACGGTGCCGACGACCGGCGCTCGCCCCCCGCGACACCCGCTGGAGGCCGTCGAAGGCCCTCCCCGGGCCCTGCGGAGCCTTCCGTGGGGTCGGTCGGATTTCGCTCTGCGCGTAGCGCCAGGGGTACCGGAACACCTCCTGAGCGCGGACGGTTGTGCAAAACGACGTGGAACTGACCCAGACCGGAGAGACACGACCTCAGCTGAGTCGGTCAGCGACGATAGAGTAAGGAGGCACGGACGCCCGTCCTGGACGTTCGTGCACCGGCCCCGCCAAGATCTTGACCATCAAGGCGCACGGCACGTGAGGAGCACGAGGGCATGTTCGAGCGGTTCACCGACCGAGCGCGACGGGTTGTCGTCCTGGCCCAAGAAGAGGCCCGGATGCTCAACCACAACTACATCGGTACGGAACACATCCTGCTGGGCCTGATCCACGAAGGTGAAGGCGTCGCGGCAAAGGCCCTGGAGAGCCTCGGCATCTCCCTGGAGGGCGTCCGCCAGCAGGTCGAGGAGATCATCGGCCAGGGCCAGCAGGCGCCGAGCGGGCACATCCCGTTCACGCCGCGGGCCAAGAAGGTGCTGGAGCTGTCGCTGCGCGAGGCGCTGCAGCTCGGCCACAACTACATCGGCACTGAGCACATCCTGCTCGGGCTGATCCGTGAGGGCGAGGGCGTCGCCGCCCAGGTGCTGGTCAAGCTCGGCGCCGACCTCAACCGGGTCCGCCAGCAGGTGATCCAGCTGCTCTCCGGCTACCAGGGCAAGGAGCCCGCCGCGGCGGGTGCCGCGCCGGGTGAGGCCGCGCCGTCGACCAGCCTCGTGCTGGACCAGTTCGGCCGCAACCTGACCCAGGCCGCCCGTGAGGGCAAGCTCGACCCGGTCATCGGGCGCGAGAAGGAAATCGAGCGGGTCATGCAGGTGCTCTCCCGCCGTACCAAGAACAACCCGGTCCTGATCGGTGAGCCCGGCGTCGGTAAGACCGCCGTGGTGGAGGGGCTTTCCCAGAAGATCATCAAGGGCGAGGTGCCCGAGACTCTCAAGGACAAGCAGCTCTACACGCTCGACCTCGGTGCCCTGGTCGCCGGTTCCCGCTACCGCGGTGACTTCGAGGAGCGCCTCAAGAAGGTGCTCAAGGAGATCCGCACCCGCGGCGACATCATCCTGTTCATCGACGAGATCCACACCCTGGTGGGTGCGGGTGCCGCCGAGGGCGCGATCGACGCCGCGAGCATCCTCAAGCCGATGCTGGCCCGCGGTGAGCTGCAGACCATCGGCGCCACCACGCTCGACGAGTACCGCAAGCACCTGGAGAAGGACGCCGCTCTCGAGCGCCGGTTCCAGCCGATCCAGGTGGGTGAGCCGTCGCTGGCGCACACCATCGAGATCCTCAAGGGCCTGCGCGACCGTTACGAGGCGCATCACCGGGTGAGCATCACCGACGCCGCCCTGGTGGCTGCGGCGACGCTTGCCGACCGGTACATCTCCGACCGCTTCCTGCCGGACAAGGCGATCGACCTGATCGACGAGGCCGGCGCCCGGATGCGGATCCGTCGGATGACCGCGCCGCCAGACCTGCGTGACTTCGACGAGCGCATCGCCCAGGTGCGCCGCGACAAGGAGTCCGCGATCGACGCGCAGGACTTCGAGCGCGCCGCCCAGCTGCGCGACAAGGAGAAGCAGCTCCTCGGCCAGAAGGCTCAGCGGGAGAAGGAGTGGAAGGCCGGTGACCTGGACGTCGTCAGCGAGGTTGACGACGAGCAGATCGCCGAGGTGCTCGGCAACTGGACGGGCATCCCGGTCTACAAGCTGACCGAGGAGGAGACCTCGCGCCTGCTGCGCATGGAGGACGAGCTGCACAAGCGCGTCATCGGCCAGGAGGACGCGGTCAAGGCGGTCTCGAAGGCGATCCGGCGTACCCGGGCCGGCCTGAAGGACCCGAAGCGCCCGTCGGGCTCGTTTATCTTCGCCGGCCCGTCCGGTGTCGGTAAGACCGAGCTGTCCAAGGCGCTCGCCGAGTTCCTCTTCGGCAGCGAGGACGCCCTCATCCAGCTGGACATGTCCGAGTTCCACGACCGGTACACGGTGTCCCGCCTCGTGGGTGCCCCTCCCGGCTACGTCGGCTACGACGAGGGCGGGCAGCTGACCGAGAAGGTGCGGCGTCGGCCGTTCTCGGTGGTTCTCTTCGACGAGATCGAGAAGGCCCACCCGGACGTGTTCAACACGCTCCTGCAGATCCTGGAAGACGGTCGGCTCACCGACGGTCAGGGTCGGATCGTGGACTTCAAGAACACGGTCATCATCCTGACCACCAACCTGGGCACCCGCGACGTGGCCAAGGCGGTGTCGCTGGGCTTCCAGGCGTCGGAGGACTCCGAGTCCAACTACGACCGGATGAAGCAGAAGGTCAACGACGAGCTCAAGCAGCACTTCCGGCCTGAGTTCCTCAACCGGATCGACGACACCATCGTTTTCCACCAGCTGCGCCAGACCGAGATCCTCTCCATCGTGGACATCATGATCCAGCGGATCGAGACGCAGCTGCGCAACAAGGACATGGGTCTGGAGCTGACCGACAACGCCAAGAAGTACCTGGCGGCGAAGGGCTTCGACCCGGTGCTTGGTGCCCGTCCGCTTCGTCGCACGATTCAGCGCGACATCGAGGACAACCTCTCCGAGCGGATCCTCTTCAACGAGCTGACCCCCGGTCAGATCGTCGTGGTGGACTGCGAGGGCGACCCGAACGACATCGACAAGTCCAAGCTCGTCTTCCACGGTGCGGACAAGCCGGTCGAGGTTCCGGACGCCGTCCCCGCCGACCTCGGTGGCACCGCCGCCGGCACCGCTGCGGCGGGCGCCGACGAGTAGCACGACCAGCAGCAGGGGGCGGGGCCCCGGTGGCGCAAGCCACCGGGGCCCCGCCTTTGTGCGCTAACCGCACAGGCAACACCCCGCCCCCGCTCGACACCCCCCGCGACCACCCCGGCCGGCCACCGCAGCCGACGACCGGCCGGAACCCAAGGCTCGGGTGATCGGCGAGGAGCAGGCCGTCGCCGAAGCCGATCTCCAAGCCGCCCTCCCCGACGCGCAGCACCCACCCACCCGCCCGCCGTCGCCCGCCCACCCGCTCGCGTCGCCCGCCCACCCGCTCGCCCGCCGTCGCTCGCTCGCCCGCCGTCGCTCGCTCGCTCGCTCGCGTCGCCCGCCTGCTCGCCCGCTCGCCGTCGCCGTTCGTGCTGCCACGGCCGACAAGATCCGCGCAACATCAGGGAAAGTGTCGCCTCAGGGCGTCCGGAGGCAGCAGTTTCCCTGATGTTGTGGCCTGCGACGGGG
The DNA here is from genome assembly GCF_021442385.1 of Micromonospora sp. MH99. Classification (GTDB taxonomy): domain Bacteria; phylum Actinomycetota; class Actinomycetes; order Mycobacteriales; family Micromonosporaceae; genus Micromonospora. Next base: position 46,804 of record NZ_MUZA01000043.1, read on the forward strand.
CCTCCGTCCGCAAGATCGTGCTCGATCCAGGATGTAGTGGCATTCGCCGGGTCTGACACCACTACATCCAGGATCGAGCACGATCTTGGGGTGAGCTGCCAGCGGAGCGCGGCATGCAGCGAGAAGGTGCGTGGGCGAGCGTGGTGTGGGCCTGCGGCGGGGCTTGGAGCGCGCGCGGTTGTGCATGCCGGTGCGGTCCCGACCGGAGTTGGCGGGCGGCCAGCGGGTCGCTGGGCAGGATGCGCGGGGCGGAAGGCAGGTCAGGTCGTGAGGTCGGCCGTTGGCAGGGCCGGGCCGTCGCCGGCCAGCCGGAACGAGTCGGTGCCGACCGGTTCCACCAGCCCGTCCTGTACGAGGCCGGCCAACGCCCGGGCGCGCTGCACGTCGTCGGTCCAGACCTGGTCGAGGCGCTGGTGCGGGACCGGCCCGGTGGTTTCCCGGAGAACCCCGAGCAGCAGTCCGCGTACCTGCCGGTCGGTGCCCGCGTACCGCTGGGGGCGGCGGGTCGGGCCGGTTGCCGGCGCCTGCCCGGAGGCCCGCCACGCGCAGACCGACTCGACCGGGCAGGCCGTGCACCGTGGTGACCGGGCCGTGCAGAGCACCGCTCCCAGCTCCATGAACGCGGCGCTGGCCAGTGCCGCGGCGGCGGGCTCCGCGGGCAGCAGTTCCTCGGTGGCGACCAGGTCGGCGGGTCGGGTGACCGGTCCGGCGTCCGGTTCACCGGCAACGGCGCGACAGACCACCCGTCGTACGTTGGTGTCGACCACCGGATGTCGCTGCCCGTACGCGAACGCGGCCACCGCACGCGCCGTGTAGGTGCCCACGCCGGGCAGCGCCAGCAACTGCTCCAACCGGTCCGGCACCTGACCGCCGTGCCGGTCCACGATCGCGATCGCGCACTCCCGCAGTCGGACGGCCCGGCGGGGATAGCCGAGGCGCCCCCACATGCGGATCGCTTCGGCCGGGGTGTCGGCTGCCAGCGCGGCCGGGTCGGGCCAGCGGGCCAGCCAGGCGTGCCAGGCCGGCACGACCCGGACGACCGGGGTCTGCTGGAGCATGACCTCGCTGACCAGGATGGCCCACGGGCTGACCCCGGGTTTCCGCCACGGCAGGTCACGGGCGTGCTGCTGGAACCACCGGCTGACCACTGTGGCGAAATCGGGTTGAGTCATGGCGCCGTCGATGATGTCACGCGGTCCGGTCCCGCTGGATGGGCGGCTCGGGCGGGGTGTCGCGGTGGCGGTGGGCGGATCGGGCAGAATGCGCGGATGAACGAGCTCGCGATCACCGTCATCGGTCGGGACCGGCCGGGCATCGTGGCCGACGTCGCCGAGGTGCTGGCCCAGCTGGGCGCGAACCTCACCGACAGCACGATGACCCGTCTGCGGGGGCATTTCGCGATGACCCTCATCTGCACCGGGCCGGACGCCGCAGGTGTGGAGGCGGCGCTGGCGCCGCTGGCCGCCGAGGGGCAGCTGTTGGCGACAGTCCGCGCGGTGACGCCCGACGGTGAGGTGGCCCCGGCCGGCGAGCCGTACGTGCTTGCGGTGCACGGGTCGGACCGGATGGGCATCGTCGCGGCGATGACCCGGGTGCTGGTGGACGCCGGTGGCAACGTGACCGACCTGAGCACCCGCCTGGCGGGTTCGCTCTACGTGGTGTTGGCCGAGGTCGAGTTGCCGGCGGGGGTGGCCGAGGCGGTGACGGGACGGCTGCACCGGACGGCCGCCGAGTTGGGGGTCGAGGTCACCCTCCGGCCGGCAGACCCGGATCTGCTGTGAGCGACGGGCGGAGCGGGCCGGACGCCGGCCGGGATGTCGAGGCGTACGCCGGTCTGGGGGACTGGACGCCGGAGTCGCTGGCGGTGGCGGGCGAGGTGCGGGCCGTGGTCTCGGCCCCGCATCCGGTGTTGAGCCGGGCCGGGGACGATGTCGATCCGACGGCCGAGGAGACGGTCCGGCTGGCCGCCGACCTGGTCGCCACGATGCGGGTGTCGCCGGGCTGCGTGGGGTTGGCGGCGCCGCAGGTCGGTGTGCCTGCGCGGGTCTTCGCCGTCGACGTGACAGGGCATCCGAAGGCGGTCACCGTGCACGGCACCTTCGTGCTCTGCAATGCCCGGGTGGTCGAGGCGACCCGTTGGAAGCCGGGCCGGGAGGGGTGCATGTCGGTGCCGGACCTGACCGGGGATGTGAAGCGGGCCAGTCGGCTGGTGGTGGAGGGTGACCTGCCGGGCACCGGCGCGGCGGTCCGGTTGGTGACGGACGGCTTCGAGGCGCGGGCGTTGCAGCACGAGATCGACCACTGCGCGGGGCTGCTCTTCCTGGATCGGGTGGCCGGCGCGCACGCCGTCTACCAGCGCAAGGTCTACCTCTGAGCGGGCTGCGGACCGTCGGCGCTTCCGTCCTTTGTGGAGATTGGCCACGGTGGCCCGGTGACGCTCCGGCGCGTCGTGACGGGCTGGTGGGTGCCGCGCGGCTACGGTGGGGGGCATCATGCGTCTGACGGTCGGCCCCCTGCCACCCGCCGTGTACTGGCGGCGTCGCGCCGTCGTACTCGGAGCGGGGCTTCTTTTCCTGATTGTCCTGCTCTACTCCTGCACCGGGTCGAGCCGCTCCGGCGACAAACCGAATGCGGGGGCGGGCTCGACGTCGACTCCGACGTCCACGGCGAGTCCCGGGCCGGGCGGTCCGCTGTTGAGCCCGCAGACCGGGGCGCCGTCGGCGTCCGCGCCCGCCGAGTCGAATGCTCCGGACGGGTCGGCCGGTCCGAACACCACGGACCCGAGCCCCGAGACCACCAGCAACGACCCGCCGCCGGGCGCGGCCGGATCGGTCGACGACGGCACCTGCACCGACGCGGAGATCAGCGTGACCTCGGTGGCGCGGCCCACGTCGGTCCAGCGCGGTGCGGTGGTCGACCTGCAACTGAAGATCAAGAACACCTCGCAGCGGACGTGCAGCCGCAACGTCGGCGCCGACCTTCAGGAGATCTTCATCAAGGCCGGCGCCGAGAAGGTGTGGTCCTCGGACACCTGCGGCAAGGTCCAGGGCTCGGATGTCCAGTCCTTCACGCCCGGGTTCGAGCGCTCCTACCAGGTGGGCTGGAACGGGCGGGACACCACCCGCTGCGACGGCGCCGGGCTGGCCGCCGGCCCCTTCCCGCCGGCCGGGACGTACCAGGTGTTCGCGCGGGTCGGCACCAAGTACAGCGCACCCGTGAAGATCACCATCACCGGCTGAGCCGGATCAGACGTACCGCTCCAGGATGGATGCCTCGGCGAGCCGGGACAGGCCCTCCCGGACGCCCCGGGCACGGGCGTCGCCCACGCCCTCGACGGCCTGCAGGTCTTCCACGGTCGCGCCCAGCAGCCGCTGAAGGCTGCCGAAGTGCAGCACCAGGCGGTCGACCACGGCCACCGGCAGACGCGGCACCTTGGCCAGCAGCCGGAAGCCGCGCGGGCTGACGGCGGCGTCCAGCGCGTCCGATGCGGCCGGGTAGCCGATGGCCTTGGCGACCGACACCAGGTCGATCAGCTCGGTGGCGCCGAGCAGATCCAGCTCGACCAGCGCCTCGTCCAGCGTGCGGGACTTGCGGCCGACCGGGAGGTAGTCCCGGATGACCAGCGTGCGGTCGGCGTCGACCCCGGCCATCAGCTCGTCGAGCTGAAGGGCGAGCAGTCGCCCGTCGGTGCCCAACTCGACGACGTAACCGGCGATCTCGTCGGCGATCCGGCGGACCATCTCCAGACGCTGCACAACCGCCACCGCGTCCCGCACGGTGACCAGGTCTTCGATCTCGAGCGCGGAGAGCGTGCCGGAGACCTCGTCCAGGCGCAGCTTGTACCGCTCGAGGGTGGCCAGCGCCTGGTTGGCCCGGGACAGGATCGCCGCCGAGTCGTCCAGCACGTGCCGCTGACCGTTGACGTAGAGGCTGATGATCCGCATCGACTGGCTGACCGAGATCACCGGGTAGCCGGTCTGCCGGGCGACCCGCTCCGCGGTGCGGTGCCGGGTGCCCGACTCCTCCGTCGGGATGGACGGGTCGGGCATCAGGTGCACGGCCGCCCGGACGATGCGGGTGCCGTCGCTGGAGAGCACCACGGCCCCGTCCATCTTGCACAGCTCCCGCACCCGGGTCGCGGAGAACTCGACGTCCAGCGGGAAGCCGCCGGTGCAGAGACCCTCGACGACCTTGTCGTAGCCGAGCACGATGAGCGCGCCGGTGCGCCCCCGCAGGATGCGCTCCAACCCGTCCCGCAGCGCGGTGCCGGGTGCCATCAGGGCGAGGTTCGCCCGCAGCGGATCGCCGGCGCTCCCGGCAGCGGCGGTCACACTCACGCTGATCGGGCGGGCTGGCGAGCCCACGGCGCCGGTGCGGGCCTGGGGCGGCGCACCGGCAGGCTTGGTGGTATCGCGGTCGATCGGCACGGGCACAGTCTACGGACTGCCGTGCGGTGGGTGCTGTCGTGGTTACTGTGATGTGTCACGATGCCGCCCTTCGAACCGTTTCCACTTGCGCCGATGCTGTCCGGTATCGCCGCTCGCGTCGACACGCTCGGTCACTCAGCGGACGCGCGGGCCGCATGGTGCAGCGCGGAGCGGACATCAGTGACCTCGGTCACCCGCATCCCGTCGGGCCCGGCGCCCGTGCTGGCCGGCCCACAGCCGGTCGGCACCAGCGCCACCTTGAACCCCAGGCGGGCCGCCTCGGCGAGCCGGCGCGGCACCGCTCCCACCCGGCGCACCTCGCCGGTCAACCCCACCTCGCCGATCGCCACGAGGTGCGGCGCGATCGCCAGGTTGAGCCCGCCGGAGGCGACCGCCAGCGCGACCGCGAGGTCGGCCGCGGGCTCCACCACCCGGATGCCGCCCACGGTGGCCGCGAAGACCTCACGGTCGTGCAGGGTCAACCGCTCGGTACGCCGTTGCAGCACCGCGAGCACCATGGCCAGGCGCGCAGAGTCGAGGCCGGAGACCGTACGACGGGGTGAACCGGCGACAGTCGCGCCGATCAGCGCCTGCACCTCGGTGACGAGGGCCCGCCGCCCCTCCATGGCCACTGTCACGCAGGTGCCGGGCACGGGTTCCGAGTAGCGGGTGAGGAACAGCCCGGACGGATCGGCCAGGCTGCTGATGCCGCCCTCGTGCATCTCGAAGCAGCCGACCTCGTCGGCCGCGCCGAACCGGTTCTTGACGCCGCGCACCAGCCGCAGCGAGGAGTGCTTGTCGCCCTCGAAGTGCAGCACCACGTCGACCAGGTGCTCCAGCACCCGGGGCCCGGCCACCTGGCCGTCCTTGGTGACGTGGCCGACCAGCACGGTGGCGATGCCGCGTTCCTTGGCGACCGAGACCAGGGCGGCGGTGACCGCGCGCACCTGCGTGACGCCACCGGGCACGCCCTCGGTGCCGGTCGTCGAGATGGTCTGCACCGAGTCGAGCACCAGCAGGCCGGGCTTGACCGCGTCGAGGTGCCCGAGCACCGAGGCCAGGTCGCTTTCGGCCGCCAGGTAGAGCTGGTCGTGCAGGGTGCCCATCCGCTCGGCACGCAGCCGGACCTGGCTTACCGACTCTTCGCCGCTGACCACCAGGGAAGGGCTGCCGGCGCCCACCGCCCACTGCTGTGCCACGTCGAGCAGAAGTGTCGACTTGCCCACGCCGGGCTCGCCGGCGAGCAGCACCACGGCACCGGGGACCAGCCCACCGCCGAGCACCCGGTCGAGCTCACTCACGCCGGTGGGCCGGGCGCGCGCCGGAGCGGCGCTGATGGTGGCGATCGGCCGGGCCGGCTCGGCCGGCAGCCGGGAGCTCACCACCCGACCGGAGACGGTCGGGCCGGTCACCGTGGACTCGACCACCGAGCCCCACTCGCCGCACTCCGGGCAGCGACCCACCCACTTGGGCGGCTGGTGCCCGCAGGCGTCGCACTCGTACGCCGGACGCGGGTCGCGGGTGGCGGACCGGCCGCGGGCGGCACCGGCCGTGCCGCCACGGCCAGAGGTCGTTCGGGAGGTGGTCACCACAGGGACGCTAGCCCTCTCGTACGACGAAAACACCCCGGCGTGGTGGTTCCCACGCCGGGGTGTTCGTCGATGTCGGGGTCGGGTCAGCCGTGGGTGGTGCCGCCCTCGTCGCCCTCGTAGCCGCCCTCACGCTCGATGATCGGCGAGGCGGGCGCGGCCGGGGTGAGCGGGACGGCGATCGGCGCCTGGCCGGTGACCGTGTTGCCGTTGCCGAAGTCGAAGGTCACGACGACGTTCTGGCCGGAGCGCAGCGCCTCGGTCAGGCCGACCAGCCGCAGCTGGGTGGTGGCCTCCGAGTTGAGCTGGAGGTAGCTCAGCGGGGCCAGCTCGATCCGGGCGGGCTGACCCGGTGCGGCGGCGCTCGCCGAACCCGACGCCCGCGCCGACTCCGGGGCCGACGGCGTCGCCGACGACGAACCGGTCTCGGACGGGGTCGCCGACGGGCTGGCCGAGCGGGACTCGGGCGCCGACGGGGTGGCCGAGCCGGACGCGGAGGCCGACGGAGTGGCGGACGCCGACTCCGACTCCGACGCCGACGGCGTCGGGCTCGCCGAACCACCCGAGATCAACACCTCCCGCGCGCTCTGGGTGGTGACGGTGACCGTCACGGTGCTCTTCGAGTCGTTGTAGATCACGGCGTTGAGCGGGGCGTCCTGACCGGCCCGGTAACCCTCGGTGCCCGGGTAGGTGACCAGCAGACCACGCACCGAGTAGGCGCCGTTGGGGGTCGTGAGGTTGACGCCCTGGACCGACGGCTCCTTCAAAGCCGTTTCGGCGATCTGGCCGGCGCCGCATCCGGACGCGAGCAGGCTGGTAGCCGCCGCCATCCCGGACAGCAGCAGGGCCGCCCGCCGGGATCCCCTGATCGAGCGCGTCACGTCGGTCCTCCTCGTTACGATCCCCACCCGGCCGCTCGCCGGGCACGGTGGCCATACCCGCGCAGACCGCGCTCCAGGGTAGTTGGAGCTGATCGAGGCCCGCACGGGGACCCGGCAATGCCACCTTCCCGGGTGCCCGTCACACCACCCGACCGCTCGCCACCAGCAGAACGACGTCGATGAGGGCCACCAGCATGACCGCCCGGAAGGCGGACACCGGCCGCCGGCCCGCCCGGGCCGCCGAGCGTCCGGCGTACCAGCTCAGTGGCGGCACGACGGCGGCCGTGCCGACCGCCGCCAGCCCGAGGGCCGACGGCGGCCCGGGCGGCCCGAGGACCAGGATGGCGGTCGCGGCGAGGAGCAGGCCCGCGGC
>NZ_MUZA01000044.1 GCF_021442385.1 Micromonospora sp. MH99
CTGAGCACCTTGCCGTCGACGTGGAAGACCTTGGTGCCGTGCTCGTCGAGGACGTCGAAGTCGTCGCCGATCGAAAAGGGTCAGAGTCGGTGCAGCGTCCTGCTTCATGTCGAAGAGGTCGCTGGTTCGATCCCAGCATCGTCCGACCCAGTCTCCAGGGGCCAGAAGCCCGTTGCCGGGGAAGCCGGTAACGGTGACTGCTGTCTGGCTGCTTACATGGGAGTAGCGTCGCCGCCCGCCCCTCTTCTTCTGCCTGCCCCCAGATCATGAGGGGGCAAAGGTCGGCATGCCGGGCGTCAGTGCGGGTACGCGCCGACCGTGACCTTCTCGATCGTTGCGCGGTGTCCGCGTACCGGCCAGCTCGGGGTGGGAGCGTTGACGGCCAGGCCCGCGGTCGGCAAGCTCGTCGCACACGTCCACGCCGGTGCTGGTGCGGTGGCGACCCAGGCCACCCCCAACCCGTTCCTGGCGTACGACGGTCTGCCCCTGCTCAGCGAGAGCCGTTCGCCGGAGGACGTCCTGACCGAGCTGCTGGCCCGTGACCCCGGTCGGGAGGTGCGGCAGGTCGGGATGGTCGACTTCGAGGGTCGCTCGTACGCGTTCACCGGCGCCCGTGCCAGGGACTGGGCCGGGCATCACACCGGGCCGGGTTACGCGGTACAGGGCAACCGCCTGGTGGGGCGGGAAGCCCTCGCGGCGATCGTTCGATCGTTCGAGGACAGCCGAGAACTCGACCTGGCCGAACGGCTCGTGCTCGCCGTCGAGGCCGGCGAGGAGGCCGGCGGTGACCGGCACGGCGCACGGTCGGCAACAGTGACGGTGGTCGGCGATCAGCCGTACCCGCTCTGGGACGTGCGCGTCGACGACGCTGAGCATCCCGCGTTGGAGCTGCGCCGGCTGCACGGCGTCTTCCGGGAGGAAGTGCTGCCGACCATCGAGCAGTTGCCCACGCGTGACGACCCCATGGGCGAGGGCGCCCGACAGTCGCTCCGATAGCCGGCAGGTCAGTTCGGTCGGCCGGCTCGAATTCCGCTTTGTCGGTCAGGGGTTGATCAGTTTCCAGTCGCCTTCGGAGATGACGTCAACTGTGCCATTGACCACCTTGATGGCGGTGTTGTCGTCGATGGCGTACGTGGGGACCGGGATTCCGGACGCCCATTTCTCGATGCTGGACAGCTCGGTGTCCTCCATCTCCGGATGATTGAGGTGGGGGTACAGCGTGAAATCCACAAGCCCCAGCGCCCGGTCGGCGCCGTGGGCCATGTCGCTGCCGTCCGGGACGAAGTCAAGGTCAAATTCGGCGTCGCAGTTGTACGGGGTGACCGCGATGCTCCCCGCGCTGACCCCGACGTAGACCGTGTCATTCAGCGACGGTAGGAGGTCGGCCAGGCCCGACTGGCGCAGCCAGTAGGTCAGGTAGAGCACATCGCCGCCCCAGACGAGGAGGGCATCGGCCTGCCGGACGGCCGGGACCCAGTTCTCTTCTCGGATGGTCGGCAGTGCGGTGAGCTCCAATATTCCCAGGGATTTCCAACCGAGCTGCGACAGCGGGATCGTGGCCGGGCCGTGAATCGCCTTCCACGCCCGCTCGGCTCCGCCGGGGAAGGGGTAGACAGCGGTGGGGATGAACAGGGCCGTGGACTCGGCGATCGGCTTGCCCAGCAGGTCTTCGAGCGCGTCGGCGATGCTCGGATTGCAGATGCCCGACGACGTGAGAAGGAACTTCATGAATCACTCTCCTGGCGCCGCCGCATCACGGCGATGAGGTCGTCCATCAGGGTCGGCGTCTCGGGTCGCTAACCCGAGCGACACACATCGCTGGATCATCCGCTGACGGCCGTCCAACCGTCAACAGCCTCTCCGGTACGACGACCCGGACCCGGTGCCACGCACCTCGCCTGCACTTTGCTCGTCCCGGACGCGGACTTCATGGCGATCATCGACATCTGCCGCTACGATCCGATATCGAACCATCACCGAGCGTCAATGCGTGGCTGTTCGTGAGCCTGGACGCTGGCAATCGGCGCCGCTACGAACGTGGTGCCCGGCCTGAGGATCACGCCGTTCCGACGAAGGGAATCCGGATGACGGAGAGCGCGCAGACCACCGAGAGCCGGACCGTTCCGCCCGCGCGACAGTACCCGTTCGGTGTTCCCGACCGCCTCGTCGTCGATCCGACCTATGGCGAGCTGCGCGAGAACGAGCCGATGACCCGGGTGCAGCTTCCGTACGGCGAGGAGGCATGGCTCGCCACCCGGTACGAGGACGTCCGTACGGTCCTCGGCGACGTGCGGTTCGGCCGCGCGCCGGCCGTTCAGCGCGACGAGCCCAGGCTCACCCCGCGCCAGCAGTACAGCGGCATGCTGACCATGGACCCGCCCGATCACACGCGGCTGCGCCGGCTGGTGGCGAAGGCGTTCACGGCACGTCGGGTCGAGGCGCTGCGACCCCGTACCCAGGAAATCGCCGAAGCGCTGGTCGACGACATGGTCCGGCTCGGTCCTCCGGCCGACCTGGTGGAGCACGTCGCCACGCCGCTGCCGATCCAGGTGATCTGCGAGCTGCTCGGAGTCCCGTACGCCGACCGCGACCGCTTCCACGTCTGGTCCGAGGCGATCGTCTCGACCACCTCGCTGCCCCTGGAGACGATCCAGGAGTACCTGAACAATCTCTGGGGCTACATCGGTGGTCTGGTCGCCGAGCGCCGCCGCGAGCCGGAGATCGACGACCTGCTCGGCGCGCTGGTGCGGGCCCGTGACGAGAATGAGGATCGGCTCAGCGAGACCGAGCTGGTGGAGCTGGCCGGAGGGCTGCTCGCGGCCGGCCACGAGACCACGGTGACCCAGATCCCCAACTTCGTCTACGTCCTGCTGCACAATCCGGACCAGCTCGCTCGGCTGCGGGCCGACCCGTCGCTGGTGCCGGCCGCGGTCGAGGAACTGTTGCGGTACGTGCCGCTCGGCGTCGGCTCCTCCTTCGCCAGGTACGCCAAGGAGGACGTCGAGGTCGGCGGGGTTCTCGTCCGGGCAGGTGAGCCGGTTCTCGGCTCGCTGTCGTCGGCGAATCGTGACGGCACCGTCTTCGCCGACCCGGACCGGCTGGACTTCGACCGCGGGCAGAACCCGCACCTGGGCTTCGGGCACGGCGTACACCACTGTGTCGGCGCGCAACTGGCCCGCATGGAGTTGCAGGTCGCCGTCGCCACAATCGTGACCCGCCTGCCCGGGTTGCGGCTCGCCGTACCGGAAGTCGAGCTGGAGTGGAAGCGCGGCATGTTGGTGCGGGGCCTGCTCGGCATGCCGGTGGCCTGGTGAGTACGGCGTGGCGGCTCGGGGTGGACTCGCGTCGCTGCATCGGCACGAGCATCTGCGCCGGCACCGCGCCCGAGCATTTCCGCCTGGTGGGCGGCCTGTCCGAGCCGCTGGCCGACGTCGTCGCCCCGGCCGACGTCGTCCTCGACGCCGCCGACTCGTGTCCGGTGGAAGCGATCACGGTCCGCGATGCCACCGACGACCGGCTGATCGCGCCCGAGGAATGACCCATCCGGGGGTCGCGACGACCGTTCCGACCGCCCCGTCGGGCGCGAAGATCGGCGAAGCCATGGCTGGATTTGTGCTGTTTATCCAGATCGCAGGATGCGGGTGGCGTGCCCGACCAAGACGGGGCCGCGAAGGCTGATCATGGCAGGAGCCGGGCCTCGACGCAGGCGTTGGCATTACTGCGGACGCCGCCTATGGTGGAGACATGTCCCCGGTGACGTTCCGCTCTTCTGCCGTCACCGGTGTGGCGGCAATCGGGGCTGCCCACGTGGCGACGGCGGCGTGCCGGATGGTCGGGATGCGGGTGCCGGTTGTGCGCGAGTTGCACATCGCGTCCACGTTCCGGCTGTCGAGCCCGGCGCGAACCGGCCGAGGCCCCCCGCGGAATCGTTGCATCACGAAACGACCGCCAGGGCGAAGCTTTCAAGCTTCGGCCCTTTTCTTTTTCCCTTGAAAGGTAGAGGTAGACCATGAGCGTCGATCATCGAACCGTCGACCAGGGCTGGCTGGCTGATCTGCGAGCGTCCCTGGCGGAAGACTTCGCCACGCAGACGGCTCGGCTGCGGGAACTGACCGAGCTCAACGCGGACACCGGCGACCCGAGCGAGGCCCACAACCGGGCCGCACTGCTGGTGGCCACCCGCCGCAACATCGAGCAGATCACCGGTGCGTTGAGCCGCATCAGCGACGGCACCTACGGTGCCTGCAAGAAGTGTCGCCAGAACATTCCGGCCGAGCGGCTCGAAATCCTTCCGCACGCGCAGTTCTGCGTGTCCTGCCAGGCGAAGCACAACGGCTGACTCGCGGTGTGGCTGCCGTGCCCCGGTGGGCACGGCAGCCGCAGACCGTCACCCAGGAGATGACTCCGCCACGGTGACGATGTCCAGGACATCAAGGATTCCCAGGAGTCTGGCAAGGGTCACCGCCTCGTCGCGGGTCAGGGTCAGAGAGCAGGTGGCGTCGGGGTCGTCGGGGGACTCGTAGACGAGATCTCGCCGGCCACCTGGACGGTGCGTGACCACGCCCACGCGGCGGCCGTCAGCGGTGGTGAACATGCGGCATATCCCGATACCGGGCAGCGGGGTCAGTTCGACAATCATGGGGACTCCAGCGGGCAGGGTGCGGATTCGCGCAGCGGCGCAGGCCGACGGAGTGTGGCGAGGCCACGTGCGGCGGGCGCGGCGACAGCGCTGCCGGCCGGTCACGGAGGCCAGCCGGGCGCAACGATGAGGATCGGCGCGAGCGGGGCGAGTGGATCAGGCGAGGCCCCGCGCATAGCGCGGGGGAGCACGATCCGCCGACCAGGCGGGCACACAACCGGGGATCGCCCGCCGCGCGGAACGGAACACGATGCACAGCCCGATCGACCGGGTGGCGGAGAGCACCAGCACGAGCACGGCAAGCAGCAGCATCGTCGGCAGCGGCGCTCGCTCGCCGACGCGCCGGAGGCCGCGTCGATCGTGCATGCCCAAACCATAGCCGTCGCCCAGAGTGCGGACCACCTTCGCGTCCGGTGACCACCCACGCCTCGCCAGCAACGCCGGTGACCGGCCTCGCGCGCCGGGCCCGACACCAGCGAGCACCAGGTCGGCGGCCAGCTGCGAGGGCCGGAATGCTACGAAGGGACGTGCCCGACATGACGAGTTCCCCTGATGCCACGTCCCTGGAAACTCCGCGGCTGCTGTTGCGTCGCTGGCAGAGCACCGATCTGGACGGCTTCGCCGCGGTGAACGCACAGCCTGAGGTCATGCGCTACATCCATGACGGTCGCACCCTGGACCGGGCGGGGACCGCGGAGCGCCTGGCCAACTATCAGCGACACTGGGATGAGCACGGCTTCGGCCTGTACGCGGTGGAGGTCAAGGAAACCGGCGATCTGGCCGGATTCACCGGGCTGGCGGTGCCGACCTTCCTACCCGAGATCATGCCGGCCGTGGAGATCGGCTGGCGGCTCGGCCGCGCGTACTGGGGCCGGGGCCTGGCCACCGAGGCTGCCCGGTCTGTGGTCGCCCACGCTCGCGCCGGGCTCGGACTGCGGCGGCTGGTCAGCATCCACATTGTCGGCAACGAGGCGTCGGCGCGAGTGATGGTCAAGCTGGGCATGACGCTGGACCGCGAGACCGTGCAGCCGGACACCGGCCGCCGGGTCCGGGTCTATGCGATGGATCTGTAGGCCTTCCGGCCGTAGCCGGCCCCGTGGCGGATCCCTACAGCGGAAAGGCCCGTACGCTGGCGTGATGATCGACTTTCGCGCGGCCGTTGAAGCACGCGACGCCGATGCCCTTGAGGCGGCCCTGGCCGACGACGTGCTGTTTCGCAGCCCGGTGGCGTTCAAGCCCTATCCGGGCAAGGCCATCACCGCCGCGATCCTGCGGGGTGTGCTGCGGGTGTTCGAGGACTTCCGGTACGTCCGTGAGCTGAGCGGCGAGGGCGGTCGCGATCACGCGCTGGTGTTCGAGGCGCGAATCGGCGACGTCGCCATCGAGGGCTGCGACTTCCTGCACCTGGATGAGAGCGGTTTGATCGATGAGTTGACGGTCATGGTTCGTCCCCTGTCTGCCGCGCAGGCCGTGGCTGCCGCGATGGCCGCTCAATTCGAGCGGATCCAGCGTGAGGCGACCGCCGGATAGAACGTCCGAGCTGGAGCGTCACGCAGCATGTCGAGCCGCTCGGGCACCGTGTCCTGCCCGGCGTCCACGAGCGAAATGAAGTGCTGCAGGTCGCGCATCGGCATCCTGGTGAGGAACACCAGGCGTCGCACCGCTCTGGCGTCGTAGACGCGGTGACCGTAGTGGTCGCGGGCCACCTCGACCAGCCCGGCCCGCTCGTAGTAGCGCAGCGTGTATGAGGCGTGATGTCGAGCAGGTCGGCAACCTCGGCGATCGTCATCGGCGCGGGGACGTCGGCCAGGTCGGTGAGGTGTCCGGGCGGGAGTTGCCCGTCGCCGCTGTGTTCGATACGGCCGGCGGGCTACGACTACTTCATGAGGACACCGCCGAGAACGAGAGGAAGCTCGACCATGACGGCACATGTGGTGACGCCCGAGCAGTGGCTGGCGGCGCGCAAGGAGCTGCGCGAGCAGGAGCGTGGGGCGATGGAGGCGCGCGACGCGGTCAACGCCGCCCGCCGGCAACTGCCCTGGATGGCCATCGAGGACGAGTACGTCTTCGACGGCCGGCACGGCAAGGCACGGCTGATCGACATGTTCCAGGGCCGGTCGCAACTGATCATCCAGCACTTCATGTTCGATCCCGCGTGGGACGAGGGCTGCAAGCACTGTTCCCTGCTGACCGACGGCATCGGCGACCTGGCGCACCTACACGCACTGGACACGACGTTCGCGGTGGTCTCCCGGGCGCCGATCGACAAGATTGAGGCGTTTCGGCAGCGCATGGGGTGGAACGTGCCGTGGTACTCATCGCACGGCGGCACGTTCAACTACGACTTCCACGTGACGCTCGACGAGACCGTGGCCCCGGTCGAGTACGACTACATGGACAAGGCCACCCTGGCGGCATCGGGTGAGTGGTTCACCGAGGGCGAGGCGGGTGGCATGAGTGTGTTCGCCCGCGACGGCGAGAAGGTCTACTACACCTACTCCGCGTACGGCGACGGGATCGACGTGTTCCACACGACGTTCAACTACCTCGACCTGACGCCGAACGGCCGCCCGCTCGAGCCCGGCCGGCCGTGGTTGCGACACCACGACAGGTACTGAGCGTGCTGGTGGCGGGCATCCGTCCGGAGGCCCGCCACCGCTGCGGTCAGCCGTGCGGGTGCCGGCGGTAATACTCCACCAGCGACGTGTGCACCGGCTCCCAGCCCATCTCGCGCCGGGTCCGGTCCGCGCTCACGACGTGGTCCATGAGGTAGAGCTCCGCGATGGGAGCGATCTCCTCGGGCGGTTCCTGGTCGGCGGGCCAGCAGATCGCCCGACCGCCGGCCGCCGCAGCCACGATGTCGGCCACCGGCAGATTCTCGGCCACACCGTTCCAGCGGGTGCCACCGCCCGCCCGCTGGGCGACTGCGAGATAGAGCCGCGCCAGGTCCTCGACGTGCACCACGGGCCATTGGATGCCGGCATGACCCAGATAGACGCCGGTGCCGAGACGCTCCTGCACAGGCACCATCGTTCCCCGGATGACGCCGCCCCGGTTGCCGTAGATGAGCGCCGGCCGCACGATGATGCCGCCGCCGGCGACAACCCTTCTCTCCATGTCGGCACGCCAGGCCACCACCGCGGGCGGTCGTGGCACGGTGTCCTCGTAGGTGGTGCCGGGACCGAGGACGTCGGTGCCCGAGGTGTGGATCAACCGTGCCCCGGCTGCCATGATGGCCTCGGCGCTTCGACTCTCGACGTCCCCCGGGACCCAGGCGATCTGGATGACGAGGTCGAAGCCATCCGCGGCGGCTTTCAGCGACGAAGGGTCGGTGATGTCGCCCGGCACCGCCCGGTAAGCCGGCGGCACCGGCCTGCCGTCGGGGCGCTGCAGCGCCGCGACCTGGTATCCGGCTGCGGCAAAGGCCCTGGCCACGTGGGAACCGGCGTAGCCGGTCGCGCCGATGACCAGAACGGTAGTTGATTGCGGTTCCTCGGGCATGCCGTCCATCTGTGCTCCGTTCGGTGAAGGGGGCGCCGGTGCGGGAGGGGTTGCAGGCCTTGGCCGGTCAGCAGGTATGCGTCGTCCGCCGCACCGACCATTGGGACGGCCTGCCCGAACTCCGCGTCCATGCCACCCACCAATTCCTGCAAAGCCGATCGGCGCAATAAATTTAGGCAAGCTCCCGGTGGCATGCGTCTTTGAAATTGCGCGGTCGGGACCGGGCTCCTTTTTGCCGTCGTTCGGGCGACTGCCGGGCAGGGTCGTACTCCGGCAATTCCTCAGCACACGGACGAAGCTGGGCGCGCGCTCGCCTACTTCCGGATGCGCGCGCTGGCGCGCTTCGGCGGCTACGGGGCCGCCGCGCACACAACCTGCCCGGCGGTGGCATCGGGCTGGGCGGCGGCGACGGGACGGCCGCGTTCGACGTGGCGGCGATGAAGCCGAGGGGCGCGTACGGCGGTTCACCTCGACCTCTGCGGGCTGGAGCCCACATCCTCGCTACCGGAACGGCCGGCCGCCACACCTCGGCGGGCCGCTCCGGGCGGGTGGTGCGGTCAGAAGTCCTTTTCGGAGACCTCTTCGACCGGGCGAACCTCGACGGCCCCGACCTTGGCGTCGGGGAAGCGGGAGGCGATCTCGGCGGCGCGCTCCGGGCTGCCGCATTCGAGGAAGAAGACGCCGGCGAGGTACTCCTTCGCGTCCGGGAACGGCCCGTCGGTCGGGCTCGGCACTCCGTCGCGAGCGGACAGCCGGGTGCCCTCGGCGGGGGCGGTCAGTGCCGCAGCGGTCAGCAGTTCGCCGGAGGCACGGATCTCCTCGACCAGGTTGACGTGCTGAGCGACCCGATCGGCGCGTTCCTGCTCAGAGAGCGTCTCGCCGTCGTGGAGGAAAAGCGGGTGCTTCCAGGTCGAGGAGTTGGTGTAGATCAATACCACGTACCTCACGGGCAATCCTTCACGTTTGTCGTCCGCTGCCGAACGTCGGACGTGCTGGGCTGGTGACTGCCGCAGGCTACCGTCCGCGTCGGACCTCTTTCAATCATGCTCAGGAAGCGGCGCACACTCGAAGTTGCCAGCCATTCCGGCGACGCCAACCTCCGACGGGGGAGCTGTAAGAGGTGGTGGGCGATTCCCGTTGGGCTCCGATAATGGAGGGCATTTTCGGCGGTATGCCGAGCGTGTTCCGCGCCGAGTGGACGGGGCAGGCCGGGACTGTCCCGGCCGGCGCCGGGGTGTCAGCGTGCCGCCGTGGCGGTCACGTGGACCCGCTTGCCGATCCGTCGCGCCTCGGCGAGCAGGTCGGCTCCCCACCGTTTCCACAGGCCGTCGAGCCGGGAGGTCACGATGACGTCGTCGACCGCCCCGTCCTCCAGTGTGGTGCGTAGCCCGATGCCGTGCCGGACATCGTGCCGTCCCGGTTCCGCTGCGGCGAGTCGGGCGACGGCGTTCACGTCGAGGTCGTACAACACGGCGGCCGGCAGGCCGGGGGGCACCTGATCGCCGGCGCCGAGCACCGCCAGGCTCCCGCCGGTGGGCAGACCGGCCAGGACTCCGGCGATCTCGCCGGTGACGTCGCGGCCCTGAGCGGCCGCAGTCTGCTCCAGGACCTGGCGCAGCTCGTCCTCCCACGTCCAGTAATCGTCGCGGTAGCGCATCAGCAGGACCCAGCCCACCTCGAGCGGCGGCGACGGATGCTTGGCGAAGAAGCGGTCCATGTTGCGCAGCAGCTCGTCGAAGCGTGCCGGGTCCCGCGGGTGCGGCGACTCGATCGCCCACGCCGTCCGGCTCATGCGCAGGCCGACGCCGTCGCGCAGCAGGCGGTACGCCAGCTCGAGGTCCTCGAAGCCCCACCCGACGAAATCCTCATCGAAGCCGCCGACGGCCGCGAAGTCGGCGGCCGCGACCGAGCAGTTGAGGGTGAAGAAGTTCTGGTACGGCACCAGCAGCCGGGACAGGTCGAACTCGTGGGCCGCGAGATGTGCGTGCCGGACGTCCCGCAACGTCGCGCCGGCACGTTCCACGAGTTCGTCAGGTGTCGATTCGTCAAGTTGCCGCATGAGACCGGCGTCGACTCCTTCCGGGTCGTAGCCGTACGTGTACCCGACAATCGCCCAGCGGCCGGGGACTTCGCGGTGGGCGCGCAGGTGGGCGTCGACGAAATCGCGGCCCACGAACGTGCCCGTGTCAAGGAAGATCAGCAGAGGTGCGGTGGCCAGCCGGGCGCCGGCGTTGCGCGCCGTGCCTACCCGGTTGCCGCGGTCCTCCTGGCGGTGATACTTCAGGCGCAACCGGTCGCGGAACTCTCCGACGGCCGCTTCGGTGTCGTCGCTGGATCCGTCATCCGCGACGATCACTTCGAAACGATCGGTGTCCAGGCTCTGCCCGGCCAGTTGGGCCAGATTGCGGCGTAACAGGTCCGCCCGGTTGTAGGTCGGGATGATCAGCGAGGCCGGCGGGGTGTCGTGGGACATCGGTCTGCTCCTTTCGGTGCTGACGGCGGCGGGATGCGGCCGGAGCCGCTCACCCCCTTCTGAGGCGTCGGATCCGGCACGACCCGGCCGACAGGGGAGCTACGGATGTGACGCGGGTCACGTTCCGGATGCGGCTGTGGATGTCTCGTTCGTGTCCCAGGGGTCCGACGAGCAGATAGAGACCGTCCGCAACCGACAGGGGAGTGAGCAGATGACTGACCACGAGGAGCGTGGGCCGCGTGCGCCCGACGGGGTGCCGGTGCTGCTGGAGACGCCGGATCGACCGGAGGCAGTCAGCGAGCCGGTAGGTGTCGCGGCGGCCGTTCGTGCGCGGTGGGCCGTGACCGGGGTCTTCTTCGTCAACGGCCTGCTGCTGTCGACGTACATCACGCGGATCCCGTCGATCAAGGCTGTTCACCAGTTCGGTGACGCGCAGTTCGGCATGATCCTCACGCTGCTCGGCGTCGCGGCGTTGCTGACCATGCAGTTCGTCGGCGGCATGGTGGCACGGTTCGGCAGTTCCCGGGTGATCCGCACGATGTTGCTGTGCATGCCACTGGCCCTGGCCGCTGTCGGTTTCGCGCGCACTGCCCTGCAGCTCGCCGTCGCGGTGATCCTGCTCGGCATCGTGCACGGCGCGACCGACGTGGCGATGAACGGCCATGCCGTAGTGGTCGAGCGCGTCGGTCGGCGACCCATCATGAACGGCTGCCACGCGGCATGGAGCATCAGTGCCGTGCTGGCGTCGCTCGTCGGCGTCGGTCTGATCAAGGCCGGCATCGCCCCGTCGTGGCATCTGGCCGGCGTTGCGATAGTGATGCTCGCGGCCGCCCTGCCGCTGACCGCGATGTTGCTGCCCGCGTCGGTCGACCGCAACCCGGTGCAGGCCTCCGCCGACGCCAAGCCCCGGGCGAGCTGGCGTACCGGTTGGAGCCGCCGGGTGCTGATGTACGGCGCGATGGGCGCGACGCTCATGGTGTGCGAGGCGGCCGTGACCAGCTGGAGTGGCATCTACCTGCACGAGATCCGCGGTGCCGAGCTGGCCGTGGCGTCGCTGGCCTTCACCGCGTACACCGCCTTCCAGACGTTGATCCGGCTGTTCGGTGACCGCCTCACCGAGCGCTTCGGCGGTGCGGTTCTGTTCCGGGTGAGCGGGCTGGTCGGCATCGCCGGCATCGCGGTGGTCGTCCTCGTACCCTCGCCCTACGTGGCGATCGCCGGGTTCGCCATCCTCGGCGCCGGCACCGCCGTGCTGCTGCCGCTGATCTTCAGTGCGGTCGGCCACGCCGGTGGCGACGGACCGGGCGCGACAACGTTCGTCGCGCGGGCCACGACCTTCGCGTACGGCGGCATCCTGCTCGGGCCGGCGATGGTCGGTTGGTTCGCTGCGGTCTTCGGTCTCACCTGGACGTTCGCCGGGCTGCTCCCATTGATGGCGGCGATCGTGCTGAACAGCCGCGTCATGGGACAGGCCGGCGCCGCCACCGACCGGGAGGCGGCCGCCTGAGCCGGGGGCAGGGACGGTGTGGGTGCTTTCCCCTTGCCCCGCCCGTCCCTGCCACCGCCTCACTGCGTCAGGTGCTGCGCATCGAAGCCGTAGCTGCCGATCAGCTCGGCCTCGGCGGCCTCCGGGCCGCCGGCCACCCGGGCCTTGAAGTCTCGCTGGAACGCCGCGAACGCCTCCACGCCGCCGAGGGCGTTGGAGCCGTCGGAGACGCCTACGTGAACGAACGTGACTCCGTCGGCGAGGCGGAAGGCCGCATAGCTCAGGCCGTCGGGCCGCTCGGCGGTCAGCTCGGCGAACACCTCCTCGATCAGGCGCTGATTCTCCTCGGCCGAGTCCGGCCGCATCTCGTACCGCACCACGAATCCCTGTCCCATCGCGTTCCCTTCTCCTTGCGGGCCGCCGACGGCGACCCGCTGCCGATGTTTGGTCGCTGGTCGGTCGGCGCCTGGCGTACTCCCGCAGGCCGGCCATGAAGAGGTTGGGGGTTTCCAGTGCGGGGAAGTGGCCCACCGCGCTCGTACTCCCGTCAGTGGACGATCGACGGAAAGTCGCTGTCGGCGTAGCGCCCGGTGGGCCGTGCCGGCTCACGCTGATGAACGGCCAGGGCGAGCGGTACGGGCGGCGGCACGACCGGGTACGCCGACGTCCCGCCCCGCAGCGCGCCGACGGGCTGCGACGAGACGACTGCCCCGGCCGTCCAGGCGGTCTGCGGAGCGTTGATTCGCAAAGGCTTCAACGCGCTCCTAACAGGTCGCGGCGATGGTCCGGAAATGGCATAGGCAGCAGTTTCGCGAGCCCGGCGAACGCGGGTGCACGCGAAGCATTCCCGCGCTGGCCATGCTATCGGGGGCCGCTGGCGGTGGTCGATCGGCGCGCGCAAGGAGCGCAATCTGCGAGAAGTCTGCTCCGGTGCTGCTGCCTACTCTGACTGCACCTGGTCGACCGTCATGAATGTGTGGAGGCAGCATGGGGGAGTCGAATCGCCTGCGGTCGTCCCGGGCTCCAGCGGCGCGGACCCTTTCGCGGCACGGCAACTCTCACATCCAGGTCCGGGTCTTCGCCCACGCCCGTCAAGACCCGGTTGGGCACCTTCTCCATCCCGCTCCCGCGGGCGGCGGCCGCCGATGATCCGGCGTCGTCCGAGGCGGTTCTGCGCACCGCCGGGCTGGTCGATCCGCCGTAGGCGCTGACGCGGCCCGGCGTCGTCAGTCGCCTGTTCCCGCACCCCTGAGAACCCTGGCCTGCGTCGACGCCGGCCGGGGTCACCGTGCGAAAACGCGAACACCTATCGAAAGGGCCCCTGAGATGGCGATAACCGAGACCGCATCCGCGCCACCGAGCCGGCTGGACACCCGCCGCTGGCTCATTCTCGCCGTGTTGTGTCTGGCGAACTTCATGGTCATCCTCGATTCGCAGGTCACCATCCTGGCCGTGCCGTCCATCCAGTCGGCACTGCAGATGACTCCGGGCGCGGCGCAGTGGGTGCTGAGCGCGAACCTGATCACCTTCGGCGGCATGCTGCTGCTCGGCGGACGCGCCGCGGACCTGCTGGGCCGGCGTCGGGTCTTCATGGCCGGAACGGTGCTGTTCCTGATCGTCTCGCTGGTTTCCGGCCTCGCGTGGAACGGTGAGGTGCTGATCATCGCCCGGGCGCTGCACGGGGTCTCGGCCGCGCTCATGGCGCCAACCGCGTTGTCGATTCTGACCAGCGAGTTCCCGGAGGGCCCGCACCGGCACCTGGCACTCGGCGCGTGGGCCGGCATCGCCGGCGTCGGCGCCACCATCGCGCTGCTGGCCGGTGGCGTTCTCGTCGACGTACTCGGCTGGCAGTGGATCTTCTTCCTCAACATCCCGGTGGCCATCGTGATGCTCGTCGTCAGCCCGCTGCTCCTGCGCGAGAGCACCGATGTCACCCTGCGCCGCCGGTACGACGTGGCCGGCGCGCTCTCCAGCACCGCGATGCTGGCGCTGCTCATCTACGGCGTGCAGCTCGCGCCGACCGCGGGCTGGTTCGCCGGCCGTACCCTGGCGGTGTTCGGCGCCGCGGTGGCGCTGCTGATCCTGTTCGTGGTGATCGAGTCACGGTCGGAGGCGCCCCTGCTGCCCCTGCGGATCCTGCGGTCGAACTTCGTGGTGGGTGGCAACCTCTCGATGGTGACCATGGGCATGTTGGCCGTCGGCGTCTCGGTGCTCGTGTCCCAGTACGCCCAGGGTGACCTGCTCGGATGGTCGGCAACGGAATTCGGGCTGCGCCAAGCGATCATGCCGTTCATGGCGTTCGCTGGCTCGTTCATCGGCCAGCGGTTCGTCACCCGCTACGGCACCCGCGCGGTGGCGGTCGTCTGCCTGGTGCTCATGGGCGTCGGCCCGGGCATGATGATTTTCGCGGTGGGCGCCGGTGGCCCGTTCCTGCTGATCTTCGCGGCCATGTTCTTCTTCGGCTCCGGCCTCGGCCTCGGCACGGTCGCCGCCTCGGCTGCCGCCCTGACCGGCGTACGGGAGAACGACCTGGGCCTGGCCTCCGGCATGAACACGGCCGCACAGCAGATCGGTGGCGGCTTCGGCGTGGCCATCGTCTCCACTGTCCTGGTCTCGTACTCGACAGGCGGCACTCCGCAAGCCGCCGAGATGGCGGGTTACCAAGCCGGCTTCGTCGCGTGCGTCGGCTTCGCCCTCCTCGGGCTGCTGGTCACGGTGCCCCTGCTGCGGGGCGTGCGACGTCCCCAGCCCCGGGATCCGGCACTCGAGTTCGCGGTGCACGCGGATTGATCGCCCGCCCGGCTCGGCTGACCCCTCAGCTGAGCCGGGCGACGCGCCGTTCCAGATAACGGCGCTCCGGCAGACTTGTGGCGCGGCGAGCGGCCAGCTCGTACGTGTCGCGTGCCGCGTCGTGCTCGCCGGCCATCTCCAGCAGATGCGCGCGTACGGCGTGCAGCCGGTGACCGTCGGCCACCCGGGCGTCGTCGACCAGCGGCTCGAGCACGGCGAGCCCGGCGTGCGGCCCGTGCACCATGGCCACCGCGATCGCTTCGTTGAGTTGCACGACGGGATTGGGCCAGATGCGGGCGAGCAGTCGATAGAGCACGAGGATCTGCGGCCAGTCGGTGTCCTCCGCCCGAGCCGCCTCGTCGTGCACCGCCGCGATGGCGGCCTGCAACTGGTAGACCCCCAGCGGCGCCGACGACAACGCTCCAGTGATCAATTTGACGCCCTCGTCGATGTAGTCGCGGTTCCACCGGGAGCGGTCCTGCTCGCCCAGCGGGATGAGGCTTCCGTCCGGCCCGGAACGCGCCGGACGACGCGCCTCGGTGAGCAGCATCAACGCCAGCAGCCCGGTCACCTCCCCGTTGCCGGGCAGCAGCCGGTGCAGCTCGCGGGTGAGGCGCACCGCTTCGGTGATCAGCTCCGGACGGTTCAACTCAGCCCCGGTCGTCGCGGCGTACCCCTCGTTGAAGATCAGATACAGCACCTGCAGCACGACCGCGAGCCGGTCCTCCAGTTCGCCCTCGGGCGGCAGGCGGAACTCGGAGCCGGCCGCCTTGATGCGCTGCTTAGCGCGGGTGATGCGGCGGCTCACCGTCGCCTCCGGAACCAGGAACGCCCGCGCGATCTGTGCTGTCGTCAGCCCGCCCACCGCGCGCAGGGTGAGCGCGGCCTGCGACAGCGGCGAGACGGCTGGATGACAGCAGAGGAACAGCAGGGTCAGCGTGTCGTCGGGAGAGCCCGGGGCGTCGGCTGGCGGCGCGTGCATCTGATCGGCGGGGGTGAGCGCCGCAACGGTCACCTCACGCTGCTGACGTGCCGTCTCGCTGCGCCGCGCGTCCACCAGCCGCCGGGTGGCAACTCGGATGAGCCAGCCCACGGGGTTGTCCGGGACGCCTTCCTGCGGCCACTGCACGGCCGCGGCCACGAGCGCCTCCTGCACGGCGTCCTCGCACGCGTCGAACGAGCCGTGCCGCCGCACCAGGGCACCGAGCACACGGGGCGCCAGCCCGGCCAGAACGTCGTTCATGCTCACATCTCCCAGCCGGACAGGCCCAGGACGGGCCGGATCTCGACCGCCTGACTACCGGCCACGGGCAGGCGGCGTCCGATCTCGACAGCGCGGGCGTGGCTCTCGCAGTCGACGACGAAAAATCCGGCCACGTACCGGCCGCCGGACTCGACGGAACCCTCAACCAGCTGCGGGCCGTCGGCAGCGTCCTTCGTCTGTAGCGTCGTCGTGTTGATCGGGTCGGCGAGCGCGGTGGCGTCGATCAGTTCACCCGATTCGGCGAGCTCGTGCAGCAACGACTCGACAGGTGGCGGCCGGTCCTCTCCGCTGTCGGCCGCGGACCGGCCACCGCGCAGGAACATCGGGTGCACCCAGGCGCCGGGGTCGCCGTAGACGACCAGGACGAACCTCATGACGTCTGCCTTCCTGTGCGGTGAGCGGCCTGGCGGCGGTGACGTGCGGAACGATACCCAGCAGATCCGGCCCAGGCGTTGTCCCACAACTCCAACTCCACCAGGTGCGGCTGGCGTACCAGATCGGCCGAGCCCGCGTCCGCGCAGCTGCGCGTCACGGAGCTCTTCGACCGCTCCCACCATTGACGGTGCGATGATCGGGTGGTGCGGGTGATGATGGCCACCGATGCGGGGCACCCGGGGCGGACGAATGAGGATTTCGCCGGTGCCGTGCCGTCCGGTGTGGTTCTGGTTGACGGCGCGGGCGGCATCGCCGGTGCCGAGAAGGTCTGCCACCACGGAGTGACCTGGTACGCCAGCCGTCTCGGCGGTGCTCTCCTGGGCGCGTTGTCCCAGCACCGGGCCCTACGTGACGGGCTGGCCGAGAGCATCGAGCGGATCACCGACGAGCATCGCGTCACCTGCGATGTCACCAACTCGATCAGCCCTTACGCGGCAGTCGCGATGCTCCGGTTCTCGGATGGCCTCGTCGAGCACCTGGTCCTCGGAGACGCCGTGGCGGTCATCGGCCGGACCGGCGCCGATCCCTTGGTCACCCGCGACCCGCGCGAGGCGATGATCGCCAGCCCCGTGGAGGCCCGGCTGAAGGGCGTGCCTGAAGGCACGGACGAGTACCGGCGGATCCTGCTGGAGTTGCGTGCTCGACGCAACAGCCCGGGCGGTTTCTGGGTGGCCAAGGACAACCCGCGGGTTGTGGACGAGGCGATCACCGGCAGTTGCCCAACGGACGAGGTGACAGTTGCCGCTCTGCTGAGCAACGGCGCGAGCCGGCTGGTGGACACCCTCGGACTGACCAGTTGGGCGGGACTGCTGCAGCTGGCGGAAACCGCCGGACCCGGCGAGGTCATCGGCCGGGTCAGGGAGGCCGAGGTTCGCGGCGACGTCGCCCCGGACGACGCGACGATCATCTGCTGCAGCCGCACGAGACAGCTCGGCGACGGGTAACCCGATCACCGGTTCCCGGCCGGGCATACTCGCTGTTCATGACGTACGACCTCGCGGTCTGGGAAGGCGAGCGCCCAGACGAGTCGAACGCGGCCGAGACTTTCAGCGCCCTGTACGACCAGTACATCGGACGAGACGATCCGACGTTGATGCCGCCCACGCCAGCCAACCTGGCCCGTTGACTTCAGCGAGCCTGGCGGGAAGGTCAGGCAGCGTGCTCAGGCTGCGCGGCGTCCCCAGGCCGAGATCAGCGGCGCGAGGGTGAGGTCGAGTTCGCCGGCATCGACGGCGGCCAGGTGCGCGTCGATCTCGGCGTCGTCGGCCAGCCCGGCGGCGAGCAACTCGGCGCGGACCAGGCGCACCGTCGCCGTCTCCAGCCGGTCGCAGGCCACCCCGCCGACCGGGAAGGAACCGGCCGCCGCCACATCGACCAGGCCCGCCGCGCGCAACGACTGCGGCAGCGTACGGCCGTAGCGCAGATCGGCGCCGCGGCGCGTCAGCAACTCCCGGACGGCACGCCGCAGTCGGTTGGCACGCCGCTGCGCCGGACCGACCTCATCGAGGCAGGCCAGCGGCTGCAACTCGGTGTCGGCGTCCTCGATCAACAACCAGCCGCCGGGCTTCAACGCCGCCACCATCGTCGCCAACGCCCGGGCACGGTCGGGCACGTGAACGAGCACGAGCCGTGCGTGTACCAGGTCAAACGTGCCGGACTGCGGAGGCGGGTCCCCGACGACGTCGTGCCGAAGCACCTCGTACCCGCCGTGCGGATCCAACCAGGTCGGGTTGATGTCCGTGGCCAGCACGTGACCGGTTGGTCCGACGGCCGCGGCCAGGGCCTCGGGAATGCTGGGCCCTCCGGCACCGACTTCCCAGCAGCGCCAGCCCGCCCTCAGCCCGAGCCGGTCGAGGTGCCCGCGCGTGACACCGTCGAACAGCTCGGCCAGCCAGCCGAACCGCTCGCCCGCCTCGCGTCGGGCATTGTCGAGCAGGTAGCGGTGATCCGGCGCAGCCTCGGGGGAGTGCGGTGGCGGGGTCCCGGACCGGGCGCCCGCGGTATTCACCGGTTCTCCAGTCGTCGCGTGCGGCTCGGGCCCGGGATCGACGACGGGCTGCGATGAACTCATGCCCCCATCCTCACGCCCACCGGGTGTGGTGTCAGCAGGAAACGGGCTGCATTCGAGCACAGCCCCGGCTCCGGCCGGCCAGGCCGACCCCGCACCCCTCGACACGATCGGCCGCCCGGGATCGAGCAGCGTTGTGCGCCAGCGTTTCGGTCAGCCCGGTCGACCAGGGCCTGCGGCACGTCGCGGAGCGTGCGGTCGGAGTCCGGCCAGACCTTCGCCGGGATGGGCGCTCGTCCTCCCGGGGCGACCGCACGGCGATCGCCCCGGGGTTCCGCGTGGCGGACGGCCGGCGTATTCCCTAGATCGACGTGGCCGGAGTCAGCTCGACGACGCTGCCGGTGGCGCGGGACCGCTCGGCTGCCCAGACGACTCGGTGGGAGGAGATGCTCTCCTCGGGTCCGGAGGTGACAAGTGAGCGGTCCCCGGTGGCGACCGCCTCGATGAACGCCTCGATGAGCGCCCCGTCGGCGCCGCCGTGCCCGTCCGCGGCCGAGGCGTCGCCGTCGGGATCCAGGTTGATGGTCTCGACGGTGTCGGTGAGGAAGTCGTGGACGTGCAGGGTACGACCGTCTCCCTCGATGCTGCCGAACGTGCCGAAGATCCGCGTCTTGCGGAAGTCAAGCGCGGTGAAGGCCGTCATCGTGAAGGCGACCGTGGTGCCGCCCTCATATTCGAGGTTGACCACCTGGTGGTCGACGACGTCGTTGCGGCCCGCGTAGACGCAGACGCCGTACGGGCCGTCCCTGAGCGCTTTGTGGACACCGTCCGCGCTGACGTCGTCGGTGAGCACGCCCAGCGGCCATGCCTCGTGGACGGGATCACCGAGGAAACGTTCGTAGATCCGGATCGCGGAGTAGGCACAGGATCGTTCGACCGGGCAGTCGACGCAGCGCTCGGTCGCTCCGGCTGGACGGTTCTCCGGCCGGAAGTGGGCGAGGCCGCCGAAGGAGGAGACCCGTCGGACCGGTCGGCCGATGAGGTGGCCGAGCCAGTCGATGTCGTGGCAGGACTTGGCGAGCAGCATCGACGAGGATTCGGCCTCCACCGCCCAGTTGCCGCGCACGTAGCTGTGGGCGTGGTGCCACCAGCCGACCGGCTCCAGGTGATCGATGCTGACGATCGCGCCGATCCGCCCGGAGTCGATCAGCCGCTTGAGTGTCTGGGAATAGGGCGTGTATCGGAGTACGTGACAGACGGCGAGGAGGACGTCGTTGTCGACGGCTGCGGCGACGATGCGTTCCGCCTGCTCGGGCAACGGGGCCATCGGCTTCTCCAGCAGGATCGCGTAGCCGCGTTCGGCGAAGGCCACCACCGGCTCGACATGCGCGCGATCGGGGGTCGCCACGATCACCGCGTCGGCGAGCCGGGGCTGTGCGGCGAGGTCTTCCCACGAGGCGAACCGGCGCTCGGCGGGTACGTCGAACTCGTCGGCCAGGGTGATGCGGCGGGCGGGGTCGGGATCGGCGACAGCTGCGATCGTGGCGTTTGCGGTGGCGGCGGCGAGGCGTGCGTAGGCCGCGCCTCGCGCTCCGGCACCGACGATCGCCAGTGTGATGGACATCAGGTGTCTCCTATTTGATGGCGCCGGAAAGGATGCCTTTGACGAAGTGGCGCTGGAAGAAGAGGTAGAGGATGACCACGGGGACGATGACGATGATCGTTCCGGCGCTGAGCAGCGGAATGTTGCGGCCGTAGGCCTGGATGAACTTGCCGAGCCCGGACGGCGCCGTCCGCATCGCCGGGTCCTGGATGAGGATCAGCGCGAGCAGGAACTGGTTCCACGCCCACATGAAGTAGAGAAGGCCGAGGGTGGTGAGCGCCGGCCGGGCGGTGGGCAGCAGGACCTGGCGCAGGATCTGCCTGCTGGTCGCGCCGTCCATCTCGGCGGCCTCGGTGAGTTCCGGCGGCAGCGACTCGAAGTGGCTCCGCATCCAGAACACCCCGAACGGCATGAACGCCCCGATGAGCGGCAGGATGACCGCCCAGTAGGTGTTGAGGAGTCCGATCGACTTGAGGTCGTAGTAGAGCGGGATGACGATCGACTCGTACGGCAGGGCCAGACCCAGCATGAGCAACGCGAAGATCGGCCCCCGGACGGCGAGCCGCATCATCGCCAGCCCGTATCCGGCGAGCGTCGCGAGCACCAGAGCGAGGGGTACGACGCCGAGCGCGATGATCAGGCTGGACCGCATGAGGTCAGCGAAGCCGCCTGTCGACCAGGCGTCGACGTAGTTGTGCCACTGCGGATCCGACGGCCACGCGAGGCCCGGGCTGAGATTGTCCTGTGGTTGCAGCGACGCGGCGAGGATCGCGTAGAAGGGAACCAGCACCGAGGCGGTGGCAGCCAGCAGCGACAACCGGGTCATCGACCGGATCATGTCTTCTCCCGGGTGAGGCGGTTGAGGGCGAACATGACCGCGCAGGTCAACAGGGACAGGACGACGGCGAGCGCGCAGGCGGTGCCGACCTGCCCCGCGGTGAAGGTCAGCCGGTAGATGGCGACACCGGGCACCAGTGTCGACTCCCCGGGGCCGCCGGCGGTCATCACGTAGACGACGTCGAAGCTGGCCAGGGCTGCGATCACGGTGACGGTCGCGGCCACCGACATCTCGCGGCGCAGACCCGGCATTGTGACGTGCCAGAACTCGTGGATCGCGCCGGCGCCGTCGAGTCGGGCGGCTTCGTACAGGGCCGGATCGATCTTGCCGATTCCGGAGTACAGCAGCAGGAAACAGAGCCCGGTCGAGACCCAGGTCCCGACGACTCCGACCGCCGGGTAGGCCCAGGTGAAGTCACCCAGCCAGGCCCGGGTGAGGTCGGACAGGCCGACCGCGCGCAGCAGCGCGTTGAACGGTCCGTCGTCGTCGAAGAACAGCTTCCAGACGCTGCCGACCGCGACCAGCGGAAGGATCTGCGGCAGGAAGATCACGGTACGGACGAAGGGCATGCCCTTCCAGGGCACGTTCGCGACGAGCGCCGCCAGCACCAGGCCGAAGCAGATCGGGATGACCGAGTAGAAGAGGATCAGCCCGAAGGCGTGGACCAGGGAGAGCCGCAGCGCCGGGTCGGCGAGGATCTCCCGGTAGTTGTCGAGCCCGGCCCAGGTGGCGACGCCGATCCCGTTCCAGTCCCAGAACGAGATCCAGAGGCTGTGCAGCCAGGGCGCGATCACGAAGGCCGCGTAGAAGAGCAGCGCCGGTGCGGTGTAGAGCAGCGGTACGAGTCGTGCCCGCGACCGCCGGGCCCGCACCGGCGTCGCGGGAGCGACGACGGTGCGGTCCCGGACGGCCACGCGGTTCGCGAGGCTGTCAGCCATGCGTCTTGGCCCAGTCGGACTGGACGGCCCGGATGAACGTGGCGGGGTCGACCTTGCCGGCGATCAGCTTCTGGGTCTCGGCGACCAGCGTGTCGTTCATGGTCGCGGTGGCGTTGTTGTTGAACCCGATGAGCCCGTCATCGGCGTTGACCTTGTTCCACGCGGCGATCAGGTCGGCGGAGATCGTGCCGGGCTCGGCGGTCACGGTCGAGGTGTCCGAGGGCAGGAAGCCCTGCGCGAAGGAGGCCTTGGCAGCCTCCGGGCCGCGCAGGAAGTCCAGGAAGGCGGCGGCGGCCTGCGCGTTCTTCGACTTCCGTGAGATCCCGTACGCCACCGAGGTGCCGATCGCGGTGGCCTTGGGGCCGGGGAAGGCCACGAAGCCGGCGTCGCCCCGCAGCGCGTCGCCGATCTTCTTCGAGTCCCAGGAGCCGTCGACGAAGAAGACGCCGTCGCCCTTGGTGAACTTGTCCACCGCACCCTGCAGGTCGATGCCGTTGGCGTCCTTGGAGTAGTAGCCCTTCGTACCCCAGTCGGTGATGCTCTGGGCGCCCTTCGCGTTCCCGGCGGTGTCGAAGGTGGCGCCGCCCTCACCGAAGACCCACTTGGCGTACGCGGCCGGGCCGTCCGTGGACTGCCCGATGAGCTGGATCGGGAAGGAGGCGTGGCCCTCCTTGTTGCCGAGCTGGAGCGGGGTCTCACCGCCGGCCTTGGCCTTGGCCAGGGCGGCCTCCAGGTCCTCGAGTGAGGCCGGAGCCGCAGCGATGCCGAGCTTCTTCAACTTGGCCTTGTTGTAGTAGAGGCCGACCTGCGAGAAGGAAGCGGGTGCCGCGTACAGGTCGCCTGAGCCGAGGGTGGTGCCGTCCTTGGCGACCCGCCACTGGTTGAGCTGCCCGGCCGGGTATGCCGTCTCCCAGCCGTACGCCTTCGCATACGGCTGAAGGTTGAGGATCAACTGGTCCTTGACCGTGGTGCCCACCGCGTTGAGCAGCACGATGTCGGGCGAGGTGTCGCTGGACAACGCGAGGTTGAGCGACTTGTTGTAGTCGTCGTACGTGGTGTCGACGTAGTTGATCTTGACGTTGGGGTGCTTCGCCTTGAACGCCGGGATGATGTCCTTCATGGCGGCGCCCGACTCGGGGGTGGCGATCAGGTTGAGTTCCACAGGGCCGGACGGAACGCCGGTCTGGACGGCCGCGTTCGCGTCGGCGGCCGGTTCATCGCTGGAGGAGCTGCCGGGTGCGCACGCGCCGAGCGCGAGGAGCACTGCTGCCGCGCTGAGCGCACTCTTCACCGATGGCAATGACTTCATGGGGGATCTCCCTGGGCAGGAGTAGTTTCGAAGGAAACTTGCGTTCGCTATAATGAGCGGTCTACGAACCCACGTCAAGGGGCAGCGAATGACCGTAGGTGACGCTCTTCCGGGCGGGGACCAGAGCGCCCTACGGCATCTGAACACGCGTCGTGTGCTGCGACTGCTCTACGAGGGGCCGTCGCTGACCATCAGCGGTGTCGCCCGCGAGACCGGGTTGTCCCGCCCCACCGTGCAGGGCATCCTGACCTCCCTGGTGGAGTCCCGACTGCTGCTGCTGGACGGTTTCGACACCGCCCGAACCGGAGGGCGGCCGGCACAGCGGTACCGCTTCGCCGCGGACGCGGGCATCCTGGCCGGCCTCGACATCGGGGCGCACGCGGTGTCGGTGCGGATCACCGACCTCGCCGGCGCGCAGGTGGCGGCCGCCCGGGCCGCGATCGACCCGGCCCTGGACCCGACCGGCCGCATCGACGCCGCGGTCAACCTGCTGCGACGGACGATTCCGGCCAACTCACCTCGGCTGTGGGCGGCCTGTGCCGGCTCCCCGGGCATCATCGCCGACGGTGTGGTGCGGCTGAGCGTGGCCATCCCGGACTGGACCGGCACGGCACTTGCCAAGGAACTCGCCGCCCGCCTGGACTGCCCGGTGAGCGCCGTCAAGGACGCCAACCTCGCGGTCCTCGCCGAGCACCGGGTCGGTGCCGCGCAGGGCGTCGACCACGTCCTGTACGTGCATGCCGGGCACCGCCTCGGCGTCGGCGTCCTGGTGGACGGCAGGCCGTTCGGCGGCGGCCGGGGGGCTGCGGGAGAGATCGGCCGGCACCCGGGCCTGGGCTGGGAGGCGGCACCCCGCAAGCTGCTTTCCGACGCGGGGGTAGCTCCCGGCATGAATTCACGCGAGTGGGTCTTCGCGCAGGCCAGGCGGGGGGACAAGCGTGCGGTCCGGGCCGTCGACGACTACGCCCGGGCGCTCGCCGAGGGGGTGGGCGCCATGGTTCTCGCCATGGACCCGCAGGTGGTCGTGGTGGGCGGTGGCATCGCGCGCGCCGGCGAGACGGTGATGGAGCCGGTGCGGCGCCACCTCGCCGAGATCCTGTACGAGTTGCCAGGCCTGACGATCTCCGCGCTCGGAGACGACGCGGTGGCGATCGGCGCGGTCGAGACCGCCCGGGACACGGTCCGCGCGGAGCTGTTCACCGACGGCTCTTGACAGCGGCTGGGCTCGCCGGCATATTCCGAAAGAACTTTTCTTTCGTTACCCCCGGGAGTGCCTCATGGCGCATCGCTTTCGAAGAGTTCTCGCCGCAGCCAGCTCGATGATCCTCGGAGTCACCCTCGCCGGCATCGTCACCGCCGCGCCGGCGCAGGCCGGCGACACCCCGCCCAGCCCGCTCGCCAAACCGGGCTACACACTCGACTTCTCCGAAGAGTTCGACGTCAGCACCCTCAACACGAACCGCTGGCTGCCCTACTACCTGCCGCACTGGACCTCCCCCGCCAACCGCGAGCTGGGTGCCAAGGCGCGCTACACCATCGCCGACGGTGTGCTCACCCAGCGGCTCGACGCCGACACCCCGGCGTGGAATCCGCAGTACGACGGCACGGTCAAGATCTCCTCGTTCCAGACCTACAACAAGGACTACTGGCACAAGTTCAACGGCTCGATGCCGTTGAACCACCACGAGCCCGACTTCAACGGCTACACGTTCCAGTACGGCTACGTCGAGCTGCGGGCCAAGAAGTCGAACGTCGGCGGGGGCGGCCACCAGGCCCTCTGGCTGGTCGGCACCGGGGACACCTCCAGCGCATCGCGCAACCCCGAGGTCGACATGGTCGAGACGTTCTTCTCCGAGCCGAACAACTGGCGGATCGCCGCCCGCAGCTGGGGCGACCCGAACTTCCTGTCCAGCTCGTACGCGTCGATCGCCCCTGTGCCCAGCGGGTCGCCGACCACCGAGTTCCACACGTACGGCATGGAGTGGACGCCCACCGACATCAAGTTCTACTACGACGGCCAGCTCTACCGGACGATCAACGACGCGCCCAACATGCCGATGGGGCTGATCATGGGCATCTACACCGACGCCGGCTCCGGTCAGCACAACGACGTCTGGCCCAAGACCTGGAGTGTCGACTACCTCCGCGTGTACAAGAAGGACGGCGGCTACCCGGTGGCCTATCAGCGGCTGAAGAACCGGCAGACCGGCCAGTACATCAAGGACGACGGCAGTGGCACCGCCAGGTACGCCGCCGCTGCCAGCACCGACCAGTCCGCCCAGTGGGCCGTCGAGAACGTCGACGGTTACGTCCGGTTCAAGAACCGTGCCACCGGCAACTACCTGCACGTGGAGAACCAGACCGGCAACGTGCAGACCGGTGCGGTGCCCGGCACCTACTGGTCGGCGCAGTGGGCCCAGGAGCCGGTCGACGACCCCTTGCGCCTGAAGAACCGTTGGAAGGGCACCTACGCCCATACCGAGAACATGACCGGCAGCGTCCAGTACGGTGCCGCGCCCGCCAACTGGTGGACCAGCCAGTGGGCCCTCGAACCCGCCTCCTGACGAACCGCAACCCACCGGCGTCGCCCGCTCTCAGTTTCCCCACGTGAAAGGCCGCTTCCTGAATTCGGGAAGCGGCCTTTCCGCTGTCGTGCAGACGAGCGCAGCGGCCCGCCTCGGCGGCCGAGAGCGTCACCGATCCGTCCCCGCACTGGTCCCGGGCGAACTCTCGCCCGGGACCGCACCGGGAACGGGGCCTACGGTTTGCGGGCGAGGAGCCCGACGAAGGTGTGATAGGTGTCGGTCTGCGCCGGAGCGGGCGTACCCGGCTCGGGACGCCACTCGGCCAGCGGCACCAGCCCCGGCTCCAGCACCGTCAGCCCGTCGACGAACGAGAGGATCTCCTCGTCGGTACGCCAGCGGCCGGTGCCCAGCGACTCGTTGAAGACCCGCTCGACCTCGCGGGCCTTGCGGGAGCCTTCGGGGTCCCGCTCACCCGGGTCGCGGAAGTGCGAGACCGCCACATAGCTGCCGGAGGGCAGCGCGTCGATCAACGCCGCCGCCACCGCACGCGGATCCTCGTCGTCGCCGAGGTGGTGCAGGATCGCGAAGAGCAACAGGCCGATCGGCCTGTCGAAGTCGAGGAACCGACGTACGTCCGGGTGGTCGAGGATCTCCTGCGGCTCCCGGATGTCCGCCTGGATCACCGTCGCGGTGCCGTCGGCGGCGAGCAGAGCCCGGCCGTGTGTCAGGACGATCGGGTCATTGTCCACGTACACCACCTGAGCCTTCGGGTTCTGCTCGGTGGCGACCTCGTGGACGTTGCCCTGGGTGGGCAGCCCGGATCCAATGTCGAGGAACTGATCGATGCCCGCCTCGGC
Organism: Micromonospora sp. MH99; assembly: GCF_021442385.1. Lineage (GTDB taxonomy): Bacteria > Actinomycetota > Actinomycetes > Mycobacteriales > Micromonosporaceae > Micromonospora. The sequence continues at coordinate 26,667 of NZ_MUZA01000044.1, forward strand.
GACGAGGAAGCGGATCACGCGACGCAGAAAGGCCCGGTTCGCCTGACCGGCCGCTGGTCCATCGGGTGTGATCCGCAGGGCGTGCTCGGCGACCTGTCGGTCGACCTCGAAGTTGTCCTTGCCGCCCAGGAAGAAGTCATAGACCCGGGCCACGCTGGGAATGCTGGGGTCGATGCCGGGGGGTGCCGCCTTGTCGCGGGTCACAGGCGTCTCCATTCGATCGGGACGGGCGCAGGCTGAGGTCTGCGGGCGGTGCCGGGTTGCGGCGAGTGTAGCGATCGGGAGGGTTGAATTCCGCCCCGACTGGTACCGCTCCCAGCCAGCCGGCCCCTCACCAGCGCACTCATCGAGCGACCGCCCACCCGGGCGTCGACGGGCCACTGGAGACGATCGACGACCTATCGCCGGGCCCACCGCTGGCCGGGATGCCGGCTGGCGGTGGGCCCGACGTCAGTAACCCGTCAGCGGCCCTGCAGGCGCTTGACGTTGTCGCCGAAGGTCCAACCCTTCGACCCGTCCCAGTTCGCCGACCAGGTCATCAGGCCCTTGATGCCGGGGACACTGTTGTACGCCTGCGTGACCAGCGACGTCGACATGTACCCGCCGCCCGCCCCGTTCTGCGCGGGCAGGCCCGGGACCTGCTTGTCGTACGGCACGCGGATGGTGGTGCCCCCGATGGTGAGGCCGTTGTTCAGGCACTGCGTCTGCACCGTGAACCCCTGCACGGTGCCGGCGGGGTACGAGTCGCCGGCGCAGCCGTACATGCTGCCGTTGTAGTACTGCATGTTCAGCCACCAGAGCCGGCCGTTGTCCACGTACTTCTTGATGATCGGCAGGTAGGAACCCCAGATCGAGCCGTAGACCACACTGCCGCCGGTGACGTAGGCGGTCTCCGGTGCCATGGTCAGGCCGAAGTTCGAGGGCATCCGGGCCAGCACTCCGTCGATGATCCGGATCAGGTTGGCCTGCGACGTCGACAGGGTGTTGATGTTGCCGCTACCGGTCAGGCCCGTCTCGATGTCGATGTCGATGCCGTCGAAGTGGTAGGCCGTCAGGATCGGCACGATCGTCGCGATGAACCGGTCGGCGACAGCGGTGGAGCTCAGGTCGATGCCCGCGGCGGCCCCGCCGATCGACATCAGGATCGTGGCGCCGGCGGCCTTGGCCTGGCACATCTCGGCCGGGGTGGCCACCTTCACGCCGGCGTCCATGCCGTTCTCCCAGAGGACCGTGCCGTCCGAGCGGATCACCGGGAACGCCGCGTTGATCACGTTGTAGCCGTGCTGGGTGAGCCGGCTGTCGGTGATCGGGATCCAGCCAAGTCCGGGGTGGACGCCGTTGGAGGCGCCGTCCCAGTTCTCCCAGTAGCCCTGCAGCACCTTGCCGGTGGGCCGCGACTTCACCGCGCAGGTCCCGCCAGTGGGCGGCGGCGTGGTGGGGGGAGCCGTGGTCGGCGGCGGCGTGGTGGGCGGCGCGGTCGTCGGGGGAGGCGTGGTGGGTGGAGCGGTCGTCGGGGGAGGCGTGGTGGGCGGCGGCGTGCTTCCCGAGCAGGCGCCCAAGTCGCGCCACAGCGACGGGGTCGCGGCGGGGTTCCAGCCGGCACCGGCGTACGCGGTGTGCGTGACCAGCGCCTGGTAGAGCCGGCCGCCGTAGGTCACCTGGGCGCCTGCCTGGTAGGTGGTGCCCTCGGCCCAGGCCGGTGCGGTGCAGGCGACCAGCGCGACGGCGTTGGCCGAGGACACGGCCGCCATGCTGCTGGGGACGAAGGCGATGGCGGCCGTGACGGTCATCGCCGCCCCGGCCACCACTGCGAATATTCGACGGCTTCTCATGGCTCACTCCCCGGCTTCGGCGACCCGTGACCTCCACATATTGACGTCGGTGCGCCTTAATAGCAAGGGTTGTTTACAGATAGCGGAAGTCGGGGCCACGTGCAGGTGGAGATGTGCCCTGGTCGTCGCCGAGAGCGCTGGCGCCCGGGTGCCGCGGCTACCGCTTCGAGAGGCGGCGAAACCTGTCGTGCTGGATACTTCCCCGATGACCAATCCAGAGCTCGATCCGGACGTCTATCCACCCCTCGATCCTCGCGAGCCCGTTCCGGAGACCGCCGAGGAGCTGCTTCCCGGTACGCCGAGCGACCTGCCGGAGGCGCCCACCGAGCCGATGCCCGACGACGGCGATCCTCCAGGCGTACCCGAGCCGGCGTGACTGTCATCCGGCGGCGCCGTCCCGCCTGCGTGCGGGCGGTCAGCAGGAGCGCGGCTGCCAGCTCACCTTCGTCACGTGCATGGGCACGTACAGGTCACCACTGCCGTTGGCTCGCGCGCAGACAGTGCCGGTGAGCGGCGTCCCGAGATACGTGTAGGACCAGGTGATCTCGGCGTTCCGGGAGGTGTAGTTGTAGTAGTTGAAGGCCGGGGCGTAGCCGGACCACTCGGTGTTGGTCAGCACGGACGGCGTCTCGACCGGCCCCTCCGGCGGGTGGTTCCAGTTTGGCCAGATGCAGAGCATGCCCTGTGGGCAGTTCCCGGGGGCCCAGGGGCCGTCCGCCGCCTGGGTGGTCGCCGCCGAGGCGGCGGGGGCGGTGGCCAGCACACCTACGACGGACGCGGCGACGGCGATGGTCTTCAACAGCATGGTTCACCTTCTTAAATAGATGATCCTGAATGGAGATAAGCTACTGCGGGAAAGTTGAGACGTCAATGACTCGGGTGAGACCCGAGCGCGGTCGCCGACCGAGGCGTGAGATACGTTGGCGATCATCGATGTCTGGCGGGATCGTCGACGTATGACAGGCGTGTTTCCTTCCTCGCTGATCCGCCGCCTGCGGCCGGGTCTGCTGGCCGCCGTCGTGGTGTCGACGGCGGTGCTCATCAGCGCGTTCAGCGTCGCTCCGGCAGCCGACGCCGGGGCCGCGCCGCCAGCGGCGTACCCCGGAGTCGTCCCGGCCCCCGGCGGCCTCGCGGAGCCGACCGCCACCGTGCCGCCGGCCCCAACCACGGCGCCCAGTACGCCGAACACCTCGCCCTTCCCGCCGAGCGTGCCGACGAACCTGGCCGCCAGCGAGGTCCGCAGCGGGTCGGTCACCCTCACCTGGACTGCCGCCAAGCCGGGCTGCTGCGCCGTCACCGGCTACGACATCACGTACTACCAGGCGTTCGACGACGTCATCTACAGCGCCAGCGTCGGAGCCGTCACCACCGCCACGATCAGCAACTACATCCGGCCGGGCAGGCAGTACTCGTTCCGGGTGGCCGCCCTGGACAGCCTCGGACACCGCTCGGCCTCGACGGACGCGCTGACCGTTGTCACCCCGTTGATCGACACCGGCCCGGACACCACCCCGCCGAGCGCCCCGCAGAACCTGACCCTTGGCGAGGTGACCGCCTCGACCGCCACGCTGTCCTGGTCGCCGTCGACGGACAACGTCGGCGTGCTCGGATACAACGTCTACCAGTTCGACGGCTGGTTCAGCTCGACACTGATCGCCACCGTGCCGGGAACGACGTACACGGCGGCGCTGCCCGCGTCGACGCCGCTTCGCAACCTGATCTACGTACGCGCCCGGGACGCGGCGGGCAACGTGTCGATCGCGTCCAACACGGTCACCCTGCCCACGACGTCCACTCCGCCGCCCCCGCCGCCCTCGACCTGCCAGGTGACGTACCGGAACCAGTCGCAGTGGCAGGGCGGCTTCGTGGCCACGGTGACGGTCCAGAACCTCGGCGCGGCACCGCTCGACGGCTGGATCGTCACCTTCGGCTACCCGGGAGACCAGCAGGTCACCTCGGCCTGGAACGCCACGGTCGGCCAGACCGGGACCAGCGTGACCGCCCGCAACGTCGACTGGAACCGCGTTCTCGCGCCGAACGGCTCCGCGAGCTTTGGCGTCCAGGGACGGTGGGGCGTCAGCGACGCGCCACCCACCGCCTTCTCGCTCAACGGCGCTCCCTGCGCGGTGGGCTGAACGCGTCCCCATTGGAGGATCCTCGTGCGCACTCCCCACCGCCGCCGCAGAGCACTGCTCGGGGCGGTCACGGCCGGCATTCTCGCCGTCTCGACCACCCTCGGCGGTACGACCACTCCCGCCTCGGCCGCGAACACGCTCAGCATGCGGGGCGCCGACGTCTCCTCGTTGCAGCGGAGCCTGGATCTGGGCGCCAGGTACTACGACGCCGGAGGTGTCGCCCGCGACCCGCTGGACATCCTGAAGTCCGTGGGCGTCAACTACGTCCGGCTGCGCGTCTGGAACAACCCGGTCAGCGGCTACAACAACAAGAGCAGGGTGTTGGCCCAGGCGAGGGCGGCCAGGGCGAAGGGCCTCAAAGTGCTCATCGACTTCCACTACTCCGACACCTGGGCCGACCCCGGCAAGCAGTACAAGCCGGCCGCCTGGGTCGGCCACAGCCTGAGTCAACTGCGCACCGACGTCTACACGTTCACCTACGACGTCTGCTCCAGCCTCCGCGGCCAGGGCACCACGCCGGACAGCGTGCAGATCGGCAACGAGATCAACGTCGGGATGCTGTGGGACGAGGGCAAGGTCGTCAACAACGACTTCGCCCCGCTGGCCGGCCTGCTCAAGCAGGGCTACAACGCGACCAAGGCGTGTGGCAGCGGCATCCCGGTGATGATCCACACCGCCGACGCCGACAGCAACGCCAACGCGCGATGGTTCTACGACGGCATCCGCGCGCAGGGTGTGCAGTGGGACATGACAGCCCTGTCGTACTACTGCATGTGGCACGGGACCCTGGCGAACCTCTACAACAACATCGTCGACCTGCGCGGCCGCTACGGAAAGCCGGTGGTGATCGTGGAGACCGCGTACCCCTTCACCCGGAACAACGCGGACAGCGAGCCGAACGCCATCGGCGACGCGACCTGTGACGGCATCGGTGCGACGTGGTCCGGGCAGGCCCAGGAGTTCGACTGGGTCCAGAACACCGCCCGCAACGCGGGGGCCATCGGTGTCTTCTACTGGGAGCCGACCTGGTATGCCGTGCGGGGCAACGGCTGGGATCCGGCCAACATCAACGGCACCGGAAACCAGTGGGACAACATGGCAGTCTTCGACTGGTCCGGGCGGGTGAACCCGAGCGTGCGCTGGACGCCCTGACCCGTCGTCTCCGCGTCGGACCGGGCCGGGATGGGTCGTGGGTCCGCGCTGGGGGTGGCCGCCACGCGCACGACCGCCCACGACACGCGCCGAATGAGCGGCGCCGCCCAGTCACGGTCCCGGCCAGGGGCGGGCGGCGGGAGTGGCCACCGCGTCCCCTGAGCCGCCCGCCATGGCCGACCGGACCACGCGAAGGTTCGTGCGGACCACGACGCTGGCCATGAACACGCCGCACACGGCCTGTTCGATGCGCAGCCAGACCGGGAACGCGCCGGGCCAGGCGACGACAGCGACGATCGCGGCCAGCACCACCATGGCGATGATGCGGAGCCGGCGGAAGGAGCCGCGGTGCCCCGCCGCTGCGCGCCGGGACAGCACCAGGAGCACCGCCGCGCTGGCGGCGACAAGTGGTGTGCGGACCCAGACGGCCGTGGTGACGAGCGCGGGGTCGTGGCGCATGAGCACCACGGCTACGACGGTGGACACGCTGATCACCAGGAAGGCGGCCAGCAGTTTGACAACGGTGTTCAGATGGTCGTTCCTCATGCCGTTCAGCCTGCGTCCGTAGGCCGGGGCGAAGCATCGGCGCGCGGATCGATGTTCCGTCTCCACCCACGGTTGCAGACGGGTCTGCAACCGTGCGCCGATGCTGCCGTGGCGACATCGGTCTAGGTTTTAACGGTGCAGACCGAGGAGCCGACGCTGACCCGCCTGCGGGTCGTGCGGTGGATGCAACTGCTGACACCGCTGATGCTGTCGTGGTTCGTGTGGGCCGCCGCCACCGCCGAGCCTGGATTCGGGCTGACCGGCAGGCGATTGATCGTCGTGCTGGCCACCGCCGTGTTCGTGGTCGGGGTGTTCGGCCGCAACGCGGTCGCCGACCTGCCGATCCGACCGGCGTACGTGGTCTTCGTCGGGGCGATGCTGGTCAGCTCGGTGACGCTGGTGGCGGTGCAGCCCGGCGGGCCCGCCTCGGTCGCGGTGCTGGTGGCGGTGCTGTGCGCCGCGACCGGACTGATGCCCGTCCGGGTGGCCGTCCCGGTGTTGATCGCGGCTTTCGTGGTGCTCGAGATGGTGGCCTCGATCACCGGGCAGGACTTCGGCTTCCTGGCCGTGCTCGCCGGGTTCGCCGTACTGTTCGGCCTGATGTATCTGGCGTTCCGCCTGGCCGAGGCGCAGCGTGAGACCAAGCGGCTGCTCGCCGAGTTGGAGGCCGGTCAGGTGGCGCTGGCCGAGGCGGCCGGACTGGCCGAGCGCCAGCGGCTGGCCCGCGAGATGCACGACGTGCTCGCCCACTCATTGTCGGGGCTGTCGCTGCAACTGGAGGGCGCTCGCATGCTGATCGCCGAGGATCCGACCGACCCGCGCCTGCCGGCGGTTGTCGACCGTGCCCACCACCTCGCCCGTACCGGCCTGCAGGAGGCCCGCCGGGCCATCGGCATGCTGCGCGACGACGACCTGCCCGGACCGGACCGGCTGGCCGCGCTGGCCGCGCAGTTCACTCGCGACCAGGCCGTACCGTGCGACTTCGTGGTGTCGGGGGAGCCGCGCCCGCTGCAGTCGGAGGCGCGGCTGGCGCTCTATCGCGTGGCGCAGGAGGCGATGACCAACGTGACCAGGCACGCGTCTCCGGCGCGGGTTTCGCTGCACCTCACCTACGAGTCGACGGTCACCCGCCTGATCGTCGAGGACTTCGCCGCTCGACCGCCCGTGGTCCCCGACGAGACCGACGGTTACGGGTTGACCGGGATGCGTGAGCGGGCCGAGCTGCTCGGCGGGACGCTCAGCGCGGGCGCGACAGCCCAGGGGTTCCGGGTCGAGTTGGCGGTGCCGGCGTGATCCGGGTGCTCATCGCCGACGACCAGCGGGTCGTCCGCGAAGGGCTGGGCATGGTGCTCTCTCTGATGAAGGATGTCGAGGTGGTGGGTGGGGCCGCCGACGGCGCCGAGGCGGTCAGGCTGGTTCAGGCCGCGCGGCCGGATGTTGTGCTCATGGACCTACGGATGCCGCGGTGCGACGGGATCGAGGCCACCCGCCGCCTACGCGTCGAGGCGCCCGAGGTCAGGGTGGTGGTGCTGACCACCTACTCGGACGACCGGTCGGTGCTGGACGCGTTACGGGCCGGCGCCCGGGGCTACCTGACCAAGGACGCCAGCGGCGAGCAGATCCACGAGGCGCTGCGGCAGGTGGTCGACGACCACGCCGTCATCGACCCGGCCGTTCAGCGGCACGTCGTCGATGCCATCGCGGCCGAGTCGACGTCACCGCCGAGGTTTCCCGACGGTCTGACGCCGCGCGAGGCCGAAGTGCTGTCACTGATGGCCCAGGGCCTGTCCAACGCGGAGATCGCCACTCACCTGACGGTGAGTGAGGCGACGGTGAAAAGCCACGTCAACCACCTGTTCGCGAAGATCGGTGCCCGAGACCGGGCGCAGGCCGTCGCCTACGCCTTCCGACATGACCTGGGCGGGTCGTGACTCCCCGCTGACGCGGCGCTCCCCACGATCAAGGGCATTGCTGGCTGGTTGCGTCGGTTACTGTCGCAGCGTGACGGACGCGGTCCCTCTGGCATCGGGCCGAGACGCTGACGTCTTCGCCATCGACGATCGGCGCGTCCTTCGCCGCTACCGCCACGGCGGAGACGTGGCCGCCGAGGCCGCCGTCATGGCGTACGTGGCGGGTCTCGGGTTCCCGGTACCCACCGTCCATCAGGCGCGCGGTGCCGATCTCGTCATGGAACGACTGGACGGGCGCACCATGCTGTCGGCGCTCCTGGCCGGTGAGGTGGATGCCGTTGAGGCGGCCACGTGTCTGGCGGATCTGCAACACCGGCTCCACGCGTTGCCGCCCCGGCTCGGCGAACGCGACGACGCCCGGATCCTGCACCTCGACCTGCACCCGGACAACGTCATGCTGACGTCACGAGGGCCTGTCGTCATCGACTGGCGCAACTCCACCGAGGGGCCGGCGGAGCTCGATGTCGCGCTCTCCGCGGTCATCCTCGCCCAGGTGGCGGTCGAGGAGGACCATCACCTGGCGCCGCCGGCCGCAACGCTGTTGGCAGCGTTCCTCGACCGCGTCGGGGTCGGCCTGCTGACCGTGCTGGACAGCGCCCTGGCGATCCGGCGCAACGATCCGGCTCTCACCGGCCGTGAGCGGGAGCTGCTCGGCGCCGCTGCCGCCCTCATCACCGGTCACCGCTCGGGCCGGGAGACGACGTCGGTCGACGGCGTCTGACGTCCTCATGTCGCGAGCGTCCCGCCTGCCCGGGCGCGGCATCGGCAGGGGTGGGACGATCGTCGCCACCGCTTCGTCGTCACGGACGCTTGCGGAACGGGGCGAGGACGGCCCGGATCTGGTCGGCCGCGCCCCAGTCGTCATCGAACTGGGCCAGCACGGCGAGGTGTTGCCGCAGCTGGACGATCGGCATTCGGGCCTGCCAGCCGCTGTCGAGCGAGGTCAGGTCGGCGTACACGTCGAACATCCGTCGCGCCTCGGGCGGGGGCGAGGTCGACCACACGTGGGCGAGGTCGACCTCGGCCCACATGTACGACACGGCCGGGTCGATCAGCGCGGGCTGCCCGTCCGGAGTGGCCAGGATGTTCTGTGCCCACAGGTCGCCGTGCGTGAGGCAGGCCGGCCGGTCCGGCAGCAGGTCGGGCAGGCGGTGACACAAGCGCTCCAGCGCCGCCCGGTCACCGGCGTCCAGCGCCGCCTCGACGCGGGGCTGCCCGAGCCACCGCAGCAGCCGGTGCTGCGCGAAGAAGGCGTACCCGTCGTCGCTCCACGTGTTGATCTGGCGGCGACGGCCCAGCCAGTTGTCGTGGTGCCATCCGAAGCGGGGATGGGTCGTGCTCGTGTGCAGGTGCGCGAGGACGTGCGCGAACTGCTCCCAGAAGACCTCGCTGCGTGGCCTCGCCTCCAGCATCGACAACACGAGCAGCTCCCGGTCCGCCAGGAGCACCTCCGGTGTCGCCACACCGCCGAGCTCGCGGAGGGCCGCCAGTCCGTCGGCCTCCGCGACGAAGACGTCGTCGGCCGGAGCTTCGGCGAACGCCTTGACGAACACCTGCGGCGCGTCCCGTCGGGTGGCGATGCCCGCGAGCGCCGCGAGGCCGCCCGTCACCGGTTCCACAGCGACGATGTCGGGCATCCTGGGTTGGAGCAGGCGCTCCAGCAGGCCGGTCGTCGAGCGCATCGGGTCCGACTCCTCGGGTGCGGCGGTTCGCGTCGCGCAATCCTAGGCGGCGGACGGCCCCTTGTGGAGGATCGAGGGGCCATCGACGGGTCACGGTGTGAGGCCGGCCCGGATCGCCAGGATGGCGGCGCCCACTCGGTCCCGGCTGCCGGTCTTGGCCAGCACGTTGGTGACGTGGGTCTTGACGGTGCTCATCGAGAGGTAGAGGCGCTCGGCGATCTCGTTGTTGTTGAGTCCGGCACCGACCAGGGCGAGCACGTCGGTCTCCCGAGGCGTCAGCTGGTAGACCGCCAGGTCCACGCGGGCGGCCGGTCCGGTGGCGCGGAGCCGGTCGAGAACGGCGCCGGTGACCTCGGCGGAGAGGATGGCCTCGCCGGCGGCGACGGCGCGTACCGCGGCGATCAGGTCGGCTGCGCCGCACCGCTTGAGGAGGAACCCGCGCGCGCCGGAGGCGATGGCGTCCAGGACGTAGGCGTCGTCGTCGAAGGTGGTCACGACGATCACGGCCGGAGCGTGCGGGATCGCGGCCAGCTCGCGGGTGGCCTGCAGGCCGTCGAGCACCGGCATGCGGATGTCCACGAGGGCGACGTCGATGCGGGGGTCACGACGCACGGCGTCGAGGAACTGCCGGCCGTCGGCAGCCTCGACGGCGACGTGGATGTCGGGTTGGGTCCGCAGGATCAGGCTGAAGCCGTCGCGGATCAGCTGCTGGTCGTCGACTATCGCTACCCGGATCACGGGTTCGCCACCGGCAGGTTGACCTGCACCATCGTGCCGCCGCCGGGGCGCTGCGTCAGCTCCCAGCTCCCACCGCGCGCCCGTACGCGCTCCTCGATGCCCAGCAGGCCCGAACCACGCCGGGGCGTCCGGGGCGGCCCGACGCCGTCGTCGCTGACCCGCAGACGGGCGTGGTCGCCGACGCGGACCAGTTCGACCCAGGCGGCCGTGGCCTTCGCGTGGCGGGCGATGTTGGTGAGGGCCTCCTGGGCGATGCGGTAGGCGGTCAACACGCCGACCTCGTCCAGACCCGGCGCGGGGTCCACGCTTACCCGTACCGTCACGCCCTGCTGGCGCAGCGGCTGCGCGAGCAGCTCGTCGATGTCGGACAGGCGGGGCTGCGCGCTCACCGCGATCGCCGCCTGCGGATCGCGCAGGTGCACGACGAGCGTGTCGAGTTCACTCAGCGCGGTGCGACCGCTGCCCGCGATCGCCCGCAGCGCCGCCCCCGGGTCGGCGCTGAGCTGGCCCGCCTCGGCCTGGACCACCATCGCGGTGACGTGGTGACCGACCACGTCATGCAACTCGCGGGCCAGGTTGGTGCGCTGTTCGAGCCAGGCCGCCTGGCCGCGCAGGTCGTCCGCCTCCCGGGTGAGCGCGCGGCCGCGGGACCACGACCGCAACAGGATCGCCAGGAGATAGCCGACCGTCACGAAGACGAACGGCTGCTCGTACATGCCGCGCCCAGTGAGCAGCGCGGTGGCGAGGGCGCCGGCCGCGCCGAGCAGGCCAGCCAGCCACCCCAGCCACGGACGCCGGGCCGGGTCTTCGCACGTCGAGACGAACACCAGGCAGGCGGCTGCGAGGCCCAACTGCACCGACTCGCCGGTGCTCACGATCGCCACGAACCCGGCGCAGGCCGCGAAGACCAGGGCGCGGTAGCGCTGCCGCAGCGCCGCCGCACCGAGGCCTACGGGCACCACCAGCCACGCCCAGCCCGCCGGCACGGACAGGCCACCCTCGGCGGTCGTGATCACGAGAGCGATGATCAACCCCGCCGCACCGTACGCCAGCCGGCGCACCCGCTCGGGGTCCCGCAACCACTCCCGGATGTCGGTCATCACCTGGACAGTCTCCGCGACCAGCTCGGAGGCCGGCCAGTACCTGGGTACCAGATCGGGCGGCACCCCGGTGCTGCCCCGGCGAGCAGATCGGCACCACGGCACGTTCCGCCGAGACGCGTACCGCACGACGCTTCTGGGGTGACTCTCGTCGACTCCCGCGCCGCCATCAGTGTCGGCCCTCTCCGTACGGTTCCCAACTACATCACCGCCGTCCGCACGGTCGCCGCGGTCACCGTCGGGGTCGCCGCCCTCGTCGCGGGATCGGTGGTATTTCTGGCGGTAGCGTACGGTATCTACTGGATTGGCGACATGCTCGACGGCTGGGCCGCCCGGCGGCTCGGGCAGGAGACCCGGGCCGGGGCCGTCCTCGACATCGTGAGCGATCGCGCGTGCACCGCCGTACTCTGCGTGGGCTTGATCTCCCTCGTGCCCGACGTCGCGGTCGTGGCCCTGGTGTTCCTGCTGTCGTTCCTGGTGCTGGACACCATGCTGTCGCTGGCCTTCCTGTGCTGGCCGGTGCTCAGCCCCAACTACTTCCACCTGGTCGACCGCCAGGTGTGGGCGTGGAACTGGTCGCCCGTGGCCAAGGCCGCCAACACCGCCGGAGTCGTCGGCACCATCGCGTTCGGCCAGTACCGGCTCGCGCTGGCCGTGGCCGTCGCCGTCGTCGTGGTCAAGCTGTGGTCGGTCGCCGCGGTGGCCCGGCTGCTCGACCGGGACGGCCGGGCGTGAGCAGCCTCGCCGAGGCCGTGGTGGCGCTCGGTTACGGCCTCGCGTCGGCCCTCGTTCCGGTCGTCAACGCCGAGGCGTACGTCGTGGTCGCCGGCCACCGTGGCGGCCCCGTTGTCGTCGCCGTGCTCGCCCTGGCGCTCGGGCAGACCACCGGCAAGCTGCTCCTGTTCGAATCCGCGCGCCGTGGAACGGGACGGCTGGCCCGCAGGCTCGGGAGACAGAGCGGGTCAGGTCGTACGGCGGCCCGAGCCGCCCGGTGGACCGGGCCGATCCGGCGCTGGCTCTCCCGCCGCCGCACCGCCGTTCCCACAGTTCTGGTCTCCGCCGCGGTCGGGGTCCCACCGCTGGCCGTGGTCAGCGTCGCCGCCGGCACCGTGGGCCTGCGCCGCTGGGAGTTCGCCGTCGCCTGCCTCGTGGGGCGGGTGATCCGTTTCGCCCTCCTCGTCCTGCCGGCGACGCTGGCCTGACCCCGTCGTCAGGTAGCTGTGATTGAGCAAGGTGGCTCACCCGTGCCCGCCGACACGCTCGCGACAGCGCCGGTGGTTCCACCCCAGGGCGGAAGATGTCGATCCACGTAGGCACGGGCGATGGACCGGCCCGTGTCACCCGGCGCGGCGGATCACCAGTGGACCGCGCCGACCCAGTGCCCACACGGCGAGCGCGAAGCAGCAGAGACCCATGCCCGCGATCATGACGGCTGTCCAGCCACCCGCGGACCAGAGCGTGGTCGCGGCGGCGGAGCCGATGGCAGCGCCGACGAAGTTGCCGGACGCCAGTGCCGTGTTCAGCCGGCTGCGGGCCTCGTCGGACAGGGCGAACAGCCGCGCCCGGTTGAGGAGGGCCTGCGTCTGGAGAGCGACATCGATCATGACGATCGCGACGATGAGCAGCGCGACGGACCGGCTGGCGAAAGCCGCGACGACGAAGGCGCCGAGGGCCAGTGTCCACGCCATCCCGGTGGCCGGAAGCGACCAACCACTGTCGTGCAGACGACCGCCGCGCAGGCTGGAGAGGACGCCGGCGAGGCCGGCCAGTCCGAACATTCCGATCACCGCTACCGGGTATCGAAATGGTGGGCCGCTGAGCAGGAACGTCAGCGCCGTCCAGAACAGCGAGAACGCGGCGAACCCGGTGGCGGCCAGGGCCAGCGTCCAGCGGGCCGCCCGCTCACGCCGGACAACCGCGCCGACCGAGGCGATGAGCTGCGGGTATGGCATGCGTGTGCGCGGTGCCAGCGGTGGAATCGCCCGGTACAGCAGGACCGCGAGCAGAACGGCGACGGCCGCGGCGAGGGCGAAGGTCGTACGCCACCCGGCGGTACCGGCGACGAACCCGCTGATCGTGCGGGAGGCGAGGATGCCGCTGAGGGTCCCGGAGCCGACGACCCCGACGATCCGACCCCGGTGGGCGTCGCCGGCCAGGTCACCGGCGAGCGGCGTGAGGACCTGCCCGGAGACCGTCGTGACGCCGAGGACCGTCAATGCGAGCAGGAGCACATCGAACGACGGCGCCAGCGCGCACAGCAGCAGTGCGGCGGCCGAGGCCACCAGCAGCACCGGGACGAACCGGCGGCGGTCCAGGGCGTCGCCGAGCGGCACGAGCAGCAGTACGCCGACGGCGTACCCGGTCTGCGTCGCGGTGACGAGCCAGCCGGCCGTCGCGGTGGAGGCACGCAGGTCGCCAGCGATGACGTTGAGCAGCGGCTGTGCCCAGTACAGGTTGGCGATCGCCGCTCCGGCTGCCAACGCGAGCAGGAACGTCAGCCAGCGACCCATCTCGGGCGGCGGTGCCGTGCCGGACGCTGCCACCCCGCCACGCTAGTGGATTACGGCTTGCGACGGAGTTCGCGCAGCACGCCGTGGCGGCGCACGGCCCACGCGAGGCGTCGGACGCTCGGGTGCCGCACGAACAGTGCCGCCGCCCTGCGGATCAGGCCGAAGCGGTTGTCGCTGACCTGGTTCTCCATCGCCTGCCAGATCAGCTCGCGCACCTTGGCGCTGTCCAGGGCCGCCCGTACCTCACGACGTACCGCAGGGTCCTCGGCCGCCGCGGCGATGGCGGCGGCCAGGCCCGGACGGGCCGCAAGCGGCTCCACCGCCGCGGCGACGAGCGGCCGGCGCACCTCGTCCTGCTCCAACAGCAGCAGTACGGCCTCCCGGATCTCGACCGTTTCCAGGCCCGAGCGCAGCAGGCTCAGCAGGCTGCGCTCGACCTCGCCGTCGTGATCCGGGACGGACAGCGTGGCCAGCAGCACGGACACCTCGTCGAGGTCGATGAGGTGTCGCACCCCGCTGCGGAACTCCGGCAGCTCCCAGGCGACCTGGAGAGCCCTGACGAGATCGCGGTTCATGCGCCATCCGCTACCCGCAAGCGCCCGCCGGCGAAACTCCGCCGGCCTGCCCGGCACGACGGGCCGCTCGGGCGCCCGCCGGCGCCGTGCTCGCCTAGACTCCGACGGGTGGACGTGCGCAAGGGCGGCGTGGCGGACGCGGCGGCGCTCGCGGAACTACGCGGCGTCGACGGACACAAGCTCGGGGCGTACGCGGACTGGGTGGCCGCCCACGCGGAGACCCACCTGCCGTTCGTCGCCGAACTGGACGGGCGTGTGGTCGGAGCCGCCTGGCTCCTCGTCGCCCAGCGGGTGCCCAGCAACGAATCGATGGGCCGGTGGTACGGCGACGTGCAGTCCGTCGCGGTCCGCGAGGAGTACCGCGGTCGCGGTGTCGGTGGTGCGCTGATCGCCGCGATCCTGGCCGAGGCCCGGACGCGGGGGCTGCTGCACGTCACAGTTCACTCCAGCCGCCGCGCGGTCGACTTCTACCTGCGCAACGGGTTCGTCCACGACCGTGAGCTCCTGCTCTGGGAGCCGCCCGCCTCCTGACCGGACGGGTATCCCGCACGGGCGACGGGTCCGGCGGTGCCCGGGGCGGTCGGGGAACTATCGTGCTGGGGTGCACATCCGTTTCGACGTCCCCGCTGATCCCGACTACCCGGGTCGCGTGGCGGCCACGCTCGGCGGTGTTCGGCTGCGCCGGTACAGCTACGTCGGCGCGGTGCTGGCGGCGGTGGGGGTGATCGGTCTGATCGTCTCGCGCGGGTTCGCGTCCGGCGAGCGGTCGACACCGCTGTGGATGGCGTTGCTCGTGGGTGGCGTGCTGTCGATGCTGTACCTGCCGTGGGTGCGGTGGCGCGCACGTCGCCGCTCCGGTCGTTACGCCGTCGAGGGCGGCTACGACATCACCGACGACAACATCATGATGCGCAGCGGCTCGGAGTCCGGTGGTATCGCGTGGGACGGCGTCGCCCAGGTGAAGGACACCCCGGACTTCTGGATCGTGTACGTCGGGCGGATGCCGGCGACCGTGATCCCCCGGTGGTTGATGTCCGCCGAGGATGCCGAGACGCTGCGGGCGTTCATGGCCGACCGCGGGCTGCTCCGCTAGGCGCGACCTCGTGTGCCGCATCGCGGCGGGCAGAGCACGGCGAGGACCCGACGTTTCAGGATCGGTGTCGGGGCTGGGCGAGGAAGCGCAGGTACTCCGGCCGGTCGAACGGGTTGCCCTCGGTGCGGGACCGGTGCGGCGGGCCGCCGGACACCCTTGATTCGATAGGAATCTGTCAATAGATTGAGGGCGGGCGCCGCCGAGGTCCGGGCAACCGGGCCGTCGGCGACTGACAGGTCCACCCCGAGCCGGGCACGTCGGTCGTACGCATCGACCAGTCGCTGTGGCGCATCGCCGCGCCGCACCCGGCGCGTTGTCGCGCCGCGTCCGTCACGGACGCGCGCTGCCGCGCCGATTCCCCAGCTTGATGGCAGAAGGACTTCTCATGACGATTCTCCGCGCCCGCCCCGCCCCGACCCTGGCGGTCGTCGCCGCGCTGGCCGCCGCCGTGACCGCGACCGGAACGGCAGTGCTCGTGGTGCCCGCCGCGGCCGCACAGGGCTGCCGGGTCGACTACACGCCCAACCAGTGGCCCGGCGGCTTCACCGCCAACGTCAAGGTCACCCCCGGCGACAGCGCCGTCTCCAGTTGGACCGTCACCTGGACGTACGCCGGGGACGAGCGCGTCACGAACGGCTGGAACGCCACGGTCAGCCAGTCCGGATCGACGGTGACCGCCCGCAACATGTCGTACAACGGCAGCATCCCGGCCGGCGGCGCCACCGAGTTCGGCGTGCAGGGCACGTACGGCACCAGCGGCGGGTCGCCGAGCGGGTTCAGCCTGAACGGCGTGCCGTGCAACGGCACCGGGCCGACCCCGACGACCGGCGTGCCCACCACGCCGCCACCGACGACACCTCCGCCCACGACGCCGCCGCCGACCACCCCGCCGCCGACCACGCCTCCGCCCACGACGCCTCCGCCGACGACGCCTCCGCCGACGACGCCACCGCCCACCACCCCGCCGCCGGTCGGATGTGCCGGTGCGGTGCTCTGCGACGGCTTCGAGAACCAGACGGGCTCGACGCCGTCGGGTGACTGGACGGTGGTGAACCCGGACTGTTCCGGCGCCGGCACGGCCACCATCGACACGACCACCGCGCACAGCGGCAGCCGGGCGGTCCGGATCAACGGCGCGGCCGGTTACTGCAACCACGTCTTCATCAGGTCCACCAAGAACCTCAGCAGCGTGGGCAGTGTGCGGTACGGCCGGATCTGGGTGCGGCACACCACCGCCCAGCCCACCGACCACACGACCATGATGGCGATGGCCGACGCCGCCGACGGCAACAGGGACCTGCGGATGGGCGGCCAGAACGCTGCCCTGCAATGGAACCGCGCCTCCGACGACGCGACCCTGCCCGAGCAGAGCCCGGCCGGGGTGGCGCAGAGCGTGCCGCTTCCCACCAACCGGTGGACCTGCCTGGAGTTCATGGTGGACGGCTCGGCCGGTCAGCTGCGTACCTGGCTGGACGGCACGGCGATCGCGGGGCTGACCGCGGACGGCGTACCGACGCACGACATCGACGGCCAGTGGTACAACCGCACCTGGCGTCCGCAGCTCACCGACCTGAAGCTCGGCTGGGAGAGCTACGGCAACGGGGCCGACACCCTCTGGTACGACGACGTAGCGGTCGGGTCCAGCCGGATCGGCTGCTGACCCTCCGGAACCTGGCAGGAGACAGCTGGATGTGCCAAGGGTGTGGCCCGGTCGACGTGTCACACCCTTGGCCGTTCCGACTGCCCCGGTCGGCGGTCGGGTCGGGATGTCCACCGACAGCCGTAGCTGTCACAGGGCGGCGATAGCCTGCTGCGATGGCGAGCGCCGAACTGGAAGAGTTGATCGTCACGGACGCCGGCGCGCTGCGCGCATGGTTGTCGGAGAACCACGCCACGTCGCCCGGCGTCTGGCTCGCCCTGACCAAGAAGGGCGGCACGGTCACCACGCTGACCTGGCAGCATGCGGTCGACGAGGCGCTGTGTTTCGGCTGGATCGACGGGCAGGCCCGCAAGCGGGACGAGCAGTCCTCCTGGATCCGGTTCACCCCTCGCCGGGCCCGCAGTGTCTGGTCCCGACGCAACGTCGAAAACGTCGCCCGGTTGGAGGCGCAGGGACTGATGATGCCCGCGGGCCGCGCGGTGGTGGAGGCCGCGAAGGCCGACGGCCGGTGGGCCGCCGCGTACGCCCCGCCGTCGGAGGCCGAGGCGCCGGCCGACCTGCTCGCCGCCATCGCCGCCGAACCCGCCGCCCAGGCGATGTTCGACGTGCTCACGAAGACCAACAGGTTCGCGCTCATCTACCGCCTCAACGCCGTCAAACGGGCCGAGACCCGCGAGCGGAAGATCGGCGAGTTCGTCGCCATGCTGGCCCGCCACGAGACCGTCTATCCGCAGAAGGCGCGGCCGGAGGGCGCCCCGCCTTCGTGATCACGGCGCTCCGCTGACCCTGACCCGGGGCGTCGAACAGGTCCGCCCGACCGCGCGCCGCGACAACGACGTCCGCCGACCGTACGCGCCCCGGCAACCGCGAAAGGGCTCTCAGTCGGCGCCGTCCACGCGGGCGACGATCTCGCGCAGGGCGGCGATGTGGGCGCTCAGGGCGGCCCGACCGGCCGTGGAGAGGTTGATCCAGGTCCGTGGGCGCTTGCCCACGTAGCCCTTGCGTACCTCCACGTACCCGCCGTCGCTCAACGTCGAGATCCGCTTCGACAGGGCGGAGTCGCTGAGCTCCACGGCGTCGCGGACGAACGCGAACTCGGCCCACTCGGTCCCCGCCAGCAGCGCCAGGATGGCCAGCCGGGTGGGATCGAGCAGGGCCGGGTCCAGCTTCGGGTCGGCCACCGGTCAGGCCGTGCGGGTGAGCACGCGGTGCTGCCACCACGGGCCGGCGGCGGCCAGCAGGACACCGATGAGCACGCCGCTCCACAGCCAGACGTGCGGGACGTCCAGAGCGGTGGCGAGCGCGGTGCCGCCGATCAGCAGGGCCAGCACCAGTGCCGACCACAGCAGGCTGGCCGGGCTGGGGACGATGCGCGGGCGCACCGGCCGGCGCAGCAGGGTTGCGCCCCACCGGGTGTTGCCCGCCATGGAGAGCAGCAGCAGCAGGATGACGATTGTGGTGCCGTACGTGCGCACGAAGTCCGGATACCGGTCCGCGAGGACTCCGTAGGCCGCGACGAAAACACCGGCCCCGAGCCAGATCCACCGTGACCGGCTGGCGGCCGCTGCGGTCTGACCCCGCCGCCGGTCGACGTCCTGCAGAGCCCGTCGTGCCTCTTCGGGTGTCGGAGTGGTGCTCATCAGGCAGCTCCTCGGGGTGGGGCAAGTACTTGCTCGTACGGAAAGCTAACACTCACTTTCCGTACGAGCAAGTACGTGCCGGGGCGGGAGGTCCCGGGTGGCAGTGCTGCCGCCCGACAGTCATGGACCGGGCGGCAGCGCTGGGAGTCACTCCGGGAGTTGGTAGAGGCGGTAGCGGGCGACGGTCTCGAAGCCGATCTGCCGGTACACCGGCTCGCCCTCGCTGCTCGCCTGGAGCGTGACGATCTGCCGTCCCGACGCACGGGTGAGGCGCAGCGCCTCGCGGGTGAGCGCCGTGGCGATGCCCCGCCGACGGAAATCGGGGTCGGTGGCGATGCAGTACAGAGCGCCGATGTCGGTGCCGAGCGACAGGGTGCACGTGCCGACGGTGCGGCCGTCGATCGTGCCCGCGAGGCGGACCACGTCCGGGTAGGCGAAGTTCAGCTCCCGGTCGACGGCGAGGCCGGGATCCCCGGGGAGGCCGAGCGGCCCGGCGTACGCACCGACGTACTCCCGCATCTCGGACGGGTCGGCGACGTGCCGGATCCGCAGGTCGCTCGGCGCATCGACCTCGGCCACGGTGGTCACGTCCACCGCCATCACGGGCATGTCGGCGATCTGCTCCGCGCCGCGGTCGAGCAGGCCCTCGGCGGTGCCCTCGTCGCTGTCCGCCCCCACCCACCAGCCCCAGTGCGAGCCGGTCAGGTGCTTCCTCGCCTCCGTGATCGCCTCGTCGAGTGGCAGATCGCGGACGCGAAGGACCCCGTTGAGCAGCGGGTGCGCAATGTCGGTGCGATAGGTGGGCAGGTCGGTGTCGGGGTCGGTGCCCGCCCAGCCGCACCAGTACCGGCGGTTGGCGGCGAGCTGCGGTTCCAGGTCGTGGATGGAGTACGTGGTCATACCCTCAGGACATCCCTGGGCTGGCAGAAGTTCGATTCGCCGCGGAAGAAATCTCCGGCCGGGCCGGCCGCGGGGTGTGCAGGAGGCGCACCTCGCGTACCAGGCCCCCTTTCTCCCGCAGCAGCCAGGTCGCGCCGGGCGGGCAGTGGAACGGGTCCTCCGGCGGGTTGATGAAGGCGTTCTCCCAGATCGTGATGCCGGAGCCGGCCAGCACTCCGGTGATCTTGTGGCTGACACCGAGGTCGTTGTCCTGCCGAATGACCGCGAAGAGTGGTTCCCTCCCGATCGTCCGGGTGCCGTCCGGCCAGCAGAAAACCATGTCCTCGGCCCAACGCGCGGCCACCTTGGTCACGGACGCGCCATCGGCCACCGCCGACAGGATCGTCGCCGCCTCCTCGCGCCGCTCGGCGCGCAGCGTCCCGGCCCCGTCGTGCCGCGCGTCCCGGACGCGGGGGAGGACCTCGGCCAGCTGCCGACGTGCCTCGCTGAGGCGGCTGCGGACGGTGCCGACCGGAGTCCCGCACAGCTCCGCGATCTGCTCGTACGAGTTGTTCTCGGTGAAGTAGCGCAGCAACGCCACCGTCTGGGCGGCCGGCGACAACTGCTGCAGCCCGTGCCAGACCCAGTCCCGCATGGCGCTCTGCTCGATGCGGGCGACCGGGTCGTCGAGCTCCGAGGCGAGCAGGTTCTCACCTGCCACTCCGACCGGCACGGGCCTGCGCGCGCGCAGCATCGTCCGGCAGTTGTTGCGGACGATGGCGTGCAGCCACTGTCGCACCGCGCCGGGGTCGCGCAGCTCACCGATCCGGCTGAACGCCGCGATCGCCGCGTCCTGGCAGGCGTCCTCGGCGTCGGGCCCGCCGCCCAGAATGCGGTGGGCCACGGCGAGCATGCCGGCGTAGTGACAGTCGAACAGCAGCGCGAAGCTGCGGGGATCGCCCTGCTGGGCGCCCCGGACCAGCTGCGCCGTGTCGTCGGCCGGCACGGGTCTCGAGGTCGAAAGGAGCATGCCGGAACGCTAGCTCGACCTCCACGAGAAGTGGTTTTTCCCGAATCTCGACAGCCAGGGCCAAAGCGGGCAATGGAAGCCGGATGACGCGCCGAGCCACGCACAGACCTGGGCGGTCGAGAGCAACGGCAACCACCCCAAGCTGGCGGACATGGCCGCGTCCGGTCAGGCCGGCCCGAAGGACGTCGTGACCGAGCACGAGCCGCTCACCGACGCGATCGGCGCGTACCGCGATTTCGATCTGCGCAGCCCCGGGCGCCGCTCAGGCGGAGGAGGGCAGGGGCGAGCCCGAGGCGTCGACGGTCTGCCGCGTCCCGTGCACGGTGACGCCGGTCAGCCGGATGCTCCCCAACGCCTCCGGGATGCGCGGATCGGTGCCGAGACGGCCGTCGCGGACGTCGAGCCCGAGCATCGACCGCAGGAGCAGCAGGGGTGCGCCGCTGGCCCAGGCCTGGGGGTTGCAGGCGGTGGGGTAGGGCACGGGCCGTCGTCCGAGCGATCGGTCGTACCCGGAGAACGCCTCGGGCAGGCGGTAGTCGAAGTGTGCCGCCGCATCGAGCATCGCCATCGCGATCCGGTTGGCCGCATCCCGGTGGCCGTACCGGGCGAGCCCGGCCGCGATGATCGAGTTGTCGTGCGGCCACACCGTGCCGAGGTGGTAGCCGATGGGGTTGTACCCCACATCCTCGGTGGACAGGGTCCGGACACCCCAGCCGGAGAACATCGCGTCGGACATCAACTGCCGAGCCACCGCGGCGGCGCGATCGGGCGGGACGATTCCGCTCCACAACAGGTGGCCCATGTTCGAGGTCATCGAGTCGATGGGCCGCTTGTCGGCGTCGAGGCCGATCGCGTAGTAGCCGCCGCGCGTCGGCAGCCAGTAGTCACGGTTGAACCGCTCGCGCAGATCGGCGGCCTCGCCCCGCAGGCGTCGCGCCAACGGGGCGTCGGCCCACGGCCCGTCGGCGAGTTCCGCGGCGCGGAGCTTGGCGTCGTAGGTGTAGCCCTGGATCTCGCAGGTGGCGACCGGCAGGTCGGGGAGCCTGCTGTCGGCGAACTGCACACCGTCCGGTGAGTCGCGCCAACACTGGTTGCGCATCCCGTCGGGGGAGCGCGTGGCGTACTCGACGTAACCGTCGCCGTCGCGGTCTCCGAATTCGTCGATCCACCGCAGAGCGGCGTCGGCGTTGGGCCGCAACTGCCGCACCAACGCGTCGTCGCCCGTCCACCGCCAGTACTCCGAGAGCAGGATGAGCCACAGTTGGGTGGTGTCCGCCGAGCCGAAGCAGGGGCCGTACGGCGCGATGCCGAGCTGCGTCAGCTCCCCGGAGCGGAACTCGTGCAGGATCTTCCCGGGCTCCTGGTCGCTGAAGTGGTCGACGGTGTTGCCCTGGTGCGCGGCGAGCGTCACCAGCGCACCGCGCGCGACGTCCGGTCCACAGCTGATGCTCTGGTAGGCGGTGACCAGCGTGTCCCGCCCGAACACGGTCAGGAACCAGGGCATCCCGGCGGCCAGCAGGACGACCTTCTCGCCGTTGATCTCCTTGACGATGCGCATCGACAGCAGGTCGGCGGCGGACTTGTGATAGACGTTGCGCAACAGTTCCGAATCCGCGCTGAGGTCCGGCTTGTTGGCCACCCACCGCGATGCCAGGTCGTCGGCGTCGGGGTCGTGTGCCTCGCCGAAGGTGCGGCCGCGCGGCCGGTAGTCCGCGCCCTGGCAGTTCAGCAGCACGCGAAGCTCGCAGTTCCAGGTGTCCCCTCGCCCCAGGTGCACGTCCCAGACCAGCGCGTCGCCTTCGACCTGTTCGGCAGGTGGGTCGGCCTCGACTGTCGTGCCGGCCGACCAGTGCGAGTTCTGGTAGCAGAAGCGCAGGGCCGAGCCGTCCGACAGGTGGGTTCGCCGGATGTCGGCCCGTCTGCTCCGCCCCGCCCGCTTGATCTCGAAGAGGTCGGCGAAGTCCACACCAACATCCAACCGCAGGCGTACGCGGACCGGTTCCGTGCCGAAATACTGCACCGCGATCCGCTCGTGCATGCCGTCTCCGACGAACCGTTCCCGCCGCACGCCGATCCTGTTCGCCTGCAGACCCGGCAACTCCGGATTGGCGAGGAAGAACGCCGCGGAATAGGCATCGACAGCGCTGGCGCTGAGCACGAGTGGGGCGAGCCCGTCGAGAGTCAGCTGCCAACGGCTGAGGTAGCGGGTGTCGTCGTGCACCAGACCGGCGATGGAGTCGCCCGGCACGTCACCTGTCGAATTGGACAACATGAAGGTCCGGCCTTCAAAGATGCCGATGGAGTCCGAGCCCAGTTCCGGGGGCATGTCGCGATTGGCGCCGCCGTGAGCCTGTTCCTGCTGTTGCGTCGGCCGCGAATTCATGGCACCCGCACCTCCCCGTTTGGCAGGGGCGGCCCCGCCGTGCACGTTCGCAGTCTAGGACTCGAAAAGATGACCTCGCTGCGATATCGAAGGGCACTGCCAGCGGCGTCCGCAAACCCGGGGCCGGGCCGCTCCGTCCGCTGTGGCCGGTTCCGCGGCACTCGGCCGGTTGAGGATGTTATCGATAACATGCTATCTTTCGGCGCGGGAGCGAAGGGCACGCTCCCAGTCACCTCAGTCAATCGGCAGAGGCACGCCGAGGGCTCTCCCTCGGGCCGCTTCGCCGGTCGGTGACCAGTCCGGGCCGCTCCGCCACTGCCAGGCGACCGCAGGCGGTCGTCGGACGACCCTGGTCCGGCTGCACTCCCCGCTTTCCTTGCCCCGTCACGGACAACCCCGGCAGCGACGGTACGGCCCGTACGCGACCCGTGTGCGCCATCCGGCCCCAGGAGCATGCCGGCCCGCACACCGGTGCGAACCGACTCGTCGACGGCGAGGTGCATGTCCTACGGACGATCAACGGCAAGGAGTCGAGCAATGGTCAAACGGAGACAACTCTTCTCGTTCGTCGCGGCCGCGGTGGTTTTCGCCGCGGCGACAGGTGGTGCGCTGCGCGGCGGATTCGGCACCGAGGCGGTGGCCGCCACCAACGGCACGCTCGCGGCGACTGCGGGCTGCGGCAAGGCGCCCACTCTCACCAGCGGGACGCGCACGATTTCCAGCAGCGGCCAGAATCGCAGCTACATCCTCCAGATCCCGGGCGGTTATGACAGGAACCGTCCGTACCGACTGATCTTCGGCTTCCACTGGCTGAACGGCTCGGCCAACAACGTCGCCTCGGCCGGCTACTACGGGCTGGCGCCGTTGTCGAACAACAGCACGATCTTCGTCGCGCCCCAGGGCATCGACGCCGGCTGGGCCAACACGAACGGTCGGGACCTGACCCTGTTCGACGACATCTCCCGGCAGGTCGAGAACGACCTCTGCGTCGACACGACCCAGCGTTTCGCCCTCGGCTGGAGTTACGGCGGGGCCATGAGCTACGCGGTGGCCTGCGCCCGACCCACAGTCATCCGCGCGGTCACCGTGCTCTCCGGCGCCAACCTCAGCGGCTGTAACGGCGGCACCCAGCCCGTCGCGTACTTCGGCATCCACGGCATCCACGACAGCGTGCTGAACATCTCCCAGGGCCGGGCGTTGCGCGACACGTTCGTCCGGAACAACGGCTGCACCGCACAGAGCCCGCGCGAGCCCAGCCAGGGCAGCCTCACCCACATCACCACCACCTACTCCGGCTGCCGCGCGGGTTACCCCGTGCAGTGGGCCGCCTTCGACGGCGACCACACCCCGAGCCCGGTCGACGGGTCGTCCAGCCCCAACGACTCCAGGACCTGGACCTCGGCGGAGATCTGGCGATTCTTCAGCCAGTTCCAGTCCACCACGCCGCCGACCACGCCCCCGCCCACCACGCCTCCGCCCACCACGCCCCCGCCGACCACGCCGCCTCCCACCACGCCGCCGCCGACGACGCCGCCGCCGACCGGGGAGCCGGGCAGCTGCGCCGCCACCTACCGGGCCGTCAACAGCTGGCCGGGCGGCTTCCAGGGTGAGGTCACCGTCGCCAACAACACCGCCACCTCCATCAGCGGCTGGACCGTACGCCTGACTCTGGCCAGCGGCCAGGCCATCAGCAGCCTCTGGAACGGTACCAACACGGGCACCACCGGCAACGTCACTGTCCGCAACGCCGCCTACAACGGCGCCCTGGGGCCGAACGCCTCGACCACCTTCGGGTTCACCGCCACCGGCAACGGTGACACCGCGCCCAGCAACGTCACCTGCACGAGCCCCTGACCACCTGAGCCCGGGGTCCGGAGCCACCAGCTCCGGGCCCCGGGTCGGGGTTCGACCCGGCGGTCACCGCCACGGCGGGCAGCGTTCGCGCGGCGGGCCGTGCGTCCGGTGATACGAGCTTCGGCGGCACGCCTGTCGGAGCGCCGACGCCCGAGGCGGCCGTGACCAGGTCATGAGTCGACGTCGATGTTAGCGCCACCATCCCGGATCTTCCGAGGCGCCTTGCCCGTTCGAGGACCGCAGGCGGGTGTGGTGGCCGCGCATGATCAGCGTCGATGGGCTGCGCCGTGCGTGGGCGCGGATCGCCGGCTCACCGAAGCGCCAATGTTACGACTTGACGAACAGCATGTTATCGCTCACAGTCGATGGTCAAGGGCGGCGGCGGCTACGGCTTACGGGGCGGGCCTGCTCCGCCAACCTTGGTTCAGGCGTGCGTCCACAGCATGCAGGGGATCTTGTTAGCGCGAACATTCCCGACGCATGCACCCGGTCGCGTGTCGCGGTGCGCCCAGCTTCGGGTGACCGTTCGGCTCCTGGTGATTGAGGAGGATCATGTCTGCCTTTGGTAGGTCTCCGTCGACGGCACCGCCCTCGCGGCGGCGAGGGTGGTTGGTGCGGGCAGTGGCCGCCGGCGCGGCAGCGGTGGTGGTCGCCGGCGCCGCAGCGATGGCGGTGTCGTCACCCGCGTCAGCGGCGACTGTGGACACCGGCGCGTGGTACGTGTTGGTGAACCGCAACAGCGGCAAGGCTGTGGACGTGTACAACCTGGCCACGAACGACGGTGCGCGGATCACGCAGTGGACGCGTAACAACGGCAACCAGCAGCAGTGGCAGTTCGTGGACTCCGGGGGCGGTTATTACCGGGTCAAGTCGCGGTTGTCGGGCAAGGTGCTGGATGTGTCCGGTCGTTCGACGGCCAACGGCGGGGCGATCGTGCAGTGGTCCGACAACAACGGCACCAACCAGCAGTTCCGGTTGGCCGACTCGGACAGCGGTTATGTGCGGTTGATCAACCGCAACAGCAACAAGGCGATGGAGGTGCAGGGCGCGTCGACCGCCGATGGTGGCAACATCGTGCAGTACGACGACTGGAACGGCACCAACCAGCAGTGGCAGCTCGTGCGCGTCGACGGCGGGGGCAACCCGACCACGCCGCCGCCCACCACGCCGCCGCCGGGCGGCACGTGTGATCTGCCGTCGTCGTACCGGTGGTCGTCGACCGGCGCATTGGCGCAGCCCAAGTCGGGCTGGGTGTCACTCAAGGACTTCACCGTCGCTCCGTACAACGGGCGGCAGTTGGTCTACGCGACCACCCACGACTTCGGCTCGTCGTGGGGCTCGATGAACTTCGGGTTGTTCACCAACTGGTCGGACATGGCCTCGGCCAGTCAGAACACCATGAACAGCGGCACCGTCGCGCCGACCCTGTTCTACTTCGCGCCTCGCAACATCTGGGTCCTTGCGTACCAGTGGGGCGGCGCCGCGTTCTCCTACCGCACCTCCACCGACCCGACCAACCCCAACGGCTGGTCCGCCGCGCAGACCCTGTTCACCGGCAGCATCTCCGGCTCCGGCACCGGCCCCATCGACCAGACCCTCATCGCCGACAGCAC
>NZ_MUZA01000045.1 GCF_021442385.1 Micromonospora sp. MH99
CGCGACGGCCGGCGACCCGGTAGGGCTGGGTCACCCGGATCACCGCCAGGCCGGCCCCGACCGCCGAGTCCCGCACCGCGAGCAGGTCGGGCGCGTCCACGCTGCCGCCCGCCCCGTGCCCGAGCACCAGCAGGGCGGCGGCCGGCCGGGCCGGCAGGTCGGTGTCGATCCGCGCCGGGCCGCGGGGCGTGTCGATCTCTTCGCTGGGCAGCACCGACCCATTCTGCGCCGACCTCGCCGGTCAGCGGGATGGTTCACTCCCGGCGGTCAGCTCAGCGGCACCAGGGTGAGCAGACGGTCGCGGACCGGAGGGCCGGCGTCGTCGGCCGCGTCCGGATCGGGCTCGACCTCGCCGCGCCAGGCGACAAGCATCGCCCGCCGCTCGCGGGGTGTGGTCGCGCCCCACACGCCGTGGCAGTCGCCGACCTCCAGCGCCCAGGCCAGGCAGGAACCCTGCACGTCACAACTGCGGCACAGCGCGACGGCGGCATCCGCCGGTTCGTTCGGTGCCGGAAAAAACGTCTCCGGATCGACGTTCTGGCACGTCCCTCTGGTGCGCCACGCGTCGTCCTGTCGGCGTTCTCGCAAGGCCCGCAGCAGCCGCGGATCTCTCCGTGCCGCAGCCACCTCGTGCGGACGGGGCATACGCGCCCGTGTCATTCCACCCACCTCCCCCGTGGGACCGGCAAGATCGGTGGATGTCGTCCGCCCCGTGCGAATCGACAGCCACTACCGGCGCTGTGTTGTATCGCACTTCCGGACACCGAGACAAGGGCTTACGGAGAACATGGCTGAACGGCCAGGCGACGAATCGAGCAGAACCCTGGCAAATCGGTGCTCGACGATGCCTGTCATTTTCAGAACAGAGTCAGCTCCGATGGGACCGGCTGCGGCGGGACGGACACTCGGGCGGTCAACTCCGGGCCGTCGTTGCGGACGTCGCCCACCGCCGGCCCGACCGGGCGGATCTCCAACCCGGCCAGCCGATCGGACGACGCGGGCACGAGCAGGCGGTCGGGCTCGTCGCACGGCCCCAACCAGGACGACCACCGATCGGGCGGCAGCAGCACCGGCATCCGGTCGTGCACCTCGGCCAGCTCGCCGAGCGCCGCGGTGGTCAGCACGCTGAAGGTGAGCCGGCTCTCGGCCCCGGACTCCCAGACCGACCAGATGCCGGCCAGGGCGAGCACCGAGCCGTCGGCCGGGGTCATGAAGTACGCCTGCCGGCGGCCGTCGGGCTGGCGGACCCACTCGTACCAGCCGTCGGCCGGCACCAGGCAGCGGCGGCGGGCGAACGCCCCGGCGTACGCCCGGCTGGTGGCCACCGTCTCGGCCCGCGCGTTGATCATGCGGGCCGCGCCCGCGGCGGACCGGGACCAGTGCGGCAGAAAGCCCCAGCGGGCGACGCAGAGGCTGCGGTGCCCGTGCGGGGTGAGCCGGACCAGCGGCACGCGGTCGGTGGGCGCGACGTTGTGATCCGGCCGGATCGCGCCGTCGGTGTCGTCGGCCGACTCGAACAGCGCGCTCAACTCACCGGAACCACGGGTCGTCGCGTACCTGCCGCACATGCGCTCACGCTAACCCGTCGGGGGCCCTGCCTGCTGTCCCGCCAACCGGGAGTACGACCGCCGGTCGGCGTCACCCACCGGCCGACACGGCAGAATGTAACCGTGGGGAATCTGACCGCGACCCGGCCGCCACAGCCGTGGAGCGCACCGACCGCGTCCGACCCGGTGGCAGCGACACTGCGCCTGCCCGGCTCCAAGTCGATGACCGCCCGCGCCCTGGTGCTCAGCGCCGTGGCCGCCGGGCCGTCGACCCTGGCCGAGCCGCTGCGCGCGCGGGACACCGAGCTGATGGCCGCCGGCCTGCGCGCGATGGGCACGCACGTGTCGATCAACGACGACGAACGTTGGCTGGTCCGGCCGCACCCGCTGGTCGGCCCCGCCCACGTCGACGTGGGGCTGGCCGGCACCGTGATGCGGTTCCTGCCACCGGTGGCGGGGCTGACCGACGGGCAGGTCACCTTCGACGGCGACCCGTACGTCCGCACCCGGCCGCTCGGCCCGCTTGTCGACGCACTGCGCTCGCTGGGCGTGCGGATCGACGTCACCGGCACGGGCAGCCTCCCGCTGACAGTGCTCGGCACCGGTGGGGTCACCGGCGGCGAGGTGGTGATCGACGCGTCCGCGTCCAGCCAGTTGGTCTCCGGCCTGCTGCTGGCCGCCCCGCGCTTCGACCGGGGCCTCGTGGTGCGCCACGTCGGTGCGCCGGTGCCCTCCGCGCCCCACCTGCGGATGACGGTGCGGATGCTGCGGGCCGCCGGCGCGGCGGTCGACGACAGCACCCCCGACGTCTGGGCCGTCGAGCCCGGCCCGCTCACCGGGCGCGGCTGGGAGATCGAGCCAGACCTCTCCGGCGCCGTGCCGTTCTTCGCCGCGGCCCTGGTCACCGGCGGCGAGGTGACCCTGCAGGGCTGGCCGCACAGCAGCGCCCAGCCGGTCGAGCAGCTCCGGTCGCTGCTCCAGCGGATGGGCGGCGAGGTCACCCTCTCCACCAACGGGCTGACCGTCCGCGGCACCGGCGTGGTGCACGGTCTGACCGCCGACCTGTCCGACGTCGGCGAGCTGACCCTCGTGCTGACCGCGCTGGCCATGCTCGCCGACTCGCCGTCGGTCTTCACCGGCGTCGGGCACATCCGGGGCCACGAGACCGACCGGCTCGCCGCGCTCGCGCGGGAGTTCGGCGGGCTCGGGGCCGACATCACCGAGACGCCGGACGGGTTGGAGATCCGGCCGCGCCCGCTGCGCGGTGGCGTCTTCCGCACCTACCACGACCACCGGATGGCCCACGCCGCCGCGGTGGCCGGGCTCGCCGTCCCCGGCATCGAGGTGGACGACGTGGGGTGTACCTCCAAGACCATGCCCGAGTTCCCGGCACTATGGTCAGCGATGGTGACCGGAAAGTGACGCTCACTGAGAGCTGACGCGAGAAGAGGACAGGTCCTGGCGACCAAACGGCGGGAGTACGACGAGGACGACGTACGGGTCCGACCCGGAAAGTCGTCGCGCCCGCGTACGCGCACCCGCCCGCAGCACACCGACGCGGTGGACGGCTTCGTCATCGCCGTGGACCGGGGGCGCTACCAGTGCGTGCTGGCCGGGGCCGAACGCGGCGTGGTGGGGGCCGAGCTGCCCACGGTGACCGCGATGCGGGCCCGGGAGCTGGGCCGCAAGTCGGTGGTCGTGGGTGACCGCGTCAGCCTGGTCGGCGACACCTCCGGCGCCCAGGGCGCTCTCGCCCGGATCGTCCGGATCGCCGAGCGCCGCTCGGTGCTACGTCGCACCGCCGACGACGACGAGACCACCGCCGAGGGCCGGCTGGAACGGGTGGTGGTGGCCAACGCCGACCAGTTGGTGATCGTCAGCGCCCTGGCCGACCCGCCGCCGCGGACCGGGTTCATCGACCGCTGCCTGGTGGCCGCGTACGACGCGGACGTCGAGCCGCTGCTCTGCCTCACGAAGGCCGACCTGGCCGGGCCGGAGGAGGTGCTCGGCTACTACACCGAGCTGGAGCTGCCGTACGTGCTCAACCGCCCGGACTCCGACCTCGCCGCGCTCCGCGCGCTGCTGAGCGGCAAGGTGTCGGTGCTGGTCGGGCACTCCGGGGTGGGCAAGTCGACGCTCGTCAACCGCCTCGTCCCGGAGGCGCTGCGCGCGGTAGGCGTGGTCAGCGCGATCGGCCGGGGCCGGCACACCTCGACAAGCGCGGTGGCGCTGCGGCTGCCACCTGTGCCGGGCGTCGACACCGACCCGGGCTGGATCATCGACACCCCCGGGATCCGCAGCTTCGGGCTGGCGCACGTCTCCGCCGACAGCCTGCTGCACGGCTTCCCGGACCTCGTCGAGGGCACCGTCGACTGCCCGCCCAACTGTCAGCACACGGCCGACGAGACCGACTGCGCGCTGGACGCCTGGGTGGCCGCCGGCAAGGCCGACCCGCGCCGGCTGGCGTCGTACCGCCGGTTGCTCGCCTCGCGTGCCGGCGACGGTGACGCGCGCGGCGACAGCGACCAGCGCGGGCCCGGCGAGGGTGACCGGCGCGGGCCCGACGAGTGACCCGCGAGGCGTCGGCTAGGTTGCCGGCATGACCGGGTACGCCGACGACCTCGCCCTCGCCCACCTGCTCGCCGACCGGGCCGACGCCATCGCCATGGCCCGGTTCCGGGCGCTCGACCTGCGGGTGGAGACGAAGCCCGACCTGACCCCGGTCTCCGACGCGGACACCGCAGTGGAGCGGGAGATCCGCGCCCTGCTGGCCGAACACCGGCCCGCCGACGGGCTGCTCGGCGAGGAGTACGGCGCCGAGCCGTCCACCGATCCGAACGGCCGGCGGTGGATCGTCGACCCGATCGACGGCACCAAGAACTTCGTCCGTGGCGTGCCGATCTGGGCCAGCCTGATCGCGCTGTACGACGGCGACCGGCCGGCCGTCGGCGTGGTGTCGGCGCCGGCGTTGGGCCGACGCTGGTGGGCGAGCGCCGGCGCGGGCGCGTACGCCGGGCCGGGTCCGGCAGCCGGCGACCGGATCGGGGTGTCGGCGGTGCGCGAGGTCGCCGACGCGAGCGTCTGCTACTCGTCGCTGACCGGGTGGGAGGACGCCGGGCGACTCGACGCGATGCTCGACCTGCTGCGGGCCGGTTGGCGCAGCCGAGCGTACGGCGACTTCTACGGCTACATGTTGTTGGCCGAGGGCGCACTGGACGTGATGGCCGAGCCGGAGTTGTCGCTGTGGGACGTGGCGGCGCTGGTACCGATCATCACGGAAGCGGGTGGCACGGTCACGGATCTGGGCGGTCGACAGTCCCCCACCGGCGGGCCGGGCACCGAGAGCAGCGTGGTCGCCACCAACGGTGTACTGCACGCCGACATCCTCGCCCGGCTGGATCGACCAGCCGAGCGCTGACCCCCGGCAACCTCTATCCTCGCCAGGTGGTCTCCTCCGGCTGGTGCTTCCTCGCGGCGATGATCGTCGCGTACGGCTTCGCCAACCTGCTCCAGTCGGTGGCTGCGGCGCGCACCACAGTGCACCACACCTTCGATCCGGGTCTGCTGCTGCGCCTGGCCGGGCACCGGACGTACCTGGTGGGGCTGTGCTGCCAGATCGGCGGGTTCGTGCTCGCCTTCCTGGCCCGACGGGACCTGCCCCTGTTCCTGGTGCAGGCGAGCGTGGCGGCCGGGCTCGGGGTGACCGCCATCATCGGCGTTCTGGTGCTGAAGTGGCGGATGCCGGCGGCGGAGGTGGCCCTGCTGGCCCTGCTCTTCGCCGGGATCACCGCGCTGGTGCTGGCCGCGCGGCCGGCGCCGTCGAAGCAGCTCGGCACCGCCGGCTCGGTGGCCCTGCTGGCGGCGCTCGGCGTCATCGCGGTGCTCGGTGTCTTCGCCGTCCGGCTGCACGGAGCGCCCGGGTCGGTGGCCCTGGGCTCGCTGGCCGGGCTGGCGTTCTCGTCAGCGGCCGTCGCGGCCCGGCCGCTGGCCTCCGCGCCGTCGGCCGAGGCGTTCCTCGCCAACCCGCTGTTCTACCTGCTGATCGCCCACTCGATCGTCGGCCAACTGCTGCTCGGGCTGGCCATGCAGCGCGGCTCGACGACCGCGGCGGTCGCCGCCATGGACGCCGCCGGAGCGGTGCCGGCGGCGATCGTCGGTCTGCTGCTGCTCAACGACAAGATCTGGCCGGGTCGCGAGTGGCTGGCCGCCGCCGGATTCCTGGTCACCCTGGCCGCCGTGATCGGCCTGACCCGCTACGCGCAACCGCAGCAGCACCGTTCGGTGGCGCACCGCCACGACCGGGCCATGGTCAGCGCGGGCCGGTCCGTCTGACCGACCCGCGCATCCGGCGGCACCCCGCTCACGCCTCGACGGGCTTGCGGCGGCTCACCACCCGCTCGTAGAGGCGTTCCAGGGCGCCGGCGGTCCGTTCCCACGTGTAACTGCTGCGGACCCGGTCCACCGCGGCGTGCCCGTACGCGAACCGGCCGGCGTTGTCGGCGAGCAGCCGGCGCAGGGAGACCCCGAGCGTGCGTACGTCACCGGGGGGCACCAGACGGCCGGTGACCTCGTCGACCACCGCGTCCGCCAGGCCGCCCATCGCGTAACCGACAACCGGCACCCCACAGGCCATGGCCTCCAGGGAGACCCGTCCCGCCGAGGAGTAGTGCGGCGTGCAGGCCACCACGTCGGCCGACCGGTACCAGGTCGCCATCTGGTCGTGCGGCACCGCCCCGACCAGGCGGACCTGCTCGGCCACCCCGGCCCGTTCGGCCAGCTCGCGCAGGCGACGCGCCTCCGCGTGGTTGGCCAGCTGGCCGGCCGGTGGACCACCGGCGATCACCAGTTCGGCGTCGCCGACCAGCCGCATCGCCCGGATCAGGTCGTCCTGGCCGTGGCCCGGGGACAGTCCGCCGACGGAGAGGATCCGGGCCCGCTGTTCGCGCGGGGCCGCTTCGCCGTCCGGGTGGAACTGCGCGGTGTCCACCCCGGCCGGCACCATCGCCACGGAGGTACGTTGCAGACCCATCCGGGTCAGCTCGTCCACCTCGTCGTTGCACTGGGCGACGGCGATGTCCACCGCCCGGGTCAGCGCCCGCTCCAGCGGGATCCGCTCCCCCGGGCCGTCGTACTCGCCGCCCAGGTGGCGCAGCTGCTCCACACCGAGCGAGTGGAAGGTCTGCACGACCGGGATGTCGGTCTCCCGGACGGCGTGCGCGGCGGCCAGGCCGCCGATCCAGTAGTGCCCGTGCACCACCTCGGGGCGCCAGGCGCCGCCCCACTCGTCGGTCAGCCACCGCCCGAACTCGGTGACGTGCGGGATCAGACCGGCGGTGGGCAGGGCGGTCGCCGGGCCGACGGGCACCCGGTGCACCCGGTAGCCGCCGACGTCCGCCGTCGCCGGCAGGTCAGGGTCGTCCCGACGTTCGTAGATGCGGACGTCGTGGCCTCTTCCGGCCAGTTCGGCGGCGACCCGCGCGATGTGTTGTTGGGTGCCGACCGGCGGGCCGTCGGCATGCCGGTACGAGCTGGTGTGCGCGCAGACGAGGCCGACGCGCATGGGTCACCTCCCTGCGATCTTTTCCTCGGCGGTCCCGGTCAGAGCGTCCCATTAACCTCAGAGCCCCGAGCCGAAACCTGGCAGATCGGGAACAGTCACCGCAGGTGCCACCGACACTTGCGTCACGGCAAGCACATGAGCCCCGATTTCGCCCGGCGCACCGGGCGGATCCGATGATCGTCGGGCGGCGATTGGTATGACCGGGCCCGACCGGGGGTACCGCTGCAGAATGCCGCTGACCCGCACCCTCGACGATTCGACCGTGGTGATCACCGGCGCCTCCAGCGGGATCGGCACGGCCACCGCGTACGCCCTGGCCCGCCGGGGCGCGGCGGTGGTGCTCGCCGCCCGCAGCGAGCCCGCGTTGCGACAGGTCGCGCAGCGCTGCCGGGAGCTGGGCGGCCGGGCGGTGGCCGTCCCGACCGACGTGACCGATCTGGAGTCGGTGCAACGGCTGGCCGACCGCGCGGTGGGCGAATTCGGCCGCATCGACGCCTGGGTGAACAACGCCGCGGTGAGCGCGGTGGGCCTGTTCGACGAGATCCCCGTCGCCGAGTTCCGGCGCGTGCTGGAGGTCAACCTGCTGGGCACTGTGCACGGCATCAAGGCCGCTCTGCCGTACCTCGGCGCGGCCGGCGGCGGCGTGCTGGTCAACAACGCGTCGGTGCTGGCCGAGGTGGCGATGCCGTACCAGTCGGCGTACAACGCCGCGAAGCACGGCATCCGTGGGCTGGCCGACACCGTCCGGCAGGAGCTGCGGGTGACCGGTCGCGGGCAGATCTCCGTCTGCACCGTCCTGCCGGCCACCATCGACACCCCGTTCTTCCGGCACGCGGCCAACCACAGCGGTCGCGAGCTGGTGCCACCCCCGCCGATCTACCCGCCGGAGGTGGTCGCCGAGACGATCGTGCGGCTGCTGCGCCGGCCGCGCCGCGAGGCGTACGCCGGTGGCGCCGCACGGCTGCTCGGCCTGCAGTGGCGGCTGGCGCCGGCCCTTGTCGAACGCACCCTCGGCTGGTACGCCCACCGCACCCAGTTCGGCCCGGGCGCCCGGCTCGACAGCACCGGCAACGTGTTCCACGCCGACGGGCAGGCCAGCCGCAGCGGTGGCTGGCACGGTCGACGGCGTCAGCTGGTTCGGATGACCGCCGCGTTCGGTCTCGCCGCGGCCGGCACCGCTGTCGGCACCATGGCCATGAACCGCCGATCCCGATCGGTTCGCTGATGACAGGCGTCGACCGACCGCAGGCGCCGTACGTCAGCGGGCCGCACCCCGAAACGACCATCGGAGTGAACGAGCGCTGCCGGGTGGAGGTCGACGAGTCGTCCCCGGTCATCCGGTTGAGCGGGGTGCTCGACACCGCCGGGGCGCCCCGGGTCCACGACGCGTTGCTGGCACGGCTCAGCGACCGGCCCGGCCCGGTGGTCGCCGACGTGACCGGGTTGCGGGTCACCGACCCGGCCGGGCGGGGCGTCTTCGCCGAGGTCCGCCGGGAGATCGCCGACTGGCCGGCCGCGGACCTGCTGCTGTGCGACCCGGCGGTCTCCGGGCCCGGTCGCCCCGACGCCGTCCTGGCGGGTGTGCCGGCCTGGCCCACCCTCGACGCCGCGCTGGCCGCTGTCGCGGCGGCCCCGCTGGCGGCGGTGCTGACCGCCGAGCTGCCGCCGACCCCGGAGTCCGCCCGGCAGGCCCGCGAGCTGGTCGCCACCGGTTGCGTGCGCTGGGGCATGCCGGCCCTGACCGAGCCGGCGCAGATCGCGGTCACCGAGATGGTCAACAACGTGGTCACGCACGCCCGGACCCCGATGAGCGTCCGGCTGGCGCCGCAGGACGACACCCTGCACCTGGCGGTTCGGGACCACTCGTCGCGCCGGCCCACATTCGAAGGTCTGTCCCCGCCGAACCGCGTGGGCGGCCGGGGTCTGCTGCTGATCGACACCGTGGCCCGACGGTGGGGCACCAGCATGGTGCCGGACGGCAAGGTCGTCTGGTGCGTGCTGCACCCGGACGACGAGGCAGCGCAGGGCTGACGGACTTCCCGCACCCGGTGTCCGGTTCGCCGCCGCATGACCGGCGGTGCTCCGGTTACGGCGGGAGGGCAGCGGGTAGTGATCAGACATGCGCGACAACGAGTACCCGACCCCCGTGTCCGACACCGAGGCGGAGGGGCTGCCCGACACCGCCGATGACGACTCGAGCGCCAACGACGACGTGCTCACCGGCCGCGAGGCGGACGGCCCGGAGCCGGCCCAGCTGCCCGGCGACCGGACGCCGGTGGCCGTCGACCGCTTCGGGACGACCGCCGAGGAGCAACTGGACGGGGAGTCGTTGGACTACAAGCTCGATCGGGAGGTCTACGAGCGTCCGGCGGACGACCCGCTGGCCGGGACGATCGACCCGAAGATCGCCTTCGAGGCGGACAACCTGGAAGCCGCGGCCGAGGCCCAGTTGGACGCCGACGTGATGGACCCGGGGCCGACGTCGGATCCCAACTCGCCGGTCTCCCTCTACGACCACGGCCAGCTCGGCACGGTCGCCGACGCCACGGTGGGCCGGCTCGTGGAACCGGACGAGGGAGCGCACACCGACCAGGAGACCGACTCCGTGGCGTACGACGCCGGGTCGGCTGGCGGCGGGGCGACCGCGGAGGAGCTGGCCATCCACGAGACCGAGCCGCCGCGCTCGGTCTGAGCCGATCAGTCGTCCAGGCCACGCTCGATCGCGTAACGGGTCAACTCGACCCGGTTGTGCAGTTGCAGCTTGCCGAGCGTGTTCTGGACGTGGTTCTGCACCGTCCGGTGGGACAGGCCGAGCCGCTGCGCGATCTGCTTGTACGACATTCCCTTGGCCACCAGGCGCAGCACCTCGGTTTCCCGGTCGGTGAGGCGGGGCGTTCCCGGCTCCGCGTCCCCGGTCGCGTCCTGCCCCGGCCCGGCGGCCATCCGCCGGTACTCCCCCAGCACCAACCCCGCCAGGCCGGGCGTGAAGACCGGGTCACCGGCGGCGGTGCGGCGGACCGCGTCGAGGAACGCGGCGGGCGCCGTCGACTTCACCAGGTAGCCGGTGGCGCCCGCCTTGACCGCGTCGAGCACGCTCTGCTCCTCGCCGCTGGCGCTGAGCATCAGCACCCGGACCTCGGGCAGCGCGGCGCGCAGCCCGACGACCACCTCGACCCCGGAGATGTCCGGTAGTTGCAGGTCGAGGACCACCACGTCGGGGCGGGCGGCGGCGGCCACCCGGATCGCCTGTCGCCCCTCGCCGCTGGTCGCCACCACCAGGAAACCAGCCTCGGCGAGGTCGCGGGCCACGCCCTCGCGCCACATCGGATGGTCGTCGACCACCATCACCCGCACGGCCGTCACCGCTGCGTCCTCGGCACGATCAGCTCGATCTCGGTGCCCGCGTCGGGGGTCGACATGATCCGGACCGTACCCCCGAGGTCGGTCACCCGGCCACGGATCGACTGGGCCACGCCGAGCCGTCCCTGCGCCGCGGCCTCGACCAGCCGGCCGGCCGGGATGCCCGGCCCCTCGTCCCGGATCGACACGGTCACGGTCTCCCCCTCGTCCTCGATCAACACCCAGGCCCGCCCGCCGGCGTGGCGGCCCACGTTGTCCAGGGCCGCGCCGGCCGCGGCCGCCAACTCGCCGGCCACCTGCCGGGGCAGGGCCACCGGGGTGGCGGGGGCCGAGACCGACACCGCCGCCGACGCGTACCGGCCGAGCAGACCGCGCAGGTCCACCGCTTCCGCCCCGGCGTCGGCCGGTGCGGTGCCGGCGATCAGCGCCCGCAGCGCGGCCTCCTGCTCACCGGCGAGCCGGGCCAGTTCGCCGGCCTCGCCGGGCAGGTGCGCGCCGCGCCGCTGCACCAGCGCCAGCACCTGGAGCACCGAGTCGTGGATGTCGCGTGCCAGTCGTTCCCGCTCCCGGGTGGCCGCCTCCAACTCCACCGCGTGTTGCAGGCGTTCCTCGGCGGCCACGGCGAGCCGGGCGACGTGGCCGACCACCACCCCGGCGAGCAGCAGCAGGATCACTCCGGTGAAGGAGGACTGGCTGATCCGTTCCCGGGTGGCCACGTCCGCGCCGGCGACCAGCAGCGCGGCCACCGTGCCCCGCCGCCGGCCGCCGGAGACCGCCCAGGCCAGCACCGGGCCGGCCATCCAGGCAACCCCCAGGGTGGGTACGCCGTGGGCGAGCGCCTCCCGTCCGATCACCCAGGGGGTGGACAGCACGATGGCGACCACCACCCCGAGGTCTGCCAGCAGCAGCGGCCAGCGGCGCCAGGCGGAGCGGGCGTACCCGACGGCTGTCACGGCGGTCCAGAGGATCATCGCCAGGACCAGGGCGCCGACGGCGAACGGGTGGTCGTACCGGTCGGCGTCGCGTACGGCGAGCGCGCAGACGTACAGGAGGGAGGTGACCCGGAACACCGTGAGCGCCCGCCAGAGCGGCACCTCGAAACCACCCGACGGCGACGGCATGGCGGTCAGGATGCCACAGCGGGGCCGGCGGCGCGGGGCCACGGAGTGCACATCAAGGAACCCTGACGTACGGTTGAAAAGCCGCGAAATACTCCGAGATCCGCTGTCGGGACGGGCCATGACGAATGCAGATCCGCACGCACCGCGTACGGTTGTGCCCATCGAACCCTCCCTCCTGATCGCCGAGGCCTTCGAGCAGGCCCAGGTGACCGAGATTCGACACTCGGTCACCTCCTGCGCGCACGCCTCCGGCCTCGACGGCCAACGGCTGGACGACTTCGTGCTGGCGGTCAACGAGTTGATCACCAACGCCGTGCGGCACGGCGGCGGGCGCGGGTGGCTGCGGCTCTGGCGGGAGCCCGGCGCGCTGTTCTGCGAGGTGGCGGACCACGGCCAGGGCATCACCCCGCAGCGGCTTGGCGACCGGAGCCGTCCCGCCCCGGACACCGCGGGCGGGTGGGGTCTCTGGCTGGCCCGGGAGCTGACCGACGCCATGGAGATCGCCACCAGCGCCGCCGGCACCACCGTCCGCATCGCCGCCACCCTCGCCGCCACCGACCGCACCAAGCGCTGAGACCGGGCCGGGCGCTAGCGGGCTCACCCGAACAGGGCCGAGACCGACTCCCCGTTGTGAATCCGGCGCATGGCCTCGGCCAGGGCGGGAGCCACCGAGAGGACCTGGAGTTTCCCGACCCGCTTCTCGGCCGGGATGGGGACGGTGTTGGTGCAGACGATCTCCAACACGCCGTCCTGGTCGCTGAGCCGCCGCAGCGCGTCGCCGGAGAACAGGCCGTGCGTGCAGGCCAGCCGGATCGAGCGCACCTTCAGGCCGCGCAGGTGCTCCATCAGCTCGACCACGGTGCTGCCCTTGGCGATCTCGTCGTCCAGCACGATGACGTCCCGGTCGGCGACCTCGCCGATCACGGCACTGATCTTGACCAGGTCGTCGCTGAACCGCTGCTTCGCACCGGCCGCCACCGGCGTGCCGAGCAGCCGGGCGAAGGCGGCGGCCTCCTTGGCGTTGCCCAGGTCCGGCGAGACCACCACCGTGTTGCTGAGGTCGTAGCGCCGGAAGTGGGTGGCCAGCTCGCGCAGCGCGTGCAGATGATCGACTGGGACGCTGAAGAAGCCGTGCACCTGCGGCGAGTGCAGGGTCATCGCGAGTACCCGGTCCGCACCCGCCGAGGTGAGCAGGTCGGCGACGAGCCGGGCCCCGATCGAGATGCGCGGCGCGTCCTTCTTGTCCGAGCGGGCGTACGCGTAGTGCGGCAGCACCACGGTGATCCGGCCGGCGGACGCGCCCCGCGCCGCGTCGATCATCAGCAGCAGCTCGACGAGGTTCTCCTGCACCGGGGGGACCAGCGGCTGGATCAGGAAGACGTCCCGCTCCCGGCAGTTGGCCTGCAACTGCACTTCCAGGCAGTCGTTGGCGAACCGGGAGACCCGCACCGGATGCAGCGGCACCCCCAGGTGGGCGCAGATCTCGGCAGCCAGGTCGGGATGGGCGGTTCCACTGAAAACGGCGATGTCGCGCACGTTCGCACATCGTAGGCGAAGCCCCGGCCAACGTGACGTCTGTCGCTCCGCGCCGCCGGTTTGGGTA
This sequence comes from Micromonospora sp. MH99, assembly GCF_021442385.1. Lineage (GTDB taxonomy): Bacteria > Actinomycetota > Actinomycetes > Mycobacteriales > Micromonosporaceae > Micromonospora. The sequence continues at coordinate 13,192 of NZ_MUZA01000045.1, forward strand.
CGGTGCTGCCGTGAGGACCGAGTACGTCGCCGCCATCGACCAGGGCACCACCTCCTCGCGGTGCATCGTCTTCGACTCCGCCGGGGACATCGTCGCCTCGGCCCAGCGCGAGCACCGGCAGATCTTCCCCCGGCCCGGCTGGGTGGAGCACGACGCCGAGGAGATCTGGGACAACGTCCAGCAGGTGGTCGCCGAGGCGCTGCGGGCCGCCGGCACCGACGCGGCCGGGCTCGCCGCCGTGGGCATCACCAACCAGCGGGAGACCACAGTCGTCTGGGACCGGGCCACCGGCCGCCCGGTGGCCAACGCCATCGTCTGGCAGGACACCCGCACCGGGCCGCTGCTGCGCGAGCTGGCCTCGGCGTACGGCGAGGAGCGCTTGCGGGCCCGCACCGGCCTGCCGCTGGCCACCTACTTCGCCGGCCCGAAGCTGCGCTGGCTGCTCGACGAGGTCGACGGCCTGCGCGAGCGCGCCGAGCGGGGCGAGGTGCTCTTCGGCACGATGGACAGCTGGCTGATCTGGAAACTCACCGGCGAGCACGTCACCGACGTGACCAACGCCAGCCGGACCATGCTGATGGACCTCGCCACCCTCGACTGGGATCCGGAACTGCTGGACGCGCTGGGCGTGCCGGCGGCGATGCTCCCGGAGATCCGCTGCTCCGCCGAGGTGTACGGCACCGCCACCGGCGTGCTCGCCGGCGTGCCGGTGGCCAGCGCGCTCGGCGACCAGCAGGCCGCCCTGTTCGGGCAGACCTGCTTCCAGCCGGGCGAGGCGAAGTGCACCTACGGCACCGGCAGCTTCCTGCTGCTCAACACGGGCGCCAGCCCGGTGCCCTCCACCCACGGCCTGCTCACCACCGTCGCGTACCAGATCAAGGGCCAACCTCCGGCGTACGCCCTGGAGGGCGCCATCGCCGTCACCGGCTCGCTGGTGCAGTGGCTGCGCGACAACCTCGGGCTGATCTCCAGCGCCGCGGAGGTGGAGGACCTGGCCCGCACCGTGGACGACAACGGCGGCTGTTACGTAGTGCCGGCGTTCTCCGGGCTCTTCGCCCCGCACTGGCGCAGCGACGCGCGCGGCGTGATCGCCGGGCTGACCGGCTACATCACCAAGGGGCACCTGGCCCGGGCGGTGCTGGAGGCGTCGGCGTGGCAGACCCGCGAGGTGGTCGACGCGATGAACGCCGATTCCGACGTGGCGCTGCGCCGACTCCGGGTGGACGGCGGGATGACCGCCAACGGCCTGCTCATGCAGTTCCTCGCCGACGTGCTCGACGTGCCGGTGGTCCGCTCCCGGATCACCGAGACCACCTGCCTCGGCGCGGCGTACGCGGCCGGCCTGGCGGTGGGCTTCTGGCCGGACCTGGCCACCCTGCGCGCGCAGTGGCGCTCCGACGCGCAGTGGGAGTCGACGATGGCACCGGAGCTACGCGACAGCGAGCTGCGCCAGTGGCGCAAGGCCGTGCAGCGCACGCTCGACTGGGTGGAGTGACAGAGGCGACCAGGTGAAGCGCCGCGCAGGCGCCCGGCTGAAGCGGCGCGCGGACACCCGGACGAAGCGGCGCGCGGACACCCGGGCGAAGCGGCGCGCGGACACCCGGGCGAAGCGGCGCGCGGACGCCCGGCTGAAGTCCGCCCTGGGCGGACGCCCGGGCGAAGCGGCGCGCGGACGCCCGGCTGAAGTCCGCCCTGGGCGGACGCCCGGCTGGAGCGCCGTAAGCCCGGTGCCGGACCGGCCAACCGTCCCAGCCAAGCGTGCCCGGCCAAGCACCCACGTGCGCGTCCTTTGCTCTGCTTCAGCGGAGGCAACAGAAAGGTGCCCTGAGTGTTGCGCCGGTTGAAGCAGAGCAAAGGACGCACAGTGGTGCCCCGGCCCAGCGAGCGACCCGGCGAAACGGAGCAACCCAGCGAAACGGAGCAACCCGGCGCAGCGCGCAACCCGGCGCAGCGGGCGACCCGGCGGACCGAGAGACCTGGCGGACCGAGAGACCTGGCGGACCGAGAGACCTGGCGGACCGAGAGACCTGGCGACCCGCTCAGCTCCAGCGGTTGCCGGTGAGCTTCTCGTAGACCTCGACGTAGCGGGCGCGCGTCGCCTCGACGACCTCGGCGGGCACGTCCGGCGCCGGAGGCAGCTTGTTCCAACCGCTGCCGGTGGCCCAGTCCCGCACGTACTGCTTGTCGTAGGAGAACTGCACCCGGCCCGGCTGGTACGACTCGGCCGGCCAGAACCGCGACGAGTCGGAGGTGAGCAGCTCGTCGGCGAGCACCAGGGTGCCGTCCGGCGCCCAGCCCAGCTCGATCTTGGTGTCGGCGATCAGGATGCCCCGGTCGGCGGCCAGCTCGGCACCGCGCCGGTAGACGTCGATGGTGATCTGTCGCAGCCGTTCGGCGGTCTCGTCGCCCACCTTGTCCACCACGTCGGCGTACGTGATCGGCTCGTCGTGCTCGCCGGCCGGCGCCTTGCTCGACGGCGTGAAGATCGGCTCGGGCAGGATCGACGCCTCGACGAGCCCGCGCGGCAGCGGTACGCCGGAGACCGCGCCGGTGCGCTCGTACTCCCGCAGGCCGCCGCCGGTGAGGTAACCCCGGGCGACGCACTCGACCGGGACCATGTCCAGCCGCTGGCAGCGGATGGCCCGCCCGGCGAACTCGGCCGGCACGTCGGTGGCCGAGATGACGTGGTTCGGCACCAGGTCGGCGAGCTGCTCGAACCACCACAGCGAGAGGGCAGTGAGCAGCCGACCCTTGTCCGGAATCGGTGTCGGGAGGGGCACGTCGTAGATCGAGATGCGGTCCGAGGCGACCAGAATCAGGTCGTCGCCGTCGGCGTACACGTCCCGAACCTTGCCCGAGTGCAGAAGTTCCACGCGCCCTAGTACACCACGCGACGACGACGGGCCCGTTCCGGCCACCCATACCACCCGCGGGCTGCCGGGTGACCGGACGGACGTTGACACCCTCCTGCGCCGCCTGCGTGAATGGTCCGACCCGTCCGTACGTGCCAGGAGACCTCGTGCCCGTTGCCCGTCCCCCGATCGCCCGCTTCGGCGCCGACCCGGGCCGACGCCGAGTGCTCACCGCGCTACTCGGCGCACCTCTGCTGGCCACCGGTGGGCTGGCCGGATGCAGCGATGGCGCCGACACCTCGACCCAGGACGGGCCGATCGAGCTGTCGGTCTTCTGGTGGGGCGGGGCGAGGCGGGCCGAGTTGACCGAGAAGGCCCTCCGGCTGTATTCGCAGCGCAACCCGCAGGTCAGCTTCCGGGTCACCTGGCAGGGCGCCGACGGCTACTACGAGCGGTTGGCCACCCAGGCGGCCGGCGGCAACGTTCCGGACCTGATCCAGCTCGACGACGCCATGCTGACCGAGTACAGCGAACGCCAGATCGCCCTCGACCTCACCGAAGCGACCGCCGACAACCGACTGGACCTGCGTGGCCTGCCGGAGGGTCTGATCCGCTACGGCACCGTGGACGGGCGGACGATGGCGGTGGCCGCCGGGCAGACTCTCGCGGCCGTGGTCTTCAACCGTGACCTGCTGCGCGAGCTGCGGGTGCCGGAGCCGCGCGGCGGGATGCCCTGGGCGGACTACATCGCCTGGGCGCAACAGGTCACCGAAGCGAGCGACGGCCAGGTGGCCGGCACGATGGACGCGTCCGGCGACTACCGCGCCCTCTGGCTCTGGCTGCGGTCCCAGGGCGGCGAGTTCTACCGCGGACGGCAGCTCGGCTTCGGCGCCGAGGAGCTGATCGCCTGGTTCGAGCTGTGGCAGCGCGCCCGCACCGGGCGGGCCACGCCGGGCGCGGCCCTCGTCGAGCAGGCCGACAGCGGGGAGCCGGCCCGGCAGTTGGTGGTCACCGGGTTGACCGCCGCGTCCTTCGCCTGGTCCCACCAACTGCCGGAGATGCAACGACTCAGCGATTCCGAGTTGGGTGTGGTGGGCTTCCCCGGCCCGCCGGGCGCCCAGTGGGCGCGGGCGTCGATGTACTGGGCGGGGTTCCGGGGCACCCGCCACCCGGACGCGGTGGCCGACGTGATCAACTTCCTGACCACGAACGGGGAGGCGGGCACCATCCTCGGCCACGAGCGTGGTCTCAACGCCAGTCTCGCCGTGCGCCGCTACACCGAGGGCAGCATCACCGACCCTGCTCAAAAGCGCGCCGCCGCGTTCGGCGCCAGCATCGCCGACCAGCTGGGGCCGGCTCCCGCGCCACCGCCGAAGGGCCACCCCAAGGTGCGTTCCCTGCTGGTCACCGCGGCGGAGAGCCTCCGCGCCCGGCGTACCGGCACGCGGGCGGCGACCTCACGTTTCCTCGCCCAGGCCAACGCCGCCCTGGCAGCCTGACCCACCGGCGGACCACCGCCGCCCGCCACGCCTGTCGACCGGCCCGGCCGGCCGTCGTCGACAGGTGGTCGTCGGCGGCCGGCCCGGATGGGCGACGGTCAGCGCGGGGGGCCACCTCGCCGGTTGCGCGTCAGACGCAGCACCAGGAACACGATGATCGCCACCACCACGAGGCAGCAGAGCAGACCGAGAAAACCGAAGCCGCCGCCACGGGAGCGCCGCCGGGCGGCCTCCACCACCAACTCGCCGGTCCCCGTGGACGCCCAGGCCGCGACCGGCACGAAGACCGCCAGGACGACCGCACCGAGGACCGCGCTGAGCCGGCCCCACCACTTCCCGAATGAAGACATGCGCCCATCCTCGCCGAAGGACGCAACCTCGGCACGGCGGTCCACGCCGAATTCACGCCGTTCGGACGGACGGAGCAGATCGGAATCCACAGAGGTGATCGGATTCGGCGAGCACCTCGCACCCATCGCGCCGGTGGTGGGCGGCCTTCGGCCGGGAAACAGAAGACCCGGCCCCACGATCTGGGGCCGGGTTCCGGTGTGCACTTTCCGTGGTAGCGGGGACAGGATTTGAACCTGCGACCTCTGGGTTATGAGCCCAGCGAGCTACCGAGCTGCTCCACCCCGCGTCGACTGGTTAACCCTAACCCATCCGCCCCGACGATGATCAGCGGGGGCCTCGGCGGCCCGGACACGGGCTCCGGACATGGCTCCGGAAACGGGCTCCGGACATGGCGAAAGCCCGCCTCCGGAGATCCGGAGACGGGCTTTCAGTCGTAGCGGGGACAGGATTTGAACCTGCGACCTCTGGGTTATGAGCCCAGCGAGCTACCGAGCTGCTCCACCCCGCGTCGGCTCGTTAACCGTAGCGCACCGACCCGGGGCACCGCAAAACGACTCCGATACCGCCGTCAGCCCAGCCATTTCTCGATCGCCGCCACCGCCCGCCGGCTGTCCGCGTCGACCTGCGCGCGCTCGGCGGCGGTGTACTCCCAACCCTGCTCCCAGAGCACCGTCACCACGTCGTCGACCCGGACCGCACGGACCAGTCGCACCTCGTGCGCGCCCGGGTCGCCCATGCCCTGCGGGTACGGGGCTCGCAGCTCGAACAGCACCGACTCGTCGCCGTACGCCCCCGGGTCCAGCAGTCGCTGCCGCCAGGTCCTGGTGTCGTCGGGCATCGTCTGCTGCGGGCAGGCGCGGACGGCCTGCCGCAGCTCGCGCAGCGCGTCGTCGGCGCGACCGGGACGGTAGATCGCGATGCTGTGCCGGTAACTGCCGTCCGGCACGTTCCCCTGCGGGGTCTCCGGTCGCTTGTAGGCGATCGACCGGGCGCGGCGCTGCACCACTGCCGATTCGCTCCGATAGCGGGTCCCGCACAGCGCCGGCAGGACCGGACCCGGTGCGGTCGACTCCAGGCCGGTCCGGTTGGCGGCCGCCAGGACGAAGAAGGCGCGGTCCGGGATCGAGGTCGGTGGGCGGGCGGTCGCCCCACCGGTGGGCTCGACCGACCGCGTACCGCTCGGGGTGGCGTGCGACGGCGTCGGGGACGAGGGCGAGGCGGACGGGGACGGGGAGGGCGCACGAGCCGACCCCGTCGGCAGTGGGGAGACCGGCGTGGCGGCCGGTGGTGGCAGCGGCGCGGGCCGGTCGGCGGAGAACGCCAGCCGCCCCCCGACGGCCACTCCGCCGAGCAGCACCGCCACCGCCAGCGCACTGCCGGCCACCCGGACCCGCGCCCGCCGGTCGGCGTGCCGCCGGACCAGCTCGGGGTGGGCCACCTCCACCCCATCGGCCACGACGGTGAGCGATCGGTACAGGTCGGAGAGTTCAGCTGACATCGTTCGCCTCCAGCTCCTCGATGTGGACGTCGGGCAGCAGCACGGCCAGCCGGGACCGGCCGCGGGCCAACCAGGACTTGACGGTGCCGAGGGGTACGCCGGCCTCCCGGGCGATCTCCTCGACCGGCAGGTCGAAGAGGTAGTGCAGGGCCAGCGCCTGTCGCTGCGCCGCCGGCAGTTGGCGAAGCGCGTGCACGAGCAGTACCCCGTCTTCGCTGGGTGGGGGCGCGGTCGGTGGCGGCCCGCTGCGGCTCACCATCGCGCGCGAGCGGTGCAGGCGCCGCCAGCGGTCGTTCGCCAGCCGGGACACCACCAATCGCAGCCACGCCTCGGGCGCCGGATGCTCCGACAGTCGCCCCCACTGCCGCCAGGCCCGCGCGAACGCCTCCTGAACGAGGTCCTGCGCCTCGGTGTGGTCACCGGTCACCGCGTAGCCGTAGCGCATCATCCGCCGGGCGGTGCTGCGGTAGAACTCGTCGAAGCTCTGTGCGTCCCTCACGCCTGCCCCCTTGTCCGCGCCCCGTTGCATCAAGGACGGCGGGAGGCGGTCGCGGGTTGCGGTTCAGCCGGACAAAGCATGTCGGAGAGGCGACAGGCCGGCATAACGTACGGACGCGACGGAGCCCCCGACGCCAGGACCGGTCAGGTCCGACGACGAGGGCTCCGTGGTGCTCCTCGGGCGCTGGTCAGCCGCCCGTGCCGGCGCTCGGGGTGGCGCTCGGCGCCGGCGGCGCACCGCCGCTCGGGTTGTTCGCCTGCTGCGCCTGCTGGAACGCGGTGAGCGCCTCGTCCAGCGCCTTGAGCGCGCGACCGTACCGCTCGAAGTCGCCGGAGGCCTGCGCGGCACGGACCTCGGTGATGGCGGCCTGCACCCGGTCCGCGGCGGTGGCCAGCTCGCCGGTCGGCGGCGGGTTGGTGCCACCCGGCGTCGGGGTCGCGGTCGGCGACGGGCTGGTCGGGTTGCCGCCCGTGGTCGGCGGCGGCGACGTGCCCTGCCCGGCGCGCTTACCCTGCTCCACCAGCTGCTTGATGCCGTCGTTGATGTTGTCGGCGAGCGCCACGAACGAGCCGCCGTCACCGTAGGAGAGCAGCACCTTCTGCAGCAGCGGGTACGCGTCCTGCTGGTTGCTCTTCACGTAGACCGGCTCGACGTAGAGCATGCCGTCGGCGAACGGCAGCGAGAGCAGGTTGCCGTACTGCACCTGCGCCTGGTTGCTGGAGAGCAGGTTGAGCTGCTGGCGGATGTTCGCGTTGTTGGTCATCTGCTGGTGCACCTGCACCGGACCGGAGATCCGGGTCTGGTCCGGCAGCTCCAGCACCTCCAGCCGCGGCTTCCCGTCGACGTACGACCCGGAGATCAGCGCGGCCAGGTTCTGCCGGCCGTTCGGGGTGACCGCCGAAGTCAACTGGAAGCGTGGGCCCTCCTGGCCCGGGAACTGGGTGAACAGGTAGTACGGCGGCTGCTTCTGGCCGCTGTCCGGCGCGTCCGGCACATTCGGCACCTGCCAGAAGTCCTGCGCCGAGTAGAAGTCACCCGGGTTGGTCACGTGGAACTTGGTGAGCAGGTTGCGCTGCACCTTGAACATGTCGGCCGGGTAACGCAGGTGCTCGGTCAGCTCGACCGGGATGTCCGCCTTCGGCTTGATCAGGTCCCCGCCGAACGCCTTGTTCCATGCCTTGAGCACCGGGTCGGTGTCGTCGTACTCGTAGAGCGTCACGGTGCCGTCGTACGCGTCGACGGTGGCCTTCACCGAGTTGCGCATGTAGTTGACGTTCTCCCTGGCCAGCTGGAAGGTGCCCCGGTTGGTCAGCTCGTCGGTCGTCTCGACCTGGAGGTTGACCCGCTCGGCGTACGGGTAGGTCGCCGCCGTCGTGTAGCCGTCGACGATCCACTGCACCCGGCCGTCGACCACCGCCGGGTACGGGTCGCCGTCCAGGGTGAGGAACGGCGCGACCTTCTCCACCCGGTCCCGCGGGTTACGCACGTACAGCAGCTTGGAGTCCTTGTTGACCGCCTCGGAGAGCAGGAAGTTCGACTCCTGCTCCTTGATGGCGTACAGCAGCCGCCGGGTGAAGGAGCCGATCTTGACGCCGCCCTCGCCGGTGTAGGTGTAGGACTCGCCGCCGCCCTCGCCGACCGGCCTGTCGAACTCGGCCTTCTTGTTCGGGTCGGATTGGCCGACGATCGCGTAGTCGTCGGGCGCCATCCGCTCGCCGTAGTAGATGCGGGGCTGCTTGGCCGGGATCTGCTCGGTCTGCGAGGAGCACGCCTCCTGGGTCCGCTCGCCGAGGAAACCCGAGACGAAGAACGGCTGCCCGCCGCACACCACCTGGTTCGCCGGGGCGGCCACCAGGCCGTACCCGTGGGTGTAGACGGTGTGCCGGTTGATCCAGGTGTTCTGCTGGTCGGTCAGCTCGCCGTAGTTGATCTCCCGGACGCCGACGACGTAGTCGGAGGTCTTGCCGTTCACCCCGTACCTGTCGATGTCCAGCTTGGGGCCGAAGTCGTAGAAGCCGCGCACCTGCTGGAGCTGGGTGTACGTCTCGCTGACCAGCTGCGGGTCGAGCAGCCGCACGTTCGACACGACGGACGTGTCGGTGGCCAGGTTCGCCGGTGGCGTGAGGTTGCTCGCCGCGTACGGCGTGGTCTCGGTGGCGCCCAACCCGAACGCCGCACGCGTCGCGTCGATGCTGCGCTGGATGTACGGCGCCTCCTTGTCCTTGGCGCTCGGCTTCACCTCGAAGGTCTGCACCGCCCAGGGGTAGATGCCGCCGATCGCCACGGCGGAGACGCCGAGCAGAGCGAGCGAGATGCCCGGCCACACGAGGTTCCGCATCCAGGCGTTGGAGAACACGATGATCGCGATCGCCACGACGATCGAGATGTACGCCAGGATCTCCTTCGCCGGCAGCAGCGCGTTGACGTCGGCGTAGCCGGCGCCGTACAGCTTGGCGCCCTCGTTGTACTCCAGCAGCATCGCCCGGCGGTCCAGCACGTACGCCAGGGCCTTGAGCAGCACGAACACCGCGACGAGGGTGCTCAGGTGAGCGCGGGCCGCGTTGCTCATCCGGTCGCCGATGCCCTGGAGGCGGACCCCGCCGAAGAGGTAGTGCACCGCCAGCGCGCCGATCAGGGCCAGCACCACGGCGGTGAAGCCGACACCGAGCAGGTAGCGCCAGAACGGCAGCTGGAAGACGTAGAAGCCGATGTCGACCCCGAACTCCGGGTCCTTGACCCCGAAGTCACCGCCGTTGCGGAAGAGCAGCCACTGGTTCCACCGGCTCTGCGCCGACAGGCCGGCGAAGAGCCCGACCACGGCGGCGGTGAGCGCGATCCAGGTGCCGAGGCGCGGGCTGAGCGCCATCCGGTAACGCTCCAGGGTGGCCTGCTCCATCGAGTGCGGCCGCAGCCGCGGACGCAGCCGGTGCGCCAGCCACAGGTTGCCGCCGACGATCACCGCCATGGCGAGCCCGATGACGAGGAACAGCGTCAGCCGGGTGAGCAGCACACCGGTGAAGACCTCGGTGTAGCGGACCTCGTCGAACCAGAGCCAGTCCGTCCAGGCCTGGACACCCCAGCCGAGCAGGGTGAAGAGCACGAACACCCCGACCAGGACAGCGATGGTGACGCGGCCGCGCCGGCTCATCCTCGGCAGGGGGCTGCTGCTACGCATTACCACTGTTGGCTCCGCACGCTCGATGTGATCGGCTCCGATCAGGCACCCAGAGTACGGGGTGTTCCTGAGCGTGTCGGGGCACGGTCACACCGGTCAGCAGCGGGTCGGCTGACCACCGGTGCGCAACGTCTCCAGAGCGGTAAGCGCCTCGTCCAGCGAGCCCACCTTCAGCAACGGCAGGTCGGGCTGCGGGTTGCGGACCGCCTCGGCGCAGTTGTCCGCCGGCACCAGGAAGACCTTGGCCCCCGCTTGCTTCGCGCCGACCAGCTTCTGGGCGATCCCGCCGATCGGGCCGACAGTGCCCTCGTCGTCGATGGTGCCGGTGCCCGCGATGACCTTTCCGCCGGTGAGGTCGGCCGGGGTCAGCTTGTCCACGATGCCCAGGGCGAACATCAGGCCGGCGCTCGGGCCGCCGATGTCCCCCAGGTCGATGCCGAGCGTGAACGGGTGCGGCTGCTGCTGGTCGATCTCGACGCCGATCCGCGGCCGACCGTCCTGCTCACGGCTCGTCACCGTCGCGGTGGCCGCCGCGCCGTCGCGCGTGTAACCGATGCTCAGGGCCGTACCGGCCGGCTTGGCCCGGATCAGCTCGGTGACCTTGGCGGCCACCGGCACCGGCTTACCGTCGACCGAGGTGACCACGTCGCCGACCTTGAGCACCCCGGCGGACGGGCCGTCCGCGGCGACCGTCTTGATCACCACCTGCACGGGGAAGCCCAGCTCGCGCAGCGCGGCGGTCTCGGCGCTGGTCTGCGACACCTTGAAGTCCTCGGCGTTGCGCTGCTCGACCTGCTCCGTCGACTCCCCCGGCGGGTAGACCAGCTCGCGCGGCACCACGGCCTCGTCGTCGGAGAACCAGCCGGCGATGGCCGAGCGGAGCCGCACCGTCGGCTGCACGCCCACTGTCGTCAGCCGGAGCTGGCCGGCGGAGGTGGAGGTCTCCCGGCCGGTGACCTGGATGACCTCCTTACCGTCGGCCGTGCCGAGGGTGTTGACCGTCGGGCCCGGGCCGAGCACCACGTACGGGATCGGCACCCGGAGCACCCCGATGCTGAGCAGGGCGGTGAGCAGGGCACCGAGCAGGACCGTCAGGCCGCGACGTCTCATGCGCCAGAGCGTACCGATTGCGCCGGGCCCACCCGACGGATGCGCCGCGCGACTTCGCCCTCAGCGCAACGCCAGCGGCGGCTACCTGGGGCGCGGCCCGCGTACCGTAGACGTCGTGCCTGATATTCCGTTCGGTTTCGCGCTCCCGGGTGGGCAACCACCAGACCCCAACGATCCCGCGCAGATGCAGCAGTTCATGTCGCAGTTGCAGCACCTGCTCTCCGCGCCGGGCAGCGGGCCGGTCAACTGGGACCTGGCCCGGCAGGTGGCGGCCAGCCAGCTCGCCGCCGCTGGCGACCCGGCGGTGTCGCCGTACGAGCGCAACGCGGTGGAGGAGGCGTTGCGCCTGGCCGACCTGTGGTTGGAGCCGGCCTCGTCCTGGCCGTCGGGCATCCAGTCCCCGGTCGCCTGGAACCGCAATGAGTGGATCTTCAAGACGCTCGACGTGTGGCGCAAGCTCTGCGACCCGGTGGCCAGCCGCATGGTCGGCGCGATGGGCGACCTGGTGCCGCCGGAGGCGCGCGCCCAGCTCGGCCCGATGCAGTCGATGGTGGCCACCCTCGGTGGCGCGCTCTTCGGCGGTCAGCTGGGGCAGGCCCTCGGCTCGCTCGCCGCGGAGGTGCTCTCCGCCGGTGACATCGGGCTGCCGCTCGGCCCGGCCGGCACGGCCGCGCTGATCCCGGCCAACATCCGCGCGTACGGCGAGGGCCTGGAGCTGCCCGAGGACGAGGTCCGTCTCTACGTGGCGCTGCGCGAGGCCGCCCACCAGCGGCTGTTCCAGCACGTCCCGTGGTTGCGCGGGCACGTGCTCAGCGCCGTGGAGATGTACGCCTCGGGCATCCGGGTCAACCGCGAGGCGATCGAGGAGGCGATGGGCCGCGTCGACCCGACCGACCCGGAGTCGATGCAGGCGATCGCCCTGGAAGGCATCTTCACCCCGGAGGACAGCCCGGCGCAGAAGGCCTCACTGGCCCGGTTGGAGACCGCGCTGGCCCTGGTCGAGGGCTGGGTGTGCCACGTGGTGGACAGCGCGGCCAGTGACCGCCTGCCCAACGTCGTCCGGTTGGGCGAGGCGTTCCGTCGCCGCCGGGCCGCCGGCGGCCCCGCCGAGCAGACCTTCGCCGCGCTCGTCGGCCTGGAGCTGCGCCCCCGCCGACTGCGCGAGGCGGCTGCCCTGTGGGCGGCGCTCACCCAGCACCGCGGCATCGAAGGCCGGGACGCCGTCTGGGGTCACCCGGACCTGCTCCCGTCGGACAACGACTTCGCCGACCCGGTGGCCTTCGCGATGAACGACATGGACCTGAGCGAGCTGGACAGCTTCGACTTCACCGCGCCCGGTGGCGCAAAGGAGAAGGCCCCGGGCCAGCCCGACGACACCGAGGGCGACACCAACACCGACGGCGACAGCAGCACCGACGGCGACAGCAAGGCCTGACGCGCGAGCCCGGGTTCCCGCGCCACGCGGTGGCGGGCACCCGGCGCATGTCCGCGCCGGGTTGCCCGGTCCGCAAGGCGGCTGATCGGGCGGAGTGCCCGGTTGCCGATCAGCCGGCACCGCCGACCATGCGCAGCGCCCGCCCGCCGACCAGCCGGAACTGCCGATCGGGCAGGGTGCCCGGTTGCCGGCCAGCCGCAACCGCCGACCATGCGCAGCGCACCCCCACCGACCACCCGACCGGCTGGTCGGGCGGCGCGCTGGGTTGCCTGGTCAGGCCGGACGGCCCGATCCGGACAGCAACGCGCGGGTGGCCTCCCAGCCCTCGAAGGCCGGGTCCAGGCTGGCGAGGTCGGCCGGACCGCGCTGCCGCCGCCAACCGGCGGTGACTGCGACGTCCCCGGGCGCGGGAGCACCGGCCCGGGCGTCCGCCGGCATCGACGTGTCCAGGTCCAGCGGAGGCAACCACTCCGGCACGGGCAGTCGTACGGCCACTCCGAGCAGACCGGGGCCGCCGCCCTCCACCGGCGCCACGGCGACCGACCGGGTGGTGAGCGGGCGCAGCAGCTTGCCGACGGTCAGCGCGGGCAGGTCGGGCACGTCAGCGGAGAGCACGGCCGCCTGGTCGTAGCCGTCCAACGCGGCGAACACGGCGTTCGGCGTCGACTCGGCCACCTCGTGGACAGCGGTGCCGGGCCAGACCAGCGCGTCCGCCAGCGGACGGTCGGCCGGGGTCACCGCGACGGCGACGTCCACCTCGTTGAGGGTGGCGACCAGGTCAATGACGTCCTCGGCGAGCGCCGCCCGCCACTCCGCCCGGTTGATGCCGGGGGGCGACCAGTGCACCCGCCCGAGCATCACCACCACCACCCGCCGCGCCATGACCCGACCCTAGCGCCCCGCCTCGGCCGACTCGATCCCGCCGCACGACCACCTGATCGGGTCCCCCGGAAGTCGGGGTGTCCCGGTGGCCCGGATGCCCCGATTTCCAGAAACCCGAGTCGATCAACGTCGGCCAGCCCTCGCCCCGGCCGAATCTTGGACAGTTTCCGTTCGAAGCTGACGGAAACTGTCCAAGATCGCCAAATTCACGGCGCGCTGCGCGCCGCGGACAGCGCGGCCCGCACGGCGCGGTCCCGCACGACGCAGCCCGCACGGCGCAGCGCAGGCACACACGGCCGGGCGCGCGCACGGCCCGGCGCACGCACGGCCCGACGCACGCGCAGAGCGGCGCGCAGCCAGAGCGCGCGACCAGGGCGTACGCAGGCGGGGTGCTCGGGGGCGTCTGTCGATCAGGTGGGGACGGGGGCGCAGGAGGCGGCGGCGACGCCCTCCAGGTAGCCGCGGGCGCGCTCCGACTTGGGGTAGCGGCCGACCAGCGCCCAGAAGCGGGCGTTGTGGCTGGGCACGATGAGGTGCGTCAACTCGTGCAGCAGCACGTAGTCGATCACCCAGTCGGGCATGTCCTGGACGCGGTGCGAGATGCGGATGCTGCGGTCGGCGGGGGTGCAGGAGCCCCAGCGACCGTTCTGGTTGGTGACCCAGCGGACGCTGGCCGGCACCGCCTTCGCGCCGTACCCGCCGAGGTAAAGATCGATCAGCCGGTTGGCCCGGGCGACCAGCTCGTCGTCCGAGCGGGCGAGCCGGCCCTCACGGGCGGCGAGTCGCGCCAACATGCGGTCGACCCACTCGCTCTCCTCGGCCCGGGAGAACTGGTCCGGGATGAGGACGACCACCCGCTCACCGTCACGGTACGCAGACACCGTGCGTCGCCGACGCTGGCTGCGCCGCACCTCGACGACCGGCTTACGCGTCCCCGCCATCACTGGCCCGCGCAGCCTCGGCTACGTGTCACGAAGGAAAGCTAATGCGTACTGACCAGGGGTCCGCAAGAGTCAACCGCACGACACGCGCCCAAAAAATGGTGTTTGGTCGCCCAGCGTCCCGAAAATTTCTTGGCCCGGTCGTCGCCGGGACGCCGCCGGGACGTCTCGTCACCCACCGTGTACGTCGTCGGCGCGGCACCGCGCGGGCTCCCCTCCACCGTAGGTGATCACTGTGCTCCGCGCTGCCTCGGGGGCACTCGCACGGGTGGCTGTGAGGGTTTGGTCGGCGTGTCCCCGCCAAACTGACTTATCCGACCTAATTCGCCATGCACACTCTCGACGTCGACTTGCTCACAGGCCGATGTACAGCTGACATGGAACTGCCCAGACCTGGGTAGGGTCCGCGGACCAGCGGTCACGAAGGTGACCGTGGAGTGAGACCCAGCGGCCGGCGCCCCGTGTGGCCCGCCGCCGGGCACCCCGCCGGGACCGTATTGACCGGCGGACGAGACGAGGAGGGCACCGTGGCCGACCAGGCCCAGACCTACAACGGTTACTGCGTGAAGTGCAAGGAGAAGCGGGACTTCGAGGGGCACGTCGAGGTCTCGAAGACCGGAATGAACATGGCCAAGGGCAAGTGTCCGGTTTGCGGCACAACAGTGAACCGGATTCTCGGCAAGGCGAAGGTCTGACCGTACGGATCGACGGGGGCGGGACGGCCGTGGTGGCCGTCCCGCCCCCGTTGCGGTTCTGAAGAAGGGCCACTGCGGACGCCGGCCAGGCTGTCGGGTGGCGGACAACACGCCCGGCGGCCTGTGGATAACCCGCCAGATCCTGTGGACAAGGCTGGATACCGCCTCGGCCGCCTGTGGACAACGATCGACCGAGCGCAGGGATGCGGTCACGATTCGTCACCATGAGTCGTACCCCGCTGCCCCGCCCCACGCTTCTTCCCGGCCTCAGCCGGCTCTGGCGGGATCGGCACACCCTCCAGATCGGTGTCGGCCCGGGGCCCGCCGTGCTGGTGGAGCTGGCCAACCCGCGTACCGCCGCCCTGCTCGACCTGCTCGACGGCACGCGCAGCGAACGGGACGTGCTGACCCAGGCGCTCGCGGCCCAGGTCGCGACCGACGACGCGCGTACGTTGCTGGACGCCCTGCGCGCGGCGGGCCTGTTGGTGCCGGCGCACAGCCTGCTCCCGCGCGACCTGGCCGGGCCGGTCCGGGCCCGACTCGCCGCCGAGGCCGCGGCGCTGGCCCTGGTCGCGGCCCGGCTGCCCGGCACCCCCGCACAGGTTCTGCGTCGCCGGTGGACCGTGTCGCGCCGGGCACCGGCACCCATCCGGTCCGGGCCGCCCGGGTGGATCTGGTGATCCAGCTCGGCACGGACCGTCCGCCCGCGCTGCTCGCCGCCGGTCTCGCCCAGCGCCGTCAACCGCACCTGCTGGTGACCCTGCGCGAAGGCGTACCGGTGATCGGGCCGTTGGTCCGGCCACCCGCCGGGCCCTGTCTGCGCTGCGTCGAGCTGCATCGCGCCGACCGCGACCCGGCCTGGCCGGGGCTCGCCGCCCAGCTCGCCGCGGCTGAGCCGGTGGCCGCCGGCGCGACCGGCACCCTGCTCGCCGCCATCGGGTACGCGGTCGCGGAGGTCCTGGCGCACCTCGACGGCGGCCACCCCGAGACACTGGGTGGCGCCATGGAGATCACCGGGGCGGGCCGATTCCGCCGCCGGGGATGGCCGCCGCACCCGGCGTGCGGCTGTTCGTCGAGCCGGGTGTACGCACCAGCCCGGCCGCACAGCAGCAGCGGACCCCTCCGGTCGGTAACAATGGCGAAGTGACCGACATCCCGCGCCGGGCCGTGTCCCGGACCGCCAAGCTCGCCGCTCTGCCGCTCGGCTTCGCCGGCCGGACCGTCCTCGGCATGGGTAAGCGCGTCACCGGGCTCGCCTCCGACGTGATCTCCGCGGAGATCCAGCAGCGCACCGCCGAGCAGCTGTTCAGCGTGTTGGGCCAGCTCAAGGGCGGGGCGATGAAGTTCGGCCAGGCGTTGTCGGTCTTCGAGGCGGCCCTTCCGGAGGAGATCGCCGCGCCGTACCGGCAGGCCCTGACCAAACTTCAGGAGGCCGCGCCGCCGCTGCCGGCCGCCAGCGTGCACAAGGTGCTGGCCGAGCAGCTCGGCCCCGACTGGCGCGACAGGTTCGTCGAGTTCAACGACACCCCGGCTGCTGCGGCGAGCATCGGCCAGGTGCACCGGGCCCGGTGGCGTGAGCCGGGTTACGGCCCGTCCGGCGAGCCGAACAGCCGCGACGTGGCAGTCAAGATCCAGTATCCGGGTGCCGGCGACGCGCTGCTCGCCGACCTCAAGCAGCTCTCCCGGCTGGGCGGCATGTTCCGGGCGATCCAGCCCGGCCTCGACGTCAAGCCGCTGCTGGTCGAGCTGCGCGAGCGGATCACCGAGGAGTTGGACTACGAGCTCGAGGCCGAGTCGCAGCGCACCTTCGCCGCCGCGTACGCCGACGATCCGGAGATCTTCATCCCGGAGGTGGTCTCCGCCTCACCCCGGGTGCTGGTCACCGAGTGGGTGACGGGCACCCCGCTGGCGGACATCATCCGCGAGGGCACCGAGGAACAGCGGGACGAGGCCGGCCGGCTGATGGCCACCTTGCACCTCTCCGCGCCCCAGCGGGCCGGTCTTCTGCACGCCGACCCGCACCCGGGAAACTTCCGGCTGCTGCCCGACGGCCGACTCGGGGTGATCGACTTCGGTGCGGTGGCCCGGATGCCCGAGGGCACGCCGGAGCCGATCGGCCTCATCGCCGGGCGGGCCCTGCGCGGCGACGCGGACGGGGTGGTGGCGGGACTGCGGGACGAGGGGTTCATCGGCCCCACCGACGAGATCGACGCCGAGGGGGTCCTCGACTTCCTCCGTCCGATGCTGGAACCCATCGCGGCCGACGGGTTCCGCTTCACCCGGGCGTGGCTGCGGGCCGAGGCGGGCCGGCTGGCCAGCCCCCGCTCCCCCACGTACCAGCTGAGCAGGCAGCTCAACCTGCCCCCGTCGTACCTGCTCATCCACCGGGTGACGCTCGGCTCGATCGGGGTGCTCTGCCAGTTGGAGGCGAAGGCGCCGTACCGCAGCATCCTGGAACGCTGGCTGCCGGGCTTCGCGCCGGTCGCCTGAGGATGTGCGGAAGGGCGGGTGCCGGTCGGCACCCGCCCTTCTGTGTGGGGTGGTACTAGAGAACGCCCAGGTCGCGCGCCGACTGGTTGCGGCTGTTCATGGCGACGGTACGGGCGGATCGGGTTGCCTCAGTGCTCGTGGTGGTACGACCGGCCTGAGGCCGGCGCATTCGAGCCCTGGTCAACGCTTCGTGGAGTAGTTGCATCTCGAAGGCTCCACTCGGAACGTTCAACATCGTTTTCTCACTCACTGCCGGTGTGCCACCGGCGTAGTTGGTACGGGTCGGGAACATGTCAGGCTGCCAGCCGGACCGCGCCACGCACCTCGGACAGCCCACTGGCCGCCAAGCGCGCCTCGGCCTCGACCCGGAGCTCGGCGTCACGAGCGACGTCCTCCTTGCGCGGACGGCCACGGGGCCGCTTGCGCGGAACGACCGCGCCACGCTCGAAGATCTCGCCGCCCCAGACGCCCCACGGCTCCGCTCGCTCCACCGCCCCGGCCAGGCACTCGACGCGCAGCGGGCAGTCCCCGCAGAGCGACTTGGCCAGCTCGAGCTCGGCAGGCGAGTCGGAGAACCACAGGTCGGGGTCGAACTTCCGGCAGGGCAGGTTCGCCTCCAGCTCGACGCTCACATCGAGGGGGGCCAACGCCAGACTCATCTCCCGGTCACCTCTCTCTCACTTCGATCTCGTGGATCGCATTCCGACGTACTTCGGCGGGGCAAAAAACTGAGGCCGCGGATCCCGGTAGCGGGTTCCGCGGCCTCGAGGTGAGCCGGTGTCTGAAGATCAGACCGGTCTACCTCGAGGTGGAACGCCGCGGACATCCGTGCGCTTCTTGGCGCCATCGATGTCCATGCCCGTGAAGCCACTGATCCCCTCGACTCCGGCGATCGGCGCAACGGTCAGATTCAGCTCGGCCTGAACCTGGTGCACCTGCGGAACCGACGGTCGTGCGGCCGCAAGGGCCACCCGGACAGCCGACAGCGGAGCGTGGACAGACGGCATCGCCGTCAGACGCTCATAGGTGAAGATCTCCACGGTGGCCACCTCCCTCACGTTCCTCGAATCGACCGGACCAACCCCCGTGAGCAGCCGGAATGGCGCCGCTCGCGTGGTGTGTTCTGAGGCTATTCCTCGCCCGGGGGCGAGGGCAAACGAATTTACGACGAGATTTCGAAAGTTTTCTCCGGGCAGACGTCGTCCACCCCCGCGCCCTGCACGAGCGCCAGCACCGACTCCCCGTAGAGGCCCAGTTTGCGGGGGCCGATGCCGGCGATGGCGATCAACTCTTCCGGCCGGCCGGGACGCCGCTCGGCCAGCGCGGTCAACGTGGCGTCGGTGAACACCACGTACGCCGGGACCTTCTGCGCGCCGGCCACCCGCTGCCGCCACTCGCGTAGGCGTTCGTGCAGCTCATCGTCGATGTCAGACGGACAGGTGGGGCACCGACCCAGCTTGCGGTCGGGGCCGGCGAGCAGGGTGGCGCCGCAGATCCGGCAGGACACGATCTGCGTCCGGCGCCGTTCGGGACGGCGCGCGGGACCGGTGGAGGCGCCGGCCCGCTCGGTGCCGCCGGAGCGGTCCAGTTGGGGCAGGAACCTTGACGGCCGCCGGGCACGCCCGCCCGGCGAGCGTGCGGCGGCGTACGACAGCCAGAGCCACTGCCGCGCGCGGGTGATGCCGACGTAGAGCAGCCGGCGTTCCTCCTCGACCTGCTCGACGGTCTTGGCGTACGTGGTGGGCAGGGTGCCCTCGGCAAGGCCGATCAGGAAGACCGCGTCCCACTCCAGGCCCTTGGCCGAGTGCAACGACGCCAGCGTGACCCCGTCCACCGTCGGCACGTGCTGCTGGGCGGCCCGGCGGGCCAGTTCCTCGGTGAAGTCGGTGAGGGTGACCTGACGCTCCACCGACGCCGCCTCGCCGATCGGCACCACCTCGGGGGTGGCCGCGTACTCCTCGGCGAGCTGGACCAGCGCGGACAGGGCCTCCCAGCGCTCGCGGGCGGCGCCACCGGCCGGGGGCGCGTCCGGGGCCCAGCCGACCGCGGTGAGCGCCTCGACCACCGCGGTCGGCAACGGGGTCTCCCCGGGGATCGAGCGGGTGGCCGACCGCAGGGCGACCATCGCCTGACGCACCTCGGTCCGCTCGAAGAACCGCTCCGCGCCCTGCACCACGTACGGCACGGCGGCCTCGGTGAGCGCCTTCTCGTACGCCTCGGACTGCGCGTTGACGCGGAACAGCACGGCGATCTCCTTCGCCGGGGTTCCCGCGTCGATCAGCGACCGGCAGCGCGCGGCCACCGCGTTCGCCTCGGCCGGCTCGTCGGTGAAGATCCGCAGGTCGGGTTCCGGTCCCGGGGGGCGCTGTCCGCTCAACTCCAGCCGCAGCCGCGCCTCGACGCCGCGGGCCTGGGAGATCACCGCGTTGGCCAGCCCGACGACCTGCGGGGTGGAGCGGTAGTCGCGGACCAGCCGGACCACCGTGGCGTTGCGGTGCCGGCGCGGGAAGTCGACAAGGTACGACGAGGTCGCCCCGGTGAACGAGTAGATCGTCTGGCTGGCGTCGCCGACCACTGTCAGGTCGTCGCGGCCGCCCAGCCAGGCGTCCAGCAACCGCTGCTGGAGCGGGTTGACGTCCTGGTACTCGTCGACCACGAAGTGCCGGTACTGACTGCGGACCTGCTCGCCGACGTCCCGGTGCTCCTCGATGCCCCACACGGCGGCGCGCAGCATGTCCTCGAAGTCGATCACCCCGTTGGAGCGCTTGAGCTGCTCGTACGCGGTGAACACCTCGGCGACCTTCGCCGGCTCGTGCGGCGTGTCCCGCAGCGCCCGGGCCGCCGACACGACGTAATCCCCCGGCTCCACCAGCGACGACTTGGCCCACTCGATCTCGCCGGCCAGGTCCCGTGCGGCGGCCCGGTCGGTACGCAGGCCGACCCGGGCGGCGGCGAGGGTGACCAGGCGCACCTTGCTGTCCAGCAGCTCGGGCATGGCCCGGCCGGCCAGCAGGCGGGGGGCGAAGTACCGCACCTGGCGCAGCGCGGCGGAGTGAAACGTCCGCGCCTGGACACCGTGCGCCCCGAGGACTGTGAGGCGGTGTCGCATCTCGGCGGCGGCGCGGGCGGTGAAGGTGACGGCAAGCACATGCCGGGGGGAGATCTCCCCGGACAGCGCCCGGTGGGCGATCCGGGAGGTGATCGCGCGGGTCTTGCCGGTGCCGGCGCCGGCGAGGATGCAGACCGGGCCGGCGGGTGCGGTTACCGCGGAGCGCTGCTCCGGGTCCAGCCCGGCAAGGACGCCTTCCGACGCTGAGTGAACCACCACAACCAGGAATCATCTCAGCTCCTCCGGACGTTGTAGCGGACAGCCTCGGCTTGATCCGCAAGCCGGTGGTCAGAGGAGTTGGAGGATCCGACCATGCTGACGATGTATTCCACCCCCTGGTGCGGCTACTGCCACCGGTTGAAGTCGCAGCTCGACCGGGAGGGCATCGGGTACGAGGTGGTCGACATCGAGCGGGATCCGGAGGCCGCGGAGTTCGTGATGAGCGTCAACGGCGGCAACCAGACGGTGCCGACGCTGCGCTTCACCGACGGCAGCGCCCTGACCAACCCCTCGATCACCCAGGTCAAGCAGCACCTGGCGACCCTCAGCGCCTGACCCGGCCCGGGTCACCTCTGGACGAACGGCCGCCCACCTCCGGGCGGCCGTTCGTCGTATCCGGCATCCGTCACCGTCGGGGCGGTCGCCGGGGCCCGGTGGCCACCGGCGCGTCGATGTCGGCGTCGACCGGGCGGCGCGGCGCGGGGAGGGTCGGACGGGTCGGCGGTGTGGGCCCACGACCGTCGGCCGGCGCGCTCAGGTGCCGGCCCCGCCAGAGGTAGACGCCAGCGGCAAGCGTGGCCACCCCGACCAGCAGGAACAGGGCCCGGTAGTCGAGGACGCCGACCAGCAGGGCGCCGGCGCCGATGGAGAGCGCCTGCGGGCCGCTGACCAGCGCCTGGGTGGCCGCCGCGACCCGTCCGACCAGCCCGGCGGGCGTACGTCGCTGGATCAGCGTCTGCAGGCCCACCATCGTCAACGGCAGCGAGACACCGGCCAGCAGCACCGCCACGACCCCCAGCCGCAGATCGGGGTACGCGAGCGCGAGCGCGGCCGGGGAGAAGAAGGCCACCCCGGCGGCCAGCGTGCCGATCTCACCGAGTCGGCGGACCAGCGCCGGTGAGCAGATCCCACCGAACAGCCCGCCGACGCCCTGCACCATGACCAGCACGCCCACGAACGCGGCGTCCCGATCCAGACCCTGGTCGACATAGGCGAAGATCAGCGACTCGCTGAAACCCATCACCAGCGACCCGAGCCCGTAGCCGAGCAGGGCCCGGCGCAGCGCCGGCTCGCCGGTCAGGTGCCGCAGGCCGGCGCCCAGCTCGGCGGGCCACCGCAGCCGCGCGCTCGGCGGCGTCAGCGCCGGGCTCGGCACCGCGGTCACCACCAGGGCCGCGATCACGAAGCCGACCATGCCGATCCCGGCCAGCGCCCACCCGCCGAGCGCCGCGTAGAGCGCCGCGCCGACCAGCGGGCCGACCAGCCGCAGCCCCTGGCGTACGGTCTGCAGCACGCCGTTCGCCTCGGCGAGCAGCTCCACCGGCACCAACTGCCGGATCAACCCGCTGAGCGCCGCGCCGAGCGTGATGGACGACAGCCCGTAGAGGGCCGCCACCAGGTAGACGAGCCAGACGTCGCCCGCGTCGCGGACGGTGAACAACGGGACCAGCAGCAGCGCGGTGACCACGTTCGCGGTCACGAAGAAAGGCCGGCGCGGGTACCTGTCGACGAACCAACCGACCAGCGGCGCCAACGTCATCGGGGCGATGACGGCGAAGATGATGCCGCCGGCGAGCCCGTTGGAGCCGGTCAGGTCCTTGACCCAGATGGCGAGTGCGAGCAGCAGGATCGACTCGGCGGTCATGCTGGCCAGCAGGCCGCCGAACAGCAGGCGGAAGTCGGGTCGGCGCAGGACGGTGCGCATGGGGTCCCTCCGGCGGGGTGGCGTGCCCGGCTGGGCGCGTTCGACGGGGCTGGGACCAGGGGTCCGTCGTCGTCCGGCGTATCCGTGGTCCATTTTTCGACAAGACACGCCCCCGCCGGAACCTCCGACGCCGGTCGCGCCGTCCATACTGACCGTGGGGGGCGAATTTCATACAGTTACCGTCGCGTCTGCGGCGGTCGACGGGAAAGAGGACACTGTGCCTCCTGCCGCACCCAGCCCGATCATGCGTCGCCGACGGTTGGGCATCGAACTGCGCAGCCTGCGCGAAGCCGCGGGCCTCACCGGTGACCAGGTTATCGAACGGATCGGTTGGGCGTCCGCGTCCAAACTGTCCCGCCTGGAGAACGGCCGTAGTCGACCGGACCCGCAGGATGTCGGCGTTCTGCTCGACCTCTACGGGGCCGACACCGCGTCGCGCGAGGAGTTGCTCGGGATCGCCGGCGAGGCCGGCGACATGCGCGGTTGGTTGAAGAACTTTCCGGTGATGACGCAGCAGCAGCGCAGTTGGGCCGAACTGGAGGCGGGCTGCGCGGAGATCTCCGAGTACAACCCGGTCCTGGTGCCGGGTCTCCTGCAGACCGCCGGGTACGCGAAGGTCCGGATCGTCTCGGCCCGCCAGGTGAGCGAGGGCGCCGGCGAACCGGAGCCGGCCGACGAGCCGGAGACCGAGGTGCAGGCCCGCCTGGCCCGCCAGACGCTGCTGACCCGCGAGCCGCACGCGCCGAGCTACACCGCAGTGCTGGAGGAGGCGGCCCTCGGCCGCCGCGCCGGCCCACCCGAGGTGCTGCACGAGCAGCTGCACCAGCTGTGCGACCTTGCCCTGCTGCCCAACGTGACGCTGCATCTGCTTCCGCGGGACACCCAGATCGGCGATTGGTACCTTCCGCCGACCGCCTTCTCCCTCTATCGGTTCGCCGATCCGCTCGATCCGGAGACATTGGCCATCGAAGGGGGGTTCACCGACGTCATGTCGACCGAGGCAATCACGCTAAATCGCTATAAAGTGGTGTTCGAGTGGCTATGCACGGCGGCACTAGACGCCTCGGACACCCTCTCCTGGCTGATCGAGGCGACGGGACGGCTGACCGGGGCGACGCCCCCATCCACAGTGGCGTTCGGGCCGGCAACGGCGCCGACCCAACGCCGCCGGGCCTCGGGGCGACTGACGGATCGGTGATCCACGGGGGACCCTCCGTCGGGGCGTGCGGCACCACTCGTCCCATCGGATCGGTTCACATCAGGAGCAGAGCCATGAACGACATCCACAACACGCCGTCCGTCTCCGCCAGCTCGTTGGCGGACGCCCCGTGGCGTAAAAGCACCCGCAGCCAGACCTCCAACTGCGTGGAGGTCGCCCCTCTGGGCACCGGCCCGTCGGCTGTCGCGCTGCGCGACAGCAAGGACCGGGGCGGTCCGGTGCTGCTCTTCAACCGGGCCGGGTGGCTCGGTTTCATCGGCGGAGCAAAGACGGGCCAGTTCGATCTGAACTGATCCTCCCGACCGGGGCGGGGCCGTTGGCATGATGCCGGCGGCCCCGTCGCCCTTTCGGTGGCAACCCCGCTGACCAGGCATCCGCCGATCGGACGAGGCTCGAAACCAATAGGCGCGTTTCACTTGCTGGGATGAACACGGGGCGTAACATGGCCCACGGGAACGTGGAACTTCCACACTGGCTCATTCGTCGCGGTTCATCCGGAGACCCTTATGCGGTTCCTGATCGTTCGCACCGACATCCGCACCGTCGCCGACGGGGACATCGCCGCCGCCTGGGCGGACGGCCATCGCCTCCGCGACGAGACGACCACGCCGGAACCGCGCCGGCAGACCGTGCACGCCGAGGACCGGGACGCCGCGTTGCTGCTGGCCCGGGCCCTGTCGACGGTCGGCGCGGTGCGCGCCGGCAAGCAACGGGTCAAGGTCCTGCCACTCGGCGAGCCGCGGCCCGCCTTCCGGCGCAGACCCGGGCGCACCGGCACCTGACCCCAGACGTCCGTCGTGGTCGGCTCGGCTCCCCCGCCGCGTCAATCGCTCCCGCCGACCACGACGGCCCGTGTTCCCGGCCCGTGACCGCCGCGGCAACGGTGGCCACGGGCCGGGACCGTGCTCAATGGTCGGCGTCCACCCAGCCATCCAGCCAGCGGTGGATGAGGAACAACGCGATCGACGACGGCGGCGGCAGGATCAGCCGAGCCCCGTCCCCCACGTCCACTGCCCTCCCCGCACCCGCGGCCCCGATCTCCGCGCGGCTGAACCACCTGGCGTACGCGATCTCGGACGGGTCGACCTGCACCGGATCCGCCGGGTCCGCGGTGGCCAGGAAGCCCAGCATCAGTGAGCCCGGGAACGGCCAGGCCTGGCTGCCGACGTACCTGATCCGCTCGACGGAGATGCCCACCTCCTCACGAACCTCGCGCAGCACGGCGGCCTCGGCGGACTCCCCCGGCTCGACGTACCCGGCCAGGCAGGAGTAGCGCCGACCACCCGGGGTGCCCGGCCAGCCGGCGTTGTTGCCGAGCAGGCAGCGGCCCTCGGGGCCGTCGACGCCGTCGTGCACCAGCACGATCATCGCCGGGTCGGTACGCGGCCAGATCCGCCCGCCGTCACGATCCACCCGGGACCAGCCAGCCTCGTCCATCACTGTCGGCGCTCCGGTCGCCGTCGAGTAGCCGTGCCGGGTGTGCCAGTTGAGCAGCGCGAGCGCCGTGGTGAAGATGCCCGCCTCCCGGTCGCCGAGCAGGTGGCCCACCTCGCGCAGGTTGACCGGCCGGGTGCCCGGCACCGTCGGCAGCGGCGCGTCGAGCGCGAAGACCGGCACCCCGTCCGGCTCGACACCGAGGAACATCGCCGTCGACTCGGCGCCGGCCGGCACGTCGGCCGCGCCGAACAGCACCAGCGCGGGAGGCGACACGTCGGTACGGGCGAGCGTCCGCCCGCCGTCGGTCGAGTCGAGCAGCAGGATCCGGCCGCGCAGCCACGCCTCGGTCAGCCACTGCGCGTCGCCCCGCCGGTGCGCGGCGCGATCCAGCGTGGACCGCGCCAACGGTGGCGCCGTCTCCCCGCTCACGTCAGCGCTCCGCCGCAGGCAGACACCCGGACCGGCGGGCCGTGGCGGTGCCTCACGGCTGCACCGGTTCGGTGTGGACCGGCGTCAGCGCGGCCAGCCCCGGGGTGATCCGCTCGGCGTCGCCGAGCACGACCACCGCCGCACGAGCGGGCGCCAGATAGTGGGCGGCAACCCGCGCCACGTCGTCGACTGTCGCCTTCGCCAGGCGGGCCGCGTACTCCGCGAGGAACTCCAGCCGCAGGCCGTTCCCGGCGTACGCGCTGGTCAGCGCGGCCAGACCGGCCTGGGTGGACATGCCGAGCTGGAGGGTGCCCAGGGCGTACCGGCGGGCCTGCTCCAGCTCCTCCGGCTTCGGTGGCAGCGAGGCCAGCCGGCCCAGCTCGTACGTCGTCTCCAGCAGCGCCGGGCCGGTGACCTCGGTGGCCACCTCGGCGCCGGCGACCAGAACCGACCCGGCCACCGAGTGCTCGATCACCGAGTGCGGGCCGTACGTGTAGCCCTTGTCCTCGCGGATGTTCTCCACCCAGCGGGACGAGAAGTAACCCCCGAAGATCAGGTTGGCCAGTTGCAGCGGCGCGTGGTCCGGGTCGGTGCGCGGCACGGCGGGCAGCGCGACCCGCAGCGAGGACTGCACCGAGCCGGGCCGGTCGACAAGCAGCAGCGGCCCCGGCTCCAGCGGCGGGGTGGCCGGCAGGGTGGCCGTACGCCCGGCGCCGGCCCACCCACCGAGCGCCCGCTCGGCCGCGTCCAGCGCCTTCTCCGGCTGCACGTCGCCGACCACCACCAGCTGCGCCCCGGCGGGGTGCACCCGCTCGGCGTGCAGGCTGCGCAGGGCCGCCGGCCGTACGGCACGGATCTGGTCCGGCTCCGGGGTCTGCGTCGCGTACGGGTGTCGCCCGTAGATCCGCTTCAGCAGCGCCTCCCGGGCCAGGTGCGCCGGCTGGCTCTGGGCGACCTGGATCCGATCGATCAGCCGGTCCCGCTCGGCGGCGACCTCGTCGCTGGGGTAACTGGCGCCGGTCAGCACCTCGGCCAGCAGCTCCAGCATCCGGTCCAGGCCGGTGACCAGGCCGGCGCCGGAGAGCATCAGCCGGTCCGGGTCGACGCCCGCGGACAGTCCGCCGCCCACCTTCTGCAGCTCGGCGGCCAACTGCACGCTGGTCATCGACTCGGTGCCGGAGAGCATGGTCTGTGAGAGCATCGCGCCGCGCGCGAGGTGGGCGCGGCCGAACGGCACCCAGAGCCGCAGCTCGACCAGGGGCACCGCCGGCCGGCGTACGGCGATCACGGTGAGCCCGTTGCGCAGCGTGCGTTCGGCCTGCTTGGGCACCTTGAGCTTGCGGGTGGGGCCGAGCGGGGGCAGCGTACGCGGGGCGGTGGTGGCGGTGGTGGTCATCGGGCGCCTCCGGGGATGACCTCGACGGCGGCGCGGCGCTCCGGGCGCAGGGTGGCCGCGGCGGCCCGGACCTGCTCCTCGGTGACGTCGCCGACCAGTCGGGGCAGGTCGTTGAGCAGGCCGGGCTCGCCGCGTTGCTGTTCCAGAACGGCCATCCGCAGCGCCCGGCCCAGCACCGCGTCGGTGTCGCGCAGCAGGTGGGTGGCCATCCGGGCCTGGGTGCGGGCCAGCTCGCCGTCGGTCAGCCCGTCGGTGGCCAGCCGGTCCAGCTCCTCGTCGATGGTGCGCAGCACCTTGTCCACGTCGCCGCCGGGCGGCAGGTGCGCCTGGAGCAGCAGCGCGGTGGGGTCGCGGACGTCGAACGGGTCGCCCATGAAGCCGAGGTAGCCGCCGAGGCTGGTCACCGTGCGGTCGCGCTGCACCAGTCGTTCGACCAGCCGGGACGCGTCGCCGTCGGTGAGCACCTCGGCCAGCACCACGTACGGCAGGTAGCCGGCGAAGTCGCCGACCGGGTCGGGCACCCGCCACGCGCCGGCCACCGCCGGCAGCGGTGCCAGGGCATCGGTGTACGAGCTGCGCCGCTCGGCGGTCAGGTCGGGCTCGGTGAAGTCCGGCCGGCGCGGTGCGGGACGGGACGGGACGTCGCCGAAGTGCCGGGTGACCAGCTCGGTCGCCTCGGCCACGTCGATGTCGCCGCTGACGGCCAGCACCGCGTTGCCGCTGGCGTAGTAGCGGCGGAAGAAGTCGGCGGCGTCCGCGACGGTGGCCGACTCCAGGTCGTCGAACGAGCCGTAGCCGTCGTGCGCGTTCGGGAACGTGTCGAACATGACCGGCGGCAGGGTCAGCCAGGGAAAGCCGCCGTACGGCCGGTTGAGGACGTTGACCCGGATCTCCTCCTTGACCACGTCGACCTGGTTGCGCAGGGTCTCCTCGGTCAGTCGGGGCCCGCGCATCCGGTCCGCCTCCAGGAACAGCGCGCGCTCCAGCGCGTTGCTCGGCAGCGTCTCGAAGTAGTCGGTGTAGTCCAGGTGGGTGGAGCCGTTGAACGTGCCCCCGGCACCCTGCACGTGCCGGAAGTGGGCCAGTTTCTCCAGGTTCTCCGAGCCCTGGAACATCAGGTGCTCGAAGAGGTGGGCGAAGCCGGTGCGCCCCTCCGGCTCGGAGCGGATGCCGACGTCGTAGACCACCGCCACCCCGATCACCGGGGCACTGCGATCGGGGGTCAGGACCACCCGCAGGCCGTTGTCGAGGGTGAACCGCTCGACCGGGTACTTCGTCGCTGGAATTCTGGATCTCCGCGCCGCCACGGGATCGACCCTAGCGCGTCGGCATCCCCGCCACCGGCGACCTCCCGGAGCCGCGGCCACAGAGACCGGGAGAGGGCGTGCGCCGCGTACGGGACTGCGACCGGCTCGGCCGTGACGGCCGCGTCCCGGGCCGGTGGGGAGCGGACGGCCTGCGGTACGGCGACAATGGGGAGATGAAGCGAGACGTACGCCTGATGCGGTTGACCGGGGCGCGCGCGAACGGCGCAGCGGCGACGGGCGCGGCGACCACCGGCGCGCGGGCGACAGGCGCGGCGGCCACCGGCGCGGTTGCGCTCGGCGCCCTCGCCGTGGGCGCGCTGGCCGTGGGGGCCGTGGCCGTCGGGGCGCTGACAATCGGGCGGCTGACGATCCGCCGGGCGGTGGTGCGGGAGCTGCGCGTCGGTCGGCTGGAGATCGACGAGCTGGTGGTCCGCAACCGACCCGCCTCCGAGGGATGACAGGGGTCGGCACACGAACGGCGTCGGCGCGTACTCGTCGATGCGTCCACCACCTCGACGTGGCTGCCGCACGCGTCCGCGCCTGACGCGCGAGGCCTGATTGGCCTAGCAAGCTGGTAGGAAATGCCGACATATCTGAGACGCACCATCCCGTCATGTGGATGGGTCTTGACGCTGCACGCGGCCTGGCCCACTCTTCCTACCAAGTAAGTAGGAATACTGCGGATTGGATGGACGATGAGACGGCTCCCCCTGCGCCGGTTGGTCACCCTGGCCACCCTCGCCGCCCTCGGCGCGGCGACCCTGGGCAGCACCGCCGCGTGCGGCGACGACAGCGAGGGCGCGGGGGGCGGTTCCGGCCCGGTGACCCTGCGGCTCGGCTACTTCCCCAACATCACCCACGCGCCGGCCGTCGTCGGCGTGGAGAAGGGCATCTTCGCCGAGAAGCTCGGCGCAGACGTCAGGCTGGACCCGAAGACCTTCAACGCCGGCCCGGCCGCCATCGAGGCCGTCTTCTCCGGCGCGCTGGACGCGACGTACATCGGCCCGAACCCCACAGTGAACGCGTTCTCCAAGTCCAAGGGGGAGGCCGTCCGGGTCGTCTCCGGCGCCGCCTCCGGCGGCGTGGCGCTTGTCGTCAAGCCCGGCATCAACGGCCCGCAGGACCTCAAGGGCAAGAAGGTCGCCACCCCGCAGCTCGGCAACACCCAGGACGTGGCCGTCCGCTACTGGCTCAAGCAGCAGGGGCTGACCACCACCAAGGAGGGCGGCGGCGACGTCAAGATCGTGCCGCAGGAGAACGCCCAGACGGTGGAGACTTTCACCAGCGGCGCGATCGACGCCGCCTGGGTGCCCGAGCCGTTCGTCTCCCGGCTGGTCAACGCCGGCGGCAAGGTGCTCGTCGACGAGCGCGACCTGTGGCCGGACAAGAAGTTCGTCATCACCAACCTGCTGGTCAGCACGAAGTTCCTCAAGGCACACCCGGACGTGGTGCAGAAGCTGGTCGACGGCCAGGTGGCCGCGAACGAGTTCGTCAACACCAAGCCGGACGAGGCCCAGCAGGCCATCTCCGACGCCATCGGCAAGATCACCGGCAAGCCGCTGGACCTCAAGCTGATCAAGCAGGCGTGGCCGACGTTGGAGTTCACCAACGACCCGATCCCCACCTCGCTCAAGGCCGGTCTCGACCACGCCGTCGAGGTCAAGCTGACCGAGCCGGTGGACCTCAAGGGCCTGTACGACCTGACGTACCTCAACAAGGCGCTCAAGGCGCAGGGCAAGCCCGAGGTCGTCCAGCCATGACGTCGACCACGACGCCGCCGCGGAGCGCGACCACAGCTGTCGCGCTCTCCGGCGTGACCAAGGTGTACGGACGCGGGCCGAGCGCGGTGCTGGCCCTGGACGGGGTCTCCCTGGACGTGGCGCCTGGTGAGTTCGTGTGCCTCGTCGGCGCGTCCGGCTGCGGCAAGAGCACCCTGCTCAACCTGGTCGCCGGCCTGGACCGGCCCAGCGGCGGGCAGATCGGCATCGCCGGCGACGCCAATCCGGGGCTGATGTTCCAGGAGCCGGCGCTCTTCCCCTGGCTGACCGTCGAGGCCAACGTCGAGGTGCCGCTGAAGCTGCGCGGGCTGCCCCGCGCCGAGCGCCGCGAGCGGGTCGCCGAGTTGCTGCGCACGGTGCACCTCGCCGAGTTCGGCCGCAAGCGTCCACACGAGCTGTCCGGCGGAATGCGGCAGCGGGTCGCGCTGGCCCGCACGCTGGCCCTGGACACGCCGGTGCTGCTGATGGACGAGCCGTTCGGCGCGCTGGACGCCATGACCCGCGACATCCTGCACGACGAACTGGAACGGATCTGGTCCGAGCGCCGGCTCTCGGTCCTCTTCGTCACGCACAACGTCCGCGAGGCCGCCCGCCTGGCCGACCGGATCATCCTGCTCTCCAGCCGGCCCGGCCGGATCATCTACTCCACCGAAGTGGACATCCCACGGCCACGGCGGATCGACTCGCCCGAGGTCGCCGCGATCGCCGCCGAGGTCACCGAACGGCTCCGCACGGAGGTGGGCCGCCATGGCCAGTGACACCCTCACCAGCACGGCACGCAGCGACGCGGAGATCTCCGGCCTGGACGCGCTGGAGATCGCCGGACGGGAGAAGGAGGTGTCCCGCGGCACCCGGCTCTGGGCGGCCACCTGGCCCAAGCTCGCCGCGCTGGCCATCGTGCTCCTGGCCTGGCAGGTGGTGGTCTGGTCGGGCTGGAAACCGCCGTACTCCCTGCCGGGCCCGCTGGTCGTCGGTCGCGAATTGGCGACCCAGGCCCAGGGTCCGCAGCTCTGGGAGGGCCTGGCCACCACGCTGCGCCGCGCGGCCGTCGGGTACGTCTTCTCGGTAGCTGTCGGCCTGCTGCTGGGCCTCGCGGTGGCCCGCTCCCGGGTGCTGCGCGCCGCCATCGGCTCGATGATCACCGCGTTGCAGACCATGCCGTCGATCGCCTGGTTCCCGCTGGCCATCCTGCTGTTCGAGCTGAGCGAGAAGGCGATCTTCTTCGTGGTGGTGCTCGGCGCCGCGCCGTCCATCGCCAACGGCGTGATCTCCGGTGTGGACTACGTACCGCCGCTGCTGCTGCGCGCCGGACGCAACCTGGGCGCGCGGGGGCTCAACCTCTACCGGTACGTGATCGCACCGGCCGCCCTGCCGGCGATCGTCGCGGGCCTCAAGCAGGGTTGGGCGTTCTCCTGGCGGAGTCTGATGGCCGGCGAGCTGATCGTCGTCGGCATCTCGCAGACGTCGCTGGGCGCCCAGCTCACCTACTCGCGGGAGCTGTCCGACGCGCCGTGGCTGCTCTCCACAATGATCGTCATCCTGGTGCTGGGCCTCGTCGTGGACGCGGCCTTCGGCGCGGCCGACAAGGCGATCCGCCGTCGCTGGGGCGTACTGGACCAGGCTGGTCAGTGACGTGTACGTCTCCGCGCGCAGCGACTACGCGCTCCGGGCGATGCTGGCCGTCGCCGCCGCCGTACGCGGCGGCGACGCGGCCGGTGGTGGCGCTGCCGGTGGTGGCGCAGGCGGTGGTGGCGCAGGCGGTGGTGGCGCTGGCGAGTTGGTGAAGGCGGGCAGCCTCGCCGAGGCGCAGGAGATCCCGCTCAGCTTCCTGCAGGGCATCCTGCTCGACCTGCGCCGTGCCGGCCTGCTGCACAGCCACCGCGGCGCCGAGGGCGGATACACGCTGACCCGGCCAGCCGAGGAGATCACCGTTGGGGATGTGCTGCGCGCGGTCGGTGGATCGCTGACCACGGTACGCGGGCTGCCGGCCGAACGCGCCGGCTACCACGGGGTGGCCGCCGGGCTCACCGACGTCTGGCTGGCCGTGCACGGGGCGATCGCCACAGTCGTCGACAGCACCACCCTGGCAAACCTGCTGACCCACAACCAAACCCCCACCCCCTAACCACCCAAGCCCCGCACCCCAGGCGCCGACCCCGACCCCGACCCCGACCCCGCGATCTTGCACTTTCTGTCGCGATAAAGGGGATGCATCGCAACGAATCAACGACAGGAAATGCAAGATCGGCGCGGTCGGGGCGGCGCGGTCGGGGCGGCGCGGTCGTGGCCGCGCGGGGGATCGTGGTGGCGTGGCTCGTGGGCGGTGTGGTCGGGTCGGTGCCCCGCCGACCCGACCACACCTCGTACCGATCCTGACCGGGCCTGCCCCTGGGCTGGCACCGGTCGGCCGGTCGCTGCTCAGCCCCGGTGCTCGACCGTCGGGCCGGAGCCCGGGTCGTCGGGACTGTGCAGCTCCACCAGACCGGCAGGAGCATTGCCCCCCGCGGTGGCATGCCAGGGCGCGAACGCCGCGACCATCGCGAGCAGCAACCCGGCGAGCCCGACCGCGGCCACCAGGATCAGTTCGCGCAGCGCCCCCGAGCCGGCTTCGCCCGCCATGGTCACCCCTCCCACACCGGGCCCCCCGCCCGGCTTCCCCCGGTGGCCAGCTTCGACCACACCGGGCCGGGGCACAGTCGGCCAGCCGACCAAGCCGCGGCTGATATTCGACTCGTCCGGTGGCCGGGCGGCGCGGTTCATCGACCGCCACGACAGTCGAGGAGGCCGATCCGGGGCGCGACCCGGACCACCCCGCACACAAACCGACCCGCCCAGCCGAAGCGGGGCGGGTCGGTGACGTGCGTGGAGCGTCAGACGGTACGCGGGCGGCGCGGGCGACGGGACCGACCCGACGCGCGGTGCGCCGGGCGGGCGCCGCCGTCGGTGGCCGAGCCACCGGCTGCGCGTCCCCGACTGACAGCCACCGGCGGGGCGGCGATCGTCACCGGCACACCGGACGGCTCACGCGCCCCGGTGACCCGAACCAGCGCCTCGTCACCCGGGCGCACCTGGACCGACTGCGGCCGGATGCCTGCGGTGGCCATCAGCCGGGACACGTCCCGGCGCTGCTCGGGCAGGACGAGGGTGACCACGGAGCCGGACTCGCCGGCGCGGGCCGTCCGACCGCCCCGGTGCAGGTAGTCCTTCGCCTCGGTCGGCGGGTCCACGTTGACGACCATGTCGAGGCCGTCGACGTGGATGCCCCGGGCCGCCACGTCCGTGGCGACCAGGGCGGTCACCTGGCCGTTGCGGAACTGCTCCAGGATGCGGGTGCGCTGCGGCTGCGACTTGCCACCGTGCAGCGCGGCGGCGCGTACACCCTTGGAGAGCAACTGGCGCGCGAGCCGGTCCGCGCGGTGCTTGGTGCCCATGAAGAGGATGGTGCGACCCTCACGGGCGGCGATCCGGGTCAGCGCGTCGGGCTTGTCGAGCGCGTCGACGTGCAGCACGTGGTGGGTCATCGCGGTGACCGTGGCGGTGCCCGGGTCGACCGAGTGGGTGACCGGGCTGCTGAGGAAGCGGCGGACCAACCGGTCCACACCGCCGTCCAGGGTGGCGGAGAAGAGCATCCGCTGACCCTGCGGGGCGACCTGCTCCAGCAGCTTGGTCACCTGCGGCAGGAAGCCCATGTCGGCCATCTGGTCGGCCTCGTCCAGCACGGTGATCTCGACCTGGTCGAGCCGGGCGTCGCCACGGTTGATCAGGTCGTGCAGCCGGCCGGGAGTCGCCACGACCACCTCGGCGCCGGCGCGCAGCGCGTCCGCCTGGCGCTGCAACGACAAGCCGCCGACGACTGTGGCGCAGCGCAGGCCGACGGCGCGGGCGTACGGAGCCAGTGCGGTGGTCACCTGCTGCGCCAGCTCGCGGGTCGGCACCAGCACCAGGGCCAGCGGGCGACCCGGCCGGGCCTTACGGCCGGCGGTGCGCGAGAGCAGGGGAAGCCCGAAGGCGAGCGTCTTACCCGAGCCGGTACGACCCCGGCCGAGCACGTCCCGGCCCGCGAGCGAGTCCGGAAGAGTGGCCGACTGGATCGGGAACGGCTCGGTGATGCCCTGTGCGGTCAGCGCGCTCAGCAGCGCCGGCGCCAGACCGGTATGGGCGAAAGACGGAATAACTGTGGTCACGCAGAAGCCTTCCTCGACGCGGCACGTGTCGAGGGAGGCGCCGAAGTCGGCGCTGTCAACCGGCGGCGCAGGGCAGCCAGGACTCACAAGCACGAACCGATTGGAGTACGGGCCGGCCCGCCGCCGGGCCGCCGCCTGCGGAGGCAGGCGGCGAGGCGGGCCGGTCCCGTCACCGTCACACCCGGAGGGCGCGACAGGTAATGCTGACCGATCCGAAGATCAGAGCGGGCGGATGTTCTCCGCCTGCGGGCCCTTCTGGCCCTGGGTCACCTCGAACTCGACCCGCTGGTTCTCGTCCAGGCTCCGGTAGCCGGAGGACTGGATCGCCGAGAAGTGGGCGAAGACGTCAGCGCCGCCGCCGTCCGGGGTGATGAAGCCGAAGCCCTTGTCAGCGTTGAACCACTTCACGGTGCCAATAGCCATGTGTTTCGTCTCCTTGACGGAACGTCGGACTCGCACTTGTTGCGCGCCCGAAGAGGAGCGCTCCGCGCGGGGATGCGCGAATCGCCTGTCGCTTCTGGTCGCCCCGCCCGGAGAACTCCGGACACAACAAAGAGCGCCTGGGGCCACAATCCCGCCAGGCGCACACAGAGTCTCTGGTAACCAAAACTGCAACCCGGTCAACGTATCATGGTTTTCCCGCGAGCGGTCAATCTTGGGCGGAATCTTCGGGCAACTGGCTGATCATGGCCGTGAGGCCGGTCACATCCAGCAGGTCGGCGGGCCGAACGGTCGTGCCGTGGCGGACGTAGTGGAAGGCCGCGCCCACCCGGTCGACCGGCACGCCAGCCAGCTCCGCCCAGGCCAACCGGTACACGGCCAACTGCACGGCGGCCACCTCCGCCGCCGGCCCGGTCGGCTGCGCGCCGGTCTTCCAGTCGACCACGTCGAACCGCCCACCGGGCCGGGCGAAGACCGCGTCCATCCGACCCCGCACCACCACTCCGGCGATGACCGTGGCGAACGGCACCTCCACCTCCACCGGTGACCGGTCGGCCCACTCGCTGGCCAGGAACCGCTCCTGCAACTCGACGAGCGCCTCGTCCGGCGCGGCGTCCGCGTCGGCCGCACCGGGCAGCTCGTCCAGGTCGAGCAGACGGTCGGCGCCGAAGCGCTGCTCCAACCAGGCATGGAACGCGGTGCCGCGACGGGCGTACGGGTTCGGCTCGGTCGGCACCGGACGGCGCAGCGTACGGGCCAGCCCGGCCGGGTCACGCCGCAACGCCACCAGCTGGGTGACGCTCAACTGCCCGGGCAGGGCCACCTCGACCGCGCCGGACAGCCTGGTCAGCTCGGTCCGCTCGGCCAGCAGCAGATCCGCCTCACGCCGCCAGCGCGCCACCTCCGGATCGGGCTCCGGCTCGGCCGCCGGCCCGATCGGCGTGGCGACCACCGGTCCCACCGGCCCGACAGCCACCGACGCCGGACCGTCCGTCATCAGGCGGCGCACCAGCCCGGCCGCCTCGGCCAACGCCGGCCTGCGACCACCCAGCGGGTCGGCCGGCCACTCCGCGCGCAGCACCACCTCGGCCGTGGGGTTCGTGGCGTCCGGGGTGGGCTCCGGCGCCCACGCGTCGACCAGGTGCCCCGGGCCGCCGTCCAGGCAGGCGTCGTACACCTCGCGAAGGAAAACCGACGGACCCCGCGGCCGCTTCGTGCCCTCCCCCCACCAGTAGCCGGAGCACAGCAGCAGCCGGCGCGGGCGAGTGACCGCCACGTACGTCAGCCGGCGCTCCTCCCGCTCGTCGTGGGCCCGCCAGGCGTCGGTGAAGTCGGCCACCGCCCGGGCCACGGCCCGCTGGTCGGCGGCGTCGTCGAGCGCCAGCTCCGGCAACCCGTCGGCGTCGCCGCGCAGCGGGAACGGCAGCACACCGAGCCCGCCCAGCCAGTGGTCGGAGTTGCGCACCGGCCCGGGCCACGACCCACGGCACAGCCCGGCCACCGCCACCACGTCCCACTCCAGACCCTTGGCGGCGTGCGCGGTGACCACCTGCACCGCGCCCTCCACGACCTCGACCTCGCCCGGGGCGAGACCGCGCTCCTCGTCCTCGGCGGCGGCCAGATAGGACAGGAAGCCGGACAGCGTCGCGCCGGGCGTCTCTCCGCTGAAGCGGGCCGCCACGTCGCCGAGGGCGTCCAGGTGCCCCCGGGCCAGGCCGGCGTCGCCGGCGCCGTCGCGGCCGGCACGCACCGCGACCTCCACGTCCAGGCCGATGGTCCGCTCGATGTCCGCGATCAGATCCGGCAGGGCCTGGTCCAGGCGGTAGCGCAACAGCGCCAACTCCATGCCGTACGCCCGCAGCCGCGCGAACCCCTCCGCCGAGTACGCCTGCGCCGGGCCGAGGTCGGCCAACGCCTCCACCAGGGTCGCCTCGTCCAGCAGGTCGGGGGTGATGTCCGAGGTGTCGTCGGCGGCCACCTGCCGTCGGGCGTTGGCGATGGCCCGGGCCCGCCGGTGCAGCGCCACCAGGTCACGCGGCCCGATCCGCCAGCGGGCGCCGGTGAGCAACCGCAGCAGCGCGGCCCCGTCGGTCGGGTCGGCAAGCACGCGCAGCGTGCACACCACGTCGCGGACCTCGGGAGTGTCCAGCAGACCGCCGAGGCCCACCACCTCCACCGGCAGGCCGCGCTCGCGCAACGCCGACTCGATCGCCGGGATCTGGCTGCGGACCCGGACCAGCACCGCTGTCGTCGGGCGCTGCGCCACCGGGATGTGCTCCGGCGCCGCGCCGGGCATCCGGGCCGCGCCGCGCCAGGCGGCGAGCACACTGTCGGCGATCCACGCCGCCTCGTCGGCGTACGTGGGCAGCAGCGCGCAGTGCACAGTGCCACCGGCCGCGCCGCCGGGGCTGCGGTGCGGGATCGGGTCGCGGACGGTCAGCGCGGAGCGCAGCTCCGGCACCCGGGCACCGGCCGCGCGCAACGGCGTGGACAGGGCGTTCGCCACCCGGAGGATCTCCGGACGGTTACGCCAGCTGGTGGTGAGCCCGAGGGCCGGGGCCGGCTCACCGTCAGCGCGGGCGAACTCGGTGGGGAACCGGTCCAGGGTGCCCGCGCTGGCGCCCCGCCAGCCGTAGATGGACTGGCACGGGTCACCCACCGCCGTCACCGGGTGCCCGCCACCGAACAGCGCGTTGAGCAGCACCACCTGCGCGTGGCTCGTGTCCTGGTACTCGTCGAGCAGCACCACCCGGAAGCGGTCCCGCTCGATCTCGCCGACCCCCGGGTGATCCCGGGCCACCCGCGCCGCCCGGGCGAGCTGGTCGGCGAAGTCCATCGCCTCGAAGTCTTCCTTGCGCCGCGCGTACGCCCGCACCAGCGGCAGCAGGCGCAGCCGGGTCTGTTGCAGGGCGAGCGCCTTGCGCACGTCGGCGTACACCCGGCCCGGCCGCGACTGCACCTCGGCGAAGAACCGGCCGGTCCAGGCGGCCAGCTGGTCCGGCGCGACCAGGTGCTCGTCCAGCTCACCGGCGAGCGCCAGCACCGCGTCGGTGATGGTGCTCGGCATCCGGTCCACCTCGGACATGTCGCCGTCGTAGTTGCGCACCAGCAGGTCCACCAACTGCCACCGGGACGCCTCGGTGAGCAGCCGGGTGGACGGCTCGTAGCCGGCCCGCAGACCGTGCTCGGTGACGATCCGCCCGGCGTACGAGTGGTAGGTGGAGACGGTGGGCTCACCCGCGAGCGGGTCGTCCAGTGGGTCGCGGCCCTGCCGGCCGAGGCGGCGGATCAGCTGGTCGAGCCGGGTGCGGACCCGGTGGGCCAGTTCGCCGGCCGCCTTGCGGGTGAACGTCAGTCCGAGGATCTGCTCGGGGCGCACGTACGAGTTGGCCACCAACCAGACCACCCGCGCGGCCATCGTCTCGGTCTTGCCGGACCCGGCCCCCGCCACCACCAGCAGCGGCTCCACCGGAGCGGCGATGATCGCGGCCTGCTCCCGGGTGGGCGCCGGCAGCCGCAGCAGTTTGGCCAGCTCCACCGGGGTGTACCGGGGCCCGGAGTCCGCCAGCCGGGGCGCCGGCGCGGGGCCCGCGCCGAACAGGGTGGGCTGGGTCATGGATTCTCCGGACGTCGGACGGTCGGCGGCTCGACCACCTGGCGCCCCTGCCCGGAGACCGGGCAGCTGGTGCGCACCGGGCAGACCCGGCACTTCGAGTTGGCCACCGCGGCGAACGTGGCGGCTGCCATCGTATCGGCGGTCCGCCGGACCAGCGCGGTCGCCCAGCCGGCCGCGGGCCCTTCGCCGGCCGCCGGCTGATTCTGCTCCCGGGCGTCCTTCGCGGACGTGCCGAGCTGCACCAGCGCCGCGCCGCCGGACTCGTCGCCGAACTCGGCGAACGCACCCGCCTCCACCGCCGCCTGGTACGCGCCGAGTTGCGGATGCTCGGCCAGTTCGGAGCCGGTCACCGCCGTCGACTTGCCGGTCTTGAGGTCGATCACCACCAGCCGGCCGGCCTCGTCGACCTCCAGCCGGTCGACCCGCCCGGTCAGGTCCACCGGTCGCTGCGGATCGTCCAGGCGGACCGCGAACTCGTGTTCGATGGCGAGCAGCCGGCGCGGGTTGGTGGCCAGCCAGCGCAGCAGCTTGTCGACCATCGCCTCGGCGCGCTCCCGCTCCGGCCCGGCCATCCACCGGGCCGCCAGCTCGATCGCGTCGAACCGGGCGGCCACGTAGTCGAGCAGCGCGCCCCGGTCGGCGCTGGCGTCCTCGGCGAGCATCGCGGCGGCGTGCACCAGGTTGCCCACGCCCTGCGCGGTGCTGGTCGGGCCGCTGCCCCCGTGCCGTTCCAGCAGCCAGCGCAGGCTGCACCGCAGCGCGCTCTCCATCGCCGACGGCGTGACCCGCACCGGCGCCCCCTCGTCGACCAGCGGCCGGTCGTCCGAGAGGCCGCGCAACCCCCACCAGTCGTCGGGGTGCGCGCCGGGAACCCCCGCAGCGGCGAGCCGCGCCAGCTCGGCCGCCGCCGCGCG